>NZ_MWTH01000002.1:63404-109515 GCF_059752395.1 Halorubrum sp. B53 | reverse complement strand
ACCCGCGGCGCACCGACCGGATGCGCCGCGGGTAGTGTCTGCCGGAATCGAGGCCCGCGCCCAGCGCCACAAGCTGGAAGGCGTCCGGCGGGTGCACCCCTGACGCGGGCGCGTTCGGAAGAAGGGACCCGCCGAAGGCGGGTAGTGTCTGCCGAAGGCGGCCGCGATCAGGGGAATGCACGCGCCAGAGGCATCCGGCAAGTGGTCTCCCCAAGACGTGCAGTTCATATCCGACAAGTGGGGGGGATGGTTTCCTCTTAAGCGTTCCTTCCGACACGGCGAGAGGTACTGAGGCGGCCGATTCCGTGGAGAAGGGGCCCGCGCGAAGCGCGGGAAGTATCTCCGCGGAATCGCGGCCCGCGTCAGGGCCTCGAGCTTGTCGGAACGACGGCGCTCGCGCGTGTGTGATAGCGCGAGCGCCGTCGGGTACCGGCAGGGGAGCCGGCTGCCGTCGTGAGCTGGCCGATGTCAGTGGAAGGGACCCGCGCGAACGTGTGAGCGCGGGTAGGGTCCGCTGAGATCGTGCCAGGTCAGGAACGGCACGGCGGCTTCCCCCGCCCGTCCCGTGGACGCTTAAGAGGAAAGAAATTAATTTTTGCTCGGCGGCTTCTGGCGGGTGGCCCGTACCGCCAGAACGAAGCCCGGTGCGGGGCCCTGCCCGCCGAGGTACGGGAGTCGCGAACCCGGCAGATGCGGCCGATGAACAACGTGAACCACCCGCGCACGGCCGATTCCGGGAGAAGGGACCCGCCGAAGGCGGGTAGTGTCTGTCGGAATCGAGGTCCGGGTGCGGGTCGGTGAACGCAGATGAATCGGCCGCATATGGCCGGGCTGAGTCGTGCGTCGCCGCGCGCTGAACCGGTCGATTTCGTGTGGAAGGGGCCCGCGCGAGCTTGCGAGCGCGGGAAGGTATCCGCGCGAAATCGTGACCCGGTCCGGTTCAGCGTGCTGGCGACGTATGACTCAGGCGAACGGAGTGAGCGACGCGATCTCCCGTGCCTTCGGCTCGGCAGGCCCCGTGCCCGGCTTCGCCCCGACTCGCCGGGAGGCCGACAGAGGCGCCCGATTTCCGTGGAAGGGACCCGCCCCGGTGGGGGCGGGTAGGGTCCGCGGAAATCGCTGGTGGCTCCGGCGGCCCCTCCCGGTGAGTGCGCGGCGCGCGCTACTGCACGCGCCAGCGCAAGGGGGCCGACCGAGTGAGGAAACCTGGTCGTAGCACGACCCGATGTCTCCCGAGGCCGCCGAATCCGCTCGATGAGCGGTGTTACGAGGCGCCGTCGCGGACTGGAAGGGACCCGCGAGCGGGTTGCGCTCGCGGGTAGGGTCCGGTTCGCGTCGGTGTCTCGTGACCGCGCAATCCGCGGACTTCGGCGGGTGAGTGGACGACATCGGCTCCCACGGACTGGCCGGTGAGGCGGCCGATTTCGGGGAAAGCTACGCGATTCCCCGAAATCGTGGCCCGCCGTCAGCGGCCAGAGCGTGTGGAGCAGGTCCCGGAAATCAGCCGCCGCTACGACGCGGTCCTAATTCACCCACGGAGACCGTCCGACGAGCTCTGCTCGTCGCGGCGGTCTCGATCCAAAGCGCGCGCGACCCCGACGCGCGCGGCACCCTTCTCGAGACACACCGATTGGGCATCCATACGCGCCAGAGCAGCGAGCCGACGGCCGTCACGCCGGAACGCGGTGGCGACAGCGACCACTCGGCCGCCGAGGCCACACCACTATGCTCTCTCGACAGCCCACGGCGTCTCACGACGGCGCGACCCCCCGCCTCGAGTACAGCCGACAGCCCCTCGCGAAGTCGACGTCACCGTGCCCGGTCCTCACGCTGAGAACGAACCACGAGGCGAGAGCCGCGATACGCAGCACGTCCCTAGCCTGTTTGAGATACGCACCCTGACGTCCCCGTGCGATAGCCAGCAGACCCTAGTGTAGGCACCACCGCGACACGACCATCCACTCCCACTCGCTCGTACGCAAAGCCGTATGTTCCCCACGCGCGCTCGATGCTACACCTCGACGCCACCCACCAGCTCCCACGTTACGACAGGCCGCGCTCTCCACGCGACACACAACGGCTATTCACCTCGGCTTCGGCTACCGACTTCTCCACAATCTGATACGCATCAGACACTCGTCTTCGACGACCGCCCAGGGGGCCAGCCTGTACCCGCTGCCAGGGTACCCGCTCGCCGGAACACATCGGTACCCCCCTTTCACACGAATCTGCCCCCTCTATACTAGTGGGAAAGGGGGTGTTCCAGTTTCTCAATAGCCGGGGATAATCACTAGACTGCGTAGCGTTCCAGTTTCGAGAGTGCGGAGAGTCGCTCGAAGGGTGTTCTGAGCACGGAGTTGACTATAGGCCCGAAATCGCAAGACTGCGCGGAGTTCCAGTTTATCGAGATGCTGGTGTGTGGTGGTGCGTAGATGTGTCCAGGTTTCCGGTGAAAACCGCAAGACTGCACGGTGTTCCAGTTTGCAAAAGGATCCGGTCCTTTCGGGAGTGTATGCTAATGATTGACGTTCCAGTTTACCATCCCGACGCTATATGGTGATTTTGTGAGTCCTCAGAGATTCGCGTTCCAATTCACCGTTCCAGTATTGTATTACCGTTCCGTCCGGTGGTTTATCCAAAATATGCTATTCAGTAATAGTTCTAGAAAATCGAGGATTAAGGGACACCGTCAGAAGGGAAATTATCGGAAATATCAGTTTGAGTTCATAGTATTAGACGGGAGATCGAGGCGGTAGACTGAGAGAGAAAATCAAGAGGCTACTCGCGCCACTCGAGGTGCGTATAGCACCGCGTAGGCGACCCGTGGATCCGCCGGCGTTTCCGTTCGACCGAGACGCCGAACAGCACCGCACCCCAGATTTGGAGGAACCGTTTGAACGTCACACTCGAACCTCGGTCAGGGAGAGACTCGAATCCCCAGTCGGTGACGGTGTCGACGTATTCGTCATAGGTTTCCGAACTCGGAAGCGCTCCGTCAGGGTCGGACGTGAGCTGGTTCGCAATGAACGCCGCACCACCTGCCGACTGCTCGGGCGCTGCTTCCGTCAAGAACGACGTGTCTTCTTCTGTGGGATCAACCATCTTCACACCCAATATAACGGTTCGAGTGCTGTCTTCGTTTCCACCTGACGTTGAGACAATATTGAATCCCTCTTCGAGGGCACTGATGACGTCGCGATCGATGTCGAAGAGGTCTCCGTCGATTCCGGTGTCCGTGTCGAACGCATCGAAGAGGGAATCGATCGTTTCTGCGAACTCGTCCTCTGATTCTGGTGAGACGAGGTTGTGCGTGCTCGCGAATTCCTGACAACGGTCGAAGGCGATATCCACGTCCACGACGTTGTTCGGTGCAGGACGGAGGTAAGCCGCGATGAACGCGGCGGTAGCTGCTTTCCCCTCATCCTGGAGTGGTTCGGAAGTATCGTCTGTCTCTCCCTCCTCGGACTGCGTTGTGTCAGTATCATCGCCGTCAAGCTCTTCGTCCTTGTTGTCGGATGGCTCGGGAGTGGATTCGTCTGGTGCCTCGTCCGTCGATGATGACGCGCCAGTGTCTTCCTCATCCACTTCAGAGTCTTGTGCTTCGTCGGTCGAGACTTCGTCTTCGTGAGTCCTCTCGGGTGCCGTTCCAGGGCCAGCGGACGCCGGCTTGAGTTCGCCCGTCTGAATCGCTTCGATGAGGTCCTCGACGGGCCGAAGCGTCCCCATCTCCTCGTCGCCCGAGGTCCGATGATCGAACCAGGCAATACGTGCCTGTGCGTCGTCGCCGGCGCGGGGCAGCTCGTATCGGACGAGGATGGCATATGCGGTTTCCGGATAGTCCGGGTGCCGGAACTTGATGTCGGGTACGAATGGCTTGTTGACGCGGACCCAATCCTCACGGAACCGCTTTTCCGTCTCGTACTTGTACGTCTGCTCGCTTCCCGGAGTCTCAACGATGTAGCGAGCTGACTCGTTTGCACTTCCCGGGGGACAGGTAGCCCGGTACGGGATGCTCGAGGGAGTGAGGTTCTGGAAGTCACCGGGGGCGATACGGAGCTGAATATCCTCGTCGTCGGGGTGGCCGATGTCGTCGGCAGTCGGGTCGACGAGGAGGCAATCGTTCGAGTCGGGGTCCGGGTCGCGAATCCAGATTGACGTGCCTGCGCCCTCTTCGATCGATCGGGGGACGACAGCGGTGACACCGCCGTCGCGGGCGCCGCCGTCGAATTCGATTGGCGTGTTCGATTGCGAGTAGAACCGGCGACCCAACCACTGAGTGTTCATCGGATCACGGAGGATGTTCGATAATGCGGTGGCAGGTCCAAGGTCGGGGGCCCCCGCGTCTTCGTCCCACGGCGTTTCGGCGACGAAGATGGGGAGGCGACATTCGCCACTCTTCGTAGTAGTGTTAAGCGCCTTCTTGAGGTTACGGAGTTTCTTCGTGGGGTGTCGACGTGGGTCGGTCTCCTCTTCGACTGTGCATGAGATGATGTCGTCAGCGAAGCACTCCGTAGGCTCGCTGGCGAAGACTGTGAGGACGGCGTCCGGGATGTCCCCGGTGTCTTGGTCGATGATCCGGCCACTGACTCGGGTGGGGACTGCGTCTTCGAGTGCCGTCATAGCGTCTCGAAGGCCGGTATCGTGAGTATCGGTCCCAGCGGTTGCGACCCAGCCAGTCGAAAAGACGTTTTCGAGAAGGAGACGAGCACCCTCGGGAGTCAACCGAATGGCGTAGCCCTCGTCGCCGGGGACGTCGTCACGGTGCTTCGCGAGTTCGATCTCGAAGATACCGTCTGTTTCCGGGATGGGAGTGTCGCCAGCGACGCCCCGATGGGTCATAATGGTGCCTAACGCTTCGATCTCATCGGCGCACGCCTTGAGCGAGGGGAGGGCATCGCGGCGACGATTACGTTCTCCCTCGTTGAGGTCCTCTGTGGCGAGGACTTTCTCGACTTCGAGGCGAAGCCGGCGGTACATCTCGTCAAGGCGCACCCAGCGGTACGTTCCGGGTCGTGGTTCCTCCCCATCGAACGGGTCGATCCCAACAGAATTTCTCTCACTGGTCCGGCGGCGTTCGATCGCCGCGGACACACTCTCGTTATCCACAGTGGCGCTTTGCTGTTCGGGAGACGATTTGTCTGCTGGCGCAGTTTCGGACTCCGTGTCGAGACGATCACGAACCGCAGTCGGTGGCCAGTTCCCGGTATCCCGTGCGAGATCGATGAGTTCCTGAATCCGGGCCACTTCATCCTCGGTGAGGATACCTTGGTTGAGGAGAGTCGCGACACGGCTGTTGAGCGCACGGGCTTGGATGGATTCCTCGTCTTTCCGGTACGTCGGGAGGTCGGTGTGAATCGCCCATTCTTCTGGGGAAAGCGACTTCCCCTTCTCGAGGAGGTCGGTAAGCTCCTCCCACTCGTCAGTCGTCATACTGCCCTTCAGGACGTGATGAAGACTGGACGCAGGGCCTGAGCTCTCAGCGGCCGAGGGAGGAGTCTGGCGCTCGGTATTGGATTGGGTGAGCTCGGTCTTCGCCTCATCCCACTGGTCGCGAGCCCACCCACCTGAGTCGAACAGCGTATCTGGCTGCTCGCTCGTAGTGGATGGAGAATCGTTCTCGCGACTGGTAGATACCGATTCAGCTGTGTATTCATCGGGTCCTGCATCGTCCGATAGGACATCTATCGCGCTGACTTCCTCAGCCGGGGAGTCCTCTATCGTCGAATCATTATTTGGTTCAACTGGGTCTTCGAGGTCAGGGAGCTTGCTGTCGGTGTTGGAGACGCTGTGCAGAGTTTCTTCACCGGGCCCGTTGGGTGGGTCACGAGCGACTATCCAAGTCGCCCACGCGAGGACAACCGGGAGGAGTGGGTCGTCTATTGTGAGATGGTGGGCGAGTTCGGGGATGTTGAGAATCGCCCGGTTACGGACAGCCGATTCTGACTCGTCGTCGGGGATTCCGTACTCTTCGTTCGTCTGGTCGATGACATCGGCGCGAACCTCTCGGAAGGCCTCCTCGAAATCTTCGCGAGAATCGTATCCTTCGGGGGCTTCCTCGGCATCCTGATGCCAGTTCGGAAGGGGAATGCGGGCGATTTCGATGGTCTGAGACCGTGTTCCTTCGGAAGGTGTCGGATACTGGACGAGCCGGTGGTCGACGGGGAGATCGCGGACGTGATCCATGAAGTCCTCGACCTCGAGGTCGGCCGGACAAAGCGCCTTTGCCTGCTGACGCGTGATTTCACCGGCACGCACGACGGTCGTCTGAATATTACCGATGATCTCGGCGTACGTCGGGTCGTCGCCAACACTGTTGTCGGTGTCGGCGTCGAAGAGCTGGTCGGGCGTCTGGACGGCAAGTGAGAGGGAGACAGAGTGGTTGCGGGCGACGGCGATCATCTTTGCAAGGTCATCCGGCTCGACGAGGCGGCCGGCCTCGTCGATGAAGACGCTGACGTAGTAATCGTCCGCAGTTGCCTCCTCTTTGAGGAAGGACTTGTAGAGTTCGAGTTCGTACTGCATTAGGAGTTCGTGTGTAAGGACGAAGTCACGCTGGGCGTCCGGATCGAGATCCTCAACGTCGAAAATGAGGACGTCGTTCTGGCGATCGCCAGAAAGGAAGTCGGCAAAGGAGAACCGCCGGGTCGTGTTATTGAAGAGGGGCGCGAGACGGGCGTCCGTCGTAAGCGCGTTCAAACGGTTGGTGACACCGCCGAGGATCTGCTGGGCGGTGTGCTGTTGATTGTTGAACGGCGTCTCCATATTCCGCTTGACTGCGTGCGAGCCCGGATCAGGCAGTATATCCTTAGGATTGATCGGAATATCCGGATCCATCAACCTCGTCAGTTCGGTGACCTGCTGGGTCTGCTCTTGGAGCTGCCAGAGGGGATAGACGTTCGGGCTGGCGTCGTACCCCCAGCGGAACGGCATCACGGTGGGCTGTCGAGATCTTGAATCGTCCTCGTTTTCATCGTTGGAGCGATTTCCGCCGCTCACGAGGTCGTCGGCAGTTGGGAGCGTGTTATTGCTGGTATCACCGCCTTTCCGCTTGTACGCAGGCGTGCCATCGACGCCTGTCGGATATGTGTGTGGTGAAAAGCCAGCCGTCCCGAGGGCCCGAAGGACATCACGAGACACGCGGGCGTTCTGGAAGTCGCTCTCACCCATCAGAAGTTCAGCGATCTTCCGGACAGTCTGCATAACCTGTGAGCCGTGTGTCTCCCAGCTGGTGTCCTTGGAAGCGATATCAGGGCGCTGGGGAGAGATGTCGTCGGTCGCGACGCTCTCTGCAGCCTGGGGGTTGCCGTGGGCGTCGTCAGCCTGTTGGGCGGGTCGTGTGTCGAAGACCGTTAGTCCGGGGAGGACCTCGGGCATATCGAACCAGTGGACGTGCTCGCGCACCCAGTCTTCGCCGAATTCATCCAAGAGACCGCGCACAGCAAGTTCACCGACGTTTGCGCCGGGGCCGGCGTAGATGATAATGGGGCCGTTCGTGGCCTTCCGACGCTCGACGATCTCGTGAGCTTGGTCGACAGACTTCCCGGAGCCGGGGAGCCCTTGGTGGAGGATCGACCGGTCCATATAGTCCGTGCGATGTTTGACGGGACGAGTGAGGTCGCTAGCGTGGAGACGATCGAACGCATAGCCGAGCGTGGCCCCGTCAATGTCCGTACCGATGATTTCGTTGTCCTCGGCAGGAGAGAGTTCAGAGAGTGGGGCTGTGTGGGAGAGTTGGCGTTCCATATGGGCTGCGAGGTCGTCCGAGACAGCGCTGGTACTCGGGAGTGCTGTGAACGAAGGGAGTTCGTCGGCGGCGGCGAGGACGATCGGCCAGCGGCGACGGAGAGAGTAGTGTAGGCCGAATGTGGGTGCCCTACCAGCATACTCCTGAGCGCGGTGAAAACGGTACGAGTCACGGAGCTGTCCGAGCGTATGTCTCCGCCATCCAAACTGCCGTGCCCACTTTGCGAGGCGACTGTTCTCTGGTGGTTCAGTGAGCTTGTTGAACTCGCCGTCAGCAGCAGTCGCCCACGTTTTTGCGAGCCGCCAGGCGTCGTCGCGAGCCGTAGTCCGCTGGCTGGCTGCGGCTTTAGCGAGCGTCTCGGGAGTCACTCGGAGAGTGTCACCTCGACTCGCTAAGGTCTCGATGTCGGTGTCGGAACCAGATAGATCGGCAGTACTGTCTATCTCGTTGAGATCGGGCTGTTCTTCGGTGAAGACGCCCCCGTCACTCGCCGTATTTGTCGAGGCAGAGGTGGAGTCCCCATCTGAATTGAAGAGGAGGGAGGGGACGGGGTGGGCCTCTGAGGAGGGTTCAACTGACCCTCCAGCAGTCTCTTCGAGGGCATCGTTCAAGAAGGGTGTGGGTTGGGTGAAGACATCCATCGTGACTTTGAAACTCCGAGTCACACCCTTGTTCTGGAGTTCTTCGTTCCGTGTCCCTTCCGCGCTCGCGACTTCCCCACGGACCCGACTACTCTCTCGTTCTCGAGCAGCAGCCCGGTCTTCCTCGGTGGTATTCTCTCCCGAGCTTGGTGTCGCACGGCTACGCCCACGGCGATTTGTTCGTTTGTCGAACTGGGTGCTTTCCTCACCCTCGATGACGTCGAGTTTCTGCCGAATGATGTCGCTGAGGTCGCCTGCGGATGTAATCCGGGCACGGAGTAGTGCAGGTTCGTCGGTCTCGAGGAGTGCATCGAGAGCGGCTTCCATCGGAGGGGCTTCTTCGGCAGCGGTTTCGTCGAAGACGTTGAGTCGCTGGAGGAAGTCCCAACGGCGGGTTCCTCGGGAACCGAGTGGATAGCTCACGGGCGCTTCCGGGCAAACCGCAGTGAACTGATCCTCAAGATGCTCTCGGAAGTACCGTTGAGGAATCACCTCGGCTGCAGCTGCACGTTCGCTCGGTGTGGGCGTGTCCTCGTCGAGAGTCCGCCCACCGTCTGTCGCGGCGTCCGATGATTGCGCGTTACTCCAAGGGAACGTCGCTGATGGGGTCGCATCATTCCCGAGAAGATGCTTGCACCGCCGGTACGGCCGGGCGCGGAGGAGTCGCTGGAGCGTCGTCGAGACGGGTGTGACGTCGTAGTCGGGACCACCGAAGGCTTGTCGTACCCAGTTGTGTTTCGTCCGGTCGAGCGTGCTCGTCTGGCCGTCCTCGATGAAGTGGATTAGAACCTCGATTGCGAGTCGGTTGCCATCGCCTTCAGTAGTTTGAAGCTCGCTTTCTTCTCCTCCGATCTCGGGGTCGTGAGGTGCCGATCGGATGATGACTTCTAGCCCGTCAGTGAGATTGGGTAGACCTTCGATCTGTTTGGTGATTGTCTCCGGTGAGGCCGGCTGATCGGAGGCCGTAATGCGGTACCAGAGGTCGTCTCCTGGTCGCGGTGGTTCATCCTCATCGAGTTCGTACACGGCTGGTGCATCGAGAGGATCGAGGAGGCGCTTGCTCTTCGCGTACGCTGTCTCCGAGACGGCGGCATCAGCTGTGCTACTGGCGCTTGCGTGAGCGGGTGGTGCGATATACGACCACGTGCTGGAGTCTTCGTCGGTGACGTAGTCTGTGATCGTACGGTCGACACGGTGGAACCCTTCGCGGATTGCCCAGCCTGTTATCGCTGCGAGCGCGTGAGCATAGACGTTGAGAGTGCGACGGAATCGGAAGAATTTGATTTGTGTTCGCCGGAGCGTTCCGATGCCAATAGTATCGGCCACCCAGACGATCGCGCGGACGAATCGAGACCAGACCGCAAGCATCGCCGTCCACGTCCGCCGCATCCGACGGGCGACTCCGAGAAGGAGGAACACGACGAGAGACGTGAAGATGACAATCCCTGCGATAATGGGATTCTTGAAGCTCCAAATGAGGAGCCCACCGATGAACTCCTGCACTCCACTCATCCATCCACGAAATTGATTTGCGGCGTCGACGATCCCACTAAGATACGGAGCATACCAAGCGCTACTTGAACTCGACTCGGCGGTACTCTCCGATTCCCCTCCGTTTGAGCCCCCTCCTGCGGTTGCGTTGGTCGTGGTAGTCGTGGATGATTCTGAGTTCGGCCGCCAGCCCTGATCCCACTGAACGGCGTAGTAGTTGAGGAGGGCCATCCGGAGTTCGTTTACCGTCGCGTTATGAGTTGCCGCAAACCGGACGGCTCGAGCATCCTCCGGAAAGACGGAGAGAGATTGAGCGGTCTCGTACTCGTGAACTGTTTCGTTCGTGAGTGGATAGAGCTTGAGCTTCGGGGTTTGCTCAATCTGTTCCTCTGACGGCATCCACCAGTCGGGGTATTGCTCCGTACGATAGTATCGGAAGAGCCAATCCTCGATGGTTTCAGCCGACTCTCCGTTCTTCGCAGCTTCCCGGGCCTGTGTTGCGTCTTCTGGGAAGATCGAGAGATCCTGATCCTGCTGGTAGAGATGAACTTGGATACACGCGTAGTGTTCCGTCCATCCGTACGAGTTATTGTTCTGAGTTTGGCACGGCGAGGTTACATTCGTGGATTGCAGCGAAGTAGAAGAGAGGTTCTGGCTCTCTGTGGTACTCGTGGAGTCAGCGGGGTGTGCTGCGATAGCTGGGCCAGTGGCCGCCGTGAGTAGGATACCGATGACGCTGAGGGTCAACAGAACACCGTAGAGGGGACGTCGGTTCCTCGGGCGGCCTGAGCGAGGGGACCGAGACGTCTGGGTCGGCTCTACCGACCGCGACGGATGCGAAGTGCGATCTGTCCTTGTATCGGGCGGCGACTGGGTATGGTCATCGGTGAGCGGGGCCGGCGAGAGCCAAGCTCGAGTGAAGGCTGGGAGCGTCGGCATAGCCAGTAGTGGCCTCTACAGATATTTCATCTGCTCAGCGTAAAATACTATTCGGGAGTTTTGGGCCGATTGATTGCTCGCTCAGTCGAGGCGCGGTGTCTCCTAAGCACTCGTTTTCATAGCCAGTTGTGGGTCGAGGGACTGGAGCCCCCGGACAATTTTTGGGTTCAGATAGCATGATCTACGGTAAAAGATGACCTCGAATGGCGACTCAAGCCCCTGTCCACGGTGGCGACGAGTCCTATCCGAGGCTCGTTCGTCGCTTGCGTGGATACCTTCGCCGGTCGATACGTTGGTCTGGTGGGGGCTGGGTGTGTTTCTTACTGCCCCCATAGTGGCGGGCTTTAGTTATGTTCTGGTCAGATTCGTGTTTGGGGTTACATCGGCGACGGCGCTGCTCTTCGTCGGGGTGACGGTCCCGATGCTTATCGCAGTGGGACTTGGCTGGCAGATCGGTGCTGTGGTAAACCGTTACGATGAGTATAGGTTGAACCGCGAAGAGGCATCGGCGTCGACGGAATCATCGGAAAACACGGATCAAACCGCCTCGGAAGAATATGAAGTGTCCGAAGGCTTTCGGTGGGTCTCTTGGCTTCCAGATCACTTGAACAACTTCTTCGTGCTGTTCTTAGGGGGGTCTATCGTCAGTGGTGGATTCACCACTCTGGTCTGGGTGTTCTTTGTTAGACTAACGCCAGAATATCCGATGCCCTCACCGAATGTCGTCGTCAAAGGACTCTTTCCGATGCTCATCCTTGCGAGCTATTTCGGGTGTTTGGCGGTGACAGGTGCGCCGTTCATCTCGATGTTTTGGAGGGAGACGACAAGTCATCTTGAGACGCCGGAGGCGCGCCACGATCACGCTCTCCGGGTTGCGTTGGTCGTTGGTGGACTCTTTATATTAGTTGTAGCACCGTGGACGGCGCTGCCGATTCCATCTGAGCTCAGAATGCCGGTGACCTGGGCGCTCACGTTCACCTACCTGTTCTTCGCAATCACGCTCTTGCCGTTTCTGAATATGGCGCGGCCGCTCACACCTGAAGAATACGCAGCGATCGTACCAGAGGAGATCGATGCTGACCCCCACACGTCGATTTGGGTTGCCACGGTGGGGCTTCGTTCGACGGCGATGGCGGCGGGTGTCTGGCCCTTTCGCCGGGTCTTCGTTGGCGAGACCCTCCTCGAAGATGACAGTATTTCGCCAGAATCACTCCGCGCAATCCTCCACCACGAGCACGGGCATCACGTTCTTGGACATCTTCGCCTCGCTGCTGGGGCCGGATTGATTTTCTTCGGTGGTGTCGGTGGGATACTCGCGGTTGTTTCGCCATCGATGCAGACACTCGGTGTGGTGATGGGCATTCTCGCGTTCGGGTTCCGGTTCGGCCTCGTACGGTGGGTTCGCCGAGCTGAGTTGGCTGCCGACGAATACGAACGACAACGGGTGGGAAGTGAGACTGCGATAACCGCATTGCAGTCGGTTGCCGATCTCCGAGCGAAGGAGAGTTCGAAGAAGACCGGGACGTCGTCCCTTCCGTGGGGGGCTCCGTTTGTTATCGAGTGGTTCCTTCGAGTTCACCCCTCAGTCGAGGATAGGATTGCGGTGCTCCGAGAGCGACAGGGGTGTGGCAGCTCGCGTTAGCAAGAGCGTGGTCAAGGTTGTAGTTACTGATGACGCCGAGAAGGTGGGGACGGCAAGGCGGTAGTCTGCCAGCGCCAGTGATCCACTCAACGCCGTTACGTGGTGGGCGCACAAGTGCCGCCGGTCGCCCACTGGATGAGGTTAGCGATAGCGCCCCAAAGGAGGATGACGCCGGCGATCGCGACCGCGCCAACCATCAGCCGGAGGCCCCGCTTTTTCCAAGACTGGTTCCAGCCGTAGAAGTAGAGGATACCTCCGAGGACGAATCCTCCGGGGACGAGCGTCCACCCAAGGAGGAAGATGAAGTCGTTGATGTTGTGGATGGACTGGATGACTTCATTTGAGCTAACCTCAGTCCCATCTGGACAGTCTGCCTGCAAGATCACACTCATCTGCCGAGTCCAAATCGGCGCGGCCTGAGCCATCAGGTCGGCTTTTATCGTCGCGAACTGTGCGCGGGCAGCCGTGAGGAGTCCAAGCCCGCGTAGGCCACCAGGGAGGGCATCCGCGATGGCAAAAGCTACGAGCTGGACACCGAGGAGTACGCTGGTCATATCTGTCTCCCGGTTAGTTTGAACCATGCTGGTCTAACACTTAACTCCACCGGGGAGTACAGGCGAAAACCCGCTCTCTCCGACTGTGCTGGTGGACTACAGGGGAGGTGAGAAATGACGAGAGGCAAGGTAGACGGAGCGAGAAGAGAATGGAAGAGTATTATTCGGAGTTAGTGTCGTCAGCAGCGTCCCCAGAGGAGGGTGACCCCCCACTTCCGTCTGTGATGGGGTCAGTTGGAGGCTCACTAGTTTCGCTGGATTTCGTACTGGAGTCAGTAGTTTCCTTCTCAGCAACTTCTTCGCCTAAACCACCGGCAGTCTCAGCGCTCTCCTCTGGTTGGGTGGTAGTCTGTTCACTGCGAGCGGTGGCAGCCTGCTGGCGACGCTGTTCAACCAACTGAGCGGTTGCGGCGGCCGTCTCAGGTTCAGTAAGGAGATCAACCGTGAGCTCGCTCGCGTGGATTTCGAGATGTCGACGCGCGATTCCGGTGACGCTCAGGAGACATTCACTGAACTCGGATTCCTGTCCACGTGCAAAGCTCTGGATGGCCTCGACATCAGCTGGGGAGAGGTCGTAGTAGTCGATTACCTCGTCTGAAATTGATTCCTGGTAAAACAGCTGCTTGATGTCGCACTGGTCGTAGATCGCGCGTGGTGAGTGGACATCGTCAGTCTCCTGCATGAATTCTTCTGCAGTCTGGGAGATGAGCGTCAAGCCAGCGTTGAAGTGTCGGGAATGGCGGGTGAACAGGCCGATGAGCGAGCGGGCAGATTTCTGACTGAGCAGGTAGTGAACCTCCTCGAAGATGACCTCCATCCGGCGGGAGTTCTCGCGAGCCCGCTGGTAGCTCCAATCAAGCATAACGTGCTGGAGGAGAGGGGCTTGATTGGTATCCTGGAAGGCACTCATATCGAAGACGATGAGCCGCTCGTCCTCGAGGTCGACGGTCGTCTTCCCAGAGAGGTTCGCAGCGACGCCACCTGGCTGGAAGGCTTCGAGCGAGCGGAGGAGGCTGTTGGCTTCGGACTTGAGGTTGCTATCGTCCTTCGACTGAAGTCGGGAGGTGACTTCGTCAACGCGTTCATCGAGCTCGTCGCGTTCCTCACGGTGAAGTTCGGTAGCATCTCCCTGGTAGCTGACGAATTCAAGTGGGTCCTCACCATCAGCAAGAGCCTTGAGGATGTCGAGGACGTCTTCCATAGTGGGGTTTTCGCGTTCGTGAGTGCGGGGTTCGGAAGTGATACCGTACATAAGGTATGCAAGGTGGAAGACCTGCTGAATGAGGCCAGCACGTTCGGCGCTCAGGCTGTCACCGCTCTGATCGTAGAACGTCCGCACCATCCCCGTCAAGGAACGGAGTTTGTCCTTGTAGGGGTCTTCAGCCTCACCCGTACCGCGGTGGATTTCGAGCGGGTTGATGGTGACGTCGCCACCGAAGGTGACGACATCGCCACCGAGGGTCTCGAAGAAGTCGACAAAGTCGTCACCGGTGGGGTCGAATGCGATAGCGGTGAATTCAGGGTCGATGAGGAGACGGCGCCAGAGAGAAAGTTTTGCGGCGAACGTTTTTCCGGACCCGATCTTCCCAGTGATGACTTTAGAGAAGCCGGAGAGGCTGTATCGGTCGACGATGACAGGGTTTCCGGTCTCATCGAAGCCATAGAGGACACCGTCCTCGTGAGCGATGGCGGGCTCGACGAAGCCGAAGAGGGTGGCCGCCGCGTCGTGTTCCATAAGGTCCGTGTTCTGGATGGGGTCGGAGACGACAGGTGCGATCGCGTCTTGAGATTCAAGTTGGCGAAATTCAAGGGGAACGAGTTCGACGTCGCGGTCAGCCACGAGTTGCTGGACCTTCCGAGCGGTCTCTTCGAGTTCATCGCGGGTACTGCCAGCGACTTCGATGTAGATACCGATGTCGTAGAGTCGAGTCGTCCCTTCGGTGAGGCGACGAAGGAGACGATCAAGTTCTTCCCGGCGGTTGAGGTCTTCGTGATAGTCTGTCGCGCCTTTTTCTTCCTTCCGAGAGAGGGCGATTTGGAGTTCAGTGAGACGGTCCTGGAGGGCACCGCGGATCGTCGTGGGGTCGCGGGGAGTGTGATGATAGCTGACGCGGACATCAAGATTGGTCGTGGTGAGGTTGATAAGCCAGCCACCGAAGACACTCTCAGGAGCGCTTGCGGGAGTGAGGATACGGACGAATTCGCCGTTCCGGTAGAGAGTGGTTGGATCTTCGGGGACGATACTTGGTGGGGCGACGCTCGCTTGGTCGATCTGGGCTTGGCTGTCGGCGTCTTGGATGAGTCCAAGGCGGAATTCGTCGGGGTCGGCGGCCTCGAAGTCGATGAGGCGGGCAACCTGTTCACGGATGTTTGCCCGACTCGTCTCCCGGCCTTCCTGTTCGAGGATGCTGACGGCGCGGTCGAAGGTTTCGTCGTCGATTTCCTCGAGGTTGACGTTGGCTGGATCTGTTCGGGCGGAGGTACCGGCACCAGGGATAGATCCAAAACTACCGGGAAGCCGAGAGAGAAGACGATTCAGAACGCCGCTGTTGGCCTCCGTCTCAGGTGCGCCTTTCATTGCGTTTGTAGATGGATGTTGAGCCGAACCAACAAATCGACGTGACGCAAGAATACCGAGACCGAGGAGGAGGGCGACGCCGACAGCGACGCCGACAAGAATGAATGGTGACGGAGCGTTCGGGCTGCCTTGGATCGCTCGCTGGATCGTCTGAATGATCTGTTGCACTTGCCCGGTAGCAGATGCTATTCCGAGTACCCAGGCTACTGGGACGCTACTCATACCATCGTGGGATACGTAGTGCCTCGGTAAATGGTTTCGCCCGTTGATACCTTTCCACAAAGAAGGCGTTTCGACAAGTGGGTTGAGGGAGGGCAGCGAGTTACCCCACAAACTACAGAGATAATTCACTCGTGGGGTAACGCTGGCAGTGGTGCTACCTCAAGTGCCGCAGGAACAGTCGAGAAGATGGAAGAAGAGATGCTGGGATGGTCGGGAATCACTACGACCGGCGAGCTGGGAGAACTTCCGCGTAGGATTTGGGAGAATACTCGTCGAGTGGTGAGTCGGCGTGGTTGTAGTAGCGGTAGAGGACGTCCAGAACGTCTGCCCGGTCGTCCATCACTTCGGTCTGAACACCGGTCCTGGGGAGTGCTTCGGCAAACTCGTGTTGCCGACTTCTAACTTCAGAAATACACTGTCGTTCGATGACGTCGTCGTCGGTATTCGAGCCGATCCGAGAACGAACTGAGGAGGTAACAGAATTGACACAGCCCACGATCCGCTGGAAGAGAGATCCCGAAACAACGTCTGTAGAGTGGCCATAGGACTGTTCTCGGACGTGCGAGCTTTCGACCCTAACGGCGATGTAGAAATCACGGACTTTGACTCGCCGGGTACCGACCGACTCGTTGAGCCAGTCAATATACGTCGACCGACCAAGCTGCATAATGTCTGGCGGATCCTCAGCCTCGTAGGCTGCACGTTCGATCTCCTCGAAGTGCGTCGTCAGGTCAAATTCACGAGGAAGGGCGAGCACTTGGAAGGGGTAAGAGATTCCACGGAGAACGTCAGCGTACGCGTTGATCGTAGACTGGCGTCCTTCATCGTCGAGGGAAAGCCAACTCGTCGGGGTGATGTGAACAAGGCCGACGTACGCAGGTTCCTCGTTGTCGCTCTCGGTGACTATAATGCCGTCTTCGCGAACGTACTCGAAAGCTAGTTGCGACTGCGTTGTTGTTTCCTCCTGCGTGAGCTGGTGGTAGTACTGGCTCGGGTCACGCTGTGGGCGTTCGCGAGAGTGCATCTGCCCGCCGTCAGTTACGATTTGCTGACCGCTGTTATCATCTGAGGCGGACTGCTGGGGGGCACTCGAGGACGAGGATTCTGGGTCCGGATCGCTGTTGTCGTCGGAGGTTTCGGAATCCTCAGAATGGAAAGTGCGGATGTCATCAAGGTGCTGTCCAGAAACGAGACCGCGTTCGACGGGTTGCCAGAGATAGCGATCCGGGCCCACGATGTGTTTTGCAGCCCCGATGAGCCACTCGCGAGGGGTCTGACCGGCAGGTGTTCGCCAGAGAACGTACAAGCCGACGATGAGGCCGAGAATCCCGCTTCCGATAGTAAGTAGCCCACTGAACGAGGGCTCGAAGACGTTGTTGATACCGGACGCAAGGATGATAGCGGCGAGTGGGATTACGCCGACTTCGAGATCGCTGACGCTGAGTCCGAAGAAGAGGCGATGCTCGAGTAACTGGCCGGCTACTGGGTACCGTTTCATGGGACGTCTTGTGTGAATACGTGTCGTGAATGCCTAAAAATTCTCTCCCCGATTGACATCGAGGTCGATTACTTGGAAGCAAAAAGGTCGGGAACCTTCGACTCCCAGTCGGTGAGCTGGATGAGCGGGTGGTGCGACGGCCCAACGAGCGCGCCGTACTGACTCTGAAGCCAGCCGTCGATAGTATGGACAACTTCCGTATCCTGTCGTTTGTCGGCGGGGCGGTCGAAAAAGATGATCTCTTCCCACGTGTCATCCTGGCGGTTGAGACCGACGTAGACAGCGGTCTCCGTTCCCTCGAGATAGCCGACGACAGTCAATTCGCCCGGATTCTCATCAGTATTTAAGCCCACGATGGGAGCACCGTACTCGATAGATGGGAACCAGTCAGATGCCGCAGTCCACATACCACCGGGTGCTGGCTCTGGTGACATCACATCGATGTAGACCTCGATCTGGATGTGATCGGCCGGAGGCTCCACGAGCAAGTCAATCTCATTCAAGTAATCCTGATTGGCGTCATCGATGAGAGTGGCGACTGGCCGATCACGAAGACCGACTTCCTCGGTCTCTTCGCCGGGGATGATGTCAGCCCATGCCTTGCGCCAGACGCCGTCGGTGTGGAGGCGGTACCCATACTCAACGACGTGACCGGACCGATCAGGGGCAGTAACCTTCATCAAAAAGGCGATGACCTTGTCGGTGTGTTCGATCTGGATGATGGGAACGGGAACCACCTCAACGAAGGACTCCTGGTAAATCCCTCCAGGAGTGAGTATCTCACCGAGTTCACCGTGCTGGAGCGGGCGCGGTGGAAGCTGGGACACACAGGCGGCCGCGAAAGTATCATAGAACGACGGCCGGACGGTTTCCTCCTCGTAGAAGGTGGTTGCCCAAGTCGCGATACGATCATCGATAGCCTGCGAGAACTTCTCGTCGATGGAATCCTCGGTGAGGATGGTCCAGCCAGTCTCTGGTTCGAAGCCGACACCGAACCAGGTGTCTCCGGCGACGAAGCGGAAGCCGACGATGCCCTCACGGTCAACCCAGTCATCACCGATAGCGACGACGCCGCCCAGATTTTGGATGTTGGAGGTGTCGACTCGGGTGTGAATGTCGATGCCGTCCAAGGTGGAGGGGGACTCGAAACTATCGGGTGCTTGGAGGCTGATGAAATCCGAAATCGAGAGTGGGTGCCTAGGGAGAGTCGCCAGCACGCGACGGGCGGTGGTGGTTTCGGAACCCATGTGTTTGTGTTTCTGTACTAATCTACCGCGTTCTGCTATTTAAAATATCAGCCGGGAAGCACGCTCCTCGAGCAATAGCTATAGAAGGGCCAATTACTAGTTCAAACGTGGTCCTGGAGGAGATTCGGTACCAAAGGAGATATTCGGATTGAATCGTTATGAGTCTGTGTTGCGGGTTCTGTCGACGTAGTCGTCGACGGACTCCTGGATTTGTTCCTCCGATGGTGAGGAGGAAGGCGGGGAGACATCTCGATTGATGAGGTCAGGGCGCATCGCCTCCACTTTTTGCTGGTCCTTTGCCTTCACGCGGTCGTACCAAGCTTGGACTGGTTCGTTGACCGAATGCGGATTCGCCTGTTCGATGTCGGACCCGCCAGCGACCGCTTGAGCTTCCTTGGGATCGAGTGCTCTGTCTTCATACTCTGGGGTCAGCGTCTCACCCTCTGGGAGAGGCGGATTCCCCTCAGGTAGTGCCAACACTTCATTATCCGCTGCCACTTCGCTGTCCGTACTTATCCCCAGATCGTCATTCGGTGGGTTCCAATCGCCGTTCTTCGCCCTCCGATAGGCGTGGCCGGGCCAATTCGCAATCGGCTCGTTGAGATTATTTTTCACGTGGCTCACACCCGCTTTCGCCTCACGAGCACCGAGCGCCACGCCACCGCCTGCTAATCCGGCCCCAGCTCGAGCACCCTGTCCCCACGTAGCCTGACTCATCCATTCTTTCCGTGATTTTACGCCACGGTAGGCGCGCTGCGCGTTACTCCGTGCAGTATTCCGTGCCGACGAGACACGTTGTTTTAGATTGGTTTTCGTCGAACTAGCTGCCTGTCGAGGGTGGAATTCGGGTTTTGCTGAGCCAGTCGCTCCATACGCCTTTGGGCCGGTTCCGCTACCGCCGCCGAAGTTTCGGAGGGTGTGCTGTCCGGCGCCACCGCCACCGGACGGAGTCGGTCCACCGCCACCCCCTCCGCCACCACCACCTCCGGACGAAGACGGACTACCACTGCCACCGCCGCGTAACGCACTCAGGCCACTAAATCCGAGAAGATGACCGGCGGAACTCCCACCCATCGACAGGGCCTGGATCCCGACGAAACCGGCGAGGCCGAGGCCGGAAAGCCAGCCGAGGAACCGCTTCCAAAGGACGAGCTTATTCTGCGATGGGTCAATTCCGGCAGTGAGTGCTTCTGGGCCGTGAGCCCCGCTCGCGTTAGCCACACAGATGTCCGGGGCAGACATACTACAGCCGGTCTGAAGAGCGAGCGCGACGAGCGGCCCCGCGAGGAGGAGATACGCTGTGACCTTGAAGACAAACATAGCGACGTCGTTCGCGTACCGAAGTGGTCCCCAGTCGGTGTACCACATAACAAGCAGGATCGGGAAAGCGGTGTAGACGAGATGGATCATAAAGATGCGGAGGAAGAGGATCATCACAACGAGAGCGATAGCGATGAGAGAGATTGTACCGGCGGCGAGGTAAACGAGCACAGCGGCGATAGCCGAGCCCATCAAATCGCCGATGGCGTTGTTGAGGGCGGGGCCGGCGAGGGAGACAGCGTAAGTCTCGGGCATCACGAGCTTCGTAACGCTATTCGTGAAGACGACCGCGACGTGGAGGAATGGACGGATGAGAGCGAGTGCGAAGAGGGCTTTAACAATACGGATTCCCTGCCGTAAATAGGAGCCCTCTGGGGCTTCCGAAAAGAGTGCCGCGATCGTCCCGAGGACGATGACGGTCGGAAAGAGAATCAGCGAGTACTGGAGATTCTGTATAAAAGTTGCATTCGCTCCTTCCTGGTAGTACAGCGGGTCGATGACGAGAAATTCCTGGACCATCCCCACGAAAACCTCGCCGAGGACGTTCGTCAGCCCGGTCGCGAGCGTGTTGACGATCCCCTCGAACCAATCCTCTGGGTCAAGGGGGTTAAATAGCGGAATGATCGGGAGAACAGCCATCGCCGCAGTGGAGGAAACAGTCTGTTGAGCTGTGGGTGCGACACCCAAGAGACGGTCTTGAACTTTGGCCGAGAGGACGCTGGATGACGTCGACGGTTCCGTTGCGGAGGTTTCTGTTGAGTCCCCAGACTTTCGGTGGCGAAGACGGCGACTGACACGGGAGAGCCACCTACTAAGGGTGGTTGGAGAGCGCTCCATGTGAATCGCTGTGTCAAGATATGTTGTCCAATACCTAAAACTTCTACCCCCGAACCAATCGGAGATAGCCACTGACCGAGGACAGTGAGTCGCGCTACGATCTCATCGTCAACTGAAGTTCTTAAGGCTGCTGAATGACGCAGAAGTGGGTATCGTCAGTCTTGAGAAAATGTTGCGAGGGGTGGCTACTTGATGGTATACCAGCCGACTCCGACGAGCAAGCCTACGCTCACAGCCAGCGAGAGGAGAGCGGCCTGTAATGGCCGTAAAAAGAACGTCCAGAGATCGGCAATCAGGTTCCCGTTTCCGGGAGAGGTCGCGGTTGTGTGGCTGGACGAGTAGTAGATGTCGTGATTCTCTGTGTATGGGTCACCAGGGAAGCGCGCGGTGATCGTCGCACTATCGAACGTAGCGTAGGCGACACCGTTGTCGTTTGTAGTGACTGAGGAGTCGGTCGCTCCGGTCAAGATCAGTTTCCGATCCGGGAGTGGAGTTCCGTCTGGGCCAGTGAGACGGAGTCGGAGTTCCGGCGGCTCGTTCTCTTCTCCCTCTCCCGGCGGAATTGTTGTGTAGGTGAGCGACGAATCCTCCATCGAGGTGACCTCTGTTGTCGAGACGGGGATTTCATCCCCGAAGACCGACGTTACGGAGGTAATCTGACCGGGGGCGTCCCTGATGACAATTCTCGAGGTCTGGTTGGCAGTCGCCGTAGTGAGGTTCACATTTTCCGCTAGGGTCGCCCGCTTCGAGACGCCAGGAACAGTGCGCTGGCGGAGATCCGTCACCCGTCCGTGACGATACACATCCGTTTCTCCGACGGCCTCAACACTTGGGGACGGTTGTCGAGCAGTGAGCCGGAGGGCAAGTGTTGGTGGGAACTCCGTACGTTGTGGGTCTGTGTCCCAGTTCGACGTTGTTTCACCCCAGCGGTACTGACGGACACCATAGACCTGCCAGACGTTCGTTAGGCGGTGGGCACTGGCATTCGAGTCTCCTTCTACGTTGAAGGCGGCCCAACTCCAGAGTGCCCGCTCAGAGAGATACTCCGGCCCCTCGATAGAGAGGACGATGGAGCGGCGGTCGTGTGGTTCCTCAATTACGCGCTGGGAAATCGAGACGCTGTCTGGTGGGACAACGTGGACTGGCCGATCGTCGCTAACGGTGAGCTCATCATAGGTGGCATTAACCTCCGTGTGGGTGTACGTCCACGTATCGTTGTGCGGATGGTAGAAATAGTGATCAGTGGTGACTTCCGCGGTGACGTTGATCGTCGCCTGGAGCTCTAGATGTTGCCTCTCGCCATCCGACGGGGGAGCGTTTGCGTAGTCGATATGCCGGGCCTCTCGTGGCGATGTTTCTGGTGTCGTGTGTTTCGACCACGTCTGATCGCCGATGCTGAGGTTACGCTCAACCCGTTGTGAGGCGAGATCGTATGTGGTATTAGTGCGATAGCCGCCGACTATGGCCGTCACAGAGCGATTTACGGTTAGCGGGCCACGACCGGTGGCGCTGACGGTACGTGTGATGGTATGACCGTCGAGCGTCTCGAACTCAACTGTCTTGGTGACAGTCTGTACGTCGTCCGACGAGTTGTTCTCCGGCGCAGGGATGTTGAGGGTGACGTCCTTTGTTTCGCGGACATAGCGGGTTGTCGTATTTGGTTCTGGGAGGGCGACGCGGTAGTCGACGTACTCAAGGACACGCCCGTCGGGCCCCATCAGATAAGTACCGTTTGTTTCCGCTCCCGGGGCGTTCACTTCGGCAGCGCTGGTCGCACCCATATACGCGATGAAGCCGTCTTTGATGAATAGGCTATCCTCCCGGTCCGGTGCGCTCGCCGGCCACCGACTCGTTGAGTTTGTTCGTTCGACTCTCGCTAGCTGGTCAAGGCGGTACTCCTGCAGTGTCCGGGGTGACCCATCAATACGGACGCGCGTCTCTGGATTGGTCGTAAGCGTGTAGGTGTCAACTGCGCGGGAGAGATTTTCAGTCGACGCGTTGGCCTCCACAACATACTGGAGGAGGATGCCGCCACGACCGCCACCCGGAATGCCGAGAGCCTCCGTATCGCGGTCACTCGCGACAAATACACGAGCATTCCCGTCAACCGGCGGTTGCGCGGTGGAGTTGGATTCGTTGGTCGCGACTACCGCAATCGTAGAGAAGCAGACACTCGAAAGGAGAAGGAAGGCGACGAAGAGGCTGGAAAACTGCCGAGGTGTAGCCCTAGTGATCGTCAACGAAGGCTCGTCGGATGGGCGGGGGTTGTCTTGATCCCCCGCGGGGGTATCAAACCGGGAGGTCATACATCACCACTCCGGGACTGGATGTTAACCCGGATGATGGTAGCTGCGAGTGCTACTGGCCGCATAGGGGGCGAACTTACCTGCGGATATGTGGTCCGGCGACAAAGTGTTTTCCGCGATCGGGAGACAGTAGAGCAGATACTCGTAGGCGTGATGAGTGAACGTCAGGGCGGTCGGATAGAGTCGTATATGGGAGCCAGAAGTCGCGTCTTCGCAAAAAGTCGTTGAGAGATTAACCCCCCGCGGGGGTATTAAATCAATAGTGAGCAGCGAGAGCTATCCTACGACTTCCTCAACATCGTCTCCGTAGGAGATGGTCTCCCAGTTGGTTGGAGTGACTTCGTGACCCTCGAAGGCGTTGTACTCGGGGAAGGCGGAGAGGACGAGGACATCGACGCGTTCGGAGAGGTAATCGACGAGGTGGTGGATGTTGGTATCGTCGAGACCGGTATGCCCGTCGAGCAGCATAACGGGAACCCGGTCAGCGACATCGAATGCTTCGTGGCCGGCAAGAGCAGCGATGATGCCGAGGAGTTCCCGCTCGCCTTCACTGAGAGCGTCAAGGCTGGCTTCGCGGCCTCCACGTGCGACGATGAGGTCGAAGTTGTCGGTGAGGCGTGCTGTCTCGAACCCGACGTCGAATCTCGTGAGAATGTCGGAGAGCGCCGAATCGAATGCGTCCCGAGTATTTCGCTTCACACGCTCTTTGCGTGTTCGGAGGTCCTCGACCTCAGAGCGGAGAGATTCGAGTTCCTCTTCGAGGACATCACGCTGCGAGGCTTCCGAGTTGACTGTCTCAAGTTCGCCACGAGCGTCTTCAAGCTCGGCTTCCGTGTATTTGATCTCACTCTGGAGGTCAGTCGCGTGGTCTTGCGTCTCACTGACCTGATCTTCGAGTTCGTCAATCTGTGCTTCGAGGGAAGCTTTTCGTTCTCTGGCCGATTCAAGATTCGTCTGTGCGTCATCAAACTGTGATTCAAGGTCTCCGATGCGGTCGCGAAGGTCGCGTTCTTTCCGCTCCGCGTCCCGTACGGTCTGTTGTTTTTCTTGAAGCTCGTTTACCTTCTTGCGGAGAGTCGACTCTTGGTCGCGAAGTGAGTTAAGACGGTCAGAGATACTGTCTAACTGTGCCTCGACCTCTTCACTAGAGGTGTCGTTCCCACAGATCCAGCACGCAAGCTGGTCAGAGAGCATATCGTGAGAGACGTCTGTGAGAAGCGAGAGACGGTCTTCTTCGAGAACGCGCTGATTTACCTCATAGATCGACTGGAGGAGTTCTTTATCGCGTTCGATTTCGTGGAGGTCAGATTGGAGATCCTCGAGGTCGTCTTCGAGCTCCTCGTGTGTTGGGACATCCAACGTCTCAAGTTCCTCTTTCTTTGCTTCAAGTTCATCCCCGACGCGATCTGCGGTTGATTCGTACCGGTTGATGTCTGTCTTGGTCTTCTCGAGCTGGGCGCGGAGGTTACTCAGCTCGTCTCGAGCGTCACTATCTGAAGAAGCTTCGTTGTCGAGCTCGTCCCACTCTTCTTGGAGGTCTTCGAGTTGGGATTCGAGCGTTGTGACCTTCTCTTGGAGGCGCGGGAGGCGGTTAGCAGCGTTTTGGGCTCGCTCGAGTTCGGCCTCGACCTGTTTCTGTTCGGCTTTGAGGTCGGCAATCTGCTCGTCGACGTTCTCGAAATCGAGGGGACGTGTGAGGAGGTCCTCAAGGTTTTCACCCATACGGACGGCTTGCCGGACCTCATTGGTCTCATCGAGGAACGCAAAGAGGGCAGCACAGACACGATCGACATCATCGGTGAGGTATGGATTGCCGGATTGTGTAATCGTGCCGTTGGTACGGGCAAGATCGACAGCGTAGGTGGTGTCGTCGATTTCGAGCTCAACGTGACCGTGATCTTGGCCTTCAGTGAGGCTTGTTTCAGTCCCGAAGGCTGTTTCAATTGCGGTGAGGAAGCTCGATTTTCCTTGCCAGTTGCTCGCTCGGACGGCGTTCACACCGGATTCGATCGTAGCCTCCCCTCGATGGATGCCTGCGATATTTTCGATTTCTAGATTCCAGGTCATGGTTACGCGGTGTTGAGCATACTATCTATTAGCATAGGCGATTGGGACGAGAACGAAGTGGCTCCGAGCGCCAGTAGAGAGAGCAGGAGAGAGGTTTGTGATGAGGGCACAGAATTCATCGTTGTATCTGATTGGTGGTGTGAATCGTTTTCGTCAGATTCGGTATTCTCCGACGGATCTGGAGTTGAATTGTTGGGTGGGTCTGTATTAGTTGGATCCGTCATATGGTCGTTACAGACGTATCCTCGCTTGATTGCATCTTCGATGGGGACCCGTGTGTCGCATTTGGGGCATTGTAGTCTGATTTCGACGTCGACGGTGGCTTGGTCTGCAAAAGGAACAACGCCGTCTTTGGCAAGTTCTGGAAGGATGTTTTCTGTTTTTGAGGCAGCCATTCGTTTCGCCGACGCGATGGCTTTCTCTCGAGTCGTAGTAGTGGAATTGGTTGTGGACTGAGTGTCTTTTTCGACTTCGAGACAGTTTTTGAGGTGATTTCGGATTGTACCGTGAGAGACGAGAGTTTTCTTGAGTTCGTCGATGTCCATCCCGTCGCCTTCGAGGTCGGCCGCGAGCTCGGCGCGTTGGATGTTATCTTCGTTTACAATAACATCGTATTCTCGGTCCAGGTGGATGCTAACAGTTGATCTCCCGTAGTTTTCATATATCGACTTGAGAACACGTTTGTTGAACCAGTCTGTGAGTTTTTTATATCCTTCTGAAGTGCGGCCGTCAGTTCCAGTCCACCGTTTCGCGAGGTAGTCATCTACAGAGTCATAGTCAGATCCGGGGGCTGTTAACCCATACTCTGCGATGAGATCGTCGACTTTGCACATCTCCGGGGAGGAATTCTATGTCCACATCAATAAAAGCGAAGTGTTCTTCAGACCGCCCGACATTCAGTTAGACTGGTGCTAAATATCCGTTTCTCGTCCAAGGAGTGCCTAATTGAGCGGTGAGTACTTTGGAGATGTGTTCTCAATAGCTGTGCTTCGTAACGCTGAGCGAGTTGCTGCCGGCCTATTCAGTTAGTGTGTGATAGGGGATGTGGAGGAGGTGTGTCCGGCATTCTTTGCAGACGATCGAGAGCTGTGGTCCTCTGTTATCTGTAAAGTGGTCGAAGTCGAACTCGCCGTCAGAGGAAGTGTAGGTGGCTTCTCTAAGTTCCATAATAGCGAGTTCGGTATTTTCACAGACAGGACAAGGGTCACCTCGGGACCAGTTTGGATATTTGGTACTCTGTCGGGCGCAGATCTCATCTTTTGGCATCTGTTCGATGAGGTCGACCACTGTGTCGAGGTCGAGGTGACGATTGATATTGTGAGAATCGGTGGTCGGAGCCGTCGACTGGCTGGACGAAACATCGATTCCTCCGTCGGTGGATATCTTTCCGTTTTTCAGTGTGATGACGATGGTCGTCATGGGGGCATTCTACTATTGCAGGGAGCGGTTGGCAGGGCGGTACTTCCGGAGTGGTGTGTTTTGAACTAGTGGTGTACTGACATTATCTAATTCGGATGGAACGGGCAGGCGGATATCGATCCGTAATGACTGCTTTAGAGATGGGAAGAGTAGGAAATCGACGATTGAATTCCGGTTCATGAGATACGCTTTTGAATATTACCGGATTGTGTGTTATACTCACCCGTGTTTACACCGTCAAAATGTATGAACATTCACAGGTCCAGAAGACGGAGCTTTAATCGATGATTACGAAGGGAATGTGTATCGGATCAGGTGTAAGATTGTACCCTCAACGGGGTCGAATTCGCAATGGGATGCCTTCTTTTGATCGAGTTGTAACCCGTGGTTCAAGTTCAATTGCTTCGTCGTTCTCCCAATCAAATTGGAATTTCTGCCCGACCGTTGCTAGGACTACTTTTGCTTCTAAGAGAGCGAACTCCCGACCGATGCAAGTTCGACGTCCACCACCAAAGGGGGCGTACGCAAAGTCGTGGAGTTCCTCCTCAAGCTCATCAGTCCATCGTTCCGGGCGGAACGCCATAGGTTCATCATAGAGCCGTCCATCTCGATGGACATGGATTATGGATAGATGGATCTCATGATCCTCGGGAATCCGATATCCACCGACTTCGACATCAGTGAGCGTCCGGCGCGGAATCGTATGAACTGGTGGGTAGAGCCGTAGCGCCTCAGTAATTATTCGGTCTGTGAACTCCAACTCTTGGAGGTCGTCGTAAGTGGGCGAGTCTCCATCGAGAACTGTGACCAGTTCCGTATGAAGTTGCTCTTGGAGGTCTGGGTTCGTCGCCAGCGCGTACCAAGTAAATGCGAGAGCTGCGGCGGTCGTCTCGTGCCCCGCAAAAACCATAGTGATCAATTGATCTTCGATCTCTTCGATTGTAAGATCTGATCCATCCGCCCTATTACGCGCCTTTTGGAGCTGTGTGAGCAGGTCTGGAGTATTTGAGTGAGCACCCTGCTTAGAGTTCGATTGGCCCTCGGACCCACCTGCCTCGTCTTCTGAGATTCTTGTTCGGTCGCTTCCTTCTTCGAGTAATCTTCGAACCTCCTGACGAAGGCGCTTCGTGGATTGATTGAATCGACGCCGTGCTGGTGTCGGGACCCACGGTGGCAGAATCCATGATGATGGTGTGAACCATTCGTTGAGTCCATCGGCGGCATCACGAAGTTCATGATCCTCGCCTGGGACCAACGAACGACCGAACAGCGTGGAAAAGAGAACCTCCAGAGTGAGGTTCTTCATCTCAGGCTCCATATCTAGTGTTTCACCCTCAATCCACGTCTCGAGACGTCGTTCGGTACACGCAACCATTTGCTCTGTGTAGCCTCTTATGTGGTCTCGGTAGAAGAGCGGTTGTAACATATCACGCTGTTGTCGCCACTTCTGGCCCTCGACCGAAAGGAGACCGTTCCCGAACGCGCGTTGATAGTCCTCGGTTTTTCCGAAGACTTCGACATCGGACACAAGGACACGGTCAAGATGGTCTGGGTGAGTGAAAACAAAAACATCGTCGACTGCCGGGAGAGCCATCCGGTAGATGTCTCCGCACTCCGACGTCGCCCTCTCTACAAACGTGAATGGATCGCGAGCGAACTGGACAGCGTTTTTTAGGACCGGATAACCCGACGGTGCCGGTGGTAGTTGGGAGCTCACGATAGTCGCTCTTTGTATCAGTATATGTAAAAAGTACCGCTGAGAGACGGGTTTTGGTTGGGTTTTGAAAGGGAAGGGTATTCCAATAAGCTCGAATCAATATCAGATTTGTGCGATATATTCATAGCATTGGGTGTGCACTTTAGTAACGGGTGAAAACAAGTGACGCAGTCCGAGCGTGCGACCACAAATCCACTCACGGACGAACGGATTGTCGTCCGTGAATTCATTAGTGATCTTGCTGGGTCCACCTCTTTAGATATACTGCGTTCACTCGACGAGGGCGCAAAGACGGCCTCGACTATCGCACAATCGGGAGAGATCACCCGACAGACGGTATCGAAACATCTCGTGCAACTCACCGATTTGGGGTTGACGAAAACAGCTGATACTGGTGGATATGAGCTGACGGCAGGTGGGAAAATCACGCTGGAAGCGTTTGAATCGTGTCCAGATGGTCTCGATCGCGAGCCACTCACCCAGCTAACTCGGTCAGAACATACCATCCCGCTGTTACAAACGCTTGCAGAGCAACCCAGCCGCCCGAGCGAATTGGTGGACATAACCAACGGGTCTCCGTCTCGCGCAACTGTTCGGAGAGCGTTACGGATGTTTGAGACGGAAGGATGGAGTGTAGAGAGCGACGGTGTTCACAGGCTCACGCCCGCTGGGCAACAAACAGTAGAACGGTATGAGGAACTGGCCGAGACAATCGAGCAGGTGTTGGATAAAGCACCTTGGTTCCAACGGCTCAATCCAATTAGAACGGATATTCCAGTTCGAGCCCTCGCTGACGCAAAGCTGTATGTCTCCTCACCCCACTCTCCGGGAATCGTCCTGGCGACAGCTCTCAAACTCTGCGATCCACGGCTTGACCACTTCCGCGTGTTGACATCGATTTTCAACCCGACGCTCTTTAGCGCGTACAATAAACTGCTCAAACTTGGTCTGAAAGGGGAGGCAATCGTCGACGCCTCGCTCTACCAGCGACTCCATGAAGAAGAGATGGAGTACTTTCTGGACGACTCAAACTACGACAACTTTCAGATTTTCTATCTCGACGAACCACTGACGCTCGGCATTGGTATCTACGATAGGGAGCAGATCGCGGTTGGGGCGTACAATAAAATTGGGGAGGGAGAACATATCGCGATGATCCTCAGTTCAAATGAAGCAGTAGTCCAATGGGGAGAGGATCTTTATAATCAGTACCAGAAGCAGGCTCACGACCCTGCCGAGATGTAAACGCATCAGTCCATGTCGCTCTCGCAATGGGCGAGGTGTACCTACATAGAACAGCTTGAGGGGTTGTTGTGTGAATAGTTCTAAAAGGATGGAAGACGCTCTTTTAGTGTTGTTTTGAGGTCATCAGCCCACGCCGATTGTTGTGACGCCAGTTCTTCCTTGAGGGAATCTCGTTTGTCTTCAGCTGTTTGCCGAGTTTCGCGCTCCGTTTTCAACTCGTCTTGGAGGGCATCCGGAGAGAGTGAAGCATACTCTACTGGCGGAGCACTGGGAACGTTCCCACTGTATCCAGTCGAGACACCGAATACGGCCCCGACTGCTTGCTCGATTTTACGGATTCGGGTACATGAAGTGTCGATGGTATCTTGAGCAGCGTAGTACTCTCTCACTTGCTTCTTATACGCTGAGGGGGGTGAGTGCTCTTCGAGATTGTCTAGTGCAGTAAGTACCTCGTCAATAGGGATGTCGCGTTCTGTGAGGAAGTCGACCGCGTCAGCACCGATGAAGACACGAATCCGGTCACTCGGAACCGACCGGAGATGGTGACCGATTGGGAGATCGTGGACATCCAAGGGGAGGAAAGGTGTGGCGAGCGTTGAGCTCACCCAGTTGATTATCGTATCGACGAGTTCGTCGGGACCGGGGCGGCGCTGTCCGACATACCCACCATAGCTGTTCCGATGATTCTCGATTATCTTCTTCTGTGTCGTAACACGGAGTCCCCACCACGTGTCGGAGAGCGTTCGATAAACGTCCACCTGGACGTGGAGATATGCGTAATCGAGTTTTTCGGCCTCGCAGGTGGACGTCCATTCGTCAAGTTCCTCACTGGCGTCGAACGTTGTTATCTGGTCCTCATCGATGTCTGTCGGTGGTCCACCAGAGCGGCCGGTGGTCGATGGATTAGTTGAAGTCTCCGATTCGGCTGACGTAGAGGCGTCGTCATGTGGAGGAGTAGGTGACGAAGATGAGCTGTCGGAGTCGTCTGGTGACGCGTTCTGGGTGGTTGACGTGCTGTCCTTATCTGAATGACCAAGGGAACTGAGGGTTGATTGTTCGGATGTCATAGGATGAACGACCACTTGAAGCGGTGGTGTGTTCGTGACTACTCCGACTGTTCGTCGGCAAGTTCTCGGGCTCGTCTCGCGAGGAATCGTTGTACCCACGTTCGGTTTTTGTGCTGGTTCTCGTAAGCGAGATACTGCTGGATCGTCTCTCGGGAATGCATACAGTGGAGGCCCGCCTTGATGAGGCGTGCGTTGGACGTGTCGAGAAATCGTTTCGGTGGAAGTTCCTCGAGGATCTTGTCGTCTGAGTCAGTCACGATGTCTTCGCCTCCGTTGGATGACGCCTTACTCATAGGCCGAAGGTGGGGTGTGGATCGTCGGCGGGTCAGGCCACGTTTCTACTTCTTCCTGGACGGCTGTGAGGACGGCTTGCGCTTGCCTCGAATGTGAATCTTCGTTCGTCGGCAGGTCAATGAGCACCCGGAGTTCGAGGACATCCTCGAGTTCGATTCCCGGGACGGTGTAATAAAGCGTGTAGAGAACCTTGTCGCGGATGGTTTCAGGCGAGTCACCGGCTTGTGCGATCGTGTCCGGGTCGACGGTAGAGGCAGCTGTTGACATATGAAACACTTCATCTGCTTGGCGGTGGCGAGAAACCCGCGTGTCTGGGTGAATTCCGGTTCAGAGGTGATAGCGGTCTCCGTAGTTACCCCACGAGGAACGTTGTGGATGCCTCGTTGTGGGGTAACTTGAGAGAGACTAATCACCGTTGACGGGCGTGAGTCCCTCCTGGTACTCGATACGCTGTCGTTCCGACTCGTTGCGGTACGCAAGCGTCCATCCGTTCTCGTACTCGACAACGATCGCATCCTCGAGCGGATCGTAGTCGGGATTCTCCGGATCGTAGACCGGTGCATCGTCAGGAGCGAGGGGACTCGGGTCTTCGTAGATGTTTCGCCCGTTCGCTGCCCAGACGGGGTCCTGAGGCTCCTGAACCGCTCCTCCGTAGACGTCACAGGGGGTCGTCTCCGGCCAGAGGTCGTGTTCCTGCCAGAAGGCACGCATCTCACGGAGACTCTGACGGACAGTCTCGCGAATCCCGAGATGGTCAGCGGATTGCCAGCCATCGCGACTCCAGTACTCTCCGAGGTAGGCGACCTTCGCCGGCCCGTTCCAGTCCATCCCGACGATGTTCGCCGGCGGCGCATCTGTGAGCGTTGGCTGCGTGAGGTCCTGGAGCGCCTCATACTGGACGGAAGGACTCCCACCGAGGAGGTGAATATGGCGGCCACGCCAGTCCGCAGGGTCACTGTAGTCGTCTGCGTGGAGGGACGAGTAGCCGAGCGGATACCCGAGGACCTGGTCGTCGTCGATGATCTCGATTGCCTCGTGGCACTTCGGGACGATAATGTACGTTGTCGACGGGTACTCTTCGCGGAGGTTGCGAGCGAGTTGGGTGTACTCGCGAGCGTCCTGCGGCGTGTCAGCGTCACCGATGACGGCTACATCGGGCTCGTACTCGCGGAACCGGTCGACGTATCGGTCGGGATCGGGGTCGTGGAACTCGTTGTCGAGCATAACCACCGGGAGGTCGACGTTCCGGTAGGAATCAATCTGAAGGCGATAGTCCTCTCGGATGCCCGTGGTGAAGCCAAGTTTGTAGGCGTCTGTCGCGAACGGCGCTCTGAAGAGGAAGCCGATATATTCAGGGCGGCGAGCCGCGTCGAGGGTGTCCGGTTCGGGTGTCGCATGCGGTGGTGCGAACGGACGCTGTAACTCGGCCGGTGCCGAGGCTGTCTGAAGGGAACTGGAAGCCATACGCGGGACGTGTGAACAGCTGGTTGCGAGGAGTCTTGACGGACGATACGGATACCGTGCTGTGCAGCGGGTCAGGCCAGCTGCCGCGAAGAAAGACTTGCGAAGAGCGTAAGGAAGCGAGAGTGAGAGTCGGCCACTTTCCGTGTTCGGATGGACTGTTCAGCGTCTCTGTGGCGTCGATTGGCTAGTAGTTGTAGGCGTTCAGGTTTCTTTATTCAGCCGTGATCCCGGAATTGAGATTAGAGTTCGTTAAATTGCCTTCTTAACGCTTGATGACGATTGTCCGATCGCTGTGAACTGTAACTGGATGTCCACAGTACCGAAACAAAAAGGATTGCGTGTGTTCTTCAGACTCTTGTGGCGGCGAGTCAACGAGTTCCTCTAGTTCCTCTATATCAATTACGTCTTGAAGAGTTCCAAGTTGGGTCGGTCGGCATTCCTCTACCTCTGCAATAACCCGCTTGACTGCAGTTTCGACCGATTCCGTATGTTGTACCTCGCGCTCCATACCCTAGAGAAATAACGAAACCCCAAAACACCCATACAATTTCATGCAAATCATTCAATAGAATGAAAAGCGAGCTTAACAGCTATTGTGGGGATCTATTTCACTGATTACGCTGCGTGCGTAGACACCGTCTGTTTCCGGGGCGGCTACGATCGCCTGACGGGCGGTGTTCGCGGCCTCGACGTCGACGTCGTCAGTGAAATCGAGTCGGAAAACCGATATCGACGAGACAGCGACAGTAGAACTCATTCTGAGTCGTCATAGTCGGGATTGTTGGAGAGGGCGAGCCAAAGAGCGTATGCGGCATGGCGGTAGAGAACGGTCTCGCAGTCGGGACAGCAATACTCGACTGTATCCAGTCGATCGATGGCGGCGCTAAACGCGCTCGACCCCTCGTGATGTATCGCACATTCCTCGTTCAGATGCAACTCGTGAGATGAGTCGTCCCACAGTTAGGGCAGGGCTGTCCTGGCTCCCAGTCATCGCGTTCGATAGCTTTGACGGAGTATGGTTCGTCGCTGGGATGAGGACCTGTGAACGTGTAGGGAGTCTCGCTGCGGGCGTCGGTCGACGTAGTGGAACCTGTCTCAGTCATATGGATCACACAGCCCGTTCGACGGGCTTTCAGGCTCGATGAGCCAGAAAAACCCGCGAGCGGGGAGGTTCTGTTAGAACGGTGGTTCGACATCGATCGCTGCGACGTACTCGTTGAGATTCTCCTGCGCTAACGGCGCTTGACGGGTGGGTTCGTCCTCAGTTGGTGGGACCGTACGGAGCGCTGAATCGAACGTACAATGTGGGCAGTCGAACCAGTAGGTTGCGTCCCCGTTCGGGGCGGGGTCAGTGAAGATGATGATGAGCGGATCAGCTCCGCATTCGGGACAGGCGTGGGCCGAGGCGCGCTGATGATGCTGGCGGCGATCCGTCGTGGAGTGAGCACGAGAGGACATAGTGCGGGGAAGGGGAGCAGTAGTTAGTTCGGCTGGGAAGCGAACTGTTCGAGCGTTTCCTGTTCGGTTGGTGCTGTCGAGGTAGTTGTAGAGCCGTTCTCTTGGTTATTCGAGCGGGTGACTGGCGTTCTGGAAGTGACGCCGGGGTCGCATTCGTGTCGGTCGTGATGCTCTTCGAGGTAGGCAAGGCGCTCGGGATGTGACTGGTGAAGGATAGAACCTTCGTCGGTGACGCAGTAATTCTCGGGTCGTGCGCCGCAGGTAGGACAGTCGACGTACCAGGAGGGATGGAGATACCAGCCCTCACCACACCGAATACACGAGTGCTGTGCCTCGGCATCTGAGTCGGTCACGTGGATATCCTGGGGTGAGCGGTCGGTCGCGTGGACATCGAGTCCCGTGGTCTGTTTCGTATCGATACTGATGAGACAGTCTTGCTCAGCGTCGGGATGCTCGATGATGGCGACGTGGGAGCGACGATAGTCGAGGCGCTTCGGCATACAGGTCGCGGTGTGGCCAACTTGAATGATGTCACCGCCTGCGGCGATGAGTGGATGGAGTTCCTGTTTGAGTGCTGTATCCCGGCCAGTAGTGCGGCCAGCGTAATCGGTGGTCTGCTGGAACGCCTCACTCGGGAGGTCCACGAGGACGGTGTTGAAGATGCCGGCAGCTAATTCGGCTGCGAGTTCGCGCTCGTCGAAGTGGTACGCGGCGTCGACGGATTCGTCAACGCTCATCTGCACCAGGTGGCCGTCGTGGGGGAGAGACCGTTCACGCGTCGAGACGTTGAGGACACGTCCGGAGAGGTGGGTGGCAAGGTAGTCGGCGACGCCGGCTTGAGGCATAATCTCAGGGCTGAGGCGGATGTACTCGAGGGTGAGGGGCGTGTTCCCGTTTCCGCTGGTCGCGGCGCCACCTGATGCGGTGGCTCCTGCGTTCGGAACTGCGGCGTCGGTCACGTGTACTGGGCGTCGTGCCGACGTGATCTCGTTTGTGGGTTTCTGAGCGACGACACCGAGCCAGTCGTGCTGGCGGCCAAGGGTATTCCAGACGGCGACTTCTTCGAGCGTGTACTCCTCTTCAGGCGGCATAAGCGACGTCGTATAACCGAGCCGGATGACGCGACCACGGGGTTTCAGGAGGGCGTCGACGACGCGAGCGAGTTCGGTGACCGTGGGTAGTGTGTCCTCCTCGCGGTCGTAGGTGGTCGTGCTCTGTCGTTTCGAGAATGGCGGGTCGAGGACGATCGTGTCGAACGATTCAGCCTGGAGGATGTGAGGAAGGTCGCGGACGTCAACGTGATAATCGGCATCGATCTCGGGATTGATGTCGTTCCGGACGATCCGCCCATTATGGGTGAGCTGGGTCCGTCCAGCACACGCGTTGAGGACGCGACCGTCGAGGTGCGATTCGACCCATTCACGAAGCTTCTGTGCGTTGAACGTCCAGCGGTCGGGCTGGATCGTCCAGTAGGAGAGCGAGGTGGGCATACTGGTGAGTGGAGGATGGTTCGCGAAGCGGGCGCTATAGGGGGGTTGAGTGCTACTGATGGGTTACGCCGGGGGCTTGGCCGGTTCGGCCGAGATTGTATCTGACGTATCTGATGTTAGTGAGGTATATGAGTTATTCAACGGAGTTGATTGAGTTTCAAGCATACGGAGTCCTCGAAACCGCTCGGACGAGAGAAACCAGGAGATAGAGGCGTTAATAATTAAGCCGGAGTCTGATAATCGGGAAATCGTATGGCAGACCTGATTGTCCAATCGAAGGTTCGAGAGCATCTCGATGGAATGAACGTCTCGGCAGACATCTTCGACACGCCTGACGAGGAAGTCGCTGACCTCCTTGACGATGCTGCGCGTCGTGCAGACGCGAACGACAGGAAGACCGTTCAAACTCGAGATCTCTAAGCCGATTTCGTCATCCTATTTCGTTTGATTCGCTGTTGTTATATGCACTTTCTGTAGCCGCCGCTCTGAGACACTATACAGTGACGATGGTGTCGCAGTTCACGCATCGAAAGAGGATGGTTTCGCAGTCGGGATCATCGTAGTCGACATCGTGGTCGGGGAGGACGGTTGGATCGGAGACGAGCTCGTTTCCTGTGAGGTTCTCGCCGCAGTCACAGGTGAGCGGCCAGTCAAGGGATGAGAGGAGGTCGCTGTCGGGGAGTATCCCATATGATGCATCATCGACGTACTCGTTCTGGATAGGGGTGAGGAGATCCTGCGAAACGGCGCTATGTTGGCCGTCGAATCCGCCGTGCCAGAAGACATCAATGGCACGATACTCGATGGTGAGCTGGGTCTTGCATCTCGCACATCTGACGTGGACGTAGTGGGTGTCGAAATTGTTCGGCACCCCTTCTTCGGTAGATTCGAACTTGGAGTTCTGACAGACTGGACACGCTGGCTGTATACTGATGTATGTCGGCTTAGCGGCTGGGTCTGCGTTCTCGTCAGTATCTTGATTCTCGGACGTTGTATCTGGTGGTTCCATAATGATGAGCTGGGTGTGGGATTACGCAGACGATTCAGACGGTGCGTCGGGAGTTTCCGTAGCCGACTCCTCGGACGGGTTCTCAGGAGCGTGGTCGAACGAATTGTAGGTAAGAGTCCCATCAGGCCAAGCGACCCACTGGCCGGCAAGCAGCGGAAAACGGCACTTCTCGAAGCCGACGGTCTCCACGACGAGTTGCTCCTCAAGATGGGGAGCGAGACGTTCAAGGAACTCTTCGGTACAGTGTTCTTTTCGATCGACGACACTCCCGTCTTCGTCGAGGATGGGCTTGGTGACCTCGAATGCAACGTACCCGTAGATTTCGAGGTAAGGGTCGGTGTCCTCCTGGCAGGGGTCGACAACGCCGATGGTCAGGGAATCGAAACTTCCGTAGAAGTCGTAGTCGTCGATTATTGCTTCGATTGCCTCGACAGCTTCGGAGTCGACAGTCGGGTGGTTCGATGCGGTGGTCGCTTGAAGGGTTGCCATAAGCGGTTCAGGCCCGTGGCCGCAAACAAAGACACATCAATAGAGAGACAACAGGGATGATCGAGGGTACCAATATAATTAGGCGGTGACGGCTTTAGAGAACTCTTCACAAAGGGGCTATTTCCAGAGTGAACTGGTTGAATATGCCGATCAGTAAATGTGCCTACTAATCGAAACAGGAGACAATCTCATTGGTACACAATGCAGGACTGTTTTCGGGATAAGAGTCTTGATTGTGATATGGGAGTGGGCTCACCAACTTCGAAAGCGGAATTACAAGAAGCGCTTACAGTGTTGATTCGGAGATCGTATCAAAATAACGTGGCTATCGAAGGGGCATATGAAATTCGCTCCCCCGAAAAAACAATACCAGATTGGGAGTGTGTCTGTATCCGGCTGAAATAATTCGCTCTTCTATTCGAATTGTAGCCTGTATTGAGTGAACAATGGGTAAATAAATAGTGTGGCAACTGTTCTATGCAACCCTATTAGGCAGTTTTAGTTGACGAGTGGATAGTATCTTGAAGAGTGCCCCATTCACCGGGGTACTCGACCCCAGCGTCCTGGTTGATCGTAGTCTGGACGGCGCCAGATGACTCAACCTCGACGAGGACATCGTCGCGACCGAATCGAGTCGCGAGGAAGTCGTGAATCTCCTCGGCCGAACAGATGCCAGCTTCGGGAGCGTCTTGTGCAGTTTCGATCGTCATATACGGATCGCTCAATAAGGCCGTGGACAAATCTCCCAATAAAAGCGATAATGCTAATGAATAACACAGATTTATAATACCGACGAATAACACATCTGTATGGATGAGCAGCAGTGTGAATACCATCAAACGATAGATCCAGATCGAGGATCGATTACCCACGAGTTGGTACAGGTGGTGGCCTGTTACAAAAACCGACCTATCGAAGACCTCCCACCGTTCGCTTACTGGATCGATCCAGATGCTCTTGCTGAGGTTCTCCAGGGTGAGAGCGGCCAGTCTTCACAAGGAGACGTGAGGGTTCAATTCGATTACGACGGGATTCACGTGCGAGTATCAAGTGCTGGCGATGTCTGGATATGGGAGCCTAGTGACACCGCAACCTGAGAACGGATGGAGGCGGGTATCGTATCGTCGAAGTAGTTGTGGTATGCCATCTTCTGCTACTCGCGTGAACGGTGCTGTTCAAGTCGGTCCTTGATCGCGATGACCTTGTCTCGAAGGTACTGAACTTCTTCAGGGTCAATCTGTCCGTTGTTGACCAGGCTATTGATAGTGTTGTCGAGGGCTTGGATGTGTGCGTTGCTTTGCGCGGTATCGGGAAAGACTACCCATACGTGAATTCCTCCATCAACAAAGGGGAGAGAGAAATTTGCTCGATGATCGAGCCGAGTTACCCCACACGGGGGCGACACTCCCCTTTCGTGGGGTAACTGATAGAGACTGCCTGCTCGATGACAGCGTTAAAGCCACAGTTACGCGCCGATCGTCGCGAGGATCTGCGGGATATAGATGGCCGCTCCTGTGGCCCCGAGCCCAGCGGCGAACAGAGCGTTGTTTGCCGTGCTGTTCGCTGACGTCGTAAGCTTCCACGTGTACTCCGTGTCGTCCACGGGCGCGAACGGTTTGATTCCCATCGGCGTGATCACGTCACCGATAAGGTGTGTCGTGAGCCCCAGCGCGACGAGAAAGCCGACGCCGAACGCAGGAAGAACGAGGGATGGAGCACTTGCTGTTGACAGCGTCCCGTTTACCGATTGTGTTCCCTGGAGCGTCGTGGCCCACGTCACAGCCGTAGCGATCGTGGACGCGACGATAATGAACCAGACGGTGTGCGTGATGCCCCGGTGCGAAACGAAGGGGATACGCTGGTCGATATCGGGAATCGGTGCTACGCCGGCGACGATGAGAATTCCTACGAGGGCTTCGCCAGATGCGTGACTAACGGTAAGGAGAAACGCCAGCGGTGAGAAGGCGAGAAGAGCGAGTCCGTAATGACCACGTCGATGCATCTCTGGAGCCGTAGCTCCATCTTCTTCGTCCGGCAAAAAGACTATTCCGGGGGTGATAATGTCTCATCCTCACTGTGGAAGCGCGATGGCTTCAAGAACCTCCTCGACTGGCTGTTTGAGGATAGGCTCGATGAGCAGCGGGGAAAGCGAGGAGGCAACAACGGTGGTCGCTCGCTCGGTTTGAGTCGCACAGGCGGGCGGGATCGAATCAGGTATGGGGACAGGCACGCGGTCGTGGTGAGCTGATGACTCGTTCTCCTTGAGCCCCTTGAGGTAGACGCGATCCTGCGTTGCGGTGAGACGCAAGTAGTCGTAATCTGTTTCGTTTGGTGCCAGCCGCTCGTAAGTAGCCGTCCTGAGGCCGTATTTGGACAGCGTCCACTCCAGGTCGTCGGTGTCGGGGAGGTGCGTTCGGATTGTGGAGGGCTCTGTATGGAGTTGGGCAACGACCGTCGCGACTGCGGTCTTGATGTCTTCAAAGCGTGCGTTCGTCCCTCCGGAGACGCCGTAGTCGCCGTCGTTGTTCTGGACGCTGTGGCCGCGTATCCCGGAGAGTCGCGCCTTATCGCTGGTGTCTGCCTTCCGAACCTGTGAGGGGTTCCCGTAGCCGGTCACGAGTTCGGTCATATAGTGCCACATCCCGTCGCGGTTCGCTCCGGAGTCGTTCAAGTAGACGCGGTGACGGACGATCGACCCGCCTTCTCCCCATCGTTCGTCGAAGGCACGTCCCGAGGCTCGGTAGGTGATGGTCGTATCGTCGTGGTAGTCGAGTTCCCACTGACCGATACGGGCTGGGGCGACCTCGAGCTCATCAGGAAGGTCAGATGTACAGAAGACGTTATGATCCGGAGTGAGCGCCATAACCTGATCGACATTCAACAGTGCTGACGGATATGTTTCCTCGAAGACCCTCTGGATATCCTCGTAGAAATCGTTTAGCGGTGTTTTCGCTGTGGAGTGGGTCGCTTCAGACTTCTCAGTCGTCGATGTTACTGCGGAAGTATTTGTTGAGTGGTCGGATGTCGATTCTTCGGTCGTCGTGAACGCATCGAGTTGGGATTGGGAATTCGATGGCATCGTGAGGACTCCGTAATGTTACGAATGACCAACGTGAACTGGCTAGTCGTCGACGCGAGCGAGCGTGTAGTCGTCGTTCCTATCGAGGAGCAGTGTTGTTCACATATTCGTCGATGGGTCGCAAGCTGGTTGATATCGAGTGCGCTGATAGAGTGCGTGGACGTCTCGAGCGGAGCCAACAATCGTTTTCTCAAGGACACGTCGACCGTCACGGATGATAGGAGAGAATTGCTCGCTGGCGATCCGGAGAATTTCGTCCAGTCTCGTGCAATTTTCGAAGTGGGTAACAGAAAGATCGAGGACGAACACTTGACAGGTGACGAGGTGATCTTCTACGAAGTTCCCTTGGACGTGATCGCGGGGATCCGTAGTTGGTTTTCGAATGTGAGTCGGGTCGAAACAGTACGCTCGGAAGACCTGCGCTCCGGTGGTTTCTTCGCTGGCCTTGAGATGAGGATATCGCTCGAGGAACCACGCACGGGTGGTCATCGGGGCGGGCCTGATCGCAGCTACGACGCCAGACTTGGTTTGTGCGAGACCTCGTGGCGGCGGCGTATGGTCCTCAAGGGCCTGGAAGAGTTCTCGAAGGGCTTGACGCCGGTTCGCCTCGGATTGGAGAACAACGGACATTGTGGAGTGTGGAATACAGATAGTTATTCGCTGAAGGCGTCAAGCGTGACGTTCTCGATGGTATCGGGATCATCGATCGTGACGGCGTCCTCAACGTTTCCTTCGGAGAGGTCGCTATCGTTGTTGGTGTCGTCCTGAGCGGAGCCATCGGCCTCCTCAAAGCTCGTTATGATGGGTGCGTTGTCAGGGTCGAGTTCAGTGATAGCCCCGTTGACGGTTGAGTGGGTAAGGATTCGCGTGGGATGGTTTACTCGCCATACGTGCCACGTCTCGTAGGTGAGGGAGTTTCCGTGGACGACATACGCGGGGATGGCGTGGAGTGCAAAGTTGATGACGGCCATATGAGCGCACGTCTTGTCGATGTCGCGTCCAACGACGACAGTGGGCGTGTTAGGAGAGATGTGACGGAGCTGCTGGACAGCGTGGAACGGGAGTCGACCACTCCCGCACGCCGGATCGCTGATCGTGATAGGGTCCTTCTGAGTGGCGTCACGAATGCCTTCGGGGGCGCTGAAGAGCATCTGAGCCTTCGCGATGGCGACATTCTGGGGTGTGAAGTGCTGGCCGAAGGCATCACTGTTAGCTCCGTAGTGTTCGTAAATCCCGCCGAGGAGTTCCGCCGAGTGCGGGTATCCCGGAACGGTCGTTTCTTCCATTGTATTGACGAGGGCTCCGAGTGCAGTCCCATAGGTCTCGAGAACATCTCTGATGAGATCGTCATCATCGTGGAGACGATCTGTGAGATCGTGAACGAGGTCAAGGTAGTCGTCGTCGTTCCGACTAAGAGCGGTGACGGTGAAATTGAGCCAGTTCGTGAAGACGTCGTATGTACGAAAGCCCGTTTTCTTGTGGACTTCATCGAGATTCTCGGTGATTGGTTCGTATGTACTCGGGTCGGTGATGGAAGCCATCGACGAATCGCCTCAGTTCAACGTAGGGAGAGAAAAATCCAGAGAGGGGACACCCCACCAGTTCCGTCGTAAGGCGAGGCGAAAAACACCCCACTGGTTCCGGCGTTATCGCAATGAGGACACCCCTGGACTTCCGTCGTAAACGAGGGACAAATCGTATGAAGTCTCCAGATCTCGGGTGGGGACACCCCACCAGTTCCGACGTTAGCGTGCGAATTTACTCTCTTTAGATGAGAGTAAGAGCAGGATGAGTGGAACGATAAAACGGAAGAAAAGCCTCATAACTCTCGTCAAGAATGAATACTTCAGGATACCACGGGCAGAACAGGTCTATAAACGAAGGTTAGAGACGAGAATTGGTCTCGGGGAAATCCTACCACTACTTGATGACGGACCCACACCCCTTCGGTTCCGTCGTTAGATAGACAAGGGCAACGTAGCTCAAGATCACGATGACCAGACACACCCCACCAGTTCCGACGTTAGCGGCCGCGAAAGCGGTAACTAGACTGAGATTAGCAAGAGTCGCCTGGATTCTGTCCCACGATAAGAATATGTAAAAGTTGAGTTATTTCACCCATAGGTTTATTACAATACAGCTTAAACAATTCCGCAGGACGAAGTAATGGGGATGAAGAAGCGGAGCGACTGGTACGTTCGAGACGAAGCTCGGTAACGGGTTGGAACGTCCAGAAACGCCGTAGAGACGCGTTCTATCCTCTAAACCGTGATTGCACCTATCCTTCCCGTGGGGGGTACACGTTCATCGGTAACGACGGAACCGAAGGGGTGTGTGTGTTGGGTTCCGTGATTGTTCGAAGATCGAGGTAGTCCTTCCAGTAGACTTTCCGTCGTGGTAGATTTACGTCGGAAGTCGAGGTGGGAATACTTTTAAGTAATCGGGTTTCGTCGGTGCTTCTATGTCAAACGGCACCTCGACTTCCGATGAAAGTCGAGATTTGGATTCTACGTCTTCAGACGGTCAAGACGACCGATCTCGTGTCCAAACATCGGAACCGGAGGGGAGTCCAAACGAGAATGGAAAACCGCCATCAAGCGAAGGGGACGGTCAACAATTCAAGGTTGACGACCCGCTCTTTTCTCAACGGAAGGGGGTTTTCCAAAATAAAGAGATGGTCCGTGTCGGTTGGGTACCTGATGGCGATCGAATTGTCGGACGTGACGATTATATTTCCACTATCAGTAGCTGTCTGAACGACGCTGTCTATGGTGGTGCCCCAAATCATATCTCAATTACCGGGAAAACAGGAACGGGAAAATCTCTCGTCTCCCGATACGTCACTCGGCGAGCTGTCAATGCGGCAGTTGATGATATCCGAATAGGTCATACGTATCTAGACTGCTCGAAATCCTCAACTGAAGTCCAAGTCATCTCGACAATCGGACAACAGCTGAACGACGAGGATATCTATGACGAGGATGAGGACATCGTAAAAATGCCCGATACCGGGCTACCGAAAGACAAGTTCTACAAACGGCTCTGGCAGATTCTCGATCACTACGACTCGGCTATCATTATTCTTGACGAAGTCGACCTTCTCAAGAGCGACCACGTTCTGATGAGTCTCGCGAAGGCCGTCGAATCGAATGATACGTCGTGTCAAATCGGAATTATAGCAATAAGCAATCAAATCAACTTCTTCGACGAGCTGAACCCACGCACCAAGAGTGCCTTCCAGACCCAAGAACTCAACTTCGACCCATATAACGCAAATCAGATTCAAGAGATTCTTCGAGGGCGTGATGACGCATTCCGTGATGGTGTTCTAACTGATGAGGTTATTCCTCTTGTCGCGGCTTTCTCAGCCCAGGAACACGGAGATGCACGGAAAGCAATGCGGTTATTCAGGACCGCAGGAGAACTAGCCGATCGTGAGGGAGCTGACATGGTCGAAGAAGACCACGTGCGAAGAGCCCAAGACGCACTTGAAAAGGATCGATTCCGCGACTTCCTCCAGGGAACCCCCACTCAAATGAAAGCAGCTTGTCTCTCGATCGCTGCTAAGTCACTTTTCTCGCGTGACGATTACATCATCACAGGTGAACTCTACGATGCGTACCAGCAGATCACTAACGCGATAGATATGGACACGATCGGGATACGGCGGTTCCGGGATATTCTCGATGAGATGCAACTCAGCCAGGTAATCGAAACTAAAGAAGTGAATATGGGAAAAGGCGGTGGCCGCCACAACTCTCATCGGTTACTCCACAATCCTGAGGCTATCCTTGATATCGTAATGGAGGATACTCGATTCGGAGATATCTCTAAATCCTCGCTGAAACGGTTCGCCTGACAAATTAGATGTTATACTGATGAGACGTACCTTCGTTTCGTCCACTCGTCGCGACGGGGCACAGTACGTCCTTCACGGTTCTCCCAATCAGTACTCGAGACGGGTTTGATCCGATCGAGTTCGAACCCAGCGGCTCGGTAGCAGACTCCAGTGTTGTCGTCGACGCCGGCGATCGCGACGAGCCGTTTTCGGTCGTTATTCTCACGTACCCAGTCCCGAAGACGCGCAAGCATCCAACTCGACGTATTCGGTGGGCGATTCGGGTGATTCGCAAGCCGTGTAACGTACAGCTCTTCACGAGCCCCGTCGTAACTGTATGTGTACGGCTGTGCGAGCACCGCCACTGAGTACGGATGCCCATCCTGGGTAGCGATGAATCCGGCCTTCCATTTCGCGACACCGCCGAGGCGGTGGTCGATGCGGCCGTCCGGACCACCGATAAGAAGGTGATTGACGAGTTGCCGACTCCCCCGTCCACAAACGCGGTGGACTGTGAGGTCGGTGACGTCCTCGAGAGGCGGTGGCGTGACACGCTCGGGTTCCCAATGGGAGACCCTCCAGTCCGGTTTTTCACCAGGTTCGACGTCCAGTCGTGGGAAATCCGGCATTCCCGCTGGCGGGTATGTACGCCACTCGGGATCACTCGAATGGAGCGCTACGACTATTGACTCATCGGCAGGGAGCCGTTGCTGGAAGTTGACGACCAATGAACGTCCTTCCTGAGTGAGCTCAACGTTAGTAATTACGCGACGTCGGTAAACAGCCTTCACTTCGGGAATGGGGAACCGATTTCGAGAGTCGATGACGGTTCGCTCGAAGATGTGATCGCCGGCGCGGATCGTCGATGCGAGCTCGGTTGGTTTGTTGCTGGCCAGCGAGGAATGGTCAAAAGGTGCTGGTTCTGACCCGTCACGAACGGGGAAAGCAAGTGCTGACATACTGAAGAGTCGACAGAGTGATGGCGGTTACTCGGTCTCCGGAGCGATGTGGTGGAGGGAGTCACCGTCCGGAGAAAACCACTCACAGTCGAAGGAGACTGATCCGGGGATATCCCCACAGCCGAATTCCAGAACTGCTTCAACAGTCGTGTCGTCGACGATCGTGACGCGATATAGTTCGCCGTCGTAGGAATTCCAGTACTGCTCGCCGACTGCAACGTCGGTCCGCCCAGTCGTCGCGAACGCTGTTAATTTCCCGCCCGGAAGATCTACCCGAAAGGCTATCCGATTCGGGTCGTTAAGCGTCTCGAAGAGGTGTGACTCACTCGGCATAAAGCGCTAGAAATGGACGTCGGCGGGGACGAGCCATCCCCCGGACATCTGCTCATCTTCTTTTGTGGCCGCTGCGGCGTCACCGTCGCCGCCGACAGTACCGGACGAGGCGTTCTGTAGGCGATCGGCATATTCGTCGACGACTGTCGGTGATACGAGACCGCCTCCGTATTCGTTATAGATGTACACTGACGGTCCTCGACATTCGGCGAGCTGTCCTAGGTGGAATCGTACCCCGTCGACGTTGTTCATAACGCCCTCGACGGAGAGATCTTCGACTTTCGACTGGAATCTCGACAACGTATCTCGGAACTCCTCTGTTTGTTCCTCAAGCGCGTCATCGAGGAGTGCTTGCCCCTCGTCGCTGTCGAGTGGGAACGCTGGAGCGACCGTTGTCTCGTCGACAGTCTCAGAGCTGCCGTCACTGATGACATTCGCGACGTGTGGCTTGTAACGTGAGTCCGATTGATCGAACGTTCCGTAATAGTCGTAGACACCGACGGCGTCGACTCCGACACCGACGAGTTTGTCGAGGGCGCTGTGAGCGCGGGCGAGGGCATCGTCTTGAGTGGTACCGGGAACAAGTACGCGGATAAGTTGGTGCATCTACCGATAGAACCTCCACTCTTCGTGGAGGGTGAGAAACTCTCGGTGAGGTATGTGTTGTACAGTGTATGGATGGTAAACTACTGTGTCCACGCTGTGAGGTTTGCTTGCCCGACGGCAGGCGGATCGGTGTCATCGCCGATTACGGCGGCAGCATAATCACGAGCGATCGTCAGTGCGATGTCGAGTCCGCACTTGTCGGGTGGATTTCGGACGTCGACCATCTCAGTTTCGTGTGCATAGTCCCACGGGGCGAGCGCGACGGTAGCGGTCCCTGCACTCGCCACGGTTTGACAACAAAGTATGGATATGTTTTCATGGTCACTTCGAGACCGTCTGTAGTCGTGCTCCCCGTAAGTCGCTGACCTTCGCGAGCACCTTCTCGATGGTAGTAGACGATTCTTTGTAACGTTTCTTCAGTTCGAAGTATGTTGATGTGAACCGATCTTCAGCAGGTACTGATTCCTCAGTGTCCAGGTTCTTCCGCCTGCATCCGATCAAGACGGCGGTTCTTTCGTTACTGCTATTTTACTGTGAGTGTAATATCGGCACAAAACC
>NZ_MWTH01000002.1:0-63394 GCF_059752395.1 Halorubrum sp. B53 | reverse complement strand
CCAGGTTCTTCCGCCTGCATCCGATCAAGACGGCGGTTCTTTCGTTACTGCTATTTTACTGTGAGTGTAATATCGGCACAAAACTTATAACTATCACTCCGAACTGCGATATATGGACAAAACGGTCGGCGTCTCCGAACATGTCTACGAAGTCCTTGAAGAAGTCAAAGAAGAGTTAGACCACACATCGTTCGATAGTGCTCTCCGTGATGTCCTGAACCGGGCAGGACTATCCGAAGAAGGCCAAGAATTCACGACAATCACTGACTACGAACTAAGCTACTACACCGAATGGGTCGAGGACAAAGGCGAGGTAAAGAAAATTGAGTACGAGGGGACCGAGACACCGATGTACCAGCATCGGGTCACTGGTCACAAAACCTACGGCCCGGTTCCGAACGAACTTGAGATGTTCGGCTACGTCCAAGGCTTCGAAGACGGGAAGTCACAGGGCATCACATACGCCTGGCCGAAAACAGGTCTAGCGAACTATGTCACTCCTCAGAACGCTGGAGAATGCTCTAAATGCGGCACCAGCTTAGCGCGTCAGTATGCGTACTTCTCGGCTGAATTCGCCAGTGGGAGCTGGGGACTAGCTGAAGAATCTGTTTGCAGTGACTGTGAGCTTAACTTCCCTACCTCGGACGAGAACCCACAGGTAGTCTACAAGACACGGGTGGAGGAGAATTACGATGAGGACGCGTTTTTCGACTACATCCACACAGATATCCGAATTGTGAGTCGTCACTACCCGGATGAGAATGCAGACCCGGGAGACCTATTCAGATGATTCTAAAAGGGGTCTGTCCTTCGGTGTATCCATTTTATAGAAGTCGAAGATGGTTTTCTCGCCGCTGTATTTGTCCAACTTCGACAGACTGAGCAGATCACACCTTCCAAGGAGTTTTTATGATAATACACATCGCCATTATAAATGAGTGGTGACGGGGACTCTATCGCTGATATCGTCTTTCAACGTTCCCGGAGTCAGCAGTTGGTCGCTGAGATCGCTTTTGGACCAGCACTCGCGTTTGCGGTTGATCAAACTGCACCCACCGGGATTCAGGGAGCGATTCTCTCTTGGCTTATGGCCGCACTCATCGGTATTCCAATACTCAGATATCTCGTCTTTACCGACCGAATTGAGCGTTTTGACCGACTCCTCAACCTCACGGTACGTCCCGTAGAATTCTTCGCAATCCTCGGAGTAGCACAAGTGTTCAAATTCCTCGGAATGGAATTCCTCCAGCCAGTTTCTGGTCTCAGCGAGATCGAGGCAACAGCTGTTATTTCGGCCGTCGCGACACTCATCTATATTTTATGTTTCGAACTGTTATTCCAGAAATATCGGTTCAGTTGGGGGACATTATTCTACGTCAAACGATTGGCGCTTGAAAACCAGATAGACATTCAGATGGATGACACCGAAAAGGTGGCCGAGGCGATATTTCAGCACCCTTCTCCGTGGGCTCGGCTTAAAGCCTCAGTCGGGCTGTTGAAGCTGACTCTGATTCGCGTTACGTTCGGCCAGGTCGCGTTCCACTTGCTGAAGGACTCGATACCGGACAGAGACGACGAGGCGATAGATGAGTTGAGAAGCTATATCCAAATAAATCGGGACGGGAACAGCTTGACTGATTCGAAGGGACTGTGGTTTGCTTTCGGAGTTGCCGCGGTCGTGGTACTTCCATTGCTTGCGGTGATGGCGGGGCTAATTTCATTGGTTGTCGCTACGTTCGGAACAATTATTCTTGTACTACTCATAATGCGGCTGACGAAGCATATCGTCGCTCTCTCCTACATCGCATTCGGAACAATGGATTACGAGCAGTTCGTCACGTCGAACAAACGCTGGTTTGCGATGACTTCTCTGTACACCCTAGCAGTATATTTGGTAATATTTTACCCGATCTGATACTTCATTCACTCGATAGTGATCCTCAGAGTTGTGATACATACGTATGGTGTAACTCGCACACCTATCCTATCAGTTCTTAGAGTTGTGCCAAACGAATCTCTGGATTCTTCTGCCATCCCCATTAGAACATATCGAGACAGGCCTGCTCGGGGTCGGATGGACCTGCTGTCCCAGTGGACGTACTCTCGGACGTCTCGACTTCGACGCCGAGTGTCTGTCCGGGGAGACTGGGGAGGCTTTGGAGAAGCCGTTCGGAGACCTCACCGGCCGCGAACCACTCGGCGAGAAGTTCTGCTGCCGTCGTCGTGGAATCGTGGAGCCAGAATGCCGTCGGAACGCCGTCGGTTTCGATGTCGAGTTCATTGACGTGCTCGGTGAACCAGCGGTCGCGGTCGCGTTTGAGCGCCTCGCGGAGATCACGGGCTCTATCGCGAATTCCGTCGTCTACGGGGAGGATCGGGAAGTTCGAGGGAAGCATCGCGTCCACTTCCTGGTCATTGCCGGCGATCCCGTCGAGGTATTGGCGGAAGGCGTACTGGTAGAGGCTGACGAACTCCGCGTTGGTGAATGCGGCGTGCGTGAGGGAGGCCGTCGAACAGAGTGCCGCGAGCTCGCCCCACGTTGCGACGGGTACACGCTCACCTGTTGGAGTGTCCTCAACGAGTGCGCGGCGTTCCTCGTGGATACCGTCCTCGAGGTTGGCGGCGCCGGCGGCGTGGTTACTCGCGACGACCGGGTCGGCGGTAACGCGATACGTCTGGATCTTGGTGAGAGTGACTGTGTCGATCTGCATAGTCAGGAGGAGTGGGGTGCTTGGGTAGGCTATCGTCGAACGTGTGAAGTCCGCGAGACATCGGGACTCACAAGCAGGCTGGTGACGGGTCGTGTGGGTGGTGGTCGGTGCCGTCGAGTGAATCGCACTCGGACGTGTCGTCTTGAGTGGAACATGACGGGCAGGAAGCGGGGTCGTTGTCGTGTGGGCAGCGGAGGGGGGCACCGTCTCGCTCCAAGACTGTCTGGACAGTATCGAATTGGGCGACGATGAGAGTGTCTGTCGCGACGTGGTAGTAGGCGTTGGCGTCGACAACGGTGTTGTCGAGGACCTCGACGGGGATGGCGTCGTAGAGCGCTTCAGAGAGCGTAATCGCGGGCGACCCGCGAATAAGCCACTGCAGCTGGGAGTGGCTCCCCGAGTCTGTAATGGAGGGCGTCATCGTGATTACCGTTGCTTCCGGGGGGTGTGAGTGGCGGCGACGGTCGGGCTGACGAACCGACAGGCGCGTTGCGGGATGTCAATACCGACGTCGATCGGGAGAACGTACTTGGCATCAACGTCTCCTTCGTGGGCGTTGGCGAGACGGGACGCAGCCGCGAGCTCGTGTTTGCACATCACCGCCCACTTGTTCGTCTGCTTGTAGGGACAGCCACAGACGACGGCGTCCGACCAGGGAAGGAACGCGTAAGTGGACCCGCTGGCGAATTCTCCGACGAGGAGCGGCGCCGGGAGAGTGATCCCGTATTCGGAGGGCAGGATGTGGTTATCGAGCTGGGCTTCCCGAATGACATCGTCTAGATCGAGGTCGTGTCCGTCGGCATACCCGATTGGATCGGTGTTCGCGTCGACGATGACGACTCCGTGGAAAGTGTTTGCGTGGAGGGGGAGGAGGGAGTCGGCTGTTCCTTGAATAGTGTCGAGATTTTTCGGGATGAGCTCCGTGTACCACTTTCGGCGATCGGCGCGAATCTGTTCGAGCTCGCGGTAATGTGGTTCGAGCTCACCTGTGAGGAATGCAGGAGCCTCGCCCAGGAAGTTATCGAGACCGTCGTAGGAGGGAAAGAACCGGCGTTCGCTTTCGTAAGTATTGACAAGCGTTTTCTGGATGTACTGCCGGGCGAGCGGGGTGGGAGCGTGGGTGTCGTGAGATAAGAGCCCGCCAGCCTCGATGATGTCGAGACGGATGCGGTGCTCGATCGGTTCGATCTCCGGTGGGTCACTACCCGTGGTGTTCTCATAGTCAGGGTGCGATGCGTCGAGTGCGCCTGGGGGAAGTTCGAGCGGTGGGAGGTGCTCGTCCGCCGGGGTGATCTGGTGGGTAGACATGCGTAGTTACCTCCACCACCTGTGGGGGGCGAGAAAGCAACTGGAGAGTGCTCATCACAATTTACCCCACAATAGTTATGGCTATGCCCCTCTGTGGGGTAACTAATGGCGGGCGACACTGAGAGACCTTCTGGACCTAACCTTCCGGCACACGTTCGAGACGCGGTAGACGAATTATCGGTCGAGGAGCTGGAGGACTTGGCTGACTACGCACAGGCTCTCGCCGATTGGAAGCGGGAGCAACCACCTGCGTCTCCAGATACCGCTCCCGAGGATGCCGTCGACGATGATGTCGTCGAAGATCTCGAGGAGCAGGGTGTCTCGATGGATCCCGACGACTACGATGATGTCCCCGCTACAGGGGCCTACATCACGGTGAAAGAGCCGAAACAGGGATACAGGTATTATTATTGGCAATGGCGGGACGGTGATACTTGGAAGAACGAGTATATCGCGCCTGTCAATCCGAAGGGGGACTGATCCTAGTGGTTAGATGACGGTGGCGTTTCCGAAGACGCCCTCGAACTCTTTGCGACCGAGGGTTGGCGATCCGCGGAGCCAGGTGTGGTGGGCGCCGCGCTGGACTTTGAGATAGGGGTGGCCGCCGTCGTTTCGGAGCATCTTGAGCTGCTTACACCATTTTCCCTTTTCGTTTGTACCGATCTCCGCGAGAAGTCCTTCTCCACCCTCTTGGTCGTCAGCCCAGTCGACGAGAACATCGAAGTTCGCGGGTGAGAATGGATCAACGGGGAGCGTATTCCGGACTTCCGTAATGATGTCGCGGAGTTCGTTGGGGTAGAAGATGACGGGAGTCGGATCGGGGTGGTCGTTGACGGTTGGATCGTATGTGGAGTCGAATTCGTAGCCGATTTCAGCGGTTTGATAGCCCGTTGCGGCCCGGCCGTACTCTGAGGGCCGATCGAGGTTTGTTGGCGTGACGATTGCGAGCGACGTGGTGCCGTCGTCGTCTCCCCAGTTCGCTTCTGCTAATGCGAAACGCATAGCCCACTCGTCGTATATCCGATATTAAAAAATACCGGTAGAATAGGTGTGAGCAGAGGGATGGCTTGGGTGAGACCGGGACGGCCGTTAGTAGAGGTTAGTGAGGCCGAGATTGGCGAAGAGGATAGCGTTATAGCTACCGTGAATGAGGATCGGGACGAAGAGTGAGTCGGTACGCTCGTAGGCGAAGCCGAGGATGAGTGATAGCGCAAAGAGTGAGAGGAGGACGTTTCGGATGCCGCTCAAAGAACCCTGCAGGGCGAAGAGATGTACGCTCGCAAAAAAGAGGCTGGCGAGGAGTATTGCTCCGATGGCCGAGAAGTACCTGCGGAGATACCCTTGAATGAGGCCGCGAAACAGGATTTCCTCGCAGGGTCCAGTGATGAGAAGGGATACGACGATGAGCCCGCCGAACATAGGGAGGGAGGCGTGTTTGATGGCCTCGATCGCGGCCGCGTTCTGTGCGGTTGGAGCGTTGAAAAACGCGAAGAGGGACGTGAGTACGTATTCTGTGACAATCATCACGAGAATGCCGCCGAGTATCCAGCGAGCGTCGCGGCGGGTCGGACGACGGAAGCGAAGGCCTGTGGGGAGGAGGTCCGCTTTCCAGTAGAGGAGACCACCGACAAAGATCGCGTATCCGAGTTCACTAAATGCGACGGAAGCGAGAAAGCGTGCCGTCTCTGACTGCTGGGCAACTGGGGAGGCCTGATCGAGAACGACGATGCCCACATAGCCGACGATGAGACTGGTAATGATCGCGCTGAATATGAATACGAGTGCGAGGACGACGGAGCGGAGCGTTCGCCAGAGGTGGATGACGTCCTCCTCGAATGTACTCTCTGTGGCCATCGCTGTTCGCGTCGTACTTACCGGTTGTTCGTGTGACCGCATTAACTATCGGGTGTAAACTTGTGTATCAGATAGTCCTGATCGACTAATATGATTTCATAGAACAATTAAAAGCTGATATTCTCCCGCCTGTTGGGTAGTCATCTCTATTGTATCAGTGTCTTAGGTTATTAGCTCATATTGTTTAGTTGATGTATTGTAAAAAACCACTGTCGTTTGTGTCCTGCTTTGGACGCCAGTCTGCTTGGCTGTGAGGTTGACTCGCATTATGCGCTGAGAGATAGATCATCTGAACTTCTCCATCTCACTTACTATTGAGGTTATGATAAATAACGCAGGATATGTCTCTCCCACTAACGAATATTTAACTCATAGAACGGCAAAGTAGCATATAGCTCAAATATGTGGGATGCATTCATAAGCCACGCAGGTGAAGACAAAGAGGATTTTGCTGAACCGCTCGCTAATGAGTTAGAGAACTTGGGATTGAACGTATGGTATGATGATTTTGAACTCTCTGTCGGTGATCATATACCGAGCGAAATAGAACGCGGTTTAAACAATTCTGACTATGGTATTGTCGTACTTTCTGAAGCATTCTTTGAAAAGAGTTGGACACAAGAGGAATTAAATTCATTAATTCAACGGGATGTATCCGAATCGAATAAAGTCATACTTCCTATTTGTTATGAAATTTCGCCAACGGAGGTGCAGTCACATCATACATTGTTAGGCAAACGATATCTAATCTCTGGAAACTCATCTTCTGTCTCTGAAGTTGCTGAAGAACTCTACCAAGAGATTTTAAAGAATAGTACACAACCAATCTCAAGCGATGATTTAGAGAAATTCGATCCTGAGACCCTAGACTATATCGCCGGCGTCATCGGGAGAACTAAGAAAGGGACAGAAATTAAACAGCTCTTTGAGCGAATTAATTTTGAGATCGATTGGGATGATGCGAAAGAGGGTAGCATACACGAGTATATTGCAACATTTCCAGTAGAGGCTAAAGAAAGAGGGATAGACCTTGAGGGTGCAAGAAAAAATACAATATTTGAAAAGTTGAAAGAACTTAATAACGAGGACCCATCTAACATAGTGTCTGTAATTGAGAAGTTAGCCCATCCTAGGAATTATGTTGGAAGTGATGAAAACAGAGAACAAATTATAGATGAATTGAATGAATTCTTGAAATGGGAAGGTTTGAGAATAGTTGACTATGGAGAAGTGAAGCAGCTTAGATGATTGCTGATTGCTCTGGGCGTTGGGGGAACTTACTGACTTTAGTGGATCATATGGACACCCTCTTTTGGGTTGGGCTAGTTTGATCAACAATTGCGGTGAACGCGTCTCGGTTGTGGTTCCAGTCGAGAGCGCGGTCGTAGTCCGGCATGGGTGAGCTCGTTCCGTCGACGAGCTCCTGAAACTCGACGGTCATCTTCGCTTGACTTCCTGGTGCGTCGCGCCAGCTAACGGCTGTTCCCCCAGTGTGGTCGTTGGTGTCGACGGTGACGGTACCGAAGCGGTCGTCGGGATCGTCGTGATCGAGCTTTGGGTTGCAGAACGCGGCGACTTCAGAGGCTGAGTAAAAGCCGTCGTCACGACCACGGTTCGTTTCGACGGGAAACTTAAAATCGTCCTGCTCGGTACAGCGGAAGACTCCTGAGAGTTCATACTCGTCGACGGTTTCACTCGTGGTGTATCCCGATCCGAGCACGGGAGAGTCCACTGTGCCCGTAGAAATGAGGAGGGCTGCGGTATCCGGTTCGGGGAAGGGTCGAACGTACCGATAGATGTGTTGGCAGTCGGTGTTCGTACACTGCCGGAGTTCGACGGCCTTGCCTGCCTGCTGTTCGATACGTATCGGTTCGCCACTGCGTTCTTCACACGCTGGGCAGACGCGATGGTCGCTATCGGGCGTCCAGGCGTGGAGACAGTCGAGGCGGTCTTCCTCGAGGCGGTAGACGCGGTCGAACCGCGCAAGCAGGTCACTCGGCTGCGGGGCGCGATCGTCGTCGTCTCCGGGGAGGTCGTGTATCCACGCGATGCCGGCTATCGACGACTGCTGGTTGATGGTGCCCCCGATGAGCCGCCCTTGTGTGCCGTCTTCGCCGACGACTGAGAGCGGACTGTGGAAGATCCCGAAGTTTCGCTTGACGACCGCGTATTCGGTGCCATCGATCCAGAGAAGGTCGCCTTCGTCTGCCGCGTAGAGGTCTTCGGCTGTCTCCACGGAAGCCGTTACTCGCTCTGCAGGAGGTTGTTCGAGGACGTGTCCCTTGTAGTCGAGCTCCGTGAGCTGCGCTTGAGGAGTTCTGGTCGAGTCGGTCATAAGAGGCGCTCGCTGTCTATCGGCGACGAAGAAACCTACCTCACGACAGTGCCACACGTCAGTTGTCTCCGCGAACGTGGTCACGGAACGCAGTTCGAGTCTGTCCCTTCTCGAGCATCTTCCGAGTGAACGCGCGATACTCACGACGTGCGTGGCCGAGGACTTGCGGATCGAGTGAGCCGTCCCACTTAACGAGTTCGCGGATGTCGACGCCACTCCCCATCGAGAGAAATACGGTAACCATATTTTCGGCCCCCCAGAGTTCATCCCCGGCAAGGATGGCGTTCGCCTCCCAAGGAACGCCTGTAATCTTTTGCGAGAGTTCGCGGGGGTTCCAGGGAATCCCGTCGTCGGCCGACGAGACGTCCGTAACCTCGGGATTCGACATCGTGCGATCCTCTTCGAGAGTGAAGAACACTCGAGCCTCATTGAAGCCCTCACACGGAAAGTAGAGACGTCGCGCGGCACAGTCTTCGCAGTAAGTCGCGAGTGGCGTGAGCGGCCGCTTCCCGGGATGCTCACGTATTTTGGACTGCCAGACGGGATGGTCGGGATTGAGGACGCGGTCGGTAACATACTGTGCGACACAGGGAGAGCTCGAATAGGCGACACCAGCGGCGCAGAAGTCGCAGATGAAGCGGTCGGGATGGTCGTGCTTCGTCTCGTACGTATGGCCGTCGTAGAGATCGAGGAGCTGTGCAACGGTCCAGTCGGGGTTGATACGGGTGTCGTGGTCAATCATCGGTTACCTCCTGATTGGGACGCCGTTGAAGCGGACGTCGAGGATACCGCGGTAGTGTCGCTCTCCGTGTCGAGTTGGTCTCCCTCCTCGACGTCGTTCACCTGTATATCGTACCACCGGAGCTCGCCGTGGCGACCCTCCTGTTTCCGGTGGACCCCGGTGGATTCGACGAGTCTGATACCTGCCAGATTTTCCTTGTGAACGCGACAGCGGAGGCGCGAATATTCGTCTTGCAGCCGGTCCAGAATTGCGGTCGCGACGCCTATCCGTCACGCGTTCGGTGTGACGGCGACTCGACTCACGAACGGCATTCCGACGGTATCGACGACTGCCATTCCGAGTTGGCCGCCGTCGAGAAGGGCCTCCCACGCCTCTCCCTGTTCTTCGGCGGCGGTCAGATTCGGGACATCGTCGATCTCGTAGAAGAAGCACCACACGGCGTTTGGCGAGAGCCGTGAGTATCCGACGGTAATGTCGGGATCGGTGTCGATGGATGCCATCGGTCAGGTGGTCAGATTTTGGTACGGGACGTGCGAGAGGTACGTCCGGCACTCGGGGCAGATCACCGAGAGGACGGGACCGTTCGCGCCGCCAGTCTTGACGTACTCGAACTCACCGTGACTCGAGTTGTAAATGTCTTCGCTGACCGTCATAGCGCTCAGGGCTTCGGTCCCACAGACGGGACAGGGCTCTCCGAATCCCCAGTCCGGTTCGTGAATTGATTGCCGGATTTTGAGTGCGTCGGACGGAAGCTGCCGCAGGAGTTTCTGGACGTATTCGGAACCGACAGTATCATCGTCCGGCGATTTGGTGGGGATGAGGAGTGGCTCAAGAACGTCTGAGGGGGATTGATCTTCGGAATCGATTCGCTCTTTTTTGATGTTGATGACGATGACTGTCATGGAAGGTTTGAGAAGGGAGCTGCTGGGTTTGACACCCCGCGGGGCTACTAGCGGATTTGGACGTGGTGGGTTAGTCCACGTCGATAGGCGTGTCGAGACGGGCGGCGGCGACGCGATAAGCGGCGACAATCTCGTTGACGGTGACGTCGTCGTCGTCTTCCTCGCGCTCGATGGTGATCTCGATCTCGCGGCGGACGGTGTCTGCGTCGTGGCTGTATCGCCAGATACCTTGTTCGACGCGGGGGTGGGTCAGGATGTTGTTCGGGATCCCGAGGTCGTCGACGGCGCGGAGAACTTCGGCGGTTGCGTGAACCCGGTCCCCGTAGCCATCGATCCCTTCTCGGAGCGCCTCGATGGCGTCTTGGAAGGTGAGGTCACTGGCCTCTTCACTGGCGGCGATGTGTGCGGAGACGGCGTCGGACGTTTCGGTGGGAAGCTGGCGCTGGGGTTCTGAGGTCATATTCACTTTTAGTTAGTGCGAGAGTGGACTGCTTTGATCGAGCGGAATACTCGTGACCTCGACGAGCTCGAGGTGGCTGTCCGCTTGTGCCTGCTTGGCCGCCTTCCCACGGTTCGTTGTGAGTGTCGGGCCGAACTGACCGAGCTTGAGGAGGACGTCTCGTTCCGTGTTGAGCACACCGTATTGCTTGATCTCGCCTCCTGCTGCGGGCTTGTCGGCGCGGTCGATGACGTCGATGTTGAGTGACTGCCACGGCTTCCCGGTGTACTCGACGTGGACGTCCTCGCCGTACTGGCGGGCAAGGTAGTCCCACGCTTGGACGAGTCCCTTCAGGGCATCGTGGCGTTCACCTTGATCACGACCGAGTATGTCGACCGTGAGGGCTGTCGTCGCAAACGCCATATGGACTCCTTGTCGGTTCTTGAGCTGCTGTTCGACATCGAGTCTCTCAGGGAGGTCCGAGAGATCGAATTCTGACGGTGGAAGGAACGATCGCATTTTGTGCACCTCATTTCAGATGGGGGTGAAAAACAACAGATGGTGTGGCTACTCGTGCCAGATTCGAGCATCGAGGAATGGGCCTTCGCGATAGATCTCGGCGTCGTCGAAGACGCGATCGAGCTGGCGCTTGACCCGGCGGAGGCTCGGTGCACGCTCCGGGGGACGGAATTGGAACGCGGAGTACCAGGTTGCTTGGTCTTCTTCGATACCTTTCGGGAGGAGGACGGGAGTGAGCGCATCCGACCAGAGATTCCGATCATCAAGGATGGCTTCGAGTGCATTGTGGGAGAGGGATTCACCGGAGGCATCCTCGGCGTAAACGAAGACTGTCTTTGGATATGAGCTACCGACCTTGTAGTCGCGGTTGTACTGATGATTGAGGCCACCGAGAGCGCGGTATTCAGCCCCAGTCTCGGTGTCTACCGGACCGAATTCGCCGGGTTCGCCGACAGCCTCGAAGTTGCCCGAGGGCATATAGCGTTCGTGGAGTGGGGCGTGCGTCACGTGGGCGTACGCAAGCCGGCTCAGAGTGGCGAACGGTGCGGCCGAATCGGTGTCGTCGGATGGCGTGGTGGATGCGTTGGACATAGTATCGGATCAGGTTACGACGGAAGTCCAGGGGTGTTGGTGAGTCAGGACTACTCCGGCGACGGGATGAAAGGGATAATCACGCGCTCTCTTGGTTGATGGCGGTCACCTCGTCGGCAGGGACGAGCTCGTCGCGATCGCGGCGCTCATCGCAGTTCGTACAGTAGACACCCTCATCTTCAACGTCACTCCCGACAACCTCACCGCGCTTCATACCGACCTCCTCGAAAGTGCCGTCCTCGTACTTCTGGATGTCGCCGAACTGGACTTCTTTGATGGCCCAAGAGAACGAGCGGCCGCCGCACTGCGGACAGGCCATCGGTACCGGCGTGTTCTTGTCGGACGTCATATGTCGACCTCCACGTTCTCTAGGGCCCGTTCGTACAGGGCATCCGTGATCTGCGTCTCGATTTCCGAGATTGCCGACTCGAGTGAGCGTTCGTCTATATCGCCGATGTCTGGATCGGCGCGCTCGCCGTCGATGAGGTGTTGCGTTGTGACTGCCGTATGGGCGGCGAGAACGGCGATAGCGGCTTCGAAGGCTGGGCCGCTGAGGATGTCGGTTTGCATCTCTCGATAGGCCGCGTCGTAGTCTTCGGGCGAGCCGGGAGAAGGAACAATATCGTTGAGCGAATTGGTCGTGGTGAGGTCGTATGCGATGACGTCTTGGGAGTCGTAGCCATCGCGGAGGACGATACCAAAGCCAGCACTTTCCAGCGTGTCGAAAAGATCGATGAGTGCGGCTTGCGAGGTGTCGTCGGGGACGAGGAGCGAGGCGACGGAGTCCTCGTCTCGGGTGCTGTCTGTCATCTGTTTTTGAAACCTCTTCGCGTCTGTAATGGAGGAGAAAAATTGGACTCGAAATAGTAGTTACTGGGGGCGGTAAGCGGGGCCCGATTCGTGCCTCGTGACTTCGGTTACCGTGATGGCGTCGACGTCGACCTCGAGAACACCGGGATGGTCAGAGGTGGCAGAGAGATCGGAGAGTCCCTCATTGAGGCGTTCTTGAAGCCAGTCGGCGTAGATGTCGGCTGGAATTGATTCGTCGAGGTCCTCTGTTGCACCAAGGGGAATCTGCACGTCGATGGTTACCGTTCGATCATGGTGAGTGGGCGAATTCATAGCGTGTGGGGCTGTAGGTGATCTATCGCTTGTCTCGAATCGCGTCGAGACTAAAGTCCTCGTCAGGGTTGCGGATGGCCTCGAGCGTGTCGGTGACGAATTCGAGCGCCTCAATCTCTGACTGAAGCCGGGCAATTTCTTCCTCGCGGTCCTGGATGGCGTCGATGATAGCGGCTTCTGCCTGCTGGTAGTCAGCGTCCTCACGGACGTCGTTGTCATCGTTCTCTTGGATTGATGTGGTGAGTGCCGATGTCGGGAGTTTCCCGTCGGGGCGGGGGACCGTCTCTTCGCTGACTTCGATGGTGACGCGTCGGACGTGCTTACAGCCGCCCTCAGGTTCGCGGTCTTGGTAGTCCGGACAAGTGCAAGTTTCGTCGATAAGGTCGACAGTGTAGGTCTCGCCGGACTCGCCGGTGACTGAGTAGATGCCGCCCTGCTTGAGGAGCGCGACATCCATCGTCTCGTTGCGAGCGCGTTCGTCACGTCGGCCGGTACTCTGTGGGAGCGTTGGGGGCGAGTCGGATCCATCTCCGGTCGCTGTGGTGGAGTGAGAGCTCACGATACGATTCCTCCACCTGATGGCAGGGGAGTGAAAAACGATCGCGTCACAGATGGATCGTCAGGCGTCGAGATGGCCGGCGATGACCTTGAGGACGTTCTGGTAGTCGAGATGGCCATTCGACCAGCGTGTCATAGAATACGTCTCACACCCTCTACCTGACGATCATACAGCTCTCAATTCGCGTATAAGCCCGTGATTTCGTCGGTCATTGGTTTTGATCGAGATCGAGACTTTGAATAATATCTGTTGAGAACCATTGTATGACACGCTCATTCGACTGCTTCGGGACGAGGCCCTGTAAATCAGATTTTCGTCTTATGATCGTCCTCCTTGAGGTGGGTGACGAGGACTCGGTGCGTGTCGGAGTCGTGAATGCGGCGCTGACGCTCGAAGCCGTCGTGGGGGTTCGGGCCGGCGAGGGCGATGACGAACCAGCCGGAGTCGGGTGACCCACGAGTAGCGTCGAGGACGCGGTAGATGCGGCCGGTGTCCTCGTCGAGGATGAAGACCTCCAAGTTCTTACTGTCCGGGGAGCGGTGTACTCGATCAAAGGCAGCGAGGATGCACTCGGCCTCGAATTGGTCGCGGAGCTGCTCGAACGATTGCGGGCTATCTGTGTCGGTCATCGGCTGGTCTTCCCTCTACCTCGTGAGGGGAAGAACAAACGCTGGGTAGAGAAGCCGGAAGAGGATTTTGACTACGTGCTCGAAGCGATGGAATATCTCGGAATTGGGTCCGGCTTGCGTATGAATCAGCACGGTCCTCTAACCAGTATCTCGGTTCGAGTTAATCGTGGATCTCTATCCAATCTTGATACTCTTCGGTAGAGAGCAACCGACCACACTGCGCACAGTAGTGTAAATCCCGTCCTCCTTGATTTCTCTCTACAGACAATCGGGTGTCTCTCTCAATAGAAGCGCAGTTGTCACAGGTCTTGTTGGCCCGTTGTTCCTGCCGTCGCTGACGTGCTTCATCAAGATGATCCATCATTTCGTTAATCTTCGTGCTGTTCTCTCGGGCTTGCTGGTGGAACTCGACGTCCAGGACTTCTACCATGATTATTGTCGGCTCCGCCTCGGTGCTTACATCACTAACTCTAGCCGTAAAGACACATACGTCGCCAGGAACTAGATGTGTCTCAATCGCCTGCTCATACATAATTCGGATCTCTTGGATACCCTCTAGAAAATCAAGGTCAAGAAATTCGGCCTGCTGATTTGGGAGGATTCTGACGGGCATTTTGCCCACTGTTCCAGTATCAGTCACCCACCGCCAGTCTGTCATCAATCGTGGGTAGTACCCGAAACTTGTTAGTAATTATCGGGCTGTAGTTGGCTCTTGCTATAGACATCTGTAGATATCACAACTATTCCTATTACGGGATGTCGAGATCTATATGTTCCGTGCCGGAGTTACCGTAATTGCCCATCAGAACCCTCTTTAGTGATGTCTGAGACTGAATCGGATAGAAATGCTCTCCGAAGAATTAGTCGGGATCGTACTCGCCATTTTGGCGATTATCAGCGGCTTCCTTTTCATAACGGCTGGAATCGGTCTCTCACTGGTTCCTCCCTCTGTTCCAATTTTCGGTTCTGCCTCTCAGGTCTCCTCTGTAATCTACGTTTCCGGTGGCGGTGTACTCGTGACCTTAGGCTGTATCGTGATGTATTCGATACTTCGAGAATCGTCTGGAGGTTCGCGAAGAGGCGGTAGACTAAGACGATAATCCACCTGTTCGACGAACTAACTCTCGTCTGATGTTTATTGCTATTCCAGCCGAACTCGGACCCGCTGGAAGCTATACTTTCACCTCGGTTAGCGTGCCTTTTTGGAACTACAACAAAGTACTAGATATATGGACGATAAGAGTAAGAACCAGCTCGGCGGTGGGGCAATCGGCGGCGCCCTTGGGGCAGCAGCCGGCGGCCCCGCTGGCGCAGTCGTCGGTGCGACAATTGGTGGGTGGCTATTCGGACAGGAGAGTGACCACAATGATATCCTCCGCAAGGCGTTTTCGGCAGTCAAGGAGGCGACGAGTGACGACGCACATCTCTACGTCTCTCACATCGATCCTGATGGAGCCGAACCGACGAGTCCACAGGGCGTTATCGACGGCGTCAACGGAGAGCCCGATATCATCTCGATTGATTCCACGAGCGCGAATCTGGTCGTTGAGGTCGAGACGATGGAGGCGATCGCAGAGAACGGGAACCACGCGCTGGACCAGCTTCAGGACTACCGGACGTCGGGCTTCAAACGGGTTCTTGTTGTTCCTGAAGACGAGGTCGAATCTGCAGCCGAGTGGGTAGAAGCACACGAAGACCGTGGTACTCTGGAGGGATCAATCACGGTCGCGTCTCCCAAACGGATTGCAAACGTCCTCTAATTTTACGAGCTAAGAACTCGAGTGGGTACGATTCTCAACGAACTCCTGTGCCCACCGATTGAGGAACTCTACGGTCTCAGTTTGCTCATTGACTGAACCATCGTCAATAAGATGGACAAGAGACGCATTCGCATCATCTTCCTTGGCCCACCCGGTAACAACCCACGGCTCCTCAGCGGTGTCGACAATGTCGCCGTCACCATTCGTTGTACGGGCGGGTTGAGTGAGATTCAGCCGATCCGACGTTTCGACAAGCGTCGCTGCTAACCAGTTGAACAACGGACTCCCCGGAGCGAGGAATCGGAGTGAGGGGTACTCGTCAGCCGTATCGGGGTCGAAGGTTACACCGATTCCTTGGTGCTGATTTGCAATACTCGCTGCGAGGGTATCCTCACTTTCCTCCGCTGTGATGGGAGCATCTCCCGAATGTTGAAGGCAGTAGATGAATTCTGCGTCTTCCGGTTCAGTGAGATCGAATTCGATATCCAGCTGCGACAGTGGATCGAACTGAATCCCCGCCTCGGTGAGCGTTTCGTTCTCCAAGAAGACTCCCTTGGCGGCGTCTACGGTAAAGACGGGGTCTCGGTTTTCACTCGGGTTCCCAACCTTTCCGAGATCAGGATGGGAATAGGTTTCCCAAGCGTCCAGACGGGCTTCTTGGATAACCTGTTCCCGTAGGGGTCGGTCGCTGTCGACCTCTGCGAGTGAATCCTTGAGCTCTACTGGATCGTCCTCACCTTGCTGTTCCTCGATATCTTGTTCAATATCTCGTTCGAGTTCTTCATATTCCTCGCTGTCCGCCTTCGCCCCTTCTACCATCGTTGCCTCTCGAATCTTCGACCCGACACTGGATAGAATCGGCTGCATATCGCCAACAACGTACTCGAACAGACCGATACGGTCGTCCAGTCGGTCATAGATATCTGATTCGACGGTGTCCTCGTAGCTGTAGTTGAGGATGTAGACGTCGTCGTATTCCTGACCGATGCGGTCGATACGTCCGATCCGCTGCTCCACTCGCATCGGATTCCACGGGAGGTCATAGTTGATCATCGCACCGCATTCCTGCAGGTTCAACCCCTCACTCGCTGAGTCCGTACATACGAGAATATCGACCTCTCCGTCGTTATCGGAGAATTCTCGCTTGACACGTTCCTTCCCCACGTTCCGCCAGGCGTCTGCCTCTTCGTCGTACATCTCGCCGCCGTCTCCCGAGTAACAGGCGATATTCTCGCCGTACTTCCACCGGAGTTGTTGGCGGACGAAGTGCATCGTGTCTTTGTACTGCGTGAAGACGATGATTCGACTCCGCCCCTTCCGGTCGAGCATGTCGAGGTCCTCGTACAGCTGATCCATCTTCGGGTCGTCATCGACCTGCTTGACCTCTTGGATGAATGACTCCAGTTCCTCGATCTCCTCCTTGAGAAGATTGATCCCCTCGTCAGAAAGACTCGGTGCAAGTTCGGTGAGATCGACGTTCAGCACGTCCTCGCCGGCGTCTTCCAACTCGGCGATCTCATCTTCACTGTATTCGCTTAGTGCGTCCAGGGCCGCCTGCCGATCATCGTCCTGGTTGTCCCGGATTCGTTTTCGTCGTTCGAGGACCTTCCGCTGTGTCCGAAGTTTCTCTAACCGGGTAGAGAGACTTTGTGAAATCGCATATACACTGCTGGTGAGCCGCTGGCGATACGTCGTCATCACGAACCCGATGGCGCGGGTTTCCATCTCAGTCGACTGTTGGGCCTTCTTGTAGAAGGTCCGGGTGTACTCGTCGATTCGATCATACACTCGGCGGGTCTGCTCGTCGAGTTCGATCCGCCGTCGTTCGGGTTTTCTGGTTGGAACTCTAGCTTCGAGCAGTCCTGCTTTGCGATATTTTCTGAGTGTATCCCGGGTATTCCTGTGGATGCATGCATCGACCGGCGTTGCCCAGGAGAACACGTCTTGGAGCACGTTCCAACCGTTTTCGCTGAGTTCGTCTAGTGCATCAAGCCGATCACTTCGGGAGGAGATAATCATCTCCTCGTTCAGCACCGATTCTGGATACAGCAACCGCTTGAGTTTCGTGTCCTCGTCAGCTCCGAACGGATCGATTTGCTCGTCGATAGCTGCGTCGACTTTCCGCCGGTAGTCATCGTACTGCCGTCCATATCCCCGTGCCAGATTGCAGGCTGCGAGGAGTCGCTGCTTCGCAACGCCACGACCCTGGTCCTCCACCCCGAGTTCCTCGACGAGTCCCTCGAGGACGACGTCCGCGTATTCAATCGAGGAGTCGAAGCGGTCCTGGAACGTTCCATCGAGTGTTGCTTGCGATGGCTCACTTGACGTAGAGCGAGACGTCAGGTTTGCCCCGCCTTCGAGAACGGTTGAAAGCGCTTGCCGGGTCTCGTAGAACTCAACAAACCGGTCCCGATCGTCCCAGGCCTCCGGGATATCGAGGAGCGTCAGGAGGTCGTAGAGTTCCCGGTGGTGGAGCTGCATCGGCGTCGCGGTGAGCAGGTAATAGCAGTGGGTATGATCGCGGAGCCGCTCAAGGAAGTTGTAGAAGTTGCTCCCACGACGGGCGTTGTGCGACTCGTCGACGACGACTGCGTCCCAGACACCTTCTCTCCCGTCTGTACTGCGCCCTCGACAGCTTGCTGGGATGTCGTTCCTCGTTCGGACGGCTCCTTCGTCTGCAGGAGCGACTTGGTCCCATCGGCCTGTGAGCCGGGCCGTGTGCCAGGACATGATGATGACCGTCGGCCCGGGAGCGTCCTTTTGAGTGTGTGCGAACCGCCACAGCGGGCTGTTCGTCCACGCCTCTTCTCGTCGGTCTGCGTCGATATCTAGGTCGCTAGCGTCGGGGATCGAATGTTCCTCTCCGAACGCGTCGATGAAGACGTAATCGTAGTCACTCCCGCGGTCGTACCGGTAGGCGTTGATGTTGAACTTCTCCCAGAGCTCTTCCTGCCACTGGACAGCGAGGCTGGCGGGCGTAAGAACGAGTGAGTTCTCGAGTTCGCCAGTCAGTCCGAGGCGGGAGAGTGTTAGGCCGACCTCGATAGTTTTCCCGAGGCCGACCTCGTCGCAAAGGAGGTAAGAGTTCGGATACGTGTTGACTGCCGTATCGGAGACGACTCGCTGGTGTGGCCACGGATCGATCGTGCTCGCTTCCTCAGCGAGTTGGAGGCCGCCGGGGGCTTGTGCCCCGTCAGCTAGGATCCGCCCTTTGTCGCCGTCGGTCGGGGCCTCTGGTTCGCGGAGTTTCTCGACGATTTGGGAGACTTCGACGTCGTTGTCGGGGGCCTTCCAGTCGATGAGCTCCTCTTTCAGGGCCTCTGGAAGATCGTGGACGTCGACGTAGGCGTGTTCGTCTTGCCACAGCTGCTTAAACGACTCTCGGTCGCCTTCGACGTAGGGGGCTTGACCGTCGTCCCACGAGCGGTGGACTTTGAACCGCTCGTAGTTCCGCGTCCAGCCACCGGCCGTCTCGTTGATGCTCCCTTCGAACGAGATCCAGTTCTCTTCCTCATCTCGGAAGATGCCTACTTTGGGGTGGAAGATACCCCACTCCCCGCGGCTGGGGACCGCGATCTTGAGCTCGAGTCGATCCTCCCGAAGGAGCCAGGCGAGCAGCTGGAGCTGCTGATCGAGCGTTTCGTCATCCAAGCCCGTCAGGTTCTCGTCGAGGTCGTCGGCGAGGGCTTCCAGCACAGGCCGATCCTTCGGCTGAAGCTGTGCGCCGACGATGAGTCGCATTCGGCCGTCGTTTTCGACGAGTGCCTCGATTCCGTTCGCAGCAGCAGCGAGAGAACCGCTATCGAAGTAGCCTGCAATCCGGTCGTACTGGATGCTCCGTTCGAGCGCCGGGACGTAGAACTCCTTGATTAGATGAGCTGCGTCGTTGCTGGGCTGGCTTTCGTAGATAGACTGCCAGTCGTAGTCACGGAGGGACCTAGCCATCTGATATTGATGTATGCCTGCTCCACAACATAAAGAGTGGGTACATTTTGATAAAGCAGCACAGAATTTTTGCGGTGCCGCTTGGAGGTGTGTTTCATGCAAACTGGGAAGAAGCCCTTCAAAAACCTCGTTCCCGGTCGTGACTTGTTCTACGTGCCGAAATACCAGCGAAACTACTCGTGGGATGAGAAGCAACGCCGCGAGCTCTGGGAGGACCTCCTCGAATCTCTCGACAAGACGCACTACATCGGAACGTTCCTGATCGAGGATTCGGACGAATCAGATGACGGGCTCTACGATGAAGTCGGAATCATCGACGGACAGCAACGGCTCACGACACTCCTGATTTTACTCTTCGAGCTACAGGAACAGCTCCACGCTCACGGAAGGGAGGAGTACGCAGTCGACATCCTGGATAACTACCTCGTTGCTTCTGACCAGCAGCGACTTCGTCTCCAGGAGGACGACGATGCGAAATTCTTCAAGAAATACATCCTCGAGGACGTCATCGACACGGAAAAATCGACACAGAGCTCGAACCCCGAGGCAGAGTACACGCTCGACACACCCTCCAAACGCCGGCTGGCGAATACGAAGTCGTTCTTCCGTGAGAAACTGGAGGACGCCCCGCCGGAAAACACCGATTACGAGGACCCGGTGGAGTTCTACACCGACCTCTATTCGACGATTCAGAACCTCGACCTGCTCGCGTACGTCGTCGAATCGCGGGCCGAAGCCGCGCGGATCTTCCAGACTGTCAACGACCGGGGGAAGGGCCTCACTGACCTCGAAATCACGAAGAGCTATCTGATGCACCGGCTCGCGCTGGTTACAGACGACGGACCTCGGGACGGGGAGGACGACGAGGAACAGCGGACTGAGGGCCTCATCAATATCGTCCAAGAGAACTTCGGCGAGATCTACTCGAACATCGAGCAGATCACCGACACCGATGTCGGGAGCGGCCTCGACGAAGACCAAATCCAGCGGTATCACTTCATCCTCTGGGATGCGAACTGGACGACGAGCTACGATAAACGATACTACCAGAATCACCTCGAGCACGTCAAGAAGGCGTTCGCCACGGACAACGGCGACCTCGCCGAGGAGATCATCGACTATACGAACGATCTAAAGCGGTCATTCCAGCGGCTTCGGGAACTGGTTACGTTGGACGGAATCGACAGTACCCGTATCGAGACTCGGCTGGAGAATCTCTACGCTGTAGGTCGTCTCGGGAATTTCTACCCCCTTCTCATTACCGCCTACGACCAGTACACCCGCGACCTCATTTCGGAATCGGAGTTCGTCCGTCTCCTCAAGAAGATCGAGACGTTCATCGTTCGAACGTATCTGATCGAGCAGAAAGCCGCTGATACGGGGCGAACAAGAGCCTATCCCCTGGCCCGGCAGCTCTACTACAACGAACCGGGCAAGCAGGCAGAGGACATCAGTCCGAGTTCCGTCGACGACGTCATCGACAAGCTCGCTGACCACGTCCACAACTACTGCGACGATGAAACCCTGATGGACACGCTCTACGACGCCGACGTCTATTCCTACTACAGTGATTCCAACCGGAAGAACGAGCTTCGATACCTACTCTATGCGTACGAACTCTCGCTAGAACGCGAACGAGAAAACATCCCCTTCGAGGTGCAGAAGGTCGTCGACAATGAGGACGACCGTTTCACGATTGAGCACGTCTGGCCACAGACCGTTTCAGACGAGTTCCCCGAGCACCTCCACGAGACCATCAACGAGAACAGCGACCGGCTGGGCAATTTGGCGCTGATGACTATCGAGGATAACGCCGGGAATCAGAACGACCCCTTCGAGAAGAAGAAAGCTGTCTTCGATGAATCCAAGTTCCGGATGCTCAACGAGATCTTTGAGAATGACGAATGGACGCTTGACCATATTGAGGATCGGGAGACACGAATACTCAACGTAATCAAGAGTCGGTGGCCTGATACGGTTGCCCAAGAGGCGGACTCAGTAGTTCCGACTGTCGAGGATGATTGAAACCCTATAGGGGTCACGCTGCTTCAACCACTTATATAAACAAACACGACGGCATTCTTCTTATGCAAATAGAAATCTTCACCGAAGACTCTGGGACTACTGCGGATGAGGCCAGTGTTGAGCAAGTTGAGGACTTCTTCCGAGGGGGCTTTCTTCCCATCAAGGACTTATCAACTGAACTATCACCGCACGGGGATGTATCGATTCACCTTCTCTCAGAGGAGTATGGCTACCTCCAAGGCTCTGATTCCACTAGTGAACTAAAACCTAGTGACGGGGATGGTACTGAAGCTACTCAGGATTTTTTAGAGGCGCTGTCTGAAGCTTCGCAGACTGCTGATGTGATAGTTATTCTCTTAACGAAGTCGGTGTTTGAGGAAACAGTCACCAAGCAGTGGGAAGCCTTAGTCTCTAATACAAAACCAAGCACCATCTGGTGCATTGGTGCTTCCCGCAACGCGGTGTCATCCGTAGATGTCGAAATGCTGCAATCAGAAGTTGATGACGTTATTGTTTATCAACGAGTTGGTGTTGCTCGAATTTCGACCGAATACAAAGACGAATTAATTGAGACGGTTGATCAAGCCTCAGATGAGTAGATCGAGTTTTCTGACTTAGAAGTCCTTCAGACGGCCCTGGACTTCCTCTTCCTCGTCATCCTTGAAGATATCCGCGTCCAGTTCAAGATCGAGAAGGTCACCAGTTTCGCCAGCAGCTAGGTCACGAGCGATATTCCAGTCATTATGATCGTGCGGGAGTACCCGTAGTAGCGCCTCGAGAGTAGCTTTGAATGCTGGATCAGACCCGCAGTTACGGTCATTCATCCAGTTCCAAGCTTCGGTTGCTCCCTTGACGTCGTAGATGTGCATAGCCGCGTGGACTTTGTCGAGAGCTGTCGAGAATGACAGAGCATCTGGGTCTACAGGTTTTCGGCCGGAGCGATTATCCCGGTCTTTGTTTACGTCTTGGACCCGATCTCCGTGAGGCCGGAGGAGGACGTCTCCACTTTTCTTACGCCACATCCGATTCGTTTTCTTGAGTGCGTCAAGATCTTCTCCTACTCCGATCGCAAGACGTCGCGCCTCGTCGTAAGGGAAGCGTTGAGCTTCGAAAACCAACCAAGAAAGAATATACCACTCGGATTTTGGATCGATGTCTCTGACGCCCTCATTGAGATATTTATCAATGAAAAAGTCGCGGACTGCAGCTCGAGCTTCGTCAAGAGCAGTTTGGGGCGCAACCTCGTTCCCTTCGTCGTCGACGACGGGATAATTCTTAGTGAACACTTCCAGTGTTGGGCCGAAGGAGGCCAAGATAACGTCTACTTTTGCGAACTCGACTTCACTACTGTCGAGTTCCTTAGCCCGCTCGCGAGCCACTTCGCGCGTTTGATCCTGGATACTGCTCCAGAGAGTGAACTCGTCTTCATCGGACGTACGCTTCTCGCTGGAGAGCAGGATTGTGCTCTCCGCAGCATTCATGCCCGCTTGATGTAGGCTGTTAGGATTCTCTGTGCTAACTGGATGAGTAGCAGTCACTACAAAACCCGACTCAATCAAAGCCGTTGTTAGCGTATCCCACGCTTCTGTCTTCTTGTGAGTGAACATCAAGGTGAACACTCCATTATTATCAAGAACCCTATTCAACTCATCAAATATATGAGTCATCTTGGACTCATAGTCGTTCTTGGCCATTTCCGCCTTTGATTGGCCCTCTCCAGCTATATCCTCGAATTTGGATGGATTCGCAACTGCTTCGCTCTCTTTGTCTGTCAAACCACTGGTGAAGAAATTCGGATAAACATCACCTAGATATTTCTCCAACCATACATAGAAGAAATCGGACAATTCAGCATACATAACGTTGTCATAGTAGGGGGGATCGAGAACGACTGCTTCGATTTCTTCATCCTCTAGAGGTAATGATCCAGCATCACCTTGGAAGATACGCGTTTCTGAATTGCTGTGTCCCGATAATTCTCTGAGTTCTTCGTAGACCTCTACTATGGAGTCAAGTACCCATTCATAGCCCAGGCCTCCTGCGGTCAAATTACTCTCAGCGAACGACCATTTGAAGGAGAAATCGTGTCTATCGAATGTATTTCGGATTTTCGGCCGACTTGGATCCCAGCTGGCGAGTCGGTTGTTATAGTCCACTGCTTTGTCAGCAGCCAGTGCCAGAAAAGTCATGATTGCTTCTGCCGACTCTGCTTCGTACTCCTCGCGAATCTCCTCTTTGACCTCCTCGAAGGCCTCTAGATAGGTATAGTGAACGAGCAGCTGGCGAGGATGATACATCTCCCTCCATTTTGTGATACCATATCGCTGGGGTTCACTTGTCTTGTTACCTTCTGGTAGCTCCTTATCTAAGAGGGTCGCTAATTCAGGCGAATCATTTACTGCCTGCTCTGCTTTCTTGATGAATTCTAGGTCCTTTTCGGATGGAGCTCTAATTGCTCGTTCGTCTGCTGACCCTTTTGCAGATCTCTCAGTATATTTGATACGCACCGCGAAGGGCTGCATCCCCATTTCTTTCTCTTGTGCCTGCCGTTTAACCTCATCACCATCTACAACTACATTACATCTCGGACATTCTCCCTTTCCGTAGGAAACTGTTCCATCTGATGGGTTATAATCAGAATCTGAACTGGTATCCACAACCTCAAATTGAACACGATCATTCTCGTCATCAACGCGGGGCTTTACTGCAGTATCTTCGTCTTTGTCAACCCACCAATTCGGGGAGAGAGGAATCGTTAGCCCACAGTCAGGACAATCTACTGTGTGAGCCCATAGGTATTCTAACGGGATTTCATCTTCTTCAACCGGGAAGTAATCCTCAAGTTCGCTTCGGGCTCTTCTATTAATCTCTTCACCCCACTTCCGTATATCTTCTGAGAGATCACCGTTGACGCGAGGGTGTTCAAGAACGGCTTTGAGGACAACAGAAGCTACCGGATTCAGTTCGTTCGCAACTGTGGGGAGTTCATATCTAATACTCTCAAACGGAATAGATCCACCTCCTGCAGTCGCATCCAGAACGGTTGGGAGTTCTCCTCCCCAAGCGGATTTTATTTTGTCATGGAGATTCTCCATCTCCTCTCCCTCTGGTAGATTTTTGTACGCCTTTCGATAGCCGTAGTGTTCGTAGACAAACCCATCGCGTTGATCTTCTGTTCGACTCTTCTGACGCACATGCTCAGCTATGGAAATATTGCGATTCTTGTTATTCGGGTTAATTCCCATCCATCGTAGAAGCTGATCCTCGTCTGTGTCTTCTGGAAGAACAGACGCAAGAATAGCCAACCTTGTAGCTGGGGTGGGTCTGCGTGCAAACCAGACGTGAATATAGTTCTGCGGTGGAAGATCGGAATAATTCAATCGCTCTCTTTTTGTTTCGATACCGGCTGCACGAATCGGAAGCCGCCCTTGGATTTTGAGTTTTGAACGATTCTCTGAGCTTGCATCGACGTCTTGGGGTGATTCTCGTGACATTATTAGAGATGATTTGTAAGGAGGGTTCGAAGGGCCTTCTCACCGCTGGGACTATTGGGTGAACGACACTTGGCGTGCCAGTAGTAGCACTCTTCTAAACTCATCCGTGCAACGCCACGGGTGAGTGCTCGCATCCGATCGACTCGCTGTAACGGTTTGATTCCGATGAACCCGAGTGAGAGACGAACTCCTGGCTCTTCGGGAATGAGGACGGTTGCTGATCCGGTCCCGGTTATCAACGCGGGATCGATATCCGTGTCTCTGAGAGCTTCATCGAAGAGTTGGAGGAGACACCGAAGGCGGGACCCGGAGAGTCGCCGTACCTTCATAGCGACCCAGTCATCCCACGTCCAATCCTCTGCACCCTCTACGTTTTCACCAATGACTTCGTGGAAGGGGTGCGTTTTCGACGACTGTTGTCGGCGCCGTTCCAATCGACGCTGGCGTGCGTCAGCCTGTTCAGTCGGAAGCAGCTCGTAGAGCGTGATCGTTGCTTCGTTCCCTGTCTCGTCGCGGACGAGGGCGAACGTGGGACGTCCACCGTAGACGCTACTCCCGAGGGCGAAGGTCTCTGCCCGTTCCTCGTCTCGTTGGATGCTCATGAGTCGTCACCTTCGATGTTCGTCGGTCCGCCGGCCTGCGCTCTGACGGTGATGTTTGTCCCGTCGAGTTCGTCACCGAGCTGGGCGAGCACGTCGTCTTCGTCGCCGTCGATGGCCTCCGGTTCGTCCATCTGGAACTTAAAGCTCAGCTTGACCTTCTGATTACCACCTGCCCGGTCGCTAAAGCCTTCGGGGCTCTGATTCAGCGTGGTGAAGGCATCGAGCGGCCCGGTGAAGTTAGCGTTGAAGGTTGCCTCACCGTTGCCCATCTCCGCACGGCTCTTGTAGTCGAGATCCACAGTGATGGATTCACTCCGGGACTTCACGGGCGACCGTTGCGCGACGAAGGACCCGTGCTTGAACGGCTGATCACCTTCAATCTGGACGATGAGTGAGTCGATTCCAGCCGTCGCATCACCGCCGGCTTGGGAGACGGCGTGCCCCCGAATTTCGCTGAAGGCCCGCTTCGCGCTCATCGACCCGGTGGATTTGTTCCACGTCCCACCGGGACCCGTTTTGCAGTCCTCGCAGAGGACGGGCTCGTCGGCTTTCGTTTTGCCTTCGACCTCTTCTCCGCAGTCGTCACACTCGGCGGGTTTGTTCCGACATTCCTCACACAGCTTGTGGGTGCTCTGGGGTGGGAGGTCCTTACCACAGTTCGCACATTCCGTCAGCTCCGGCGGACGAATTTCGTCAGCGTGCTGATCGAGGAGGTCCTCGATACTACCGAAGAGTTCGTACTTGTCGCCGATCTTGACCTGCGAATCCGTAATCGAGGTCGTGACGTCCGGCGACTCAGGGAGCGGCGCGTCGTGTTGCCAATTGTCTGGCTGGGACTGGGCGTTCCAGTAGGCCGTCCCCGTCTCGCTATCCCAGTAGGCGTACTCGTGGTCCGAGACCATTCGTGCGATGGTCTTTCGCAGCGGTTTCGTACTTAAGAGGAAGGGCAGTCCCGGCTTCCGGGCGAACTGTGCTTCCAGGTCCGCTGTCGTCATCCGGCGCTTCTGGCTCTGCCACAGCTTCTGCTCGAACCAGACCTTTCCTTTGGGTTGGTCGTCGTCCCGGATGATCCGATTCATGTCCTCGAGCGTGGTTCGGACCGCGTCGACGAGCTTTGTCCCGCCACCGGCGTCGACGGACGTGATGGTCACGTGCGTTAGCCCGTCGTCCTCGACATAGAACAGGTGTCGATAGACGTTCCGAACGCTCTCCCCGAGGAGGCCACGTGCTTCGTCCTCTCTGTCCCGGAGTTCCTGGAGCTGTTCGTCGGAGAGGTCCGCAGTCTGCTGAGAGTCGTCTCGAAGATCCTCGATAGCTTCGAGTCGCGTCGCCTGGACGACCGCATTCTCGAGGAGTTCCGCATCGGGGGCGAGGAACAAGACGTAGTTCTTGTACGACCGGCTCTGGATGGTCCCTCCGTGTTTCGCGGCGGTTTTCTCGTACAGCTCCTGTATTTTGTCGGGGACCTCGGTTTCCTGACCACGCTCCGTTTGTACGGGCGCGGTGAGCATGTGCATAATCGACAGCGTAGGTGTGGAGCCGTCATCTGCCACGTCCGCTGGCTCCTCGGGGAACATCTCGACGTTGAATCCCCCACTCCCGACCTCGCGATCCAGTCGAGCTTCGAACCGGCTTCGAGCCTGCTCTTCGGAGGTGTTCTGGATCCGCTGGTCGATGATTCGAATCAGGTTTGGCTCGGCTTTGAACCGGATCTGATCTTCGTCGTAGAGGTAGTAGCAGGCGACGTTCATGTCGTCCCCGCCGAGGTTCTTCAGCGCGTTATCGTAGTGGTCAAAGGAGACGCCAGGATGGGCGACTGCCTCGTTGAGCCCTCGTCGAGCGATTCCTGACGCCTGTTCACCGAACGCCAGACTATTCCAGAGCACCGTCGTTGTGATGTGGGACCCGAGCGCGGGGATGCCCTTTTCCGTCCACTTCTTGTCCTCGAGTTGGGCGTGTGCGGTCCCGTCACGAGTATAGATGTCCGCAGTCACCGCCGCACTCAGATCGACGAACTCGAACAGGGATTCGTTGAGTGTCGCCCGAATACTCCCGTCCGGAGCATCATCCGCTGGCGTGAGATCGTAGAGTCGGAGGAAGTGACGATCATACTCTTCGGGCTGGTGATTCCACAGGTAGTGAATCGCCCGACCAAGCAGTTTCAGCGCCCCACGAGTCCGCTGGAAGTCCGGAATCGTGTCGATCTTCTCGGTGAGTGTTTCGAGAACGGTGGGGTGGAATGGGTACTCCCGTTCCAGTTTAGAGCGATAACTGTCGTCGCTGACCTCCTGCGGGAACTGACGCGGGGCTTCGTCGTAGAAGTGGAAGTACTGCTCAGCCACTGTTGCTGCGATGTCTGTGTCGATTTCATCGAATAGACGGTGCTGGAGAACAGCCCCAACTTCGGTTTCGCCGGTGGGCGTGATCACCTTCTGCTGGCGTTGGACGACGGCGTCCAGCTCATCAACCAGCCCGCGGACCTCTTCTGCCTCCTCCTTGAATGCCGAGTCCGCGATACTGTAAATGACGGTGAGCGAGTCGACCTGTGCCGCCGTCTCCAGCAGCGACTTCATGAAGGAGACGGTCTGACTGGCCAGCGTTGCCCCGCCAACCTCCAGCGTCGACGCGTCCTCGAGATACTCTGCGATCTCGTCGATGAGGACCACAGAGGGCTGATCACTCTGTTCGAGGAGGTCCTTCAGAGTATTTTGTCCGGGCGCCTGTCGGTCGCGGTCGTAGTCCTCAATCTCGCGGTATCCCTCGAGACCGAACAACTGGTAGGCGATTTCGCCCCACATCGTGTTCGTATCTGGGGCATTCGGATCAGTCCGGCTACTTCGGGCGCTCCGGGCGTCGACGTGCCCCCCGACGAAGACGGCTGAATTCGCTTCAAGTCCATCGGAGACCGCATCCAAATACTCAGCCGCTAGCTCGTCCTTCTCGATGAACTTGGAGAGATTCCCAATATCAGTCGGGTTTGTTGCGAGATGGTAGGCGGCAATCAGGTCGTGTGTTTTCCCGCCTCCAAAGGTCGTGTCAAGACAGAGGATGCTACTCTTGTACCCGTACGTCTCTCTGTCAGCAGCAGAGAGAAACCTTCCAGAGAGATTACTCAGGAGAGTCGTCAACCCCTCAGTCGGATACGTAGTATCGAAAAACTCCGCGGCGTCCCGATACACGGGGGCAGCTTCATCGGGCTCGTGGGCGACGGTCGCGAGGTTTGCAGCGAATTGCTCCTCCTCCAACGTCCCGTCGATAACGTCGGATCGAGGCTGGCAGGCCTCGAAGAGCGAAGTCACCTCCTCCTTTTGTGTACTCATCGTATGACAAGACGTGGTTTTCACACCACCTTAAAAGTTCGAACCTGAGTTGCCAGTTTCCAGTAGCAATTGGCTACTGGGATTGCATCCAAATTGCCAGATAATCTTATTTGTATTCCGAGAGACTTCTGTTTTGGATATTCGACGGCTCTCGGCCGATCTGTATGAGGCCAAATTCGGAAATCGCGAGTTCTGCGTTGTTCCCTACCGAGGTGCGCACCGCGTTTCGGAGGGACTCGAGCTCGATCGCTGTCAGCGGATGTTGGGTGAGGAAGTAGCTGCTCGCTAGCCCGGTAGGAGATACGACGACGACCTTCTCACTCTCTACAGACTGAAGTCTGCTTTCTGCATCCCTGTACTGATAGACTTCTCCGGATAGACTCTCTACGGGGAAGAGGGTGGATGCATCACTGTGGTTGACGTACCCGCCCGCATCGTAAAAATGCCCAACGCTCATCTATCTACACAATATAATGCTTGATATTTATTTCTTGTGGGGCACTCTAATTGGGATTCAGTACACACCCCTTGGTACGATGGACAGAGATCTATACCAGTGTGTGGCGGGCGATCTTGCAACCAAATCCGTTGATACAGTGCCGACTGAGTGGACAGTAAATGAGGCTCACGAGTGGCTTTCTGAGAATGGCTACGATGTCTCACCAGTCGTCGACGGTGACCAGCCGCTGGGATATATTGCGATAGATGATTTGGCAGAAGCCCCCGGTAGTGAGACCGTCTCTGAACACCGTCAGCCCATCACTCTTGAAGAAATCATTTCCACGGATGCCGATTTCGGAACCGTGCTGTCGGCTCTCTATGATGAGGGATTCTATTTCCTCGGTGGACGAAATCAGGTAACTGGTATCCTCACGCGGGCAGATCTGAATACTTCACCGGCGTATATCCACCTTTACGACCAGCTGTCCCTTCTCGAGGAGGCACTTCGAGACCTGATTTTAGATGAAGCTCCCGACTGGAAGGAGAACGATGAGATTGACCTCTACCATGACGAGATCCGAGATATCGAGCGTCGACACCAGCAGGCAGAATCCGCCAATATTGCTTTAGAGGAAATTCACTACGCCCAGTTTTCGACACTTAAGAAAATCATCGCAGCTGTCGAACTTTGTTGGCAGGCATGTGGATTTTCGAACGGTGATGTCGCAGAGCGCGATCTCTCAGACGTAACCGATGTTCGAAACGCGGTGGCTCATTCGAACCTCTTAATCGAGAATACCGGGCAGGGGCTGATGGAGGGGAGAACTGTTGCCACCCTCCTAGATGCATATGAAACGATAGAGGGATGTATTGAAGCGCTGGACGCAGGTTCGAACTGAGGGACTGTCTTTTTCTGGGACAGTATTATGTCACGGGAATTTGTTTGCTTGTTGTATGGCTAATGGCTGTGATTTTCTCACCAGTCCCTCCTTCGACGCGCTTCAATCTGAGGTATTTGAACGGGTAGCTGATCAGGCAGGTGACCAGCCTGCCAGTATCCTCCATATCGAGAACAACGACCACCGCATGGATGAGGTTGCAGACGCGTGGGCTATGGATTACAAGCCCCTTCGTCTTCGGGTGACCGACTTCAATACTGTCGTTAGTGAGTGCTACGAGCGGATTTCCTGTCCGAGTTCTCTACTAGATGCATTGACTCGACGTCGCCTGATCGACCGAGCACTTCGTACTGTCGCCGACCGCGGCCTTCTCGACGATGCGCATCTCTACCGAGATCACTTCACCGATCTCATCACGGAACTGGAGGGCGAAGGGTACCACTCCCCTGAGGCTGTTCGCTCCCTCGTCGAGAATTCCGAACTGGCCGCTGAAACCGCGAACCTCGTTGCGAGTGTGTACGAGGGCTACTACGAACTTCGACGAGACGGCGTCGGGGATGACGTGTACACGTTGAGTGAAGCGTATCGGACAGTCCTGGAAAGCAACACTCCGCTGACCGAGGTTTTCCCGCACGTGGATGTCGTCGTAATCTCGGGTTTCTACGAACTATCCCACCACGAGAAAGTCTTTCTCCGGAGAGTGGCTGGAGCATTTCCCGTCTACATCTCGCTCCCCCTAGCCGACACGGCTACCCCGACCGATGGCGCGAACCAGATCACGGCCGACGCGATGGAAACGTATCTGGATATTGCTGGCCCTCCCACCACTATCGTCCCTGACTCCTCAAATCCGTTCGTCGATATCGCTGGGGAGCTCTATACGCCGACACCTGGGGGCGATGAAGATACGAGTTCTCCCGACCAGCTTCACTGGTACAGTGCCCCCACTCCGGACCGAGAGGTCAGGCAAGTCGCTCGAAGAATTCGGAAACAGCTCGCGGACGGTGCAGACCCCAACGACATTTTGGTCGTAATTCCGGGATTGATCTCGTATCAGGAGCAGGTTGCAGATGTCTTCGAGACCGCCGGCATCGAGTCGGTCGGGTTTGCGAACAAACTGCTGTATCAGACGTACGCCGGTCGGGCGATGCTCGATCTGGCTGACCTCTGTGTCAATGACCCACGGACGGATACGATTGCCCGCCTCGCGACGAACCCGGTCGTGACAATCGGAAAGGACACCGACGACGTGGACCGGTCCGCTATTGCAGACCTCGCACGCCGGCTTCCGACAGTCGATACAGACCGGCTCCTCGAGGAACTCGACGAAGACTCTGCTGGGGCTCTGGAATACCTCTTCCAGGCAGCCAGCGATGCCGAGGTCGCGGGGCCCGACGACGTCGTCGAGGCCGTGCGAACTGTCTTCGAGACCGTCGATCTCTCGGAAAACGTCGACACTATCGAAGCAGGTGCAAAGTCATTTGACGCCCGAATGGAAGTCGCATCTTACAATCGGGTCGAGAGGGTGCTTGACGCCGTCGAATTCGTGGCTGAGCGGTTTGGGATGGACGACCCCATCGAAGAAGTGGCCGATACGCTTGAGAAGGTGCGGGTCCCCCCACCGAGTCAATCTACACAGGATGTCGTCGAGATCGTCGGGCCGCGCGACGCCTACATGCAGTCCTATTCGCACCTGTATTTCATCGGACTGACCGAACAGGACTTCCCCGTCGAACAGGATCGTCCGCTCTTTTTCGAACGACTGTTCGACGATATCCCTGATCTCTCGTTCACCGATGACCGAGCCGAGGCCCGCTACCAGTTTGCCACCTTGCTCTCAGGTGCGGAGAGCGTCTACATTACGACCCCCGAGACATCATTTGATGACGATGACCTGCTTGAGTCGTCGATCCTTGATGAACTCGCTCGGGTCACTGGCCTTGAGCCGTCGCCTGATGATCTTGGAAACGCCGTTCCCGAAGACGTCCAGCGGGCCCTTCGTCACCATCGGGATAGGGAGGCCCGGGAGGAAGCCGTTATGCACGCTGCTGACTCCGGAGTATTCTCACGACAGCAGGCCGAGCGCGTCGTGGCGGGTGCGAGGTGCGCTGAAAGTCGAGCCGACGCCGAACTATCCGCCCACGATGCACAGCTTGACCCCGAGTTGGTCTCGGAGCTCCACGGTGAACGTGGGCCGTACAGCCCGACACAGCTGAAAGATTACGCCCAGTGTGGGTACGCCTACTACATGAAACGGATACTGGGCATCGAAGCGCCGGACGAGTTCCATCTCGAGCCTCAGAAAGTCGATCTCGGGAGCCTCGTCCACGATATCTTCGAGGAGTTCTATCGCGGGCTCCAGGACGACCACGGCGATCCAGTTGACCTCAGTGAATATAACCGGGGATTCCTCGAAGAACAGCTGTTGGAGCAGACGCGAGCCAGTCTTGCTGACGCCGATATCGAGTTCGATGACGTGTTCTACGAACGGTGGTTGGAACAGCTCCTCGCTGGGCTTGCGACGCCCGACGTGAACGAGTACTTCGGCGATGGGCGACCTCATCAGGGAACCGATCGGGGGCTCTTCGTCCGGTTCCTCGATGCTGAGTACGACGACAACGACGACGTCCCGGCGTGGTTCGAGGTGCCGATGGACTTTGCTGACTCAGAAGAGGGTGAGATCACGGTGACTACACCCGATGGAAGAGACATACCCGTCGGTGGATTCATCGATCGGGTGAACCTCAACGAGCGGGATGATGGAACCATCAAGGGACTGGTGCACGATTACAAGACAAGCGATCCAGAGACTATTCAGACGTTCGACGGCATCGAATTTCAGCTCCCGCTCTATACACTTGCGACACGGGCTGAACTGGCAGCACAACACGGAAATGCACTCGACACCGTTGACGGCCAATTCTATGTAACGGAACCACCGACTGAGGTCACGCGAAAGTGGAGTCTTCAGTACTACATCGAACGGAAAGGTGGAACTGACGAGGACTACGAGCGATTTCTCACCGAAACTGTCCCCTCGCGGGTTGGCGAGATAGCTGACGATATTGAGAACGGGGCCTTCCAGACGACCACGCTCTCGCCGAAAGAGGCCGGTTGCCACTACTGCGACTATCGTGATGTCTGTGATGTTCGCCACCACCAACGTCAGGAGATCATCCGAGAGATGGACCGGACCGGTGCGCCTGGGTACATTCCACAACGGGCGCGGGATGGATCATTCCTCGATACGCTTGGGGGTGAGGACGAATGACCGGACTCGACGATACGCCGGCGTCGTCGGACGACGAAGACGAGGAGGATTTCTCTCCCACAACAGAACAGGAGGAGGCCCTGGAACTCGATCACAATATCGCGATCACCGCCGGGGCGGGGACCGGAAAGACGACGACGTTGACTCTCCGCTACCTAGAGATGCTGGAGTCCGAGCCCGATATCGGACCTGAGAACATCGCGACGATCACTTTCACGAACGATGCCGCGAATGAGATGCAGGAGCGTATTCGGGAGGAAGTAGCCGAACGCCTCAGTGAGGCCCCCGAATCAGACGAGTACGACTACGACCGGTGGCGCAGCATCAAGGACGACTTGGAAGACGGCTATATCCATACCATTCACGGCTTCTGTTCACGACTACTCCGCGAGTACGTCGTTCAAGCCCCCGTCCAGCCCGAGTTTGACACACTGGACGAGGCTGATGCCAAGGTGTTGATGCAGGAGGTGGTCCGGGAGACAATCGACGCTCGATGGGAGACGAACGAGGACATTCGCCGTCTCGCTCGACTCTGGAATCGTGATTCTCTCGAGCAAGTTCTCGTCGGTTTGCTTGATAGTCGACCAATGAGTACTGAATGGGCGACTCGTTGGGAAGACGCGTCCGTCGACGAGTATTTGGACCACATCTGGGCCACGTTCTATCCCACGGATCAGGTGACTGCTGAAGCACTCCTTAGTGAGCCGTCAGTACAAACCGCCCTGCACACAATTTGCGACCTCCACGACCAAGGATTCGACATCGACCCCAGCGACAATGGGATGGAGTTTATGGAGACTGTTTCCGCGATAGCACGCGAGACCGGGGTTCACACAGGCGAGGCGGAAGGCAGAGAGTGGCAACAGGCCTTCGATATCCTCTGTGATCGACTGACGACGGGTAGTGGTAGTCGATATAGTCAGCGTCACTGGTACCGAGGGTCCAAGTCGAGTTGGAGCTCCCGCGAGGACGAACAGGAGCAATTAGACGCAGCTGCGGATGCACTTTTGGAAGGTCTCGAACCTGAAGGGAGGGAGTTCATCGGCGGTCTCGACACTGAGTGGAACAGTAGTCATTACGTCCTGAGCCTCGCTCGTCTCTACTGTACTGTTCTGGAGGAGTATACGCAAACGAAATCGGATCAGAATGTACTCGACTATCACGATCTCATCCAGACTTGCATCGAGTTCCTGAACGCGGACGACCGCGTCTGTGAGCAGGTTCAGTCGCAGTTCGAGTACGTGATGGTCGACGAAATGCAGGATACCGACCTGCTCCAGTGGAAGCTCATCAAACTCTTGACCGCCGGTGATATCGATGATTTTGACGCTCAGAACGTCTTCCTCGTCGGCGACGAGAAACAGAGCATCTACCGATTCCGTGACGCTGACGTGACCACCTTCGGTTCGGCCCGTGAAGACCTCGCCGCAGCCAATCCAGACGATGTCGAGACAACCAAGCAACTCAGGGGGAACTTCCGCACGATCGAGGAGACGCGGGAGTTCCTGAACGCTCTCTTCGACGAGGTATTCGAACCGATGGGCGACGAGTACCGCGACTACGAAGCCGAGCCGCAGGCGCTTACCGATGAACGTCGGGAGGGTCGCGATGTCACCGGTTCGGTCGAGTACCTCCTCGTTCCCGACGAAGATATCCCGGCACTCCACGGTGACGACTACCTGAATCAAACACCTCGATTCGCTGGCCACGGAGAGCGTGAGGCCTATGCGCTCGCCAGCCGCCTCACCTCGTTGCTGGATGATCCCCCCGAGATCTACGGTGAAGACGAAGGGTGTCTTCGACCTGCGAAACCTGAGGACATCACTATCCTGCTGCGCGCTCGCACCCGTCTCAAGGAGCACGAACGAGCGTTGGATGCATACGAGATCCCGTATACTGTCGTGTCGGGAACCGGATTCTGGGACGCTCCCGAGATCACAGCCCTGGTCAATCTGCTCACGTTCTTCGAGAATCCGGAAGACGACATCGCGCTCTACGGTGTCCTCCGATCACCGCTGTTTGGCTTCCCTGACGAGGACCTCGCCCGACTACACTCCGAGGATCAATCACTCTGGACCGCTCTCCAGACGGCTGAGGACGATATCGAGGACGCAGCACGCCTTTTGAGCGAATGGCGACAACTCGCTGCCGTCAGCGACGAGGTCTCGGCTGATACGACGGTTCCGTGGGGGACGTTGCTCTCTCAGATCATCGACGATACCGGGTATATCGCCAGTGTCGGGGCCGACGAACGGCCACGACAGGCGGCAGTGAACATCAACAAATTCCGCGAGCAGCTCCGCGCCTGGGAGGAAGGTGGCGTCAAGACGGTTTCCGAACTTCTCACGCGAATCGAGCGTCGGAAGGAGATCGATTCCCACGCCGATGAGGCGACTATCCCTGAAGATGCCGATGGCGTCCAAATTCGGACTATCCACTCCGCGAAGGGGCTTGAGTTCCCTATCGTTGCGATACCAGAAGTGGGTACCGAGTTCAACTTCCAGGGGGACGTCGACGACTACGGGAAAGTCTATCTCGACGAACTTGCGGTCGGGAACGGTGACACGGAATCTGTCCTAGGTATGAAAGCACCCTCTGCTGAGGATCCATACGACCACGACGACACACTCGCTCGGTCGCAGCTCCGTGACCGAGTTAAGATGCAGGAGCGGGCGGAGCTCAAACGACTACTCTACGTCGCTGCGACGCGGACTCGTGACCACCTGCTCTTCAGCGGGATCCACTCTGTAGAAACCGGTGAAGAAGGCGAGCTCCGACTCAGGAATGTAAGAGATCCTGCGAATGCCCGCTACTGGCGGGACTGGTTGCAGCCGATCCTATTGGAAGATGAGGAGGGAGATGCCAGCCATACTCTACGTGCTGTTGCGTCGGAGACTGAATACACGACTGAGCTTGCTGATAATCAGTTCACTCTTCGTCTTCCAACTGCTCCCGTGGCCGAATGGGACGACTCGGGACCCTCGACTCATACGTACCCTGAAATCGATATTTCAGACCCGGAGCTGCCCCCAGCTCCTGTAACGATGACCGCGACGAACTTCGCAAAGGCGCTTGCCCCAGATGCGGGGGCTATCTATACAGATGAACTCGCTGAAGACGCCGCAGAGGTGGATTCTGATGGACTCCCTGCGAACCATCTAGGCACGATCGTCCACAAGCTCACCGAACGACGGCTTCCGCGTGAGCAATGGCGACCGGTGACGAGGCGTCTGGCGAGCGCGCTTGATGAGAATGTGACAGATGACGATTTGACCCGGATCGAGCGCTATACAGAGCGTTGTCTCCGATTCCGTGAACAGCTTGTCGACGAGGTGACGCCTGAGACGATCCACGAAGAGCTCGCCGTCGTCGCTCGATTAGACAATGGACGGATCATCGGCGATATCGATCTCTTGCTCACGACATCGGGGACCTATCATATCGTGGATTACAAGACGAACGATACCACTCGACTGGCCGTCGACGATCTCGCCGAGAAGTATTGGCCACAGCTCGAATCATACGCCATTGCCGTCCATCAGAACGACCCCTCGAGGGAGGTACGTCTCACTCTCTACTTCGCGGACGCCGACGTTTCCCGGACGAACACCCTTGATCCGATGACGCTCGATATCCTGACTGACGACCTTGATTCCAATCTCTTAGAACTCACTGGAGAGGATTCCGACGGCTCTGAGGATATCGGGGCCAGCTACTGAACTACGCGGGAGCCTACTCTCCGCCAGTTTGATTTTCCCATTCTCGGGGTTGACCCCTTCTCTGTCCATTCAACGGGCGCTATTTATAAATGAAAAAATTATAAACGCTGACACTGCTTATTGGATTCATACAATGACCAGATGGCGAGCGAAACGCCGATACGAAGCAAATCGGCGATTCAGCGAGCGTGCGGACGACACGCTCGTAGCCATCGCAATACTGAAAGGTCGACGAGATGGGATCGAGTTGGAGCAAACCGACGAGGAACTGGCCGAAAAGCTTCGACAGGGCCGCGATCTGTTAGAAGATATCCGTAATGCGTTGGCGGAAGAACCCGGGGTTGATCCGTATGAGATGGCTATTGCCGAGGAGTTAGCGAATAATGATCCGAATCCGCCATCGGTTCTCGTCGGGGATTTCGACGAATTAATCGATGCACTCGAAACTGCCGAGCAGACTCTGACCTACACTGAAGAGTTGGACAACGTTCGGATGTGGCTGAAACGGATTTCAAATACGGCGAGCCGAACGTCGAGAGAGGCAATCAATCGTATGCGAGGGTCGCTTGCCACCGGAACTCGCTGAGGCGCAGGTCGAGTTTCTAGAGGGGAAATTCGACGCTGCGCGGATGGTTGTGGAGGAGTTCGAGCCAGGGATAACACAAGGCGAGGCGATCCTCCATGCTGTTGAGGATGGTCTAGAACAGGTCCGCCGGAATCACCGCCTGTATGAAGTCGCTCGCGACCAAGCACCGGACTCCGAGACCACGCAGGATCTGTACGAAGAGTATCTTGGAGCCATCGAGAAAGTCGCATTCGATCTGCAGGTGCTCGAAAAGCAACTGGTCTATCTCGATCTCAACCAGTACCAGCAGACACTACCTACGAACGACCAACTCAATCACGTAGAGAGCATCTCTGAAGAACTCAAGACTGCCCTAGATCTCAACGTGACGACCATCCCCGTCGTTTGGAATGGATTTGCCATCGACCCGTTGGATTACTATATTCGGGCGACCGGAGAGAGAAGTCACATCTACGCGGTCATTCTCCCTCGGACACGGAGTGACTCGATGCGCTACTCTCCACTAATCGGACACGAACTTGGGCACGCTGTGTTGGACCGACACGAGGATCTCGAGTCGGAATTCTACGTTCAGGTTCGTGATGTTGAGAGGAGAACGCAGTCTGGATTAAAACACGACACGAACAACGAAGTCGAGGACGAGGGCCATTTCGTGCAGGCCTGGCGGGACTGGTTTGAGGAACTGTTCTGTGATGCCTGCGGTGTACTAACCTTCGGCCCCTCGTATGTAGCTGCACTCGTTTGGCGTTTGTTTGATTCGAACCCGTATTATATCGAACGTCATCCGGAGGACAGTATGCATCCGCCTCCGGCACTCCGATACAAACTGGTAACGGAACTTACTGAAGAGTTCTTCCCCGAACTCGATGGTTCAATAAATGAATATCGAACCGCGTTTGAGTCTCACTTGGCCGATCTACAGGCAGTACGTCCATCCGACTACGATGCCTATGATTACGACGAACTCCGTCGGTTCGTCCTTCACGAGGTTCCTGACCGAGTCACCCATGACTTGGACGACCTCATTAACGACATCCAGAACGGAACCCCACCGGAGGATTCGTCCGAACGAGCACATCGGTTAGCCACGAATCAGTACTGGCTGGACCCGTTCCCGCCTTAGAATGGGGGATATGCCAGCTTTGAGACGCTGTCGTGGTTCAGCCGGCGATTCATCCGCCGCGAGAGATACACGGTTAGCGGATTTTTGATCCCATTCGAGGGTGCTGCCCAATTGAGCTCTGAGAGATAGAAGACATCGCGACCGATGTCTCGAATGTCAAACGGACCCTCAGAGGCAGCTACCTCACAGTAGAGCGGTTTGGGCGAGCCCTGGTTGAGCTGTGGTGCGTCCGTCGTTACAACTGTAACGGTCTCATCATCAAGCATCGCATAGGCTCCCATCTCGGGCATCAGATCGTCACGATTGTCGTCGAAAATCCGGTGGGGAGTATTCCCCATAATGTCGACCCCCACCCAGTCGAACGAGTCGGTGACGTAGTCGTACTCTTGGAGTCGCTCAACGCCCTCGTAGAGTCCTTCGATCTCCTTCTTTCCAAAGAATCCGTTCCGATGGGCGACCAGCGAGTCCAGCGTATCCCCGGGAATGTGCGGACTGTTGTTGGCCTCTCTCACTGCGTCTTTCAGGAATTCCTGCATTATACCTTCATTCGTAACCGTGCTACGACCCGATGGGCGCGGGTCTTCACTCTGATAGACGATACGCCCGTTCTTTCCTGAAATGAGGACAGCACTGGCTGTCTTTGTCTCGTACCCGGTAACGCTCATCCCAAGGTACGCATCAGCACTAAGCTGATCCTCAATCGTGAACGGCACAACCCCGAGTTTGACTCCCAGCCCGATCGCCGTGTTTGTGAGGACATCCGCTTCGTTATCGGACCGTCGCTTCGAGCGGAATTTGGTCGCTGTGAGCGATTGTAATGGTCGGCCATCTAAAACGTCAATCAATCGGTGGTAGGTGTCCTCGTCATACTCTGGCAGATAGGCGAACCCGGCGTCGATGTTCTGCCGGGTCTCGTCCTCGAACTCATCGAGTAGGCGTTCGTCCTCGAAATTGATCCGGCCGACCCGTTCTGAGAGGTTGATCCCAGTGAACCGTTCGGCATACTCACGGATGTCGTCGTACACATCGAGAGCCTCAGATTCGTTGCCATCTGCGTAAAAGACTGCCACTTGAATTTCATCGTCGAATGAAGCACGGGGGCCGACTTTTTTGAGATAGCCCTCCTTCGCAAAGTTCCAATAGGGGGGTGTCAGATTGGGACTGTGATCGAGGCTGATATTCGGCTTGTGGAGCTCCATCTTCGTTCGTGGGTCTTGACCGAACGTCAGGGCCGGATAGTCGAACGTACCGATCCCCGCTTGGATCGGTGACTGAGTGACAGGTGCTTCCACGTTCCCCATCTGGATATGCCCGATAACATCTAGAAACATCTCGACGTCATCCCAGCGGTCAACAGGGGCCTTCGCAGCCCTCTCTGAAACGCTGTCCGGTCGATCATCGCCCGGAGAGGGATACAGTAGCGACGGCGCTGCGGGGTACCACTTGTCCCGACGGTTATACCGGATTTTGGCCAACGGTTCAGTCGAATCGACCTTCTTAGCCCACTGTTGACCGTATTCCTTCTTGATGAATTTCAGTACAGAATCATCCCACGGGTCCGGTGATGGGTCCTCAACGGTGATATCAGAGTAGATCCCGTCGAGCGTACAGGACCGCCGTTCAGGGCCATCTTGCATGAACCCCTCTCCAATGAACTCCGCTTGCGTTCGCTCGAGTCCCCAATTACTGAGGTACTCCGCAAGCGTCTGTCTCCCCATAAGCCCGATCGTCGAATCGAGGGTAAACACTGGACGACCGTGATATACGAACCGAATATCGATGCCAGAATGGAGGTCGTACCCCTCAACCGTATCTAAGATTTCTTCCTCGTAGAACGCGTTGCGAACGGAGTCGTACCAGTAGTCGTGATACGTCTCAAGATACCACTGAAGCCCCTTTGTGAGAGCTCGTTCAATTACTCCGAATCCAGCCTCAGTCGTCGGATCCAGTTCTGTTGTTTCTTCGAATGATAGCTCAGCACCGGCAGAGTGGAATGTATCGTACTCTCGTCGGTCTGGCCCGATGATAGCGATGAAATACTCGTCTCCTCGTCGGTACCATCGTCCATTCCCACCGACTGTGTCCTCAAGATCCTCTGTGTGAGAGTTCAATACAGAGTACTTATCTCCGCTCGGTTGTGGATCGATGGAATAGAGATCTGCTTTGATTGTCGGAAGTTCAATTTCGAACGAGTTGACGAACAACCCCATTGCTTCTAATAACCCACTGCGACGACATAATTTCTCGGTTGTGAATCTCTTAGGGTTGACCGATACTACCGGTTTCGTCGACCAACTCTCATTACCCTCCAGTTCGCGTCATCACTTATCGATATCCGTGAGGAACAGGGTTTCTTCGACATCATAAAGATAACAACGTCTGAAGAATAGGATCTGTTTTGATCGCGAAGTACGGCCGCTAGTTCTGTCGGAAGCTGGTCGCCTCGACCGAGAACCCCTCAGCCTGTTCTGCAACGTCACGCGTGAGCTGGTACACACCACTATCGATATGTTCCATCGGCGCTTCCAACGCCCCCTCTGAGAGTCCGCGGTCGCTCCATTCGGTGTGCGAAACCGCAACCTCGAACCCGCCCACTCGTGGCGGAACGGCTGGTAGCGCCTCGGCGTTCTCCGGATAATCTTCGAGGAGCGGTGCGTATCGGAACGGAAGCCGAAGTAGGTGACTTCGAGTGGTTTGGCCGGAGTAGACGCACCGATTCGGATCCTTGACACAGACATCCTCGACGCGTTCCTCGTCACTTGGATAGTCGATACCGTAGTGGTCGGGATCCTCGCCAGCCTGCGCCTGTAGTGCTCCCTCGATCGCTTGTCCGAAACTCATCGGGTCGGTCGCGTGCGAGAGCCAGCACGCCACCGCAACAGCGTCGTCTCCATCCGCCGTGAGCGTGTACGTCGATATCTCCGGCGAACTGATCGGCGTGTAGTAGGCCCGGACGGCGAACAGGCAGGGTTCGTGGAGCGGTCCGTCCGCTTCCTGGGCTTTGGCGGCCACGTCGTCGCTGTGGATGCTTGCCTCGAAGTTAGCTTCGAGACCTTGAATGCGCCGTCGACGTCCGATTACCTCGTACTCCACCGGGTCGATGCGGAGTTCCGTGTTCTCGGCCGCAGTGATCCGTGCTTCGATGCCGGGTGTCTCCTCTGTCCCATACGTCTCGCGTTCGAAAGATTCCTCTGTCCACCCATCTGCGAGGTGTATCTCGTACTCGTCGGTCACCATCGGAGTTTCTGGCTCTGTCGGTAGAGGGTCAGTCTCCAAGTCGTGCTCGTCCATATCGCCGACTGTCTGCTACGTCGACTTAAACTACTGTCACGCTGGGGTGCTGAAGAGCGGTAAGACAGCCACAATGGCCTATGGGTTCAGCTGTCGACAACTCGGGCAGTCGTCCCAGTCAGCTTGATCTCGGTGCGAGCGATGTCCACATCTACGGGGGTTCACGAATAGGTAGTCTAGTCCCCACTCCGGGTCTGGGGCTTTCCCGAACAAAATCGGCGTCGTCTCTCCAGCACCGGTATGATTCATAAGGAGATGAACGGGACAGTACTGGCACTCCCAGAGAGCGATGTCGATGCGGTCGTCATACCCTCTCTCGATGACTTCCTTCCGGTCCCACTCGTGAACGCCTCGTGGCCCGCGACACGGCGCAACGTCAACACGATTCACCAGGACTGTCTCGAACGAAGGACCGGGACCGAGACGCTTCGCTTCTAACCACCCCTCAAAGTCGTCCGCCACTTCGCTGTGTATAATAATCGCATCCCGGAGCTCGTCGATTCTAACCTCTGGCGCGAGGACCCCGTCGTAGTCGTACACGAACCGAGTGAGCGTCTGATCGTACTGGCGGCGTGAGCCGCACCCCCGGCAGAACTCGTACTCGTAGCTATCCGGATGTGCGTAGCTTGGGATTCGCCGCCAATCGTGGCTTCCTGTTTCCGCATAGGGGAAGCACTTTCTGGACGGCGGCTCCCACTCAAAATTCGCGCTGACGCGCGTCTCAAACTCCCACGGATCGTGCTCGCGGGTGCTGTAGGCGCATCCATCGTCGGCTCGGAACGCGTCGTCGACGACGTCGTAGTCAAGTTGCTCGTCGCCGAAGTCGTCGGGGGTCAGCCATGCGACCGAGTATCCTGCCGAGAGATAATCGTGAGTCGTCCCTTCGATATCCTTACTATGGTGTTTGTACTGTACCTCGATGATGAGTCCCTTCCCAAAGTAGGGGTTCTCCTCGTGAAACTCGACAAACGCGTCAGCCCGCCGCGTCTCCGGGGTTGTCGCTGTCCCTGTAACATCGATTGTGACCTCGGCCCCGACGTGGGTCGCGGTGGGGAACTGTTTGCCGAGGGCGGCAACGGCGAGTGCCGTACAGCGAGCGTGTGTATCCGACTCCCCTCCCGTTGCCGATGAACAGGACTCTGCAGCATCGTCACCGATATGGAAGAAGTGACGGGCTTGATGCTCACCTCCGCGAGGGTAGAGAACACCGCGACACTCCGGACACTCGACTGGCTGCTGGTCGGCAACCTGCGTGGGGGCGACGATCTCTCCATCGAGAAGTGCTCGAAACGGCACAGTCATTCATCTCGAGACACTTCAACCGCTTGAACGTACCGCTGTTCTGTATATCGCGGCCAATTCTGGGACAATCCAGCGTTGGTCTTATCGCATCTGCTCACCACTACCCAATATGACACGACAGCGGATTCTCGCCTGCGGCGACAACCACGGTGACACAGAATCCCTCGAGAAACTCATCGATGAGACACGCGGCGAGGGATTCGATTTTATCATCCACACTGGCGATATCACCAACGCCTGAAAGACAAACCTCGAAACACGGGTGTCGACCAACTCCGTGCCGTCGAATCCTACTTCGAGATGCTGGCCGACCGCGGAACCCTCATTTACATCTATGGGAACCGCGATAAAGAACGATCCACCGGAGGCAACTTTCGGCACGTTGCCGATCAACACGAACTTGATGTCGGTCACCACCTCCACTCGGATAGCTCGATTACCGTCGACGGGCCGAAACCTACGAACCCTCTTCACCCTACGGATGACTCCAGAACGCTTACCCGGAATTAGGTTTATTCCTATACTCCTGATTCCGGTGGTTTCTCCCGAATAGAGATGACGGCAAATTCTCCGTGACTATGGATAGTCACGTATTTGTCGTTGAATGAAAATGAAATTTGTCCATTATGACGAAATCCATTCCCGTTTGGTGCGAACAACGCTTCGAGTGCATCTGGGTCAATATTTTCATACAGTGGTTCTATCTCGGTGACGTCAACCCCTTTGAAATCTGCGAGTGCTGTCACAACCGTCTCGCTGAGTGACTTCGAGGAGACCCACTCGTGGATTTCCCGGTAAATGTCATTTTCAGCGCGTTCGTTATCATTTCGCGATAGATTATCGGTTGGATCTGTCATTATATGTTACTGTCTAATTCGCCATTCATCATCGGTATCGGGTTCGACAACTGCATCGACAAACTGTTCGAATGTGTTACTAGTCTGGGTATCGCCGGTACTCGGATCAAGATGGACGTGAGCAACAACGTCCCTTGTTCGGAATCGGCCGATGAGGATATACAAAAATCGAAAGGCTTGTTGAATATCGACGTACTGGAGTGGTGGTATAATCGAATTAAAGCAAGCGACGATCTGTTGCTCAGTATCAGCCCATTTAGAGAGAAAAGTACTAAGCTGATTCCAAGTTCGGTCATTAGTGCTGGTTCCGTTCCCTGGTAATTGGTGATTCATGGCTCTGATGCCCTCGATAGTATCACTAGCCAAACTGTATATGTACATTTTACGCAAAATGTCCGAAAACTGGTATCTGTACATTGTACACAGTAGTAGGTAATGGCGAAAAAGACGGTGAAGGCTCGTGGCCGAGAAGGGACAGCGACGATGGATCTTTCTCTACCTGCGGAGGTTACCCGCGAATTTGACGTCGAGCCCGGAGATGTGTTTGCAGTGGATGCTGAATCGAACGAGAAAGGGGAACTTGTCCTCACATATACTCGGGTTTATCATGAGGGGTGATTGCTCTCTCCAAATTCTGGATTGACGTAACCTAACTAACGAAATGACGTCACGTCGAGATCAAGTATTTCGAGCCGGGCTGCTCTCTTAATACAAGAGAAAACGCTGCGTCTTCTCATAAACAATCGATATTTTTGGAATTTCACCGATTTGCGCTGGTTACGCTCCCGAAATATCCTGGATCTCGCGCTCGCCGTCTGGCAAAACGCACGCCCTGATGTGGGTTTCAGTTCCGTCCGTTCGGCCGCTCGACGCCCTCGGCGGCCTTGATTTCGTCTGTTTTCTCGACTTCAGCGAACAGTTCTCGGTATGCGTCGGGCTCGAAGAGGTTGTTCCGGTCGAACAGCTCGCGTGCGGCGTCGGTGAGCTGAAAGAACCGGTACGGCTGGCCCCGTTCGAGCCCTTCACGATCTCGTTCGATGGCCTCGATCAGTTCCACTTCCTCCAGCCGGATGAGGTGGTCGGTGAGCGTCGACGCTGCGATACTCGGATTGTAGTATTCGAGTTCCTTCTTCGAGGGCGCGCCTTTCGGGTGACCGACAATCGTCCCGATGATATTCGCGCGGGTCGTGTCGTCGAGGACACTCAACGCTGCGATCGGATCGAGGCCGGCTGCGTTCTCGGCTGGCGTGAGCGGGGTGGCGTCAGGCCGGGACATTGTGTATGGGTGTTTGTCTCCCGGTCGGATAACCATTTCGGTGAAACCCGAAGTGGTAGTCAGAGTGCTTGCGTATTCCAGTTCCGGTCGTATTTCCGTACCGTTAGGTGGCGGTAGTGACTGGTGCCCAGTATGGCCAACGACGACGCTACCCGTGCCGTCATCGACAAATTGGGTGACCAGCCGGGCGAGACGCTCACACCCAAGCGGGTCGAGGCGATCCAGACCGCGATGCACGAGGACCTCGGACGGTTCATCGACAACACATCCTATTTTGTTCTCGGTTCCTACGATGAGGAGGAGCGACCCAGATTGGAAGCCGTTCGCGACCAACTCGCGAGTGATGCCGCTGCCTCGAACTCAGATGATGGCGTCGACGCGTTCCTGATGGATGATATTCTGGATGTCTCGGAGTTCTTCACGTCGAAATTCAAGCTGTTGGTCAGCTACGCGGATCATATCGTGGGGGTATACGAACACTCCCAGGGCGGGCACGCGTGGGAAGCGGGCTACATCGATCAGCCGACCTATCGGGATCGGACGCGAGCGTTTTATCGAACCTACGAGACTGAGGAGGAACAGTACGCGGCCTACGACGGGATGTTCGCACACTACCTCCTTTCGATGGATCGTGTTGATCGTGCATACACATGGACGACGCCCGAGGAACTTCGCGATTGTGTGGCGGACGCCTATGCGCCCGACTGACGACGTGAGGAACGACTATTTGCGTCGGACGCTGAATCTTCTCGTGATGGTCGAGATCCCTGACACACTTCGCTCGGTATTTACTGCGACTATTGAGTCCGACGATGAGAGCTACACATTCGAGATTCCAGAGAATGAGGTGCGTCACGATGCCATTCAGCCCGGTGAGACGTATCGAATCGCCGTTCTCGAAGCCGAGGCTACAACAGCCCGATCCGAGTCCCATCTTTCAGATTCGCCGTCAGGATCTTCCTCAGCTGTCGGTGAACACGGTTCTCCTGAGCCACCCGTTGAGGAGGGTAAAATTCGAGACGTGTCGGTTGAGGCGGTTGGCGACCAGGGGGATGGCATCGCGAAGGTGGACCGCGGGTACGTCGTGATTGTTCCGGAGGCTCAGCCCGGTGAGGTACCGACTGTCGAGATCGAACAGGTGCAACAGAACGTTGCGTTTGCCAGTATCGTTGAGCCGGATCCTCGAACGCTGTGATTCTGTTGTTTCTCGTTTAGAATGGATTGGCTAGGTCGGTGTCAATGAGCCGAGTCGCGTGGTCACGGGTTGCCTGTTCGACCGCTTCTTGGTCTGTGAGCAAGAAACAATTGTAGTTACTGACGCTGCGCTGGATCACGGACTGTTTAAAGATGTTGTCGGGATGGGTCGTGTATTTTTGCACCACGACGACGAATTCTTCGATCGTATCGACGATGACTAGCCCGTATCCTTGATCACTGAGGAACGATCGGAGCTGGGTAAATTCGTCCGGAGGGACCTCGAAGCGATAATGCTGGTTGTTGTAGTAGTGCTTGAGGCGATCGAACACCTCCTCGTTGTCAAAATAATGCTTGAACAGATACCTCTCATCGACCTCAAAGACGTTGACCCGTTCCTCGCCGCCTCGGTAGAATGCCGCCATTCCGCATGGTAATAGATACCATGAATAATTGAGTGTTCTCCCCTCATCAAGCAGTATCCCTCAAAACAATTCATCACACTTCCAGAGGATCGATTTGGTATTTCTCATCGACGAGAACGATTTATTTGCTGGTGAAGCCTGCGAATGGGAGCTGGAGTCACCGGAGTTAGCAGTCTTCGCCTAGGCAGGGTAGAGCAGTATTTTCACCCGGATTCTTATTTCATTTGAAAACACAGTTCTTGATATGAGTATTTCGGATGTCGTAGACTCTCTTTGTCAGGAGTGGCGTAAGGAAGCTGGTGAACTGGAGGATAGACCTGAGGAAATTAAAGAACAGCAAGACAGCTTCTACAAAGGGAGTTGGGATGCTGCCCGTGAACGCGCAGAACCAGATATAAAACGGAAAGCCATAGAGGACTGTATTGAGGATCTCGAAGAGAGTAGCTCGATAGATGAGTTCTTAGAATCGTTAGCGGATTGGCGGAAGGAGGCAAACGAACTGGATAAGAGAATCTTGGACTCGAACGAATGGTTTAGAAAATCCACACGACGACGGCAGTTAGAGGCTTGTATAGACGAATTCGAGGAGGTGTTCCCCGAGGATAATTTTGATGAGTGCTACCGATGCGGATCTCTACAAGTGCCGGTTAGTGATAAAAGACGTAGTGAGGGGTACCGGTGGGAGTGTGAAGAGTGCGGATATTAGCGTACTATGTGCGAACCTTGATGATCTGTATCCGGCGATTCTGGGCATATTCCTGTGTGACAGGGGAGAATCCAGACGCATTATCTAGAACGAAGCGGTCTACGGGTGCAAGCCGCTCAAAATACTGTTGGACTCTGGTGTGAACGGAACCGACTGCCTCTCATCTATGGTGATTCCGCTATCTAACGTTCGCATCGCAAGGCCAGCTTCACCTGTCGTCACCGATTCTCTGTAGGCTCATATTCCACTTTGTTCCGTAGGAGGTTCTATATGAGACTCGCATTGGAATCGTTCCTCAACCTAGTTACCACTCGGAATTACGCTGCCCTGTTGACTCCAAGCTCCAGAAGAGGGAATTTATCCTCCACGTACTAATTCTCGAGCGTCTAGATCGCCATTGAGGTACTGTTCCCCTTCTCGGGTTATGTCGTAGACACCGTTACCGAGGTGGACAAGAAGCCCGTAGGCTACTAGCGTTTTGCAGCGAGCGTTGATGTGTTGGCGAGAAAAGCGAACGCGACCGCTATCTGCCATTTCCTTGGGAGTGTCGGGGCCCTCTTCAGCGAGATGTTCCAGAATCCGATCATCAGCGCGAGACATCCAGTCAGCATCAAAGCGCATAATCGCTTGTGGTTGCGCCGACGCTATCTCGAACGCGCTACGTCAAGTAGCAAAGCTAATCGCTTCTGTAGTTGACTACAAACCTTTAAACGGCTGCCATCCGACATTCTGAGCGTACAGATGAGTTCTTCACCAGTGGACAGCCCGGCCGAGCCGAATGATCTCCTTGTCGATATTATTGAGACGCTGGAGGCGCGTGGGCTCGATGCCGACGCCTTCCATCTCCAGGATTACGTCGACGTTGACGCCCTTGACCAGCTCGTGAACGCGCCATATGGAGACGTAGAAGTACGGTTTACGGTCGACGGAATCCGGTTGGCTGTCACACCGGACAGCGTCGACGTTCTGACCGACGAATCGGAAGAATAGGAGCCACAGTAGTCGGTTGCCTGCTAAGTGGTGTATCCGGCTACGATCCGCGCACACCTATGTTGATCGACGAATGCACCGAAAACCCGGTGACCACGTCTGTTAAGTGGTCACCAAGTCGTATTATATAAGAATGAACCTGGTGTATCGCGTGGCTAGCCAGTGGTCGGTCACTGTCCTTGGGTTTGTCCTTCTGTTACTTACTCTGGGTCGCGCGATAACTGATACCAACAACCTTGTCGTGGATTTTATCGAAGTATCACTTCCGTTTATTGTCGGAGTTAGCCTCATCATTGGCGGAACTTGGCTGGCACGAACACATCCAACCGACCGTATCATTCAGCTGGCTATGTGGATTCTTGGTGGCGCACTCGTCGGCGTGGCCGTCACCGTCTGGGTACTATTCATCATCTCACTCGAACAAGTACCCGCCGGCGAGCCGACTGTTCTCGTTCTTAATGACGTCGGTCTCTTTATGGCTGCAGGAATCCTGCTCGGCTACTATGCGACCGGTTTCGAAGCACGTGAACACGAGCTCGAACTGTCCGAACAACGGTTTCGCGCCCTGACCGAGAACTCGTCATTCGCCGTTATTACGATCGACGAGTCGAGCACGATTCGGTACGCGAACGACGCCGTCGAAGAGCTGTTTGAATATTCACCAGCGTCGCTTACCGGGAAGCCACTCACGATGCTGATGCCCGATCGGTTGCAGGCACCACATCGCGACGCGATGACGCAGTATTTGTCAGCGGGCGAGCGCTCGCTCGACTGGGCGGGGGACGAAGTGGTCGGCCAGCGAGCGAACGGAGAGGAGTTTCCCGTGGAGGTTAGCTTCGGCGAGTATGCTGTTGCCGACGAACATCTGTTTACAGGTGTCATTCAGGATGTCTCCGACCGGAAGGCGGCCGAACACCGACTCCATCAACACACGACGAAAGTGACCCAGCTCCACGAGATCGCCACTGACATCACCGTGGCTGATTCGAGAGCGACTGTCCACCAACGGGCTGCTGACGGCGCCGTGGAGTTGTTCGGTGCAGATGTCGCGCGAGTTGCCGTAGTTGAGGGTGACCAGCTAGTTCCAACCGTCAGTTCCGATTCTGACGATGTCGATGCTAGTGATCCGGTTCCGCTCTCGTTCGGGTACGCCGGACAGAGCTATCAAACCGGCACCGTGCTTCGAATCGACGATCTCGCCGACACGCGGTCAGCAGCCACGTCAACGATCCGCGATGGCGGGACTGAGTCTGAACCCCAACTAGGTGAGGATCCCCGAGCGTTGTTGAGTACTCCACTCGAAGGCTACGGTGTCCTGCAGGTGTTCGCGTCAGAGCCGGGCGCGTTCACCGAACGCGACGAGGACGTCGCGGAAATGCTGGCAACTCACGTCGTGACAGCCCTTGAGCGGCTGTCCGCAGAGGCAACCATTCGACGGGAGCGCGACCGCCTCGAAGAGTTCGCCAGTCTCCTCTCCCACGACCTGCGGAATCCGTTGAATGTTGCCCAGGGACGGCTTGAGCTTATCGAGAGCGATAGTGACCATCTCGAGGCCATCGAACGGGCGTTGAATCGCATAGAACGAATCATCGAAGATATGTTGACGCTCGCCCGTGAGGGCGATGCCGTTGGCGAGACGGAGACAATTTCGCTGGACGAACTCGCCACGCAGGCCTGGGAAAACGTCGCAACCGACGCTGCAACACTCGAGGTCGAGACGGATCTACACCTGGATGCCGATCGCAGTCGTCTCGTCCAAGTGTTCGAAAATCTCTATCGAAATGCGATCGAGCACGGCGGCGACGGAGTGACCGTTCGAGTGGGAGCTCTCACTGATGGCGATGGCTTCTATATCGAGGACACAGGTCCAGGAATTCCGACAGCTGAGCGTGAGGACGTGTTCGAAAGCGGGTATACGACGCATCAAGAGGGCACGGGCTTCGGCCTCGCAATCGTCAGGCGGGTCGTCGAAGCTCACGGCTGGACGGTAGCAGTTACTGACGGGAGTGACGGTGGTGCACGGTTCAAAATTTCGGGGATACAATCCGTCACGACTCCATACTGAGATACGCCGGCCAGGGCAGGCGGGGTTCAACTATTCAAACAACGGGGCCTGACTGTCGGAAAGTCATTCCATATGCAGCGGGGATTCAACGAAAGTCGTTCACGATACTGGGCACCCTCATCCCAAATATGATACCTGTGTGTCCCGAAGCCTAACTAACGATGTCTTCTGAGGAACCTTCCCGCCCATCGGAGGAAGATGCGTATCGACGGGAAGTGTACCAGATTCGAGAAGACCAAGAACTCACACTGTCTGAGAAATTCAATCGACTCCTTACCCTAGGCTGCGAATACCTTGGCGTCGAAAACGGGCATATCAAACGGATTGATAAAGAGCGGGGCATCCATGATGTTATCGCGAGCGCCGGAGGAGAGGGCGAACTCCTTGAGGTCGGTGCGCAACATACACACGCGACGACGTTCTGTCGCCGGACAATCGAACAGGACTCTCCACTCGCGATCTCCCATGCCAGTGAACAAGGTTGGGCAGACGATCCTGCGTATCAGACACACAATCTTGAATGCTACCTCGGGGCGGCGATCTCAGTGGAGGGGACGATATATGGCACGGTTTGCTTCGTTTCCAAGGCGCCGCATACCAGAGAGTTCTCCGCTTCTGAACGGGCGTTCGTCGAGCTCGTCGCTGGCGTCGTTGGCACGGAGATTGAGGCCAAGCGGTACGAATACAAACTCGCAGATCGTGACCGACTCAATGCCGTTCTTAACCGCGTCCTCCGCCACAATCTCCGGAATTCGATGAATGTCGTCAGCGGCTATGCCGAACTTCTTACTCAACGACTCACTGGCGACGAACAAGAGCTAGCGAAACGGATTGTGGCCAGCGCGGACAATCTTACCGAATTAGGGGAGACCGCCCGAAATCTCGAAAGTGTTGCCCGAGACGCCGGCCCACCCGAACAACAAGAGCTCGGATCACTCCTGTCTGCCGTCGCTACTGAACTTCGTGAACGTCATCCGGAGGCAGCGGTCGATATCGAAATCCCCGACTCGCAGACTGCATTTGCGAACGAGTATCTCAAGCCGGCACTGTATGAACTTGGGGAGAACGCTATCACCCACACAGACGAGGACCCGGAGCTCAAGCTGAGTCTACAGTCCGAAACAGAGCACGACGACTGGGTTGTGATTGAGATCGATGATAATGGGACTGGACTTCCGGAGATGGAGCGAAACATTCTGCGTGGTCGGATGGAGACCCAACTGGAACACGGCCAGGGATTGGGCTTGTGGTTCGTTTATTGGACTGTTGTTCGCTCTGGAGGCAAGCTTACAGTTGCTGTTGACGAAGGGACGACGATTCGCGTGTGGCTTCATTCCGAAGACATCCCGAACGATGATCTACAGTGGTATCTCGACCTCCCCATCGAGAACGATATGATCTGAGTTCTGGGCTAGGGAGGTCGACCTTCGCTTTTACAGATCAGCCCAACCCAAAGTCGAATTAGACTCTTACCAGAGGGAGTCATACAGCTCTTCGCATAGTGTTTCTTTCAGCCAGTGGAGGATGAATCAGTTGCTTAGTGCATCTGTGGACTGGCTGAACCGAACGTCTAATACTGGTGTTATTGATCTAACTATATGAACGAGTACGTCCGCCCGCACAGAGAAAGTGCAGCATTGCTGACCATCGATACGCAAAACGATTTCACGCTGTCAGATGCTCCTGCCGAAATTGACGGTACTGCCGAAGCAGTGCCACAGATGCGACGACTCGTCAAAACGTTCCGTTCTCGGCAGGCTCCTATCGTCCACGTAGTCCGGTTGTATCGAGAAGACGGCTCAAACGTCGATCAATGCAGGCGAGCAGATATAGAAGCTGGAGCTGAAATAGTTCGCCCTGGGACTGACGGCGCGGAGCTGGTGGCTGAATTGAAACCTTCGGCGGACGTCCACCTTGACGCTGACCGACTGTTGAACGGTGAGGTTCAGGGGATCGCCTCGCATGAACACGTGATGTACAAGCCCCGCTGGGGCGCGTTCTATCAGACGAATCTGACCGACCTTCTGGATAGCCGCTCAGTCGATACGATCGTCGTGTGTGGCTGTAACTTCCCAAATTGTCCGCGGACAACGATCTACGAGGCGAGCGAACGTGACTACCGTATCGTCTTCGCACCCGACGCGACATCCGGGGTCTACGAACAAGGAGTACGAGAACTGGAGAACATCGGTGTCGTCGTCAAAGATACCGAAGAGATCATCGATTGGCTGACCGAATGAGCGTGTACGGGTACCCGAACCCGCCCGACACGTGCTTGTTCTGTATTTCCTGATTCGAGAATTCCGAACACTGGCGGATGTGACTCGTTGTATGACACCCTCCCCAATCACGCTACACACGGTCGAGTTCGATATTGCTGATCTCGAATCGTGCTCCGCCTGTAGCCCCCTCTGAAATAGCGATCGCCCACTCGTGCCCATCAACGATCTGTTGCACAATCGAGAGCCCAAAGCCCGTGCCTTCCGCAGCATCAGTATACCCCGCTTCAAACACCTCGCTCCGTTTCTCCGGAGGTATTCCCGGTCCGTCGTCTTCGACGAAGAATCCCGCACTATCATTGAGGAGACCGAGGTTGACAGTGACACTGTCTCCACCGTGGTCGACTGCGTTCCGAAATAGGTTCTCGAAGAGTTCACACAACCGTCCTTCGTCAGCCAGTATCACCGTCGAGGGTTCAACATCAATCTCGAGGGAGGCATCCGCTGTTTCAACATGCTCCCAGGCCTGAGTGGCGACATCTGCGAGCGTTACTGCGTTCGGATCAAGAACTGCTTGTCCCTGCTTTGCGAGCGAAAGGAGTTCGTCGATCATCTCTGCCATCCGCTTGTGAGACTGTTCGACCGCTTCGAAATGTTCTACGTCCCCTGTCTCGCGTGCCAGTTCGAGGCGTCCACTCGCGACGTTGAGGGGGTTACGCAGGTCGTGGGCAACCGTACTGGCAAACTCCTGAAGCCGGTCGTTCTGTCGGGCGAGTTCCTCTTCGCGTTTCGCTCGCTCTGTGACGTCTCTGAATATTCCGATACGCTCGGCTGCTTCACCCAACCCGGTGATAGCCTCCGTGTTTAACTCCATTACTTGTGAATTTTCATCATCTTGCCCCCACTGAACTGTTGCCGTCCGATCACCGTCATCAATTCTCAGAAGAACCCGCTCCAGCGACTCAGATGGCGTGAATTCGAAGTCGGTAATCGGTCGATCCTCCAGGTGTTCGACGTCGATCCCGAACGCCTCGGCGAAGGCGTTATTTGCCTCGGTAACGGTTCCATCCGGTTTCACTACAACGACTGGATCCGGGGTGGACTGGAAGAGCGATTCAAACCGCCGGTCACTTTGTTCTTTCTGCCGTGTGAGTTCGAGCGACAGCCGGCGACGTTTCAGGAGGTTATCGATCCGTGCGTTCAATTCGGCCTTACTTACCGGGCGCTGGATCAATTCGTCAACGATATCCCAGATATTGCTGGCGAATTCGTCCGGTGATTTCTCACCAGTAAGTAAGAGGAACGGCAAAAACGTCGGCGCTGTTCCGGCTTTTACAGCTTGGAGTTCGTCCTCAAACCTCCCTAAGGAACGAGCATCGACCAGACACAAGTCAAATTGGGGATCTTCAAACGGTGTATCGGTGTGGGTCTGAACAATATACTCCCCCTCCAGTTGCTTGGCAAGCAATTCGCGGTTCCGGTCACTCTGGATCAGCAGGAGAACCGTCGTCCGTTGGTTGCTATATTTGTTCGGAGGTTCCATTAGGATCTCAATTACTGTTCAGCCGAGTTTGGTCCGTCAGTCCATTCCGGGGTTCCGCTGAGTATCCCACGGAGCTGTGTTAGTGGCTCTCCGACGGTAATTCCGTGCTTGGTGATTTTGAATTCTCGCAGCGTCCGTTCGAAGTCACTGGTACGCATTTTCAGGACGCCGATGACTTTCCGCATCTCGCCCTGTAATTCGAGGTGGCGGAGAAAGACGATGTTGTCCGCGAGATAGCTGATCCCAACATCGGTTGCCTGAAACTCTCCCGTAATATTGGCAATCTCTTCGACCATAATGACCGTCACACCCATATTCTTGAGATACCGGCCGAGAGAGTGGAGATGCGTGACAAGCTCGCCCTCTTCGCCTTCTAACGCGAGTTTGTAGCCTGAAATCCCATCGATCATCACGATTTCGGCACCTTTGTCCTCAACCTCTTCGCGAACCATATTGGCGAACTCCTGGGGCGAGGTCTCTAGGGCTTCGATCTCTTCGACATTGAGCGTCCCTCGGTCGCGCATCTCTGCGACGGGGATGTTGACCGCCTCCGATCGTCGCATAAAGGTCCCCTCAGTTTCCTCGAAGAGATACATCACCGACCGTTCGCCCCGGCCAGCTGCTTCCTTCATAAACTGCGTGCCAGTCGTCGACTTCCCGACCCCGGTTGGCCCGGAAATAACTGTCACAGTGCCTCGGTCCAGCCCGCCATCGAGTAGTTCATCGACTTCTGGCACACCCGCAGAGATAGGTTCATCCACGAATTCTTGTTCGTAGTCACCCGGGGCGAGTTCCGGATACACGACTAGTCCGTTATCGGTGATCTTCACTGCATGGTCTCCACTTCGAGTCGCTGATCCCCGGAACTTCGGGACGCTGATCGACCGGCCAGTCGATGCGTATCCGAGTTCGATCATCCCGTCACTCATAAACTGGAGGTCGTCATCTGGGGCGTCTTCGGTTGCCTGTGTCGTGAACAAGACGGTCGCACCCGCTTCACCCAGTAGTCGCATAAACGAGAGTGCCTGCTTGCGGAACTGATACTGGTCGGTCGAGAGGTATCGGAGCTGGCTGATCGGATCGACAAACACGCGATCCGGCTCGAGTGCCGATACTCGTTCGGTGATTTCTTCGACTATTGGATCGCGTTCGACCTCGCTGGATTCGAAGATGTCGTAACCTTGGTCGTCGGCGAAGAAATCCGATTTTGGGCTCAGATCGAGGAAATGAACGTCCTCGACATCGAAGCCAAGCACAGCTGCATTCTGTTCGATGTCCGCAGTTGCTTCCTCGAGATTGATGAACAACGACGTCTCACCCTGCGCTGTTCCTTGTGTGAGATAATGCAATCCCAGAATCGTTTTTCCGGTGCCTGGTCTGCCTCGAACGAGATAACTTCGCTCGGACACGAGCCCGCCATTGAGAATCGTATCGAGGCCACGAACTCCGGTGGCAACGCGGTCGAATGCCTGTGCAGTCTCCGTCATCGGCTGGGGGTCAGAGCTATCGGTCATTGGGTTTCCTCTGTGTGAATCTGCTGGACAGTGATCAGTCCATCTGCGGCGATTGTCACCTGGAATCCTGCATATGGAAATGCCACCTGTCCGCGCGCTCTTGTCGTCCCCGACTTGGTTGGGGCGAAAAGACTATCCAGTCCATCTGGATCGACACGTTCGAGCAACGGCGGTAGTTCGTCTGTCGATACCTTTGACGCTACCTCGATTACGGAAAGCACCGATACGCTGAGCGACTCGTTAGTCGACCAGTCGTGTTTCAGCCGATACGCTTCAAGTGATGAGTCGTATTCAACGCTCCCCTGTGAGACTTCGGTCGTTGAATCTAGATCAAAATCATTACGACGAATAGAGATACTGTCGTTCATACGTTTCTTTCCCACTGTTTCGGACTCTTTCGGGTACGTTCGACGTTGCTTGCTCTCGGCTGATTTGTAGGTTTGATTATCATAGTTGTTGGTATGGTATATCAGAAATTACGGAATCCGGCGAAGGCGTCTGTCGCCATCATCTCCGTAAGTGCTGAATCTGCTGCGTCCTTCGCCTCTGCAACCTCCTGCTCTAGTCTCGCATAGGCGTCACTTGATGCGAGTTGCTGGTCGCTCATCGACTCTTCCAGCGCTGCTTTCTTCGATATCACGGCAAAGTACTCACGGAACTCCTCGTCGTACCGCCTTCGCGCAAGTAGTGTTTCAGCAGCCTCTCGAAGCCTTTCTTCGGAGATCGGTTTCACAAAGTACTCGTCGATATCCAGATCGATGATTTCCTCACCTGGATCAACTGCGGTGAGCATCGCAACGGGCTGATCGTACCCACGCTCACGAAGCGTGGTGAGTACCTCATCACCTGAAATCCCCGGCATCCGTCGATCAAGCAACACAGCGTCAACATCATCATCGATGATGTCGAGGGCCTCTTCGCCATCGTATGCAGTCCGTGTGGTATAGTCCTCTTGGAGATAGAGAGCGTATAGGTCAGCCAACCCCTGTTCGTCATCAACGACAAGGATTGTGGCCGGTTCTTGTTCCGTCTCCTGGTTTGACTCTGTCATATTGGTGTCTCCGAATGGGTTTGTAGGCGGTAGCTCGACCCGACTGTGGGGAGTCTGAGCGTCACAGTTGCTCCTTGATCGTCACCGTTGGACAGCTGTAGATCTCCTCCGGCGATGGTGACGATCCAGTGAACAGCCCAGAGACCGAGTCCGTTTCCGTGCTGGAGTTGGGTCTCTTTTCCTTCCTGGAGCACGGCCTGCTGTTCCTCAGGGATTCCTGGGCCGTTATCTTCGACAGTAAGTATTACCCACTCAGTCTCATCTTCCGCTGGTTCGACCGTAATGCTCACCGAGGGAGTCGCCTGATTGGAGTGTTTGATAGCGTTTTCACATAGCTCCTTCAGCGCACGGTCTACTTGCACGGTCCCAGCCACCCTCTGGTCAGTCTCAATCGTCATCGAAATCTCGGCGTCGGGATACTGCTCTTGAAGTGCTGTCACCGGTTGCTCGATGAGGTGGGCAATCGGAACGGGTTCGAGATTATGTTCCGGATTGGTCCCTTTCGAAAGGGTCCGCGCTGTTTCACTTAGATTGAGGAGTTCATCTACGGCGGCCAACCCGTTCTTTGCAAGAGACGTTGGAACGTGTCTCTCATCGTCAAGTGACCATTCAACAACTCCACGGACGACGTTCAGTTTGTTCCGAATGTTGTGTCGAAGGACACGATTGAGAACCTGAAGCTGCTGGTCGCGGCGTTTCTGCTCGGTGATGTCCGTATACACTACGTAGGCGCCGAGGTTTTCTCCATTCTGTTGGATCGGGACGACGCGGATGAGGAAGTCTCGCCGTCCAGATGCCGTTTCGCGACGCCCTTCAGTTTCAACGGTACTACGCCCGCCTGCCAGCGCACGAGCGATGAGCGATTGGGATGCCGCCTCTTCACTTGATGGGACGACAAGATCGGTGAGGGAGCTCCCACGGATGTTGGCGCTGTCATAGCCGAACACCCGTTCAAACTCCGGATTGACATCTTGGATACACGGAGTATCGTCCTCAAATTTCACATCTGCGATGGCGTCAGTCGCGTTCTCGAAGAGAGCACTGAAATACTCCGTCTGTTCGCTTAACGCCTGCTCACGCTGTGCTCGCGTGAGTGCAGCAGTCGTGTTCGCAGCCAAGATACTCGTCAATTCGGCATCCGTGCCGTCGAACGCAGCGGCTTCTGTTGCTCCGATGCTCAACACTCCGTGTTCGCCCAGAGGGAAACACATTACACTCCGAATGGGCTCGTACTCGAATGGCGTCTCATTCGACTGGATATCGTCGAGAATGGTTGGTTCTTGTTCCTCAAATACACCTCCTACTACGCTCTCGCCCCGCTCGTACACGGTCGGGTTGGAATCTAAGAGCTCGTATGTTTCGTTGGTCGCGGCCACGAGTTCGAGGGTTTCAGGGGTCGTCTCCTCATCTAAGAGCCGAACACCAGCAATGTCGTACTCGAAGACCCGCTTTGCGGCGGCTATCGTCACCTCTGCAACATCGTGGTTCGTGGGGGCTCGCATCAGCTCAGTTGCCACGTCGTGTAGCCTATTCAGGACCTGTCGCTGTTCGTAGCGAGTTGTGATGTCGCGAACATTGGCGAGCATATGAGGGCGCCCATCTATCTGGAGTGCAGAGGCGGAGATCTCAGCCTCAAGTTGTTCTCCGTCTTTGGTTCGACAGGTTAACGCGGTGGTATACCCCTCACCGTTTTCGAGGACACTGTCGACGAACGCCTCAAATTCGGATTTTTCGTCCGGATGAATGACATCCGGAGAGGACGAGCGGAGTTCGTCTCTGGGGTATTCCAGCAGTTCACAGGCTTGGGGGTTACATTCGCGGATCTCTTCCGATTCAGGATCAATAATGAAGACTGCGTCATTCGAAGATTCGAAGATATTGCGGAAGAGGTCACGCTGCTGTTCCAGATCTGTTGACAGGTCTACTGAGAGTTCGCGCCGTTCGAGGAGATTAACAAGCCGATGGTGGAGTGCCCGCTTTTGAGTCGGGATGGAAATAATCTCATCAACGAGATCCCACACCGCTGGATCGCTCGGATGGGTGTCGGCGTTAGTCGAAACCAAGAGATATGGAAGAAACGTAGGATTCGACTCTTCTTTGAGTTGTTGAAGCGGAGTGTAATGCGTTTCCAGCATCGATTCATCCACGATATAAAGGTCACAATTCGACTGAGCCAGAGATTGGTCGTCTGGTTGAACGACCTCATACTTCGAAGATAACCACTCGGCCAGACGCTCGCTATTAGCTTGGTGAGTAAGGAGTAGCCCGATCTGAACGGACCCCGACTGAGACATTATGGACGTGTCTGAATCCCGCCCTGTCGGGTGAAATCCGTTCATAAATAGTATGCCTCTGTATGCCAGACATTCACAAAGTATGCCCAAACCCATATAAAAGCCGTGGCCCGATCCTATGAACTGATACTGCCTACATGAAAAATTAGTCGGTCCATATGTGCACTATCGGATCCGTGTCACACCGGATTGACGGCGGGTGTTTCAGCCGTCGTGTCGACTTCCATAACCTCGGTGTCAGGGGTTGTCTTGGCGCGTAGGAATGTGCTGACTTCGGGGTCGTTCTGGAGTAGGCGACGCAGGATGCGCCGCCAAGTTGGCTGTTGATTCGCTCCGACAACCACAATATCCGCGCCAATCTGGGTTGTCTCCTCGAGAATTACTTCTTCGACGAGAAATCCTTGACGCGTGGTCACTGAGGCCTCGACGCCATCGAGTGTTGATGAAATTGACCGAGTGAGTTCCGCTGTTTGGGTATTATCTCCTGTCTGGAAGAGATTGACGTGGAGTACTCGGAGGTCTGCTGGGGCGTGGTCGTGTGCGAGCCGGCCAGCGGCTGCGAGCGTTCGGGCACTTTGATCGGTGAGTGGATATCGGATCGGTACGAGAATTGTCGTAAGATTAGTCATCGAACTCCCCCTGGCTAGTGAACAGAATTAATCACTTCTTAATCCTACTGACCCATTTATCAGACTAAAAAATTTCGAGTGAATCGACAGGAGTAACCACAGCTGCTTTTTTATACTCTATCAGTGGAATTGTTATTTATCTTGATCATTTTCGTGGATGGGTAATGCAGACCCTCTAAAAACTATTCTAATGGATGGCCTTTTGCTCAGGACTAATTCCGTTCTTCGAGGACGATCCGCCTTGCTTCAGCTACAAGTCCGTGGGCATCAGCCATCGCTTCCGCATCAAGAGCGACTGCGGCTCCCAACCCATCTTCGAGAACGAAATTCATCTCAATAACGTTCTCGAAGCACTGAACTAGGCACGTAAGCTGCCCGTGGTCTTCCGAGAAGGTGTCTTCGTAGATTGGTGCCGTTAACGACTCCATCCGGGACTCATCGATTGCAGATTCGATCTCATCAGTCGTATATTGCTCAACAACATCATCCCTTAGATGGACAATCTCGTAGGATTCCTCCTCGTATTTGACGATACTACGGAGATTGCCGTTCGTTCGTTGTTCAAAAAACTCCTGGAGCCGGGTGGCCATCCTTGTAGCCATATTATCCACTCTCGTCTCTTTCAATATAGATGTAAGGCAAAGATTGAGTAATAATACCAGTATATACTATTCGAATAATTTGTAATTGATTTCGGCCTAAATGCTATAGGTGTTCATCAAACCAATCCCCAAGACCACCTGAAACATTACGATACGCCCACCTTCCTCCACCTTTCTCTGGGATTTGAGTTACGACGATTGAGTCATTCGTGTCGGTGACACCAGTCAGCTCATCGGCGATATCACCAGCGCCTTTGTTTGAAACGTCAACCAACCATGTAGACTCAAGAGCATCAAATGTCGGACCTAGGGACTCGATCGCCTCGTGGATCTCTTCGTAGTCCTGTCCCGGTTCGTGTAGATCGTAACTGATCTCGTAAACCGTCATGTCTTAAGAACTAAAGCTGCTAACGGCTGCACCTGCAATTCCGACAGCGGCCAGGGTATACTTCGGTGCATCATAGATCCCGTGGGCGATCGCATTGCCGGTCTCTGGGTTGTGGCGGTCTAATTCGATTGTCCATTCGTCCTCGTACTCCCGGATCTGGAAGCTATCCGTCTCTCGCTGATCCCGGTACACTGCCTCTGCACCAGCTTCAATTGACCAATACGAACGCTCGAATCCCGGTGGGAGCGTAAGTTCGGCAGTCTTCGGAACGGTGATTTTTACTCCGTACCCTTGCTCGCGTGCTAACCGCTTTGCCTCTGCCCAAGAATAGGCGTAACCGTTGTCCTCAGATGGTGAACTGACCATATCTAATTCTAGCAACCAAGTAACATAAAGGCTGAGTAAGCGGGGTGGAAGTGAAACACATTCCTCGCTATTTTGTCTCTACAGGTCACTCATCGTAATACGGAGAGTACTCGTTTTTGACAGTCTCAACGACCCACAACCTCGGAGGATGGAATTGATGCGTGCCTTCTGTTCTTGTGAAGAACCTGTGAAACAGGAGCAGTCTTGTGGTTACACGTTTCTATCACTCAGAAACCTTTTCTGAGATATATACTCCGCGACCGCATCCTAATCGCCAGACGAAAGCCTGTCCATTCGCAGACAGCGTGAAAATAAGGAACGCATCGGCTCCCAAACTCCGAAACTCTGAACTACCACGTTTTCGGGATATAGAGCGTCTACAAATGAATATCGGTCGAATCAGACGAAGTTTGAGATGTTCTCACGGAAATGCTATGCATCGGTCGCTGGCTGGCGAGGAGAGACGGGCCGATTGGAAGAGAACAGCCGATATCGTGCTCAGACCGCGAGTCCTGCGGCTTGCCGCAGGCGAGCGACAGGTGCAGCAGCACCTTCTCATCCGGCTTTTCGGAGGGAGTGGCCGACCGCCCGGACGAACGTCCTGGCGGTCACGACTGGCGGCGATCTGATTTCTCGCTCCATGCCGACTTTCACCAGAAAGTCGGTGAGCCGCCACAGATTGTACAGTAATGCTGCAAACGTGAAGTTGAACAACCGTACTCTGTAGTCTGTCGAGGAGGTTTTCGGAAGGTACGCTTTCACCGACTTGTACTGGTTTTCGATGTCCCAGCGACGGCCGTAACTGTTCGTAACGTGAGCGATCTCGTCGGGAACGACGTGATCGCGGTTGGTCACGAACACGGCGTACTCTCCATCAGCGTCGTCACTGGTGGCTGGAACGTACAGATACTCTGCAGTATGATCGACGCCCCCGTCGATTCCGACGGGGACGTCGTGGTTGACAGCTGCGTCTACCCCGTCTTTGCTCTTGATGTGCTTGATCGCCTCGTAATCTGACTCGTATTTCGGCACTGGCATCGTGTATAACAGTCCACGACCGTCGATCTCTGCACGGACGTTTCTCGTGTAGAAGCCACGATCCAACAGAATTTCGTCCAGATCGACGTACTGCTGGGCTCTCGAAAGCAGACGCGCAACGGCGTCTGCTTTCGAGTCAGCTGGCACCTCGGCTGGTTCCCAGTCTGAGTGTTCCTTGACGCCCTCAATCCCCAAGATGATCGGAACGTCGTTCCCGACGATCGTGATCGTCGCGAACGTGTAGCCGTGTTTCAACTCACCGTCGTCGACGTACCCGCTCACCATGGGCGGGTACGTCGACTTTGGGATCTGTTCGTCCTTGTCGATCCACGGCCAGACGTGGTAGGGGACGTGCGTGAAATCGACGGCCGCCACGACGTGGCGGTCGTCGAATGGATCTTCGTACCGAATCGTCTGGAGGATGTTCTCCGTCGCGGTATCGAATGCGTCCATGAGATGCTCGCGAAAAACCTCGGTGAACGCCACGATATCCTCGATCTGTTGTTCTTGGAGTGGGACAGATACCTCTTGATCAGCCGGCATTGCGAACTGCTTGATCACTCGGAGGAACGTCGAGTCGTCACAGACGTCGTTCTCGTCGAGAAACCATCCGGCTTCACCCTCTGAATGGGCACTTCCCTGGGTGAGGCATGCCGAGGCGAACAGATCGAGGATCTGTTCGTCCTCGTAGACTCTATTCTGGGCCCTACCAGAGTCGAACTCGCCGAAGGCGTGCCTTCGGGCGAGT
>NZ_MWTH01000016.1:380187-432773 GCF_059752395.1 Halorubrum sp. B53 | reverse complement strand
CGGCCCGCCCGACCTCTCGGAGGTCCGGATCGGCCGGTTCAGGCTCGTCCTCGCCTCCGGCCCCGGCCTCGCCGGCGTCCGCCTCGTCGTCGCCGCCGGCCGCGAGGAGGACGGCGACGCTCGCGACGAGCGCGGCGACGACGAGCGCGGCGAACAGCAGCTCCGGCGCCGAGGCGGCTCCCTCGCCGCCCCCCGCGCCGGCTCCGCCGCCGCCCTGCGGCAGGAGCCCGCCCTCCCCGGCGACGGCCGCGCCGAGCTCGAACTCGAATCCCCGGTCGACCGGCCGGCAGGCCGAGAGCAGCCACCCCAGCGCGGCGACCGGGAACCCCATCGACGCGGCGACGGCGCCCGCGGCCAGCCTCGACCCGGTGTCCCGGTACACGAACCACGCGAGCGCGAGGAGGACGGCGGCGAACGCCGCGAGCGCCGGGGGCTCGCGGAGGAACTCGTAGCACGCGGGCGGGAGGGAGAGGGCACCCCCGCCGCTCGGGGCTGGCGACGCGCCGACGTCGCCGCTCTCCCCGGTCGGGCCGCCGCCGTCGCCGGCGACGCCGAACCCGCCGCCGCCGAGGCTCACGGCGGAGTCGAGGGTCGCCGCGGCGACGCCGAGCGCGACGACCGCGAGGAGGGCGAGGAGGACCGCAGCGAGGGTGTCCCGATTCACGTCCGTGGATACGCCGTGTCGAACGAATAGCTTTCGACGGCGGCGGTCACTCCGCTGTTTCGCTCCCGACGACGAGAGGGATCACTCCGCCGTCCCACTCCCGTCGACGGCGTCGTCGAGGGGCGTCGTCGGGAACAGCGCGTCGACGTCGGGATCCGGGTCGACGAGGCGGTAGTCGGTCCCGTCGCGCTCGACGACCCCCGCGTCGGCGAGGTGGTCGAGGTGCGCGAACGCCTCGCCCGGCCCGTGGAGCACGTGGATGTCGACTAAGTCGCCGAACAGCTCGGCCGACACCTCCCACGCCGTCGCGGGGCCGCCGTCGGCGAGGACGTCGAGGACGCGCCGCGTCCGGTGGCGGTGGTGGTCGAGGATCGTCGCGGCCCGCCGGCTCGGGTCGTCGATCCGCTCGCGGTGCCCCGGGTGCGCCGCGTCGAAGTCGCGCTCGACGATCCGCGCGAGGCTCCGGGCGTACGCCGCGAGGGGCGCGTCGACCCGGACGTCCGCGCCGCCGACGTTCGGGGTGTACTTCGGGAGGAGCGCGTCGCCGGCGAACAGCTCCGCGGGGGCTGCAGATCCCTTCCGCGTGTCCCGCCCCGCCCGCCCCACCGGCTCGTGGTCCGGGACCTCGCGCGGGTCGAACGCGAACCCGGTGAGCCCGGCGGTGTGGCCCGGCAGGTGGACGGCCTCCAGCGCGACGCCGCCCGCCTCGATCGCGTCGCCGTCGGCGACGGTCGTGACGTCGGCGGGGCGGCCGCTGAGGTCGGCGCTCACCGCGTCGAAGAAGTCGCGGAGCCGCTTCTGGTCGGCCTCGGGGAGCCCCCACCGCTCGAACGTCTCGCGCTGGAGGTCGGGGTCGGCCGTGAGCGGCGTCTCCGTCCCGTCGACGAGGGGCGCGTCGGCCTCGTGGACGAACACGTCGGCGCCGCCCGCGGCCTGGACCTCGCCGGCCAGTCCCGCGTGGTCGGGGTGCCAGTGCGTCAGGACGACCTCGTCGACGTCGGCGAAGTCGACGCCGTGGTCGGCGAGGCCGGCCTCCAGGTCGGCGCGGACGTCCGGGAGCGCGACGCCGGTGTCGACCAGCGCGGTCGTCTCGCCGTCGAGCAGGTAGACGTCGTTCTCGCCCTCGAACACGGTGTTGCCGAGCTGGATCCGGTTCACACCGTCTCCTCGTCGGGCGCGCATTTGAGGGTTACCTCCGCGGAAAATCGCGGACGGGCGGCGTCGGCCCGAGCGGTCCGCTCCGACTCAGTCGAGCACGTCGACGCCGGAGAACTCGAAGCGGGCGCCGCCGTCGGCGCTCTCGGTGACGCGCACCTTCCAGCCGTGGGCCGCCGCGACGGCCTCGACGATCTCCAGCCCGAAGCCGGTCCCGTCGTCGTTCGTGCTGTACCCCGCCTCGAACACCGCCTCGCGCTCGCCCTCGGGGATTCCCGGGCCGTCGTCGGCGACGTAGAAGCCGCCGCCGACGTCGCCGACGGTGACCGTGACGTCCTCGCCCGCGTGCTCGATCGCGTTTCGGACGAGGTTCTCGAAGATCTGCCTGAGGCGGCTCCGGTCGGCGCGGATCGCGCGGTCCGTGTCGACCCGGAGCGTCGCGTCGGCGGTCTCGACTCCCTCCCAGCACTCCTTGGCGAGTTCGTCGAGTGAGACCTTCTCCGGCTCCTCGACGCCCTCGCCGTCGCGCGCGAGCGTCAGCAGGTCGTCGATGAGGGAGTCCATGCGCTCGTGGGCCCGGGCGACGTGGTCGAGGTGCTCGGAGTCGCACTCCTCCCGGGCGAGGTCCAGTCGCCCCTCGGCGACGCTGAGGGGGTTCCGGAGGTCGTGCGAGACGATGCTCGCGAACTCTTCTAACCGCTCGTTCTTCGTCTGCAGCGCCTCCTCGCGGCGCTTCCGATCGCTGACGTCGCGGATGACGCCGACGCGGTCGAGGTCGGACGCGTCGCCGCTGTCTCCCTCGCCGTCCTCCCCCTCGCCCGCGAGCCGATTGAACCGCATCTCCACCGGGAACCGCTCGCCCTCCGCGGTGAGGAACTCGTACTCCACCGTCCCGGCGTCCCGCTCTCCGGCCTCGATCTCGCGGCGTACCTGCTTCGCCTTCTCCGCGGCCTCCTCGGTCACCCAGTCGTAGATTTCCGTGCCGATCAGCTCCTCGCGGCTCACGCCTTTCATCTCGGCGTAGCGCTCGTTGACGTACGCGATGGTCCCGTCGGGACGCACGGCGTAGACGGCGTCGTCGAGCGACTCGAGGATCGTCTCGTACCGCCGTATCTCCCTGTCCCGGGGTGACCGTTCCGTCATGGCTCTACTCGCCCGATCGTTTCACCCGTTCGGTAATAAATGGGCCGTCACGGTCGTCGGCTCGCTCGGCAGTCGTTTCGGGCGCGCTCGGTGTCGATACGGCTTGAGCCCCGCGCGGATCGGATGTGAACCTCGCGCGGATCCGGTGTACGTCCCGCCCGGATCCGGTGCGTTTTCGTCGCCGCGGCCCCATCCGATCGCATGGAGTACCAACCGGGCGTGTGCAACATCGGACCGGCCCAACAGCGACGGCGGCTCCTCCTCGGGATCGCCTCGCTCCTCCTCGCGGCCGTCCTCGTCGCCACCGCCGTCGCGGTCGGCTGGCCGCGCTGGACGCTGCTGCTCTCGGTGTTCCCCCTGTACGGCGCCGCGATGGGCTACCTCCAGTACCGCGAGCGGTTCTGCGTCGGCTTCGCGGGCATCGGCGTCTTCGACGTCGGCGACGGGACGAACCAGGTCCTCGACGAGGCGGCGCTGGCCGCCGACCGGAGGCGCGCGGTCCGGCTGAACGCGACGTCGCTGGCCGCCGGCGTCGTCGGGGCCGTTGTGATATACGGAGTCGCAGTCGTCGGTTTATAAATGGATGCCGTCGGAGCGACGGTGATCCTCACCGAAGTCTCGGGCGCTCGTTTATAAACGTGTGAGACCGGGTCGTCGGTGAACCTCTCCAAAGCCCCAGCCGATCGGCTGTACGTCGTTGCTGACGGATCGTCGGCGACCACCGCCAAAGCCCCAGCCGCGAGGACGGCGCACGCTCGCTGCGCTCCTCACTCGGTCGCTCACTTCGTTCGCTCCCTCGTTGCGGTGCTTGCGTCGCCTGCGCCGTCCTCGCGGCTGCCCCTTTGAGCCCCGCCCCGCACAGCGACCGCAGCCTCACGCCTCCCCAGCCTCGTCGCTGGCACCCGACGCGAAGCGGAGGGTGCCAGCGACTCCCTCGCACGCGCTCCTCGCGGCCGTTTAAAAACGGCCGCTCGGAGGCGCGCGCCGGTCGGTTCGATGAACGATCATGGCGTACCCCAAACGTCGGCCGTCGGGATCGAACCACACGAACGTGCACATAGAAAAGCATTAGAACGGGCTCGGTAACCACGTAAGTGAATGAGTCTGTCCGAACCGGACCGCGAGCTCGTGGTCGCCGAGCTCGGTCGGGAGCCGACGACGGCCGAGGCCGCGCTGTTCGAGAACCTCTGGAGCGAGCACTGCGCGTACCGCTCCTCGCGGCCCCTGCTGTCCGCCTTCGAGAGCGAGGGCGACCAGGTCGTCGTCGGGCCGGGCGACGACGCGGCCGTCCTCGCCCTCCCCGACCCCGACGCCGCGGACGCGCCGGCGTCGGAGCGCGACGCCGACGACTACGGCGACCAGTACGTCACCTTCGGCGTCGAGAGCCACAACCACCCCTCCTTCGTCGACCCGTTCGACGGGGCCGCGACGGGGGTCGGCGGCATCGTCCGCGACACGATGAGCATGGGCGCGTACCCGATCGCCTTACTCGACTCGTTATACTTCGGCGGCTTCGACCGCGAGCGCTCGCGGTACCTCTTCGAGGGCGTCGTCGAGGGGATCTCCCACTACGGCAACTGCATCGGCGTCCCCACCGTCGGCGGCAGCGTCGCCTTCCACGGCGGCTACGAGGGGAACCCCCTCGTCAACGTCGCCTGCGTCGGCCTCACGAACGAGGACCGGCTGGTGACCGCGACCGCTCAGGAGCCCGGGAACAAGCTCGTCCTCGTCGGCAACGGCACCGGCCGGGACGGCCTCGGCGGCGCCTCCTTCGCCTCGGAGGACCTCGCGGAGGACGCCGAGACGGAGGACCGCCCCGCGGTGCAGGTCGGCGACCCGTACGCCGAGAAGCGGCTGATCGAGTGCAACGAGGCGCTGGTCGACGAGGACCTGATCCTGTCGGCCCGCGACCTCGGGGCGGCCGGGCTCGGCGGCGCCTCCTCCGAGCTCGTCGCGAAGGGCGGGCTCGGCGCCCGCATCGACCTCGACCGCGTCCACCAGCGCGAGCCGAACATGAACGCGACCGAGATCCTGCTCGCCGAGAGCCAGGAGCGGATGTGTTACGAGGTCGCCCCCGACGACGTCGAGCGCGTCGAGGCGCTCGCCGACCGGTTCGACCTCGGCTGCTCCGTCATCGGCGAGGTGACCGACGGGAACTACGTCTGCGAGTTCGCGGGCGACGGCGACGAGAGCGAGACCGTCGTCGACGTCGACGCCGAGTACCTCGCCGACGGCGCGCCGATGAACGACCTCCCGAGCGAGGCGCCGACACAGCCTGACCGCGACCTGCCCGACCCAGAGCCGGCCCTCGGCGACGCGGTCGAGTCGGTCGTCTCGGCCCCGTCGACCGCGAGCAAGCGTTGGGTGTACCGCCAGTACGACCACGAGGTCGGCGCGCGCACCGCCGTGAAGCCCGGTGACGACGCCGCAATCATGGCGATCCGGGAGACCGCGGCGGACGACGAGGCGGCCGCCGCGCTCGACCCCGACGAACAGGGGGTCGGCCTCGCGCTCTCCTCGGGCGCGAACCCGAACTGGACCGCGGCCGCCCCGTACGAGGGGGCCCGCGCGGTCGCCGTAGAGAACGCGACCAACCTCGCCGCGAAGGGCGCGGTCCCGCTCGCGGCGGTCGACTGCCTCAACGGCGGCAACCCGGAGAAGCCGGACGTGTACGGCGGATTCAAGGGGATTGTCGACGGCCTCGCCGACGCCTGCGCCGCCCTCGACACCCCCGTGGTCGGCGGCAACGTCTCGCTGTACAACGACAGCGTCGAGGGGCCGATCCCGCCGACGCCGACGCTCGCGCTGATCGGGACGAAGCGCGGGTACGACGCCCCGCCGGCGGCGCTCGATGCCGAGCGCGCCGACGACTCCGAGCTCCTGTTGGTCGGCGCCGGCGGCGACGCACTCGGCGGCTCCGAGTACCTCGCGCAGGCGGGCGGGACGGACCGGTTCCCGGACCTGCCGGACGAGTCGGACGGCGTCGCCCTCGCCGACCGCGTCGCGTCGCTCGCGGCGGTCGCCCGGGACGAGTCGACGCTCGCGGCCCACGACGTGAGCGACGGCGGGCTCGCGGTCGCGCTCGCCGAGCTGGTGACCGACGCGGCCGGCGCCGACGTTCGTCTCCCCGACCGCGTCGCGGCGTTCGACGAGACGCCCGGCCGCCTCGTCGTGCAGACGACCGACCCCGAGGCGGTCGCCGAGGCCGCGGGCGAGCTTCCCGTGCACCGGCTCGGCGACGTGACGACGGACGGGACGCTCTCGCTGTCGGTCGGCGGCGAGTCGACCGCAGTCGACGCCGACGCGATCCGCGAGCTCCGCGGCGTGATCGAGCGCGAACTGGCCTGACGAGGCGCCGAGACGCGCTCGACTCTCGCCGAGACGCGTCCGTCTCGCCCCGAGACGCGCTCCCGCTCCCGATTTCCGCCGCGCGAAAGCGAGCGATACGCTTTTAGGTGTTCCTAAAATACCTAGGGGCAACCACGGGACGCCGGTCGACTCGGCGCCCGATTCACCGATGGCTCAAACGCAACCAGTCGGCACGAGGCAGTCGAGCGATACGGAGAGCGGGTCGCCCGCGGACCCGTCGCCCGACCCGGTGTTGTCGCTGTCGGACGTGACCAAGGAGTTCGGCCCCGAGACCGCGGTCGACGGGGTTTCGCTCGACGTCGAGCCGGGCGAGCTCCTCACCTTCCTCGGGCCCTCCGGCTGCGGGAAGACGACGACCCTCCGGACCATCGCCGGCTTAGAGGAGCCGACGGAGGGGGAGATCACCCTCGGCGGCGAGACCGTCGCCGGCGACGGCGGGTTCGTCGCGCCCGAGCAGCGCGACGTCGGGATCGTCTTCCAGAACTTCGCGCTGTTCCCGCACCTCACCGTTCGCGAGAACATCGCCTTCGGGCTCTCCGACGCCGACGAGGCGGCGACCGCGGCCCGCGTCGACGAGCTGCTCGACCTCGTCGACATGCCCGAGCACGGCGAGAAGACGCCCGACCAGCTCTCCGGCGGGCAGAAGCAGCGCGTCGCGCTCGCCCGGTCGCTCGCGCCCGAGCCCGAGGTGCTCCTCCTCGATGAGCCGTTCTCGAACCTCGACGTCCGGCTCCGCGTGGAGATGCGCGAGGAGGTGCGGCAGATCCTGAAGGAGGCCGGCGTCACCGCCGTCTCCGTCACCCACGACCAGGAGGAGGCGCTCTCCATCTCCGACCGCGTCGCCGTCATGAACGAGGGGAAGATCGAGCAGGTCGGCCGCCCCGAGCAGGTGTTCGAGCGCCCCGAGTCGAAGTTCGTCGCCTCCTTCCTCGGGCGCGCGTCGTTCCTCGAGGGCGAGCTCCGCGACGGGAAGGTCGAGACCGGGATCGGCCGGTTCGACGCCGTCACGCTGGAGGGGTACGACACCGTCTACGACGGCGCGCCCGTCGACGTCTTGGTGCGCCCGGACGACCTCCGAGCGACGCCCGCGAGCCCTGAGCTGGCCGACGGGGTCATCGTCTCGCGGCAGTACGTCGGCCCCTCGTTCGTCTACCGGGTGGAGCTGGAGACCGGCGACACGGTCCACTGCCTGCACAACCACGTCGAGGAGTTCGGGCTCGACGAGCCCGTGAGCTTAGAGCTGACCGCCGACCACCCGCTGGCCTGGTACCCGCGGTAAGCGCGTCGCTGGCGGCGGTTCGTCGTGTCTTTTAAATCGGGAAGCGACGCGTGTCGCTCAGAAGCTGAACAGGAAGGGGAGGACGTACGCGACCAGCAGGCCGACGAGGGTCACCGCCGCGCCGATGCCGACCTCGCGGCTGCCGAACTCCTGCATGGGGGCGGTCACGCGCTCGTCCGGGTCGGGCTCGTGTGAGTGGTCGTCCATGTGCGAGGGTCAGTACGGCGGACATATAAGCGCATCTGAACCGGGCGGCGGATACGACGCCCGATCGCGCAGTTCCCGGAGGGTTCGTCGGGGAGATTTATCCGCCATCGCGCGAATCGGCCCGTATGACCGGCGTCGAACTCACCGATCGGGGGCTCGTCGTCGACCGCGAGCCGAATCGACTCGACGAGCTCGCGGTCGGCTTCTCCGAGATCCTCTCTCGGTTCGACATCGACCACGTCTTCGTCGCCGGCTACGTCGCGATCCTCGCCGGTCGGTCGCGGTCGACCGAGGACATCGACGTGTTCATCGAGCGCTGTTCGGCCGAGCGGATCGACGGGCTCGTCGCCGAGCTGGAACGCGAGGGGTACTGGGGCCCCGCGATGCCGCTCTCCGAGACGTACGGGAATCTCTCCAACGAGACGAACATCTGGGTCGCTCCGGACGGCGAGATGACGCCCCACCTCGAAGTGAAGTTCCCGAGCGACGAGTTCGACGACGCGTCCCTCGCGAACGCGGTGGACGCGCACGTCGGCGGCCACACGGTCCCCATCGGCCCGCTCGAACTCCAGATCGCGTACAAGCTCTCGCTCGGCGGTCGCACCGACCTCGAGGACGCCGCGCACCTCTACACCGTCTTCGGAGAAACGCTTTCCCGCGACCGACTCGAAACGTGGGTCGAACGACTCGACGTCGAGGAGCGCTATGAGCGACTCACGAACGCCTGAAGAGGACTCGGCCGAAGCCGACGACGACCCCGAGCGACCGCCTCGCTACGAGCAGGTGATCCGGTGGGCCGAGTATATAAAGGAACAGCCGCCCGAGGTGTGGGGGCCACAGCAGAACGCGGTCGTGAACGGCCAGATCGAGAGCGCACAGGCGGTCGACGTGAGCGTCGATGATAAAAAGCGAATTCGGGAGTTCGCGCAGGAGACGTTGCGAGCGGAACGTGAGAGCGATGGGAATGGTGAGGACGGGGAGTGAATCGACACCAGAACTCAGCCGTAGAGTATCTCGTCGATATCCGCTTCGTCGGTCGCGACCCTGGAACTGACTCGGCCGCGCCGCATTCGTTCTTTTTCCTCCTCTGATAGCGGGAGCGACGACGCCATACCGAGATTTTCTCACGAGCCCTGATACTCGTTACTCGAACGATTCCAGATTCCTAGCGATCTTCGTGTATGCGTCCGGCACCACGTACCAGCCGTAATAAATACTCGTGCGTTAATGACTCGAAACGTTGGTTAGGAGGCTCCCTGTCTTTGTCTAGGTGTGAGCTATACGACCACGAGCGGAGCCTCCAGTGAACCGCGCGAGATGCTATCGAGTATTACCGCTGAGGGATCGTGGTGTGGAGTGGGAGAGAAAGGCTGTCTTTTGTAACCCATTTCACCAAGACCATCGATCACGTATTGTAGCGACTTGATATAAGAATACTGACCGTACGCCTGACTTGTGGACTTCGAGATATCAACGTGATTGTGAACGAGAAACTAGGAAATTAATCATACTAATTATTGTTGAACAATATGGAAACAACAGCCGAATAGCTTAGTGCTTGACTCCAATACGTGTGATTCTCAGATTCTATTGGTCTCTTAGAATCCGCTCTTGCTGTCCACGCCTTCAGGGGTCGGCTTGTCGTCCGGGCGAGTATCGTTAGCTATCACCTTGACGGGGACAGTATATTCGCTGAGATTGCCATCTACGTCAGTGTTGATTGCGACACCGATCCTTGAGCTATCTCCGGGACCTAAGTTGACATAGCCTGCAGCGCCGTCAAGCGCTTGCTCTGGGCTACGTGCCTCAAAGTGGTAGAACCAGATATCGAACGGCCCATCTGTTGAACCGGGGTACCCGACCACGTCCAAGGGATCTCCTTCATCGGGGACACCATCCTCAAACCAAACCCAGACATCTTGCGTTCCCTGGTTTGTGATCGTGAACACGCGGTCTGCTCGGAACTCCGCTTGGTTATTGACACCGGCTCCGCCACCGGTGACATCACTGTTGCTGCCGCTAAAATCGAGTGTGAGTGTTCCAGATCCGTCACCTGCCCACTGGGCGTAATCGCCATTCGGCCCCGAATCCGGCTTCATCGCTAGGTAGGCGTCTCCGTCGTACGCAATCTGGACATCTGCATTACGGGTTGCCGTAACTTCTGAGAAGGCGCCCGTCCCAGTTGCAGCTGCCCCGCCAGCAGCGAGCGATCCAAGTCCGATCATGAATTTGCGTCGTTCCATGGTTGGTCTACCTCTGTTACCGCACGCGACCCGCGTTCGGGGACACGAGACATCCCGTGTCACCCCGGGTCGCTCTACTACACTCATGGGACGTATCCCATATCGTTATGAGTCGGCAGAAGACTGTCTGGCAAGTACTGAAGACGTTTCAGAGTCGTTCTATCCCGATTCAGGCTTGCTCTGTCGCTTTTCAAGCAGCCCCTTCAACCGATTATCTGGCTGACTCGCAGTTGCGTTTCGATGACTCTCTCCCGTGTGATCCAGACCGGCCTGATCTCATCCTATAACCTGAACATGTGGCTCTGTTGAAATCCTCAACTGGTGATATGTTCTCAGCGTTCTGCTGAATACAGAGGATGTAGTCAGCAATTCACTCCGTAGTTCTTTGCCTCACCAGCAGGGCGGTGTTCAGATAAGGATTGAAAGGCGAGGCGGTGCGTCTTCAAAGTGACCTATCCCGAAAACGCCCGCCTCGGCGGCTGTTTAGACGAGATCAACTTAGAGTTTGTGGAGCGAGAGGCAACACCGAAACTGCTGATGAAGCTCAGTATTCAGCTTCATTTGGCTGGATTATCGCTTTCGAATACTGTTTCGTTTCTTGAGGTATTCGGTGTTGATCGAGTTCGCTCCACCGTTCATAACTGGGTTCACAAGGCCGATCTATAGCCGGAATCTGGTCGGAGCCCAAATCACGTTGCGGTCGATGAGACAGTGATTCGACTTAACGATGAACAGTATTGGCTGTATGCTGCTGTCGATCCGGAAACAAACGATTTGCTACACACACAGTTTGAACCAACTACAAATAACGCTCTCGCAGATCTGTTTTTCGCTGATCTCCGTGACAAACACGATATTGATGACGCAACTGTTCTCGTCGATGATCAGCATCACTTTAGCGAGCCTGTCACAAACACAACCTCGATTTCAGACACGAACGACATGGAAATCGAAACAGCGTCGAACGTGTTTTTCGTGAGGTAAAACGGAGAACTACCTGTTTCTCAAACTGTTTCAGCAACGCCGAAGCAGAAACTGCTGACGAGTGGCTCAGATCGTTCGCTTTCGCATGGAATCAGCTTATCTGAACACTACGATATATTTCCTAATGTATGTGAAAGTGCTGGAGAGCTTGTTTGCCAGTACCTTAGTTCGCCCCGGTGTTCGAGTCGCCCGTGACTCCGGAGCCCGACCCTTCGTTGGTCACACTCACGTCGAAGCTCGTCGTGGCGACCATGACACCGACGTGGCCGTCGTTGTTCTGCATCTGGGAGTACGAGAGTCCGGACGGAGTAGCGCCACCGAAGTCGGTGTATCCGTCCTCGCCGTACATCACTATCTCGGAGTTGCCTGCGTTGATGTCCGAGACTTCGAGTCCGTCAATTCGGCTTGCGCCTGCCTCCTTCTTCTCGGAGTCCGAGAGACTTGCCCACGTCGTCGCCTGGTCGTCAGCCAGAACACGCTGACCGCCGTACATCGTGGTGATGGCGTACTTGAGCTGACTCAGGTTCGGGCGCTGGAGCTCGAACGTGTACCGAAGCTGGACCGGCGTGGTCTTGGTCGAGCCTTCGCCAGCGTTGTCGTCCCCGTTGTCTAACGGGGCTGTGTCCGAAGCCGCTCCGTAGTATCCAGCGTCGATATCGTGGTAGTTGTTCTGGAATCCACCGTCCTCGTGAGCACCGGGGTAGTCACTTGCGCCTCCAATGCTCGTCCCGTCCAGGAAGGAATCGATATCCACACCACCGGGGAAGGACAGAGACGAGTAGTCAGGCTTCCCCTGCTCGTCTGCGATGACGAGTGGGCTGGCACTGATATCAGGACCATCACCGTCATTGAATCGGGGGTCCTGAGACGTTGCCACCGAGAACGGCTGCTTCAACCGGTACTCTCCAGTCGTCCCTGGCTCGACGCGAAAGTACGAATTGTTCTTGACCTCAAAACCGATCCACGGAGTCGCTCGGTAGATCGGTTCCCAGTCGCCGCCTCCCACCTTCGCTTCCACGAGGTAGAATATCTTTCCCACGTAGTCGTCTAGGTCTTCCCAAGTCACCGTAAATTCAGGGTCGATAGTGACCTGGCTCAGGTCACCACGGTCATTCTTGACCGTACCGGGGTTCCCGGCGCTGATGTTCACTGTTGACGCCGCCGCACTCCCCGTCGTTGCGAGGATGCCTGCACCACTGGCTGTTGCTACCGCGCCGATACCGCCGACCGTCTTGAGGAGTTTACGTCGTTGCATGATTCAACCGAGTGTCCCACTTCGGGAGCGCTCATCTCGTCCATGTACACCTCCCTATATTGTATTGAGGTGCCTGATAGGACCGCCGTTAATGACAGGCCTCATGTGAAAATATATTGGTAGCCCTGAATGACACGCTGGACCTCCTATTTAGTTTCAGGTGTGCCCAGATTCTCCTTCTCGAGGCTCAGGGATTGCTTGAAACTAGCAACAACCCCGTTAAAACGGTGTTTACTCTCGATTTGAATCAACAGCTTTCAGGGCTTATACCCACGAACCGAAGCGATCAATATATTTTGGGGTATGAAACTACGTTTCGATGAGTTGTCACCCAGTATAACTACCACCCATTCAATCCTAATCTAGCAGGGGTAGTCTAATATTCGAACTAATAAACAAAAAACAGCGTCCGAGAATCATTGGGGATTGGACTAATAGAACGTGACCGATACGCGCATTTCATCTCGCACGCCAATCCTATCAGTTCTTAAGGATTTCAACAGAGCCGAACATGTAGAAACTAGACGAGTTGCACGCTGCCGCAAAAACGATCTGTGACCTGCTATAGACGAACCAATACTCGTCACTTTGTGTATTCCAGTGGAGATACGATCCGCAGTCGTAATGGGTCGACTAGTACTGCTTAGTTCGGATTACACGCGGAATTCCCGTTTCCGTCGGCTTCGACAACCGTCCCTACATTCCACGGTAGGTCGGTTTCGTTGATGCCGCAGTTTGGGCGATAAAACGCCTGATTCGTCTCATGGAATCGGACCGCGAGGAGGCGATAATTGTTGATTTCGCTGTTCCCCTGACCGTTACCTGAATTGACGTTTCCAGTTCCGTTCCACTCGCGCTCTTGCGTGATGTAGTCGTCTGAGTCGTTCTTATTTACGAGCCAGAAGTCGAGTGTGTAGGTTCCGGACGCGCCGTCAGTATTCGCGTTTCGCGCACCGTTGAACGTGAGGCTGTCAATTCTTGCGGGACCGGTCCCTTCGAGCGTGAACATTCGCGTATCGCCGAACAGCCGGGCTGCGACGCCAGTCCCCTTGACCGTGATCGTGACTTCGATATCGACTGTTTGTCCGGACGAAATTCCGTCGATGTCTGCGGTGATCTGTGCTTTTCCAGGTGGCTTGAAAGTTTTCTCAGGCGACTGGACGTCGTATTCGTTTCCTAGATCCTCAATCGAACTTGGATCTTTCTCGCTTTTGTCGGGTGGCTCAACGTCGATACTGACGTCTTCAATTATATCCTTCCCGTCATCGTCAATCTCGAAACCCACCAGACCGATCGCGTGGTTCGAGCTGAATCGGTTCCGAACCGTCACTAATGTTAGACGATCCCCGTCAGATACTGGAACGTTCCCGTTCTTGTTTTCTTTTGGCGTTTCGTACCCGACGAACGCCTCGTCGTCCTCGACGACGTTCACCTCCACTCCCCGCTCCGCCTCCATACTGCTGAACGCGCCGGTACCGACGCTCATCGCGCTGGAGCTCGCGCCGCCAAGCAACAGGATGAGGTTTCGTCGCCTCATATGCGGTGGTGTCTCACACTTTGTTCACGCTATCCGACGTGTTCCGACCCTATGGTTATGCGCTGCCGGAAGACCCGAAACCGCTGCCTGAAACACTGATCTCAGGTGAGTTCCGGCGGCTCCTCGGGTTCGCCGACCTTCATCTCCGCGGTGTAGTACTTGTGCGCGATCGCGGAGAACGCGAACGCCACGACGATCGCGACCGTCCACGCCATGTCGGGCAGCAGCACGAACGGCCACGCGTCCAGCGCCACCGCGCCGGTGAGCGCGACGGCGACCCCCGAGAGCCCCAGATAGTAGGTGCTCCAAGGGATCTCCTTCCCCTCGACGACGTCCATATATAAGTCGACGTTCTGCAGCGCGGGCGTCGGCTCGACGATGCCCCGGTCCTTGTTGAACTCCACGACGCCCGCGTCGTCCATCTTCGGCAGGTGCGACTGCTGGAGCGCGGTGTAGACGCGCTTGCGCTCGTTACCCGTGATCTCCGTCGTGTCGATCCCGTTCTCCCAGGCCGCGATCTGCTCGGCCATGTCCCCGATCGCGATCGTCTCGTCCTCTTCTTTTTTCAGTAGGTGTACCGCGAAGCGTCGGCGCTGATTCGCCAACACCTCGAACAGCTCGTCCTCGGACACCTCCGTCGTCGGTTCTGCCCCTCCCCCTTCGATCTGCTGTACCGACGCCATTTCTGTCAGACACATATGAACAGGCCAACATAAATCCCGCGGTTATGATAATCTGCTAAACTTTCTCGAAGTTCAAACAACAGCCAGCAATTCTCTGTAATATTGCCGTTTTAGCGGCTCAAAACCCAGAAAATTACAGTTGAGGGCTTTGTCATCATGGAGTTACTGTTCGAATTTATCAACTTTTGTCAGATCCGGAATCATCTCAGCAGCAACGATTGCCGGTTCATGCTTCCCGTGAACACGTTGAAAGCGTTTCAGGCTAAGCCAGAAGTGATGGCCTCCGGCTTCGAACCGACGCGCTACTCGATTTTTCGAGCCGTGTACCGACGAGAGACCTGTCCGATCGAAGTTCGTCGGCTACGGATAGCGCGATAATATTAGCCGATGGACCTTTCCACTGCCGAGTCAAATTGTGATAGACTACACCAGATACTGCTGTAACGCATTCCTCTCGTCACTTCAGGAGACCCATAACCATACCATCTCAGTGTTAACGCACCGCCTGTGCCAACCACCCGCCGCAACCTGACCCTCGCCCTCCTCCTCGTAGCGGCGGGGTCGCTCGCGTTCGCCACGGGCGCGGCGGTGGTTACCGACGACGCCGACACCTTCGCGGAGGACCGCCTCGCGGTCCAACCGGCCGACGGCCCGAACGGGGACTACGCCTATTTAAATGACGACGACGAGATCGCGATCGACATCTCGGCGGCGAACCCGAAGCTCGGTCCCGACTTCGAGGGGATCAATCCCGACGCGCTCGCGGAGGCGGACGGGGTCTTCACGATCACCTACACCGCCGAGCGGTACGCGTACGTCTGGATCGAACACGACGGCGGTGACGCGGTGACGTTCACGGCCGACGGCCGATCGATCGAGGGCGAGAGCAACAACGTCACGCTCGGGCCGAACCAGACGGTCGCGGTCGGGCTCGCGATCGATTCGCACGGGAAGGTCGCGGGCGAACGGCTCGGCCCCGACGAGTTCTCGATCAACGCGAAGCTCGCCGAGCCCGGGGACGTCGACACGACCGGATTCACGTCATCCGACGACGACACCGACGACGGCGACGGCGGCCCGACCACCACGGTCAGGGCGCCGAACGCGACCCACCGCGAGTTCGTCGCGAGCGGGATCGACCGCGGGGAGTCAGTCCGGTGGCTCGCGGCGGGGATGCACCTCGACGGCGAGAACGTGACGCTGGAGGGGATCGACTTAGACGGCGTCGACAGCGAGCGCGTCGAGCTGGACGCCGCGGGGAGCCCGGACCCGTTCGCGGACGCGGGCGCGCTGACGGCGCCGACGAGGCCGCGCACGATGGGCTACCTCTCGCTGGAGCCCGACTTCGGGCCCGACGCGGTCGGCGAGACGACGGTCCGGTTCAGCGCGGCCCCGGATCACCTGAACGCGACCGGCACCGACCCCGAGGACGTGACGCTCTACCGGCGGACGGACGCGGGCGCGTGGGAGGAGGTGCCGGTGGAGATCGTCGACGACGACGTGGCCCGAATGCTGGGGCTCCCCGAGGACCGCGTCCACTTCCGCGCGACGACCGACCTGTCGTCGACGTTCGCGGTCGCGGCGCACGAGCCCCGATACGACGTGACCGAGGCGACGGTCGCGCCCGAGGCGATCGACCCTGGCGAGAACGTCACGGTCCGGACCACCCTGCGAAACGGCGGCGGCGCGGCCGGCGATCGCACGGTGACGCTGACGGTGAACGGCACCCCGGTCGCGAACGAGACCGTCGCGCTCGACCCGAACGAGACGGCGACGGTCGCGTTCGACGCGACCTTCGAGACCGCCGGCGCCTACGACCTCGCGGTCGACGGGACCGCCGTCGGGACGCTGCTCGTCGGCGACCTCGCGAGCGACGACGCGGGGGGATCGGGCGGCGAGTCGAACGTCGGCGGCGACGGGTCCGCCACCGTCACCGGGACCACGGAGGAGCCGTTCGGGATCGATCCGGCGGACCTCGCCGGCCCGCTCGCGCTCGTGGTCATCTCCCTCGCCACTCTCACGCTCGTCCGGCGGATGCCGCGATGACCGATCGGTCGTCGGGAGAGTTTCTCGTCCGAACCGCCCTCTTGGGCATCGATCTTGCGGCGGTGAGACGCGCGCCGACAGCTCTTAACCGCTGGTCCGCGAGGTCCCGCCCGTGACCGCGTCACCGACCGACGAGCGCGACCGCGCCGCCGGCGCCGCGACCGCCGACCGGGACGGGAGCCGGTCCCTCCGCCGGGAGCTGCTCGCGAGCGTCCGAGCCGTCGACCTGCTCGTCCTGCTCGCGGTGCCGGCGGTGCTGATCGCGGTCTTCGCGCTCCCGGAGCCGACCCGTCGGTCGTTCGCGTTCGCGTACGCGGACCCGACCGTTCCGACCGCGTTCGCCGCGCACTACGTCCACCTCGACGCCGGCCACCTCGCCGGGAACGTGGCGAGCTACTGCCTCCTCGCGGGGGTCGGCTACGCGCTCGCGGTCCTCGGGGACGCCCGCCGCTTCTTTCTGACCGCGCTGGCGGCGTTCCTGCTGGCGTTCCCGTTCGCCCTCTCGGCGCTGAACCTCGCCGTCCCGCGGGACGCGATCGGCTTCGGCTTCTCCGGGATCAACATGGCGCTCGCGGGACTGCTCCCGCTGCTGCTCGGGACGTACACCCGCGAGCGGTTCGCCCCGGATGCGTCGCTCCGCGCGCTCCCCGCGGTCTTCTTCGCGCTCCTCGGCTGGATCGCGCTGCTCGCGCTCCCGCTCTCGACGACCGGCGTCGGGCTCGCTGGCCTCGCGGTCGGCGTCGCGGGCGCGCTGCTCGCGCTCATTTACGCGTCGAGCGCGGGGATCCGCGTCCTCGCGACCGCGCGCCGGGGGGCCCGCGAGATCGCCTCGCGCCCGGGCGAGGGGGATCTGTTCGCCGTCGGCGCGGTGCTCGTCGTTGGCTACCCCGTCGTCGGATTCCCGAGCGACCCGACCGGCGCGGGCAGCGTCGTGAACCTCTACGTCCACCTGCTGGGCTTCTCGCTCGCCTTCATCGGACCCTTCGCCCTGCTCGCGGTCGGGGCGTTCGAGGAGTGACACCACGGCACGGCGGGACGCCCCCGCCGCGGACCGCGAAACGCCCGTCCCATCCTGCTCCGATCCACGAATTTATAACGCCTCGCTGACACTCCACGATCGAAGCCACGCGCCGGCTCCGCGACGAGACCGACGCCCGCGGCGTGGCGCGCACACCGACACGACCCATGTCACCGAAACGCGTCCTCTCGATAACGCTGCAGGTCGCGGTCGTCTTGGTCGTCCTCTCGCTGGTCGTCGGCCAGCTCCTCGGGCAGCCGATCCTGCTCAGCTTCGTCGAGACCGGCAGCATGCAGCCCACCCTCGACCCCGGCGACGGGTTCGTCGCGATCCCCGCGCCGCTCGCCGGGAATATCGGCGTCGGGGACGTGGTGACGTTCGACGCCCAGGAGATCGAGGGCGGCGGGCTGACCACCCACCGCGTCGTCGAGGAGACGGAGCGCGGGTATATCACGCGGGGCGACAACAACCCGTTCACCGATCAGGACGGGGGCGAACCCGTCGTGCAGGACGCCGACATCGTCGCCGTGGCGCTCTCGGTGGGTGGGAGCGTGATCGTCATCCCGCACTTGGGCACCGTCGCGATGGCTGTCCAGTCCGGGCTCGGCTCGTTCCAGACGTGGCTCGCGGTCACGTTCGGGGTCCGGTCGCTCCAGGGGACCCAGGGGTTGGCGTACATCCTCTTCGCGCTCTCGATGGTCGCGTACGCGGCCGACTGGTACTTGAACCGGAACTCACGCGGGACGCGCGAACGCGACCGGTCCCGGGACGACGGCACCTCGGTGCTCGCGGTCGTCGCCGTGCTCGCGCTGGTGCTGATGGCGACCGCGACCGCGGCGATGGTCGTCCCGGCCGGCACGCAGGAGTACGGCGTCGTGAGCGCCGAGTTCGAGTCGGAGAACCCCACGGTCATCGAGAGCGGCACGAGCCAGGAGCTGGAGTACGTCGTCCCCAACGCCGGACTGGTCCCGGTGTACGCGTACGTCACCCCGGCGAGCCCCGGCGTCGAGGTCGAGCCGCAGCGGCTCGCGGTCGGGAGCCGCGGCGAGGCGTCCACCACGGTGACGCTCACGGCGCCGCCCGAGACCGGCTACTACCGGCTGTTCGTCGCCGAGCACCGGTACCTCGCGGTGCTCCCGCACGGCGTGGTCGACCAGCTGTACGGCGTCCACCCGTGGGCGCCGCTCGTCGCGATCAACGGCCTGCTCGGCGGCGGTATCGTCGGCCTCGGCCTCCTTCTCCTGCGCGGCGAGCCCGCGCGGATCCGCTCCCGCGAATCGCGCGAGAAACCCCCGCTGTATCGCCGCGTCCTCCGCCAGTTCTACAGGTGACCGAATGAGCTCTTCATCCCCCGACGAGACCCGACTCCGACTCCGGGCGCTACTCGACGCACAGTTCGCCGTGATTATCGCCGTCTGCCTGATCGCGGCCGCCGTCGGCGGCGGGCTCGTCTACACGACGCACGTCGACCCCGGCACCGAGACCCGCCAGCAGACCGTCTCCTCGTTCACGGTCGAGACGGCGTACAACCACTCCGCCGAGGTGACCGAGCCGAACTCGGTGTTCGAGACCGGGACGGTCCTCGACGGCCGCAGCACGTACTTCACGCGGATCGCCCCCGAGCTCGACGTCGACGTCGAGACGAGCTACGCGGCCTCGTCCGCGGCCGACGTCGACGTGCAGTTCGACTCCGTCCTCGTCGTCCGCAACGTCGGCGAGGACGGGGGCACCGTCTACTGGAGCGAGCGCGAGACGCTGGCGTCGGAGACGGTCTCGGGCGTCGAGCCCGGCGAGACCGCCGCGTCGTCGTTCGCGCTCAACAGCTCGGCGGCCTCGGCGACCGCGGCCGCGATCGAGGAGGAGCTGGGCGCGTCCCCGGGCGAGACGGAGATATTCGTCGTCACCGACGTGACGGTGGAGGGGACGATCAACGGCGAGTCGACCTCGTACGCCCGGACGGTCGAGCTTGGGATCGACCACGGCGGCGACACCTACACGGTCTCCGACCCCGGCGTCCAGTCGGACACCTCCGAGCGCACGGAGACCGTGACCGTCGAGCGCAGCTACGGGCCGCTCCGGTCGATCGGCGGCCCGATGCTCCTCGTGCTCGGACTCCTCGGCGGCGGGGCGCTGGCGTACGTCCGCCGGGAGCGCGACCTCGCGCTCACGCCCGCCGAGCGCGACTATCTCTCGTACAGCGACGACCGGTCCGAGTTCGCGGAGTGGATCACGACGTTCCGCCTCCCGGCGTCCGTCCACGAGCGCCCTGAGGCGGAGGCGGAGAGCCTCCGCGACCTCGTCGACTTCGCCATCGACAACGACACCGGCGTCGTGGAGGACCCAGAGACGGGCGCGTACCACGCCGTGGCCGGCGAGTTCGTCTACACGTACCGGCCGCCGTCGCCGCCGGCGGTCGGGTCCGGCGACGGGGGCGCCGAGGGGGCCGCCGTCGAGGGCGACGAGGCGACCGCCGCCGGAGCCGGCGAGGCTCCTGCCGCCGACGGAGACGAGGAGTCCGCCGTCGACGACCTCACGACGGTCGAGGAGGCGGTGGGCATCGACGATGCGACGGACGGATCCGACGCGCCGGACGACCCCGAAACCCGCGACGAACCCGCGGGCGACGACGGCCGGGACTGAGCCCCGCGCGCCGGGCGCTCAGACGAAGTCAGGGCCGTCGCCGTCGAGCCCCTCCGCCTCGCGCCACGAGTGCTCCGGCTCCCAACCGAGCAGCCGCTTCGCCTTCCCGAGGTCGAAGGCGGCCTCGTCGCCGTCGAGGTCGCAGTCGTCCGGGAGGTCGCCGTGGACCGCCTCGATCGTGGCGGCCGTGTCGCGCCCGATGAAGTTCTCCGCCGCGGTGACGAGGACGGCCTCGTGGCCCTCGATCGCGGTCTCCGGGTCGATCGCGGCCTCGATCGCGTCGATCAGGTCTCGCACGTCGACGTAGGTCCAGAAGTTCCCGCTGGGGTCGGCGGTCGCGGGGTCGAACCCCTCCCGCGCCGGGCGCGTCTCGTAGGCGCCGGGGTAGTTCACCCACGAGGCGCGCAGGGAGACGGCGGGCACGCCGTACCGCCGGGCGACCCGCGCCGCGATCTCCTCGCCGACCACCTTCGAGAGGCCGTAGGGGTCCTCCGGCTCGGTCGGCGTCTCCTCGTCGATCGGGAACGCGTCTGGGAGCCAGTGCTCCTCCGCGAAGACGGTGCCGTAGAGACTCTCGCTCGACGCCCACGCGATCCGCGCGCCGGCCGCGCCCGCGGCGTCGAGGACGTTGTAGGTGCTGACGACGTTGTTCTCGAAGACGCGCGAGCCGGCGTGGTGGTCCGGGTTCGGGATCGCGGCGAGGTGGACGACGGCGTCCGGGTCGGCGGCCGCGACCAGCTGTCTCGTCTCGCCGTAGTCGGTCAGGTCGGCCGTCTTGAACGCGGCGTTCCCGCGGGTGCCCGGCGGGAGCCGGCGGTCGACGCCGACGACCTCGTGGCCGGCCTCGGCGAAGCGGTCGACCGTCCAGCTCCCGACGCCGCCGCGGCTCCCCGTGACGAGGATGGTTGCCATGTCCGAGGGCTCCGCGATCGGCGCACGTAGCTCCGGCGATCGGTCGTCGACCCGTCAGGGAAAGTAACCTACTTGAGTGCGCGCGGACAACCCACGATCGCAGTCCCGTGGTGTAGTGGCCAATCATAATGGCCTTTGGAGGGAATCCGTCGGCGTCCGCGGTTGAGACGCGATCGCAGTCCGGTTCGCCGGAGACGGCCGTCGGATGCCCGAAGTCAGCCATTGACGGCGGTTCGAATCCGCCCGGGACTATTCCGTGCGAACGAAGTGAGCACGAATAGTCACAACGAGGATTCGAGCCCAGAAGACGAGAGGATTCGAGTCTTCGCGGTTCGAATCCGCCCGGGACTATTCTCCGAACGACGTGAGGACTACTTCTGCCGCGAACTCCACTGCGAGCCGAGAGCGTGCCGCTCGGATCGATCGGCGTCGGAACTCGTCGCCTCGGGACTCGTTCGGCCGCCGCCACCGCATCAGGCACAGGAGTTTTAGCGGAGGCGTCAGATGGTCGGGTAGAGGCCGATCCGACCGACCCCGGCGGTGACGTATCGGCCGAAAGAGCGATTACTGATGGCACCAGACCTGACGGTCATTTCGACCGCCGTCGCGCTTCCGTTCGCCGCCGCGGCCCTCTCGCCGCTTCTGTATCGCGTCCTCGGCGAACGGACCGGGTACGCGGGGGCCGTCGTCGCGGCGGCCAGTTTCGGACTGCTGGCGACGGGGATCGGCGAGTACGGCACCGTCGGGGTGCCGTGGGTCCCCGCGCTCGACGTGGGGATCCGGTTCACCGTCGACGGGTGGGGGCTCCTCTTCGCGCTGTTGGCCAGCGGGATCGGCGTCCTCGTGTTCGTCTACTCGGCGGCGTACATGCACGGCGAGGAGGGGCTTGCGCGCTACTACGCGGCGCTGTTGGCCTTTATGGGTTCGATACTCGGCGTCGCGCTCGCCTCCGACCTCGTGTCGATCTTCCTGTTCTGGGAGCTGACCAGCCTCTGTTCGTTCGTGCTCATCGGCCACTACACCGAGGACGACGGGTCCCGTTACTCGGCGCGGATGGCCATGGTCGTGACCGTGGGCGGCGGCCTGTGTCTGCTCGCGGGGCTGCTCATGCTCGCGGCGGCGGCGCGGGGCGCCCTCGGCGGCGCGACCTTCGACCTGACGGCGATGATCGCGAACGACGAGGCGATGCGCGCGGCCCTCCGCGAGTCGGGGCTGTTCGTCCCGGCGCTGGGCCTCATCGTCGTCGCCGCGGCCGCCAAGTCCGCGCAGGTGCCGCTCCACTTCTGGCTGCCGAACGCCATGGTCGCGCCGACGCCCGTCTCCGCGTTCCTCCACTCCGCGACGATGGTGAAGGTGGGCGTCTACTTCCTCGGTCGCGTGCGTCCCCTCCTGATGAGTCCCGAGTGGGTGCTGCTCGTCGCGACCTTGGGCCTCCTGACGATGACTGTCGGGGCGCTGCTGGCGGTGGCCGCGACCGACACCAAGGAGCTGCTCGCCTACTCGACGGCGAGCCACCTCGGGCTGATGGTCGCCGGCTTCGGCTTCGATATCGTCTACGGCGGCGAGGCCGGCGCGTTCCACCTGCTCAACCACGCGCTGTTCAAGGCGCCGCTGTTCCTCGTCGCCGGGATCGTCGTTCACGAGGCCGGAACCCGGAACCTCGACGACCTCGGGGGACTGTGGCGGGAGCTCCCGGTGACGGCGGCCGTCACTGGGGTCGCCGCGTTGAGCATGGCCGGTATTCCGCCGTTCAACGGCTTCTACTCCAAGGAGCTGCTGTTCGAGGCGGCGTACGAAGTCGCCCACGAGGCCGGCGGCCTCGCCTGGCTGTACCCCGCCGTGGCGACCCTCGCGAGCGTGTTGACGGTCGTCTACTCGCTGCAGTTCCTCGCGATGTTCTTCGGCGAGCGGCGGGCCCCCGTCGCGGAGGTCCACCGACCCCCGATCGCGCTGGTCGGGCCGCCCGCCGTGCTGGCCGTCGCGGCGGCCGTCGTCAGCGTCGCACCGCAGTTGGCCGTCGACGTCATCGTCCAGGGGGCCGTCGAGGCCACCGCCACCGGCGAGGCGCAGCTCGAGGTCGGACTGCCGACGCACCTCTCGCCCCCGGTCGCGATGTCCGCCGTCGCCGTTCTCGGCGGGTTCGCCGCGTACCCGCTTCGGGGGCGTCTCGCGGCGGGGATCCGACGCGGCGTCGACGCGCCGATCCCCGTTCGGCCCAGCGGGTGGTACGACTGGACCGTCTCGACCGCGGCGGCGACGAGCGCTCGGTTCGGCCCGGCCGTCCATAACGGCCTCCTCCGGACGTACGTGGGATGGGTGGCGGCGGCCGGGAGCCTGCTCGCCCTCGCCGGCTTCGCGGCGACGGGGGGGTTCTCGTGGCTCAGCGGACTCGGCGAGCTCGGCGTGCCGGCGGCAGTGGCCGTCGTGTTGGGCGTCGCGACCCTCGCCGGCGTGGCCGTGGCGACCGCCTCGTCGCACGTGTCGGGCGTGCTCATGCTGTCGATCCTCGGATTCATGCTCGCCATCTTCTTCATCCTCGCGAGCGCGCCGGACTTGGCGCTCACCCAGCTGGTCGTCGAGACGCTCGTCCTCCTCGTCTTCCTTTTAGTTCTCCAGCGGTTGCCGTCGTTCTACTCGGAGGTCCGCCCGCTCGCGATCGCCCGCGATGCGGCCGTTTCGATCCTCGTGGGCGCGACGGCGTTCGTCTCGGTCCTCCTGACGATCCCCGGCCCCGACGCCGACCCGACGAGCGTCGCGACGTACTACACGGAGCAGGCGGTTCCGGGCGGCGGCGGCACGAACGTCGTCAACGTCATCCTCGTGGACTTCCGGGCGTTCGACACGCTGGGCGAGCTGCTGGTCGTCGCGATTGCCGCGATCGCCATCCTCGTGCTCGTGACGATGCGGACCCGCGGCGAAGCGGCCGCGACCGACGGCGACGGGGAGCCGATTCCCGACGGAGGTGACTCGCCGTGACGACGACGATCATGCGGACGACGGCCCGGGTGACCGTTCCCATCGTGCTCGTCGTCTCGATCTCGCTGTTCCTCCAGGGGCACAACCTGCCCGGCGGCGGCTTCATCGGCGGCGTCCTCACCACGGCGGCGTTCGTGCTGATATACGTCGCCTACGACCTCGACTTCCTGGAGTCGGGGGTGCTCGGTCGGGAGGTCGACCCCGGGACAAGCGTCTTCGAGCACCGAACGGTCACCGCCTACCGCCGCACGCTGCTCGCGGGTCTGGTGGTCGTTCTCGGCAGCGGCGTCGCGGGGATCCTCGTCGGCGACCCGTTCCTGACGCAGGGGTACGTCCACCTCGAAGGCGTCCCGATCTACCACGAGGTCGAACTCGCGAGCGCGCTCGCGTTCGATCTGGGCGTGTTCCTCGTCGTCGTCGGCAGCCTCCTGACGATCGTCTCGGTGGTGAGCGCCGAATGACCCGGAGCGGAGCGACGCGGGCCACGGGACGCGGGGCGGGTGAGCGATGAGCGTCGCCATCGCGGTCGCGGTCGGCGGCCTGTTCGCTGTCGGGACGTTCCTCCTCCTCCAGCGCGACCTCGTGCGGGTCGTGTTCGGGGTCGCCGTCGTCTCGCAGGCGACGTTCGTCTACCTGATCGCGATGGGCGGCGTCGACGAGGGGACCCGCGACCTCGTGCCCGTCCTCGAGGGTCACGGCGGCGGGGTCCCCGAGATCGCCGACCCGGTGGTTCAGGCGCTCGTCCTCACGGCGATCGTCATCAGTCTCGGCACGACCGCGCTGGCGCTCGTGCTGTCGTACCGCGCCTACGAGGAGAACGAATCCATGGACGTCACGGAGTGGACGAGATGAGCGTGCTCGTGATCGCGCCGCTACTGATCGCGGTGACCGCCGCCGTACTGACGCTCGCGCTCGGCCGGCTGCCGCGGGTCCAACGCGCGGCGAGCGTGGCCGGCGTCGTCGGCTACGTCGGAGCCGTCGCCGTCGCCGTTCGGACGCTCGTTCTCGGGCCGTCGGCCCCCGGCGCGGCGGTCTATCAGGTCGGCGGCTGGCCCGCCCCCTTCGGGATCACGCTCGTGCTGGACGGGCTGTCGGCGTTCATGCTGGCGATCGCCGCGGGCGTCGGCATCGCCTCGATACTGTTCTCGGTCCGGTACGTCACTCCCGAGAACCAGCGCGTGTACTACCATCCGCTGTTCCACACGCTGCTCGTTGGCGTGACCGGCTCGTTCCTCACCGGCGACCTGTTCAACCTGTTCGTCTGGTTCGAGGTGATGCTGATCGTCAGCTACGTCTTCGTGGCCTTCTACGGCACCGATCGCGCCACCGCGGCGTCGTTCCGGTACCTCGTGATGAACGTGTTCGGAAGCGCGCTCATGCTCGTCGCCGTCGGCGGCCTGTACGCCACGACGGGGACGCTCAACATGGCCGACATGGCCCGGCGGCTGGCGGCCCCCGAGGCGTACGGCATCGACCCCGCGCCCGTCGTCGGGCTGTCCGCGCTGCTGCTCGCGGTGTTCGCGCTGAAGGCCGGGCTCGTCCCCTTCCAGTTCTGGGTGCCGGCCGCCTACGGCGCCGCCCCGGCGCCCGTCACCGCGATGTTCGCCGGCGTCACGAAGAAGGTCGGCGTCTACGCGATCGTTCGCCTCTACTTCACCGTCTTCGCGGCCGCCTCGATCCCGATCGACCTGCCGGGGATCACCGGCGCGTCGCCGCTGGCCTTCCTCGCCCCGGTGCTGGGAGCGATGGGTGTGGCGAGCATCGTCGTCGGCGGGTTCGGCGCCGTCGGTCAGGACCGGCTCGACGGCGTGTTCGCGTACTCGAGCATCGGGCAGGTCGGCTTCATCGCGGTCTCCATCGCCATCGCCGCGGCGGCGGACCCCACGGGGGCGCTCCGGGGGGTCGCCGTCGCGGCCGCGCTCGTGTTCGCGCTCCACCACGCGCTCGCGAAGGGGCTGCTCTTCCTCTCGGTGGCCGCTATCGAGGACGCGACCAAGACCGATCGGCTGCGGGACCTCGGCGGGCTGGCGGGTCGCTCGCCGGTGCTCTCGGGGGCCGTCTTCGTCGGGCTCCTCTCGCTGATCGGCCTCCCGCCGCTGACCGGGTTCTTCGGGAAGCTCCTCGCGTTCGACGCGGCGGTTCGGGGACTCGCGTCCGGTCCCGGCACCCTGTCGGCGCTCGTACTGGTCGCGCTGCTCCTCGGAGCCGTCCTCACGATCCTGTACTCGACGCGCGTCTGGGTCGGCGGGTTCTGGGGGCGGGAGTCGGCGGCGGTCGAGACCGCTTCCGCCGAGGTGGGACAGGTCTCTGTCCTCGTCGCCCTCGCGGCGGCCGTCGTTCTCGTCGGCGTGGGGTTCGACCCGATCTACCGGTTCGCGGAGGCGGCCGCGACCGCCGCGCTCGACGCCGAGGGCTACGTCGACGTCGTGGGCCTGAGCGGGGGTGACGGCCCGTGACCCGCACCTGGCCGGTCGCCGGGTCCCTGTTCGCCGTCCTCTGGGTGTTCGTCCAGGGGCCGCCGATCGCGCCCGAACCGCTCGTCGGGTCGCTGCTGATCGGCCTCGTGGTCGGCCTGCCCACGGCCTTCGTCTTCCGACGCCTGTACGGGGCGACCGTCGATCTCCCCCGGACGCTTCGCGGGGTCCCGTACGCGTTGTTGTACGCGCTGACGTTCGTTCGGGAGGCGATCGTCGCCAGCCTCGACGTCACGTACCGCGTGCTCGCGCCCGCCGGGCCGATCGAGTCCGAGGTGATCCTCATCCCCCTGCGCGTGCGGACCGACCTCGGCGTGACCACCATCGCCAACAGCATCACGATGACCCCCGGGTCGCTCACGCTCAACTACGATCCCGAGGAGAACGCGCTGTACGTCCACGTCATCGACGGGAGCGATCCGGAGGACATCGTCGACCCGATCCGCGAGTGGGAGCGCTACGCCCTCGTCATCTTCGACGAGGAGCTCTCGCCGAGCGACCCCGCGCCGGACTTCGCCGTCTACCCGCCCGACCGAACGCATCCCGCCCTCAAACAGGCCGCTCCGGAGGCGGGGGAGGAGACCGACCCACCGATGGAGAAGACAGAGACCGACTCACCGATGGAGAAGACAGAGACCGATCCGCGGACCGAGGAGACAGAGACCGATCCGCGGACCGAGGAGACCACGGGAGGTGACAAGAATGGCCGCTGAGGGAGCCCTGTTGCCGGTCATCGACGCCGCCATCGTCCTCGTGGCGCTGCTGAACCTGCTGTGCGGCTACCGCGCGGTCCGAGGACCGACGGTTCCCGACCGCGTGGTCGCGCTGGACGCCATCGCGACGAACGTCGTCGCGATCGCCGTCCTGTTCGCGATCAAGACCGGCCGGGGGATCTTCGTGAACGTCAGCCTCGTCCTCGCGATCATCGCGTTCCTCTCGACGGTCGCGGTTGCCAAGTTCATCACCGAAGGCGACATCATCGTTACGCGGGAGTGACCATCATGAATCACCGACACCGAACACAATCGCACGCTTCGACGGGGCATCGCGTTTCCGGAGGGGACCGCCGATGATCGAATCGACCCCGCTACGGACCTGGATCGTCATCGGCTTCATCGCCGTCGGGACGTTCTTCCTCACGGTCGGGACGATCGGGCTGTTGCGGCTGCCGAACGTGTACAACCGGATGCACGCGACGAGCAAGCCGGCGACCATCGGCGCGGTCGCGGTCTTCCTCGCCGGGTTCGTCTACTTCGGTCCCGGAGGCGCCGGTCTCTCGTCGCTCATCGGCATCGTCTTCCTGTTCCTGACGGTGCCGACCGGCGCGCACATGATCTCGCGAGCGGCGGAACAGACCGGCGTCCCGTTCCTCGGCTCCGTGACGTGGCCGGGGAAATCCGACGACGAGTAGGGGCACTCCCGACGCCGTCGCGGGCGGCGGCTTCGTCAGGTTTCCCGGCTTTCATCCGACTCACTCGTTGGATCACTCCCGACCGACGTCCCGCGCCTCCGTTACATGTGAACTATCCACAAGGTATTTATAAGCTGCGTGCCCCTTCGCACCCGTATGTCGGGATCCCCTCGGTCGCCGCGGTCGGGGAGAGAGGGCGACGGCGATCCGGTTGCCGACGCCGATCCGGTTGCTGACGCCGATCCGGTTGCCGACGCCGATCCGGTCCCCCACGCCGCCGACGACTCCCACACGTGGGCGGCGGCGGAGCGGATCCGCCTCGACGGCGAGTTGCCGGCGGCGTTCGAACGGGACCTCCGGAGTCTCGCTGATCTCGCCCGGAACCCGCTGCGTCGCCCCCTCGCCACCGTCGTCGCGGCGCTCGTCGTCTGCGCGCTCGGCTACCAGTCCTCGGTCGTCGCCGTCACGGCGGGCCCGGCCGCCGGCCTCCTCTCGGTCGCCGCCGTCGCCGTCGCCTACGCGGTCGCGAAGCGGCTCTGGGCGGTCCAACACCGGTATATAATCGCGGAGCTCGCGGCGGCTGACGAGCTCGACCGGCTCCGCTGATCCGACTCGTCGGGACTCCGTCGGCGACCGGGCTGCGACGGGCGACGGTCGCCGGTATGTGTGTCATTTTTTATCATCCGGTCCATGTGTGTGCGCATGGACCATACGCAGTACCGCGACGCCGTCGTCGCGAATCGCCGGAAACACGGCTTCGAGCCGATCGAGGGGAACACGAACGGGTTCGACCCGGTATGGGAGGTACGCGACGACGACGACTCGATCGGGTCCGTCACCGTCCTCGCCACTCTGGTCGACGACGACTCGGATCCCGAGCCGGAGAACCTCGTCTCGACCGCCGACGCGTTCCGCGACGTGCTCGTCGACCGCGTCGACGACCGACACGGGTCGACGACCCCCCTCGGCTACGTCGTCTTCCCGGTCGCCGACCCGGACCCGTCGCTCGTCGACGCGGCGTGCTCGTACACGGTCGCCCGCCGCCGGACCAACGTCTTTCCCATGCTGTACGACTGCGAGGCGGAGACGCTCCACCGGCACGAGGTGCCGCGGCTGAAGGGACGGGGGATCTACCGCCGGCAGGCTGAAGACGCCGAGCGGCTGTTCGATATTTAAATAGCGTCGGGGGTGACCCGCCCGATCAGATCAGGCGCTCGGCGATCCGACCGGCGCCCTCGGCGGCGGCGGTCGCGGGGTCGTCGGGGGAGACGACCTCGACGTCGCGGTCGAGCTCGGCCGAGAGGCGCTTCTCGAACTCCTCAGTGAGCCCGGGGATGCAGGCCATGCCGCCGGTCGCCGCGATGGGGCGCCCAAGCGCGAGCTGGTACGGCTTCATGTGGTCGTTCGCGAGCTCCGGGAGGAACTCGTTGGCGACGGCGTCGACCGCCTCGTCGATGTAGCGGTCGACCGGCTCCCGGACGCCGCGGTCGACGGTGAACTCGTGGCTCCCGCCGCCGGGCTGCTGGATCACGTCGGTGAACGGCTCGAAGTCGTACACGTCGGCGTGTTCCTCCTTGTACTCCCGAGCGGTCGTCCGGTCGATGTGGACCCGGCCCTGGCTCTCCTCCTCGACCGCGGCGACGATCCGGCGGTCGACCTCGTTGCCCGTCACCGAGCCGGTCGAGAACGGCGAGAGCTGCTCGCCGCGCCGGTAGGCGCACGCCTCCAGCGTCGTCGACCCCATGTTGATCGAGACGAACACCTCGTCGATGGCGGCCAGATCGTCGCCGTAGGCGGGGATCGCCCCGCACAGCGACTCGGGGTAGCTCCGCGTCTCGACCTCACCGATGGAGGAGCCCTCGATCACCGACTTGAGGTTCTTCACGCCCGCCTCGTTGTCGATGGTGGGGACCGCGTAGACGACCGCGCTGTCCTCGGGGACGTCGTGGGCGTCCACGAGGGCCTCGAAGAAGCGCTCGGCGTCCGCGACGCTCTCGTCGTCCTCGGGCAGCCCGGACCGGAGCATGAACCGCACCGTGTCGGGGTACTCGATCGCGGCCTCGTGGCCGAACAGGACCTTCTCTTCGCCCGTGATGGCGTCCTCGTACGTCGCCAGACACGTCAGCGTCGAGTGGCGCTCGCGGCCGCCTCGACCGTCGGGGAGGTCGAGCACCGTCCGGGTGCTGCCGAGTTTCACGCCGACCGCTTCGGGGCCGTCTGTACCGTTGATCTCCGTGGATTCGTCGTCGTCGCTCATTCTTGATCACTCGCACACGAAGCGATTCGGACGATGGAGACGAGACTGATCCGGTGGTCCGCGGGAGTGAACGGCCGATCGTGGCGCGGGGCGTCGAACCCCTCCAGCCGACGCGTCAGCGCGTCGACCGCGGCGGGGGCGACCCAGCCCAGTTCGGCGTAGTACGACAGCGCGTCGCGGCTCCGCAGGTGACCGCCGACGTCGACGAGGTAGCCGAGCCAGTCGCCGACCTCGCGTTCCGCGTCCGGCGAGGCCGGGACCGCCCGCAGGTACGGGCGGTCCTCGGCGTCTGCGGGTCGAGACCCGTCGCCGGACAGCCGCAGCCCTCGCTGACGCTGGAGCAGCTCGGTGAACGCGGCCGAGCGGGCCGCTTGCTCCGCTCGGTTCCGGTTCGGCTGACGAAGCGGCCGCTCCCGAGGCGCTTCGTCCGCGCCGTCCCGCGGTGCGTCCGCGATCCGGCGCAGCTCCCGTACGTCGTATTGCCGTGGATTCAGACTCATGTTCCGTCCGTCGTTCGCGTCCGTACCGACACGGTCGGCCACCGAGATATATGATAGTTCCTCCGCAGTTATCACTGATGAGAAACTATTCGCCCGGCGCCTCGGTCTCGCGCTCGCGCCGTCGCCCGGAATCCGACTCGTCCGGTCGCGGCTCTCCGTCTCGGCCGGCTCCGACCGAACTCGCCCCACGCCCCGGTTCCGAGCGCCTAGCGTCAGTTGGTGCCGGCTTCCGCCACGCCGGTCACCTCGTCGATCGGGAGGCGGACGAGTGCAAAGACCATGTCCTCGGGCTCGTCGAACACATTATAAAAGGGGATCGCGAGTTCGCGTTCGGCCTGACTGACCGAGTCGTCGCCCGACCGGTGCGTGTCGAGGCTTTCGACGGTGCTGCGGTGTTCGAGCTCGCCGCGCGCGAGGACGCTCTTCCAGCCCGCCTCGGTCTCGTCGGCGACGACGAACGTCGCTCGATCCGTCGAGTCGACGAACTCTCGCTTGCGACTCCCCGGGGCGTACCCGAGCCGGAAGTACAGGTCTCGGGCGTCCGGGTCGAAGGTGAACGCGACGGGGACGCCGTACGACTCGTCCGCCTTGGCGAGCGAGAGGGTCCCCACCGACTGCGTTTCGAGGAACGACTCGATCGCCGCGTCGTCCAGCGCTTCTGCTGGCGGCTGATTCATACGTCGAAATGTACCAGAGAAAACATAAATCCATCGCGGCCGTTGACGGGTCCTTCTCGGCCTGTGCGTCCGGTTGAGCGTCTCAGCGACGACTCGCCGTTCGTCCTCGCCCTCGCCGTCGTCGGGGGCGGGGATCCGGTCGGCAGTCCGAACGGTCGCCGGGCGAGATGCCGGGAGGCGACGACATCGCACCCGCGACTGGACGGGGACCACGCACCTGAGCGCGCTGGAGGCCTCGTTCCGCGAGGAGGTCGTCTGGGCGGTCACGCTCACCGCGGCGATCGGCTGCGTCACCACGTTCCTCGACGGCACCTATCGGGACTACCCGCGCGACCAGATCGGCGGTCGATGGCGACCCGAAGAGCGACCGCGGGATATCGCGCTCCGTCGAGACGTGATTCGGTCGCCGCCCGCGGACCGACTGCGCTCCTGAATAACATCCTCTCAGCGGATTATAAACCGTTTAATAGTCTCTGGACGCTATTTGAACGGTCGCGGGCGGTTCGTGAACGGTCCCGAAACGTCCGGTATCTCGGTTAATCCAAGCGAACCAGCGCCAACGCTCTGGCCGTTATATGATGTCCCCGCTCCATGCGACGAGTACGTCCGGTGTTCCCCATGTCAAGCAAAACGTCCTCCTCACGGATTCGAGCGCCGATGCGGATCGGGGCCAGCGTCTCGAGCGCCTGTTGGAACCGAGCGGTCGCGAGCGTTCGCGCGGTCGCCTTCTGGGCGGCGATCATCCTGCCGCTCGCGTACGTGCCCGCCGCTTACGGCGCGATGGGATTCGAGGGGTGGAGCCCGCTGGCGCTCATCGCCCTCCACGCGGCGTGCGTCGTCATCGGTCACGACCACGACAGCGCCGCGAGCCGGTCATGAGCGCGACCGACACCGCCGAGCGGTCGGCCGCGAGTTCGCCCGAGTCGTCGGAGTCGAAGGCCGACCGGCTCGCCGAGTTCCTCCGGGCCGAGGCGGCCGACGGCGAGACGTATTTCAAAGCGAAGTTCATCGCCGACGACGTCGACCTCTCGCCGAAGGAGATCGGCGCGCTGATCGTCCGGCTCCAGGACTCGATGCAGGACCTCGAGATCGAGAAGTGGTCGTACACCGGGGCGACCACGTGGCGGGTCACACAGCGGTAGCGGGCCGTCGCCCGGGCGAGCTCGACGGCGACGTCCGCGTGATCGGCACGCTCGAGACGACGCGACGGCATTCTCGCCCCTTCGCCGGGGGTCAGTCACCCAGCGCTTTAGCCCGCGGAGCCGCTATGACGCGTATGCAGCGAAACGTCGGACGGATCGACGCGATCGCCCGAATCGCGGGCGGCGTCGCGACCGCGGCGCTCGCACTCCTCGTCGCGAGCGGCACGGTGAGCGTCCCGGTCGTCTCCGCGGTCGGCCTCGGTATCGCCGCGGCGGTCCTGATCGTCGAGGGCGCGACGCGGCGGTGTCTGCTGTACCGAGCGCTCGGCATCGACCGCTGTCCGGCGAAGTGAGGCCCCGCTCGTCGACCGGTTCTCTCGAACGTCGACCGCCCGATTCACGACCTGGCGGTCGAGAGCGGCGGCTCAGTGTCGAGAAGCTCGGCGCTCGCCTTCCAGAGACGGCGGGCGGCGGCCGCGTCCACCGCCGCGCGCGCCGGCCGCGTCGGTCGCTGACCGGAGAAGTACCGGCCAGACACGTCGGCCGTTCGGGGCGACACGGCGGGGACGAGCAGTTCGGCGGCGCCGTCCGCGACGCTCGTGACGACGGGCAGGGCGTCGAGCGCCCCCAGGACGCGCGGCAGCGGTGCCGGGAGGAATCGACTGAACCCGCTCCCCGGGATCGCGCCGGGATGGACGCTGTTCGAGACGACGTTCCGGTCGGTCGCGTCCAAGCGGGCGGCAAGTTCGTTCGCGAACAGGACGTTCGCGAGCTTCGAGTGGCCGTACGCCCACGTCGCCGAGTGCCCTTCGACCGTGCATACCCTCGAGAGGTCGAGCTCCGTTCCCCGGTGGGCGGCCGACGCCGTCGTCACGACCCGGGCGCCGTCGGCGAGGTGATCGAGCAGCTCGGCCGTCAGGAGGTACGGACTGAGATGGTTGACGTGGAAGGTGTACTCGACGCCGAGGTCGGTCAATCGCCCCTTCCGGAAGAAGCCGCCGGCGTTGTTGATCAGCACGTCGAGCTCGTCCGTCTCCCGGCGAACGCTCGCGGCGAGCTCCCGCACCGAATCGGAGTCCGCGAAGTCCGCCCGGACGAACCGGCCGTGCGAACCGGTCGCCTCGAGCTCGTCGACGACGGCCGCTCCGGCCTCCCGGTCGCGGCCGTGTACGATGACGTCGGCGCCGAGCCGACCGAGCGCGAGCGCCGCGGCGCGTCCGATACCGCTCGTCGACCCGGTCACGAGCGCCTGGAGGCCCGCGCAGTCGACGTCATGGACGCCCGCGATAGTCTCCGGATGCTTCGTCATGGCGCCCGTTGGGTCCGAACGCACTTGAGACCCGCCGGGCCCTCGCCGGCCGACTCGGTGTCGATCCGGGTGGCTACCACGAGATTCGCTCGCGGTCCTTCCAGAGCCGTCCGCTCGGGCTTCCCGGCGCGAACCGACAGAGCCAGGCCGGCGTCTCGGCCCCCTTCGACGGCGACCGGGGAGCGCCCTCCCCGCCCATGTCCGTTCGGACCCAGCCGGGTGAGACCGCGTTCGCGATGAGCCCCCGGTCGCCGTACTCGCCGTCGAGGTACGCGGTCAGCCCGCCGACCCCGACCTTCGAGAGTCGGTACGCCGGGTACTGACCGGCCATTTCGCCCTCGGTGAACCGGCCGAGCCCCGACGAGAGGGTGACCACGCGACTCCCGTCCCCGTCCAGCAGCGGCGGCAGCGCGCGCTTGGTCACCGCGACCGGCCCGCGAAGGTTCACGGCCGTCGTGCGGTCGAACGCGTCCATCTCCATCTCGTGGAGCGGCCCCGACCGGGGGAAGACGCCCGCGTTGTTCACCAAGATATCCAGCGAGCCCCGTTCGCGCTCGATCCGGTCGATCGCCGCCCTGATTTCGTCGTCGTCGGTCACGTCCAGTCGGACCGCGTGTCGGTCGGCCGCGGTGACGTCGCTTGGATCCCGAGCGCCGGCGTAGACGGTCGCTCCCAGTTCGGCGAGCCTCGCGGCGATCTTGGCGCCGATCCCGCGATTCGCCCCCGTGACGAGGGCGACGTCGTCCGTCAGGTCGGGCTTGAGATCGACCGCTGGCGGCGCGTTCGCCATACGGGCCGTTCGGCCGCCTCGCGGAAAGAAGCCCGGGGCCGACGACACGTCCCGGACGAGTTCGGTCCACGCCAGCGGTTCGCCGACATCCGCCTGTCGGAGTCGTTCGGAACGCCGCCCCGCGATAGCTTGGGGTCGGTCCCGATCGTGGGAAGGGGTCAACTCCGTGCGGCGAGTTCCCTACTCCACAGTTTTCCGACCGGTGATGCTCTCCATTTCCAGCTCGTACAGGGAGAACCCGACGCTCTCCACCGCCTCGTCGAACAGCCGGAACGGCGGGAACCATTCGTTGAGCGTCTTCTCGTCGACGTCCGCCCGCCACTCCCGGAGCGGACCGCGAACGTGGACGCTCCACGACTCCGCCGTCGACGCCTCGTAGCACACGAACGTGGCGGTCTCGGTCGTTTCGATGAACCGCTCCTTCTCGCTGTCGTCGTGTTCGCTCACTCGGAGCAGGAATCGATCGCCGTCGTAGTGATAGCTCAGCGGGACGGCGTACGCGTCGTTGCCGTCCGCCAGCCCGAGGACGCCGTGATCGCCCGCTCGCAGGTACTCGTCGACGTCGGATTCGGACAGTCCGCTGGTGTACACGTACTCTGCGTGTTCCATACGACCGACACGTGACGGAGGGACAAATAGACACCCCGCCTATCAATCAACGATCACGATCGAACTCCCGGGCCCGCCGACGCACGGCGGGTTTACCAGAAGTGAGGCGAGAATGCCCCTTCCTCGAGGAGCGACCAACGGGAGCGAGTAGGGAGGGGATGAATCGCCGCACACCAGTACAAACCATTAATACAACATATCGATAATCAATAGACAGCGATGGAGTATAGTCACCGCTACCATGCCTACCCGACACAAGAGGTAGCGGCTGAACTAGACTTCCATATCGACATTCATCGCCAAGCGTACAACTACACCCTGTACGAGTACGAGAACGTTGACGCCGACGACATCGGCTCTGCGTACAAGCACCACTCCCGACTCCCCGACTGGAAAGACGAGTTCCCCGTTTTCTCGGAAGTCAACTCGAAGGCTCTGCAACGAACCGTCACTCGGTTCTACCAGAATCTCACTGGACTCTCCGAGCGGAAGCAAAACGGACGCAAGGTCGGGAAGCTCAACTGGAAGTCTCCGAGAGAGTTCCAGAGTATAACGTATTCGCAGTCTGGCTTCAAACTCAAAAACACGAGTGGCCGACGCGCGACGCTCTGGCTCTCCAAAATCGGAGAGATCAAACTCCGCTACCACCGCGAGATCCCCGACGAAGCAGTTATTAAAGAGGTGACAGTGAAAAAAGAGACGACCGGTGACTGGTTCATTTCGTTCGGGCTGGAAACCGACGAGGCTGATCTGCCCGAGAAACCCGACGTGGACTCGCTCAACACGGACAATAGCGTCGGCGTTGACCTCGGCATCCTCAACTACATCCACACTTCGGACGGGACGACTGTGGACTGGATCGACCTCGAAGACGAATATGAGCGTCTGGACCGTGAACAACGCAAACTCTCACGGAAAGAACACGGGTCAAACAACTACGAAAACCAGCGCCAAGCGGTTGCGAAGGTCAAACGCCACATCCGTCAGAAGGTGCTGGACTACCAGCACAAGCTCACGATATGGCTCGTCACAGAGTACGATGCGGTGTTCGTGGAAGACCTGAACGTCGCTGAGATGCTTCAAGGCGATGGGAACGCGCGGAACAAGCAGGCTGCGGCGTGGCGACAGTTCATCACTCTTCTGGAATACAAAGGTGAGCTGTACGGGACACACGTCGTGCAAGTCGAAGCAGCGGGAACGACCAAAGAGTGTGCGACATGTGGTGTGGAGACAGCGAAACCCATCTGGGTCAGAGAGCACTCGTGTCCAAGTTGTGGGTTCAAGTGTAACCGTGACGCGAACGCGGCGATGAACGTCTTGCAGAGAGGGTTTGCTGAACTAGGGCTGGGATGGCCCGAATCCACGCCTGTGGAGACTGCGCTCCCTACGGACACCACTCGCGTGTCTGCAAAGCGCGTCGTGGAAACAGGAAGCCCCACCCTCAACGAAGCCACGCCTGTGGCTGAGTAGGGTGGGGTAGTTCACTCCGCCTCGTCCCACGGGAGCGGCTCCGTACACCAGTGACAGAAGTCGAGCTCGGCGTCGGTCTCCTTGCCGCAGTTCGGGCACTCGACCCGCAGGTCCTCGCCGCCCTCGCCGGTGACCTCGGCGACCGGCGAGCCCGCGGCCCCCACGTCGTCGTCGGCGCTCGCGGCGCGGCGGCGGACCGCCTCGGCGGTCGCGTCGACGCGCTTCCGCTCGGCGACGTCCGCCCGGCCGACGAGGTAGGCGTCGATCGCCGACAGCACGGACAGCAGGACGATCGGGAGGGCGATCTCGTCCGGGAGCGCGGCGGCGGCCTCGAACGGCGACCCGGTCGACCCGCTCGGGTCGACGTCGTAGAGCGCGAGCAGCGCCACGCCGCCGCCGACGATCGTGACGTGCCACAGCAGCGCCCGCCCCCACCGGCGCAAGACGAGGTGGCCGAGTCCCGGGAACGTTAGCGCCAGCACGGCGGCGAGGAGGGGGCGCAACTGGTCTCGCATACGGCCCGGATTTGGGTGGGGGATATTTAGGCCTGCGGTGTCGGCGGGGCGCCCGGTCCCGGGCATCGGCGCTCCGTCCGCCGCGGATAACAACCGTTAATCGATGTCCGATCCTCCGGTTCGCCATGAGCAGGCAGCGGGCGACCGCGTTCGTCCCCGGGCACGTCACCGCCTTCTTCAGCGCGCATCCGGCCGAGCGCGCCGCGGCCGCCGGGTCGCGCGGGGCCGGACTCACGCTTACCGACGGGGTGACGGTCCGGGTGTCGGCGGCGGACCGAGCCGAGAGCGACGCCGACGCCGGATCGCGCACGATCGACGGCGAGTCCGGGACGATCGGCGCAGTCGAGGACGTGCTCGCGGAGCTGGGTGGTGCGGGTGGTGCGGGCGGTGTGGACGGCGCCGACGGGGCACCCGTCGACGTCGCGATCGAGACCGACCTCCCGATCGGCGCCGGCTTCGGGGTCTCCGGCGCCGCGGCGCTCGGCGCGGCGCTCGCGGCCAACGACGCCCTCGACCGCGGGCGCTCCGAGAACGAGCTCGTCCGAATCGCCCACGAGGCGGAGGTGGGCCGCGGCACCGGCCTCGGCGACGTGGTCGCGCAGGCGCGCGGCGGCGTCCCGGTCCGGCTGGAGCCCGGCGCGCCGGGCGTCGGGGAACTCGACGGAGTCCCCGCGGCCGCCCGCGTGGAGTACGTCACCTTCGGCGAGCTGTCGACCGAGGCGGTGCTGGGCGGCGACACGACCGCGCTCTCGGCGGCCGGGACGGACGCGCTCGACCGGCTCCGCGCGGACCCGCGGCTGCCGACCCTGATGGACGCGGCCCGCGCGTTCGCCCGCGAGGCGGACCTCCTCGTCCCCGAGGTCGCCGAGGCGATCGCGGCGGTCGACGACGCGGAGGGCGGGGGAGACGGTTCGGGTAGGGGCGACGGTTCGGGCGGGGGCAGAGCCGACTCCGGCGCTGCGATGGCGATGCTCGGTCGCACCGTCTTCGCGCTCGGCACCGGGCTCTCCGACGCGGGGTACGACCCCGAGGCCTGTCGGATCGACGCCGCCGGCGCGCGGCTCGTCGGCGGCGGTGTCGAGTAACCGTTTTGACTCGGTAGGGCGTTGTTCAGGTATGATCGAATCGCTCCGCTCGTTCTTCGACGAGCTCGAATCACCGGACCGACACCTCGTCGTGGTGAACCGGTCGTCGCCGGACCCAGTGCGAAATCTGATCGACTCGCTCCTCGACGGCCAGCCCGTCAGCGTTTCAGAGGTCGAATCCGACGCCGCGAGCGACGCCGACGTCGTCGCGCTGGTGGAGGATGGCGACGTGATCGCGCGGTCGACGCTCGACGAGCTCCTCGAGTCGGTGCTGCTCATCAACTCTGACCTGTACAAGACCGGGACGGTCGGACTCGACGAGATCGAGCTTCCCGACGTGCTCCGCGGCCTCGACGAGGTCCCGTTTCGGGTCCGCGGATACCCCGCGTCGGACAAAGAGAAGCTCCTGTTGATCCTCGTCTCGCGAGTGATAGAGCGGATCGCCGCCGAGCGCGGCGACGGAACGCTCCGGGCCTCGTTCCAGCGCCTCTCGCGGATCAACGACGAACGCGGGACCAACGCGGTGTACGAACGGGTCGCCGAGACGGGCGTCGACGTCCACGTCTACGGCGTCGGCGACCCCGAGGAGCTCTCGGCGCTCCCGCTGACGGTCCACACCGGCACCTCGTACCCGTACCGACGGTCGTGGTTCGTCGTGTTCACGCCGCCAAGGGGTTCCGAGGGAGACCACGTCGCGCTGCTCGCGCTCGAGGACGAACCCAACGTCTGGGACGGCTTCTGGACGTTTCGCCCGGAGCTCGTGACCCGACTGGAGCGGCACATCGCCGAGGAGCTCTGAGGCGGGCGGCCCGCGCGATCCCGCGGCCGCCTTCGGCGACGCCGACGAACAAAGCTTTACCGCGTCGACCGCCTATCTCCGGCAAATGGTACTCGACGACCTCGGTTCGTCCCTGCGGGGCAGCCTCGACAAGCTCCAGGGGAAGTCCCGGCTCTCCGAGAGCGACGTCGAGGAGATCGTCAAGGAGATCCAGCGCTCGCTCCTCTCGGCCGACGTCGACGTCTCCCTCGTCATGGAGCTGTCGGACTCGATCAAGTCCCGGGCCCTCGAAGAGGAGCCGCCGGGCGGCACCACGGCGAAAGACCACGTCCTCAAGATCGTCTACGAGGAGATGGTCGAGCTGGTCGGGGACTCGACGGAGCTCCCCCTCGAAAACCAGACGATCCTCCTCGCCGGCCTCCAAGGGTCGGGGAAGACCACCTCCGCCGCGAAGATGGCGTGGTGGTTCTCGAAGAAGGGACTCCGCCCCGCGGTCATCCAGACGGACACCTTCCGTCCCGGCGCGTACGACCAGGCCAAGCAGATGTGCGAGCGCGCGGAGGTCGACTTCTACGGGAACCCCGACAACGACGACCCCGTCGACATCGCTCGGACGGGCTTAGCGGAGACCGAAGACGCCGACGTCCACATCGTGGACACGGCCGGGCGCCACGCGCTCGAAGACGACCTCATCGCGGAGATCGAGGAGATCGAGCGCGCGGTCGACCCCGACCGCTCCCTCCTCGTGCTCGACGCCGCGATCGGGCAGGGCGCGAAGGAGCAGGCCCGCCAGTTCGAGGAGTCGATCGGCATCGAGGGCGTGATGATCACCAAGCTCGACGGGACCGCGAAAGGTGGCGGCGCGCTCACGGCGGTCAACGAGACCGACTCCTCCATCGCCTTCCTCGGGACCGGCGAGACCGTCCAGGACATCGAGCGGTTCGAGCCCTCCGGGTTCATCTCGCGGCTGCTCGGGATGGGCGACCTCAAACAGCTCTCCGAGCGCGTCGAGCGCGCCATGCAGGAGGCCCAGGACGAGGACGAGGACTGGGACCCCCAGGACATGCTGCAGGGGGAGTTCACCCTGAAGGACATGAAAAAGCAGATGGACGCGATGAACCGGATGGGCCCCCTCGACCAGGTGATGGACATGATCCCCGGCATGGGCGGCGGGATGATGGACCAGCTCCCGGACGACGCGATGGACGTGACGCAGGACCGGATGCGCAAGTTCGAGCGCATCATGGACTCGATGACAGATGAGGAGCTGACGAACCCCCGCGTCGTCGGCCAGTCGCGCACCGAGCGGATCGCCCGCGGCTCCGGCACCGACGAGGAGACGGTCCAGCAGCTCTTAGAGCAGCACTCCATGATGGAACAGACGATCAGCCAGTTCCAGGGGATGGGCGAGGGCGACATGCAGCGCATGATGAAGAAGATGGGCGGCGACGGCGGCGGCGGCCTCGGCGACATGATGGGCGGCGGCAAGGGCCCGTTCTGAACGCCGCCAGCAGGGGTTCGCCGACGGCTGCGATCGCCTCTCCACCCCCGCCCGTCCGCTTCTCACCCAACGCCAACAGGGTTCGTTGACTCCGCTCGGGGCCTTCACGACGCTTATACGTGCCACCGGAGTACGTTCGCTCGATGAACCTCGGGCGAGTCAGGGAGTACGAAGTGCTCGCGCTGACCGCCCTGATCTGGTTTCTCGGGAAGTTCGTTCGGTACGCGTTCCCGCCCCTCTTCGAGCCGTTACAGGCGAGCTACGGCGTGAGCAACGCCGCCGTCGGCGCCGCGTTCTCGGGATTCATGGCCGCCTACGCGCTGCTGCAGTTCCCGAGCGGAACGGTCGCCGACCGCGTCGGTGCGGTCCGGGTGATCGCGGCGGGAGCGGCCGTCGCGGGCCTCGGGTCGCTCGCGGTGCTGTTCGACGCGCCCTTCGTCGCGCTCGTGGGCGCGATGCTCGTTATCGGCGTGGGGACGGGCGTGCACAAAACGGTCGCGATCCGGCTGCTCGCACGAGTGTATCCGGCTCGAACCGGGCGCGCACTGGGCATTCTCGACACCGTCGGCGCGTTCGGCGGGGTGGTCGCGCCCGCGGCCGTGGTGCTGTTCGTCTCCCCGCCCCCCGCGCTCGCGACCCCGCTCTCGCGGTTGCCGGGCGCGAACTGGCGCGCGCTCTTCGTCGTCACCGGTATCGTCGCGCTCGCGCTCGCCGCGACCTTCCTCGTTCGCGTCCCGGGGCGGCTCCCGGTCGACGCCGACCGAGGCCCGGTGCGCGACGGCCCGGAACCGAGCGCCCGCGACTACCTCGCGCTGTTCGAGGACAGGCGGATCGGAGCGTTCGTCTTCGTGACGATCGCCTTCTCGTTCGCGTACAACGGGACGGTCGCGTTCCTCCCGCTGTACCTCTCCGAGGCGGCCGGCCTCGACACGACGACCGCGAGCCTGCTGTACTCCGCGCTGTTCGCGGTCACGTTCGTGCAGCTCGTCTCCGGTGACCTCTCTGACCGACTCGGTCGGTTCCCGGTAATGGTCGCCGCGCTCGGGCTCGCGGCGGCGGCCCTCGTCGGAATCGTCGCGCTCGCGGGATCGGGCGCCGTCGTCCTCGGTGTGCTCGTCGTCGCGCTGGGGGTCGGGTCCCACGGGCTCCGCCCCGTCCGCGCCGCCTACCTCGTCGAGGCCCTCCCCGAGCGGCTGGCCGGCGGCGGCCTCGGCGTCGTCCGGACGCTGACCATGAGCGCCGGCGCGGTCGCGCCCGCCTTCGTCGGCGCGCTCGCCGACGTCGCCGGATTCCGCCCCGCCTTCGCGCTGCTCGCCGGCTCGGTGGGCGCGGCGGCCCTCGTGGCCGCCGGACTGTGGGCGACGGCGTAGCGCCGTGACCGCCGGCGCTCCCGTCAGTCGTCGGCGTACAGCGAGTCGAGGACGAACTGGTCGATCGCCTTCCGCGCCTCCGCCGGCGCGTCCTCGTGGCCGAGCGCCATCCGGCGGCCGCGGGCGGCGTGGATGATGTCGGTGATGAGCTGGCCCATCCGCTCGGCGTCGACGGGCTCGAACTCGCCCTGTTCGATCCCCTCTTCGACGACCTCGACGATGCTCCCGCGGACGCGGTCGTAGTGCTCGTTGAAGATCTCCCGGTGGTCGCCGTCGTTTTGCGCGTGGGTGTACAGCTCGTGGTACACCTTCATGCGCTCCCAGTGCGAGAACTCCTCGAACTCCGGTCCGAACAAGCACTGGTCGATCCGCGCGTCGAGCTCCGTGCGGGGATCGTCGTCCGCGTCCACCTCGACGCTCCCCTCGTACTGGTCGATGACGTACTCGAGGAACGACGACAGCAGGTCGTACTTGCCGTCGAAGTGGTAATGGATCACCTGCCGCGTCAGGTCCATCTCCTCGCCGATGTCGCGCATCCGGAGGTCGGTGTACCCGTGCTTGCTCAGCGCACGGAACGTCGCCTCCATGATCACCTCCTCGGTGTCCTTGGAGGAGACGGTCTCGCGGGATTCGCTCATACGGCCCTCTCCGACGGTGAGATACATAAGCGATCCCACCGATCCGCTCGATTTACCATACAGTAAATTTTTAACCTCATGGTCAAACGGTACAGTCGGACATGACACGAAAGATCATTCGGGACGGGACGGTCGTCTCTCTCGATCCCGATATCGGGGACTTGGAGGGGGCGGACGTGCTGATCGAGGACGGCGAGATCGTCGACGTCGGTCACGGACTCTCGGCCGAGAACGCCGAGGTCATCGACGCGTCCGGCCAGATCGTCGTTCCCGGCTTCGTCGACTCGCACATCCACCTCGCGCAGACCCAAGTCAGGGGGATCGCCGGGGACTGGTCGCTCATGGGCGAGTACTTCGACCACATGCTCGGCAACATCACCGGGCTCTACCAGCCCGAGGACATGTACCTCGGGGGGCTCTTCGGCGCGTTCGAGAAGCTCCACACGGGGACGACGACGGCCCTGGACTGGTCGTACCCGAACACGCTCGAACACGGCGAACGCGCCGTCGACGCGCTGCAGGACACCGGCCTGCGCGCGGTGTACACCTACGGCCCGCCAGGCGACGACGCGGCGAAGTGGTGGTACGAGAGCGACGTCGGCCTCCCCGAGGAGAACGTCCGGAGCCTCTACGAGGAGAAGATCCGCGACGACGACCTGCTCAGCCTCGCCCTCGGGCTCCGCGGGCCGGACTTCTGTACCGACGAGACCGCCCGGGGCGACCTCGAACTGGCACGGGACCTGGGCGTGCTCTCGACGATCCACATGGGCGCCGCGCTGTGGCCGTCGTCGGTGTACGGTGACGACTACCAGGGCTTCGGTGCTATTGAGGACATGCTGGGGCCCGACATCAACGTCGCCCACGGGAACCACTTCTCGCAGGAGGACGTCGACCACGCCGTCGAGCAGGGCGTCTCCTTCTCCTCGACGCCCGAGGTCGAGATGCAGATGGGCCACGGCATCCCCGTCACCGGAAAGGTGCTCGAGGCGGGCGGCCGCCCGGCGTGGGGCGTCGACGTCTGCTCGAACGTCAGCGGCGACATGGGCAGCCAGATGCGGATCGGGATGCAGCTCCAGCGGATGTTCGACAACCAGGCGGTCTTAGAGGGCGACGAGGAGGTCACCGAAGTGAGCATTTCCGCGCGCGACACGCTGGAGATGGCGACGATCGAGGGCGCGAAGGCGCTGGGCCTGGACGACGAGATCGGAACGATCACCCCCGGCAAGCGCGCCGACCTCGTTCTCTTCGACGCGACCGACTTCCTGACGGCGCCCTCGCACTCGCCGGTCGAGACCGTCGTGTTCCAGGCCGACACCTCGCACATCGACACGGTGCTCGTCGACGGCGAGGTCGTCAAGCGTGACGGCGAGCTGACGAACCCGAAGGTTCACGAGGAGTTCGACCGGTTCGTCGCCTCCGGCGAGCGCCTGCTCGACGAGGCCGGCATCGACCTGTAGCCCCCGCGATCGATTTCACTACCCTCATTCCCTCATCTCACATGAAAATCGGACAATACCGAACGACGGACGCGGCAGAGCCCTGGTGCGGCGCGCTGATCGACGGCGGCGACGCGGTCGTCAGCCTCCCCGAAGCGGGCGCGGCCACCGGGGTCCACATCGACGAATCGACGGCCGGCCTGCTCGCCGACTGGGAGTGGCGCCGGAAGGCCGAGCTGGCGGTCGAGTACGCGACGGAGACGGGGGTCGGGCGCTACGACGCCGACGCCGTCTCGCGGGCGGCGCCCGTCTCCGACCCGGAGAAGGTTGTCTGCGTCGGGCTCAACTACCGCGACCACGCGGAGGAGGGCGACAACCCGATCCCGGACGAGCCCGTCCTCTTCTCGAAGTTCCCGACCTCGGTGACGGGGCCCGAAGACACCGTCTCGTGGGACCCGGAGCTCACGGGGAAGGTCGACTACGAGGCCGAGCTCGTCGCCGTCATCGGCGAGGAGGCCCGCCGCGTCGACCCCGAGGAGGCGTTGGAGTACGTCGCCGGCTTCACCGTCGGCAACGACGTGTCCGCCCGCGACCTCCAGCACGGCGACGGCCAGTGGGTCCGCGGCAAGAGCCTCGACTCGTTCGCCCCGATCGGCCCGGATATCGTGACCACCGACGAGGTGGACGACCCGCACGACCTCGACATCTGGGCGGACGTGAACGGCGAGCGGCTCCAGGAGTCGACGACGGCGAACCTGATCTTCGGGATCGACGAGCTCGTCTCCTTCTGCAGTCGGGCGTTCACGCTGAAGCCGGGGGACCTGCTGTTCACCGGCACGCCGCCGGGCGTCGGCGTCTACCGCGAGCCGCCGGTCCTCTTGGAGGATGGCGACAGCGTCACGGTCGGCGTGGAGGGCGTCGGCGAACTCACGAGCGAGTTCGCGTACGACAAATAATAGCGACGCGACGACTCTCACGGGAGTACGTGAGCCGAGTCGGCTCGCGACTTTTATAAGCGGTCGAGTGGTGTTGCCGTCGGCTGTTTATCCGTGGTCGCTGACGCTGCGGTGAACGCCTCCAAAGCCCCAGTCGCTCGCTTATAAATCGCTGACTACGGATCGGCGGGGAACACCTCCAAAGCCCCAGTCGCGAGGACGACTTACGCTCGCTGCGCTCCTCAGTCGCTCGTTTCACTCGCTCCTTGCGGTGCTTTCGTCGCCTAAGTCGTCCTCGCGACTGCCCCTTTGAGTCCCACCCGCACAGCACCGCACCTCACACCTCCCCAGCCTCGTCGCTGGCGCCGCCGGCGCCAGCGACTCCCTCGCGCGTGCTCCTCGTGGCCGCCGGTGGCGGCCACTCGGAGGCGCACGCCACTGCACGGTGTCGATTTATAAGCGATCGTCGCCGTCGCTCAGGGATCTGCCTGAAGAACGTGGTTTAGGCGGGTCGCCCCGGCGGGATCGCGCTTACTCCTGCTCGAAGTCGAAGACCTCTCGCGGGTTCTCCAGCACGACAGTTCGGATATCGTCGACGTCGATCCCGTACCGGTACAGCTCGAAGATCGCGCGCTTGAGGGCGTACGGGTCGGTCCGGAGGACGTTCGCGCAGTCGGTGTCGACCATGATCCGGTCGGGCCCGTACTCGTCGATCGCGTCGGCGACATCTGCGGCGTCGACGCCGACCAGCCACGAGTGCCCGATGGTGTAGCTCAGGTAGCAGTCGGTCTGTTCCATCAGGTATTCTGTGTTGTTGCGGTCGGCGTGGGAGGCGACGACGCGCTCGTCGTCGAGCCCGGCGTCGCGCATCGCCTCCACGTCGAGCCGCACCGCGTCGAGCGCGGGGTTCTCGCCGTCGAGGACGGGGTCCGTGCCGAGCCCCGCGTTCTTCTCGTAGCCGGGGGTGACGCCGAGCCCGTCCCGGTAGGAGCGCTTCGACTCCGCCGACGTGTTCGGCGTGTGGAGGATCAGGGGGAGCCCGTGGTCGCGCGCGAGCTCCATCTGCGCCCCCACGACCGCCTGCTGCTCGTCGACGCCCCACCGCTCGACGTGCTGGGAGGGGACGACGCCGGTCTCGCCGACCGCGGCGACCTCGTCGAGCGCGCAGTAGTCGTCCATCGCCTCGATCAGCTCGTCGGGGTTCTCGATGCGGACGCCGGTGTGGACGCCGAGCCCGAGCTTCGCCTCGAAGAAGTGATTGCGCTCGATGGCCGCGCGGCGGTTGATCGCGTCGTCCCAGAGGAACCGGATGTCGTCGGCCTCGACCGGCTTGTAGGGGGTCCAGTGGTAGCCGGACGCGACCATCAGCATGGAGCGACACCCGGAGAGCGCGTAGCGCTCGCGGTCGTCCCACGAGAGCGTGTGCGCGTGGTTGTGGATGTCGATCCACGGGAGGTTCAGCAGCTCCCGCGGGGGGTCGATGTCGTCGTCGAGGTGCGCCGCGTCGGTCGGTCGCTTGGTCGGGTGCGGTGTGGTCATAGGTGGTCTCATGAGTCCGCCGACGCCGCGCCGCGGCAGCGCGGTCACGCCGCCGGCGACCCCTCGTCGCTCTCCGATTACACCCCCGGCCACTTAGCGTTTTACAGCTTGGTAAAAACTTTAGTAGGCGTCCGACCCACGTATCCGTGTATGACACTGTTGATCGGGACGGACGACGGGCTCTATCGAGTCGACGACGTGCCGTTCGAGCGCGAGGAGGCGGAGCGGGTGCTCGACTGCGAGGTCGTCACCGCGGTGAAGTCGTGGGACCACGCGGAGGGCGTCTTCGTGGCCTCCTCGACGGGCGCGTACCGCTCCCGCGACGGCGGCCGGACGTGGGAGGACCTCGAGGTGCCCCTCGGCGACCGCTTCTGGCACGCCGGGCAGAGCGAGGTCTGGTCGATCCTCGCGACGGCCGACGGCGCGCTGTACGCCGGGACGAACGACCCCTACATTTTCCGCTCGGTCGACGACGGGGAGACGTGGACGGAGCTGAAGGGGTTCCGCGACCTGCCCTCGCGCGGCCGCTGGGAGTCGCCGATCGACCCTCACTACGCCAGGCTCCGAGCGCTGGAGGCCGTCCCGGGGCGGCCGGAGCGGCTGATCGCGGGCGTCGAGGCCGGCGGAATCCACCTCTCCGACGACGCCGGACAGACGTGGGCGGACCGGCGCGACACGATCGTCGACGACGTCCATCAGATCCTCCCGATCTCGGAGGACGTGTGGCTCGCGGCGACCGGCTACCTCGACCACGACTTGGAGAACCTCGGCCTCGGCCACGCGGTCGGCGAGGGCGGGCTCTGGCGGACGACCGACGCGGGCGAGTCGTGGAGCCGGATCGACGCCGGGAACGACTTCTCGTACATCCGGCGGGTGTTCGTCCACGACGGCACCGTCTTCTTCTGCGGCGGCGAGGAGGCGCCGCCGGCGTGGGTGAACGACGACCACGAGGTCGCGCTGTTCGAGTCGACGAACTTCGGCCGCGACTTCGAGCGCGTCCCGTTCCCGGGCGAGCCTCACGAGATCGTCGAGACGTGGGCCGTCCACGACGGCGACGTGATCTGCGGCTCCGGGCTGTTCGACGTGCCCGACCAGCGCGACGACGTCGAGGGCCGGATCATGCGCCGGAGCGACGACGGCGCCTACGAGACGGTCGGGCGCGTCGACGCGAACGTCAGCCGCATCGAGGTGGTGTCGGCGTGAGCGACGACGAGGCGGTCTCGGCCGACGACGCTGCGCCGACTGCGGGGTCCGACTCTGGCGCGAGCCCGCCGTCCGCGATCGGCCGCGCCCTCTACGGCGGCATCCTGGCGTACATGGCCGTCGACGGCTTCAACAACAACGAGAAGCGGGTCTCGGTCGCCGAGGAGAAGGGCGTCCCGATGCCCGACGTGCTCGTCCCGTTCGTCACGGGCATGCTGTTCGTCGCCAACCTCGGCGTCGTCTTCTGGAAGTTCCCGCGGGCGTCCGCCGGGGCGCTGATCGTCTTCTTCCTCGGGACGACCCCCTCGATCCATAACTTCTGGACGATGGAGGGAAAGGAGCGCCACGGCAACAAGATCAACTTCCTGAAGAACGTCGCGCTGCTGGGCGGCGCGGTGATGTTGCTGGACGCGGCCGCCGAAGACGCCGAGTAGCAGCCGTTTCGGCGATTACTCGTCCGTACCGATCCCGTCCGCACCGACCCCGTCCGGGTCGAACTCGTCTGGGTCGAACCCGTCCGGATCGAAGCTCTCCGGATCGAACTCGTGTTCCCGGAGCCGGTCGGGGTCGACGGCGCGGAGCACGGACTCGTTCGTCGCCTCGAGCACGACCGGCGGCGCGACCCCCGCGTCGGCCGCTTCGACCCATCGGCCCACGCAGAGACACCAGCGGTCGCCCGGCTCCAGCCCGGGGAAGTCGAACTCCGGCCGCGGCGTGATCAGGTCGTTGCCGCGTTCGCGGCTGTACGTCAGGAACTCGGCGGTCACGACCGCACAGAGGGTGTGTTCGCCGACGTCGCCGTCGACGTCCCGGCAGCGGCCGTCGCGGAGGTACCCGGTCGTCGGCTCGCCGCCGCAGGGCGCCAGCTCGCCGCCGAACACGTTGCGGTCGGTCTCGCCGCCGTCGGTCTCGTCGGTCTCATCGATGGACACGTCCACCGTTCGGGGCCTGCGGGACTTATCGATGACGCCGGTGGCGCTCCCCGTGTCCTGGGCGTGCGTTCCGCCGACCGGCACCCCGCGCCGCCGACCGTCACCCCGCGCCGCCGACCGGCACGTGACGGATCGGTGCGTCTATCCGACAGCCTCCGCCACTCGGTGGCATGGCCGAACGCTGGCTGTACGGCTGGGGGCTCGGGTCGGTCGCGTTCGGCGGCGCCTCGCTCGTCGTCCCGCTGTACGTCGTCGAGCTCGGCGGGGGACCGGTCGTGCTCGGCGTGCTCGCCGCGGTCGCCGCCGTCGTCGGGGTCCCGGCCGCGCTGGGCGCCGGGCGGATCGCCGACCGAACTGGGAAGCGCCGCCCGATCGTGCTCGCGATGCTGGCGCTCACCGCCGCCGGCATCGCCGTGGTTCCGCTCACCGACCGGGTGACGCCGGTGATCGTCGCGAACGGCGCGATCTGGTTCGCGTTCGCGGCGGCGACGCCCGTCCTGACGCTGCTCGCGGTCGCCGACGTCCCGGAGAGCGCCTGGAGCGAACGGATCGCGCTGTTGAACCAGTACCAGGGCATCGGCTGGGCGATCGGACTGTTGCTTGGCGCGGTCTGGACGAGCGTCGGCGGGCAGTTCCTCTCGGCCGAAGCGGTGATCCGGTGGCTGTTCGTCCCGCTCGCGGCCGCCGCCGTGCTCGGACTCGGCCTCGGAGTCCGGACGCTGCCCGCGGACCCAGGCCCCGGCGGCGACCGTCGTGCGTCGGGAAACCGCCTCCGACGCGCCATCCGCTCGGCCGACCGGTTCAGCGTCCGGACCGCCGCGTTCCCGTTCACCGTGGGGCGGGCCGACTTCCGCGGGCTCCATCCCCGCCGATTCGTGGAGCGGTTCACGCCCGCCCTCGCGCTGTACTTCGCCGCCGTCTTCTGCGCGTTCGCCGGCTTCGCGGTGTTCTTCGCGCCGCTGCCGGCGTTCCTCACCTCCGTCGGCTTCGGCTCCGACGGCGTGTTCGCGCTGTACCTGATAAACGGGCTCGCCGCCGCGACCTTCTTCGGCGCCGCCGGCCGGCTGACCGCCGACCGCGACGCCGCGATCCTCCAAGTCGCCTCGCTCTCGACCCGCGGGATCGCCTTCCCCGCGGTCGCGCTCGTCGGCGCGGTGTGGGGCGCGACCGCGCTCGGGTTCGGCGCCGCCGCGGTCGCCTTCGCCGTGGTCGGGCTGACGTGGGCGGTGATCGCGGTGACCGCGGGGACGCTCGTCGCCCGCCTCGCGCCGCTCTCGATCCGGGGGGAGGCGCTCGGGACCTACGCCGCGCTCGGCGCGCTCGCCGGCGGGGTCGGGAGCGTCGTCGGCGGCCGGCTCGCCGCCGCGAGCTACGCGGTCGCCTTCGGCGCCGCGGGCGGGCTGGTCCTCCTCGGCGCGGTCGTCGTGCTCTTCGTCCGGCGGTACGTCGCGTCGGCGCCGCCGATCGACCGCACCGCCTCGTGATCGCTTGACCACGTCGCCCCGTGACCGTCCGACCGCGACGCGCGCGACGCCGACCGGCGGACAGTATAAGGAGCGGCCGGCCGAACGCCGAGGTAATGAGCCGGAACGACGAGGTCGCCGCCCTCTTAGAGGAGTTCGCCGACCTGCTCGAGGCGACGGGCGTGGAGTACAAGCCGACCGCGTACCGCCGCGCCGCCGAGAACGTCCGCGAGCACGCCGCTCCGATCGAGGGCCTCGCGGCCGAGGGCGAAGACGCCGTCGCCGAGATCGACCGCGTCGGCGACGCGATCGCGTCGAAGGTCGTCGAGTACGTCGAGACCGGCGAGATCGAGGAGTTAGAGGAGCTGCGCGAGGAGCTCCCGGTCGACATGGCGGGGCTCACGGCGGTCGAGGGCGTCGGCCCGAAGACGGTCGGGAGCCTCTACGAGGCGCTCGGGGTCACCACCCTCGACGAGCTGGAGGCGGCCGCGGAGGCCGGCGAGATTCAGGAGGTCTCCGGGTTCGGCGCGAAGACGGAGGAGAACATCCTCGACAACATCCCGTTCGCCCGCGAGGCCCGCGAGCGCACCCGGCTCGGCGACGCGCGGCCCGTCGCCGACGCGGCGCTCTCCTACCTCGCCGACCGCGACGCGGTCGAGTCGGTCGAGGTGTGCGGCTCGATCCGGCGCTGGAAGGACACGATCGGCGATATCGACCTCCTCGTCGCCAGCGACGCGCGCGGGCCGATCGTCGAGGCGCTCACCGACTGGCCCGAGGCCGACGCGACGATCGAGGCGGGCACCGGGAAGGCGAGCGTCCGCGCGAGCGGGACCCGGGTCGACCTCCGGATCGTCGATCCGGACGAGTTCGGCGCCGCGCTCCAGTACTTCACCGGCTCGCGCGCCCACAACGTCGCGGTGCGCAACCGCGCGATCGACCGCGACCTGAAGCTCAACGAGTACGGCCTGTTCGATATCAGCGACGTCGACGACGCGGATGCCGGAGGCGACGACGCGGACGCCGACGCCCGGCGCGTGGGCGAGCGCGTCGCCGGGGAGACCGAGGCCGGCGTCTACGAGGCGCTCGACATGGATCCGGTCCCGCCCGAGCTCCGCGAGGACAACGGCGAGGTCGAGGCGGCCGCGGCGGGCGAGCTCCCGCTTCTCGTCGACCCGGACGACCTGCGCGGCGACCTCCACACCCACACCGATTGGTCCGACGGCGGGTTCTCGATCGCCGAGATGGCGCGGGCCGCCGCCGAACGGGGGTACGACTACCACGTCGTCACCGACCACGCCGCCGGCCCGGGGATATTCGGCAACACCGGGCTCGACGAGGACGAGATCGAATCGCAGGCCGCGGCGGTCGCCGACGCGGCCGAGAGCGTCGACATTCCCGTGCTCCACGGGATCGAGGCGAACATCGACGCCGACGGTGACTTCTCGACCGACGACGAGACGCTCGCCGCCCTCGATCTGGTCGTCGCGTCGCCTCACTCGGCGCTCGGCCAGGACGCCGAGGCGGCCACGGACCGGCTGGTCCGCGCCGTCAAACACCCGCACGTCGACGTTCTCGGTCACCCGACCGGACGGCTGATCAACGAGCGGCCGGGCCTCGAACCGGACGTCGAGGCCGTCGTCGCCGCCGCGGTCGACGCCGACACCGCGATCGAGGTGAACGCGAACCCCGCGCGCCTCGACGCCGACGGGGAGTTCGTCCGCGCCGCGGTCGAGGCGGGCGCGACGATCGCCGTCAACACGGACGCGCACGCGCCTCGCGAACTCGACAACGCCAGGTACGGGGTCCACACCGCCCGTCGGGGCTGGGCCGCGGCCGCCGACGTGCTCAACGCCCGGTCGCTCAACGGGCTCCGCTCGTTCCTTTTATAAATGACCGGGCCGGCGGGCGACAGCGGTGGGGCCACCGAACCGGACGCGCCGGCTCCCGACCGCCCTCCCGTCCTCTGCGACGCGATGTGCGGGAAGCTCGCGACGTACCTCCGGATGTGCGGGTACGACGCGGCGTACGCGCTCGACCGCGGGGTCGAGGCCGACGACCGGCTCCTGTCGCTCGCGGCGGCCGAGGACCGGACCCTGATCACCCGGGACCGCGAGCTCGCCGCCCGCGCCGACGACGCGCTCTGCCTGACCGAGCGCGACGTGCTCGACCAACTCCGGGAGGTCGCCGCGGCGGGGCTCCCGGTCGAACTCGCCGCGTCGCCGACGCGGTGCGGCGCCTGCAACGGGCCGGTGGAGCGGGTCGGCCCGGAGGGCGTCGAGGTCGACCCCGACGACTACCCCGAGTACGTGCCCGACGACGTGGGCGCGTCGCCGGCGGGCGACGCGACGGACGTGGCGACGGGCGGCACTCCCGACGCCGGCGCCCGCCCCGCGTGGCGCTGTCGCGACTGCGGGCGCTGGTTCTGGAAGGGCGGTCACTGG
>NZ_MWTH01000016.1:358177-380153 GCF_059752395.1 Halorubrum sp. B53 | reverse complement strand
AGTCGGTCGCGTCGCGGCTCGACGAGGTGTGACCCGGCGGTCGCCGCGGGACCCTCCCCCGGCGACCGCCGCCGAGCGTAACCGGTTTGCCCGCGACCCGCGTACGGGTCGGTAATGAACCGCGAGCAGGCCGTCGACCGGCTGGCGACCCTCGTCGACCGAGTCGAGAACGAGACGATGCCGGTCCCCGTCCGCGAGGTGTGGGCGTTCGGCGACGTCGCGCTCGGGCTCGACCCCGTCGAGCGCCTCGATGTCTACCTCACCAAGGATGTGATCATGGGCGGCGACGCCGACGCCGACGCCGCCGCCGACTTCGAGGCCGAGTACGGCGTGAAGGGCGTCGGCACCTCGGTGCGCGCCGAGTGGGCGGAGGCGCACCCGGACCGCGTGCGCGCGAGCGACAACGGGTACGCCGCCCCCGAGAAGTGCCTCGCGGCCGAACTCCTCGCGGATGACGAGCCGATTCACCTCGAGGTGTGTAACGCGAGCTTCGAGGACAACGTGCGCCAGCGTTTAAAAGGAGCGCTGGCCCGCGACGCCTACGAGGAGGTGCTCGACCCGCGCGGCGTCTGCCTGTGGGTCGACGGCACCCGCGACGCGGAGGCGTTCGACCGGCTCCGCGAGGCCTCCCTCGCGATGCCGACGCTCCCCGCCGCGCTCGGCATGCTCGGCGCCGACGAGGACGTGGCGCGCGAGGCCGCGGACGTGCTCACACGCCGGCGGGCCGAGCAGGAGGGGGCGTCGGTTCGCGGCGATATGATTTAAAAGCCCGGCGAGTGGTCCGCCCGCCGACCGCGTTTGGCCGCCACCGGACCGCTTTTTGACCGGTTCGCCGTGTGGACGGTATGCCCACGCCTACCGACCGCGTCCGGCGCGCGGAGCGCTCGCGGATCCGCGTGATGTTCGACCTCGCACAGCGTCACGACGGCGACCTCGTCAGGCTGGAGGTCGGCGAGCCGGACTTCGACACGCCGGAGCACGTGATCGACGCGGCCGCGAGCGCGGCCCGCGGCGGCGCGACGCATTACACCTCCAACGCGGGACTCCCCGAGTGCCGGCGCGCCATCAGCGACACGCTCGCGGGCGAGTACGGCGTCGAGCACGACCCCGACGAGATCGTCGTCACCGTCGGCGGGATGGAGGCGCTCCACCTCGCGACCCTCGCGACGGTGTCGCCCGGCGAGGAGCTGCTCGTCCCGGGCCCCACGTGGCCCAACTACGAGACGCAGGCGACGCTCGCGGACGGGACGTTTCGCGAGGTGCCCATGCCGGCCGAGACGGGCTTCGCCCTCGACGCCGACCGCGTGATCGACGCGATGAGCGACGACACCGCGGCGGTCGTGCTCACGACGCCCTCGAACCCGACCGGCCGCGTCTTCGACCCCGACGAGTGCCGCGCGGTCGTCGAGGCCGCGGCCGACCACGACGCCTACGTGATCGCCGACGAGGTGTACCTCGGGCTCACGTACGACGGCCCCGCCCGGGGGATCGCCGCCGTCACGGGCCACCCGGACCACGTGTTGACGGTCGGCTCCTGCTCGAAGCGGTACGCGATGACCGGCTGGCGGCTCGGCTGGCTCGCGGGCGACCGGGAGGTGATCGACGAGGTGACGACGGTCCGCGAATCGACCACGGCCTGCGCGTCGAGCGTCGCACAGCACGCCGCGATCGCCGCCCTTACCGGCCCGCAGGAGCCGTTCGAGGAGATGTACCGCGCGTTCGAGGAGCGTCGGGACCTCGTCGTCGACCGCGTCGACGCCATCGACGGGCTCTCGTGTCCCCGGCCGGAGGGCGCGTTCTACGCCTTCCTCGACCCCGGGCTCGACGCGCCCGCCATCGACGTCGCGAAGTACCTCCTCCAAGAGCACGGCGTCGTGCTCGCGCCCGGCGACGGCTTCGGCGACACGGCCCCCGGGCGGCTCCGGCTCTCCTTCGCGAACTCCGTCGACCGGCTCGAGGAGGGGTTCGATCGGATCGAGGCCGGGCTGGCGGAGTACTGACCGCCGGCTCCGTCGAGTTCCGTTTTAACTTGGGGTAATGCACATCCCGATGGCCGTGCGAGAGACACCGCGCGTATCGCTCAGCCCTCGATGCCGGTTCGGGGTCGTATTCAGGCGGTCGCAGTCCGGCCATCCGACCCCGCACGGTCGATCAGCAGGGCGACGACGACAGCAGCCACGACGCTCACGCCGAGATGAACGGGGAACGTGAACGTGTCGTCGGCATACGGCACGTTGACGTAGCGCAGTCCCGCGATCGCGATGAACGCGACACCGAACGTCGCGTAGGCGACGAGGGCCGACGCGGCGATCCCGGAGAGCCGTCCAGCGTACACGCTGACAAGCCCGCCTGCCAGCAATCCGGCGGCGACGCCGACAACAACGCCGATGATACCGATACCGGGGGCCTCCCCGGCGCCCAGCAGCTCTATGGTCGCGGCACCCGCCAGCAGGAACGTAGCGACGGCGGCACCCAATCCGAGGGCGATCGTACGTGCGTTCATAGGTAACGCATCGAACTTAGAGAGCATATAGCCCGCAGTCGGTTCTCTGGAGCCAAGATGCCCACTCACAGTGAGGACGAGACGTGCCCGCGTGTAGCTATTCTATCAATTCACTGAGAGAGGCGAGTGCAGCGGCCCCCGCGTGCTCGATCTCCTCTCTGTATCTCGCACGGCGTTCTTGACGGGTAGTAGCAATTTACCGGACTGACCGGCATATATCCTCCTGGCGCTAACCGGGTCGGGAGCGCACATCTCAGTCATCGAGAGGCTCGAAGGGTCCGATCTCCGTTTCGCTCCGATCAGCGCATCAGCTCCCCGCCGTTCACGTTCAGCGTCTCGCCCGTGACGAACGTCGCGTCCCGGAGATAGGCGGCAGCGTCGGCGATGTCTTCGGGCTGGCCGTATCGATCGACCGGAATCCGCGCCAGCTCTTCGCGCTTCTCCTCCGGGGTCCGGTCGCCGGTCATGTCCGTCTCGACGTGGCCGGGCGCGATCGCGTTCGCCCGCACGTCGGGCGCGAAGTCCTCGGCGTGGCTCCGGGTGAGCGAGAGGAGCGCTCCCTTGGAGGCGGCGTAGTGGCACTCGATCGGCGCGCCGGTGTGCGCGAGGATGGAGGAAATGTTCGTCACCGAGGGGTCGTCCTCGGACTCGCGGAGGCGCGGGAGCGCCGCCTTCGTGACGTTGAACGCGGAGTTGACGTTGACGTCCATCACCCGGTCGAAGTCGTCGGGATCGAGCTCGGCGGTGTACACGTGCTGGTCGATCCCGGCGTTGTTGACGACGTGGTCCACCCCGCCAAACGCGTCGGCGGCGGTCTCGACGAGCCGCGCGGCCGCGTCAGCGTCGGAGACGTCCGCCCCCACGACGACCGCCTCTTGGCCTCGGTCGCGGACTCCTTCGGCGACCGCCTCGGCGGCCTCGTCCCCGGTGTGGTAGTTGACGGCGACGTCGTAGCCGTCGGCGGCGAACCGAAGCGCGATCGCCCGTCCGATACCCCGAGAAGACCCCGTCACGACTGCGGCTGGCATGTCTCACCGGTCGCTCCGGGTCGACTTCGTCTTTCGGGACGCGGCGATGCGGGAGAGCCGCTAGCCCGCCTACGTCACCCGTCCGACGGTCACGTCGAAGGGGACGCGCTCGACGCGCTCGTACTCGCCGTCGCCGATGGCGTCGACCACCTCCCGACCCATCGCCCGCCAGCGTCGGCGGAGGTCGTCGTAGGCGTCGAGGGAGGTCGCGGCGATCAGCTCCTCGCGGTGGTCGGCGAGGCCGGCGCCGGAGGCCTTTCGTGCCGCGGACGAGAGCGCGGACTCCGCGTACGGCGGGGCGGTCCGCTTCTCGTGGACGTATCGGCGCGTCCGGAGGTCGCCGAGCCCCGCCGCCGCGAACGCGTCCCGCACGCGGTCGCCGAGGGCGACGTCGGTGTCGACGCCTTTTAAATACGCCTCGCGGGCCTCCCGCTCCAGGCGCTCCTCGGCGTCGACCGTCGACGTCACCGTCACGTCGCCGTTGTCCGGCTCGATCGCGGCGACGAGGTCCGAGGAAACGCGCGCGAACTCCCGGACCGCGGCGGCCGGGTCGGGGAGGTTGATCAGGAGGGCCTGACAGACGACGAGGTCGACGGCGTCGTCCGGGAGGGGGAGCTGGGTCGCGTCGCCGGCGACGTACGGCAGGCCGGTCTCCTCGCGGGCGACCGCCAGGAGGTCGGGGTCGGCGTCGACGCCGATCACGGTCGCGTCCGGGGCCGCCTCCGCGTCGAGGACGCGGGTCAGCTCGCCGGTGCCGCAGCCGACGTCGAGCACGCGGCGGCGGCCCGACAGCTTCAGGTCCGCGAGGGCCGCCCGGTCGTCGGCCCACATCCCCTGTCGGGTGTGTTCGAGGTACTCCGCGGAGAAGCGTCGCACGGCCCCGCGTTCGACGCGGGACGAATTAAACGTGAGGAACTCGCTCGTCGTGACGGAGTCCGACTTTCACTCCGCGTCGCCTTCGCCATCTTCGCCATCTTCGCCCTCGCCGTCGTCGCTCCCGTACCCGGCGAGGTCCGCGAGGAGCGCGGCGGTGACGCCGGCGCAGTAGCCGACGAACGCGCCGCTCAGTCCGACCGCCGCGAACGCCATCGTCACTCCCCCGATCGGGGAGTCGCCGGCGCCCACGCCCGGCACGCCGAAGACGGTCCCGACGACGACGAGCGCGGCGAAGACGACCGCGGGCACCGCGCCCACCGCGAGACACGCCGGGCCGCCGCAGCGCGCGTACCCGCCGACGGCCGCGATCGGCGCCGGCGCGTAGAACACCAGCAGCGGCACGAGCCGATCGGTCAGCGCCGCCGCGGTCGGGAGGTCCGCGCGCTCGGCGACTATCGCGACCGCCAGCGAGAGCGCTACGAGACCGGCGAACCCGCCGACCATCGTCAGGGCCAAGCGACGCCGCTGACCGATGAGGAGCGCCTTCGTGGTGGTCATATCCGTGGATCGCGGCTCCGGGTATATAAAGGCGCGTCGGACGGTTTTAAACGAAATCGACGCGTTACCGCCCCCGACGAGGCGCCCCGCGAACTCAGTCCGCCCGCAGTTCGCGGACGCGCTCGATGTTCCACGCGAAGCTCTTCCCGTCCTCGGTCGGCGTCTCCAGCGCCAGCGGCACGTCCGTCAGGTCCGGGTGGTTGACGATCCGCTCCATCCCCGCCTCGCCGATGTGCCCCTCGCCGATGTGGGCGTGCTCGTCCTTGTTGGTGCCGCAGGCGTGCTTCGAGTCGTTGAGGTGGATGTACTCGAGGTGCTCTAACCCGACGACGTCGTCGAACTCGTCGACCGTCTCGTCGACCGCCCCGGCCGTCGAGAGGTCGTAGCCCGCCGCGAACGCGTGGGCGGTGTCGACGCAGACGTCGATGTCGGTCTCGGTGCGGTCGATGATCCCCGCAAGGTGCTCGAACTCGTCGCCGAGCTTCGTCCCCGCGCCGGCGTCGCTCTCGATGAGGATCGTCACGTCGTCGGGCACGTCGACGTCGTCGATCACCGAGGCGGCGTTGTCGAGCCCGCCCTCGACGCCGGCGCCCGTGTGCGCGCCGAGGTGGACGTTAACGTAGGGTATGTCCAGCTTCGCGGCCGCGTCGACCTCCTTCTGCATCGAGTCGAGCGACTTCTCGCGGAGCCCCTCCTTCGGCGTGCAGAGGTTGACGAGGTAGGAGGTGTGGATCACCCACGGCCCGACCAGATCGCGTTCGGTCCCCTCGCGGAACAGCTTCGCCTCCTCGTCGCCGATGTCCGGGTCCTGCCACACCTGCGGCGAGTGGGTGAAGATCTGCCCGCAGTTGCCGCCGAACTGCTTCTGTCTGAACACCGCGTTCGCGATGTTCCCGTACGGCGGCGTTTCGGGATCGTTGGACGCCCGCGAACCGGAGATCGAGACGTGTGCGCCGACCTTGAGACTCATACGAACACCACGGGGGCGACTGAAAAAGCCCCTTCGGAACGCCGGCCGGTTCTTCCCCCCTCCCTTCCGGTGACTACGCGTCGTCGTTCCCGGGCCGCGTTCGGACCCACCCGTCGTCGCGATACTTCGCCTCGACGAGCTCTTCGGCCCGCGCGAGCTCCGCGCTCGACCACGCCCCATCGCGGTCGAGCGAGACTGCGTCGCCCTCGGGGTCGTCACCGTCGCCCGCCCCGACCACCCACTCGACGAGCGCCGCCTCGACCGCCGCCACGGCGTCCGCCCGGTCGACGTCGGCCAGCTCGTCCATTCCGACGACGCGCTCCCCGAACTCGCCCGGCGTCACCGGCGGGTCGGCGAAGGTCCCGAGGTGGCGTTCCGCGTCCACAGAGAACGTCAGCGAGCCGTGCTGGATCACGGCGTCGCGTTTGCGGTACTGCGCGTTACCGGCGATCTTCCGACGGCCTTCGGCGCCGTCACCGTCCGTCGCGCCGTCACCGCCCGTCGCGCCGCCACTCTCCGTCGACCCGCCCGCCACCACGTCGTGCGCCGGATGCAGCTCCCGGAGGTAGCAGGCGGGGTGGTACAGCTCCGGCATCGACTCCTCGACGTAGCCGGCGTCGATCCCGAGGCGGTCGAACGCGTCGAGGACGGGCTCGCAGAGCAGGTGATAGCAGTCGAGCAGCTCGCCGGGCACGTCGGCGGCGGGCACCGCGATCGAGTAGGCCACGTCGCCGCGCCCGTCGTGGTAGATCCCGCCGCCGCCGGTCTGTCGGCGCGTCACGTCGATCCCCTCGCGCTCGCAGAACGCCCAGTCGACGGTCGCCGGGTCCTGTCGGTAGCCGAGCGTGAGGCAGCTCGGCTCCCACCGGTACGTCCGGACCGTCGCGGGACCGCCCGCGGCCGCCGTCTCGGCCGCGACCTCGTCGAGCGCCATCTGCATCGGCCCGGGACGGGCCTCCTCTCGAATCAGTCGCCAGTCCCCCGTCGGCGCGGTCATGCGCGCCACTCCGCCCGCCGCCCCGAAAGCCGTTGCGCTCGGCGGGATGCGACCGCCGAAACCGAATTTGCTATCGCGGAATGCGATTTATCAGGTGGGTTCGCGGAACGCGCGTCCCTTTTACGAATCGCCGGAGTAGGGGGCGTATGGTTCGAAACGTCGCCGGCGAGATGGCGGAGCTCGACCCCGAGGACTTCTATCTCCTCTCGGGCGTCGAGCAGGGGATGCGGTTCTCCGAGTGGGTCCGTCGCGACAAGCTCCCCGACTACGCCGATCTGACGCGCGAGGAGGTCGACTACCGGATCGACCGATGTCTCGACCGCGAGCTGATCCAGCGGAAGACGATCCAGTACGAGGGGTACCAGCTCACGTTCGAGGGGTACGACGCCCTGGCGCTCCGGACGTTCGCCGAGCGCGAGACCATCGACGGCGTGGGCTCGCCCCTGGGGTTCGGCAAGGAGGGAGACGTGTACGAGGCGCAGTCGTTCAAGCCGCTCGCCTTGAAGTACCACCGGGAGGGGTACACTAACTTCCGCGAGGTGAACCGCGAGCGCGAGTACACCGCCGACCGCGACCACGTCTCCTGGATGTACACCGCGCGCAAGGCGGCCGAACGCGAGTACGAGGCGATGGAGGCGATGTACCCCGACGTGAGCGTGCCGCGGCCGGTCGATCACAACCGGCACGCCATCGTGATGGACAAGTTCGACGGCGCGGAGCTCTCGCGCGCGACGCTCGAGCCCGAACAGGCCTCCGCGGTCCTCGATTTAGTCCTCCGCGAGCTCGTGACCGCCCACGACCTCGGGTGGGTCCACGCCGACATGTCCGAGCACAACGTCGCGGTCGCGGAGAGCGGGGTCACGATCTTCGACTGGCCGCAGGCGGTCCCGGTCGACCACGAGAACGCTCGCGAGTTCCTCGAACGCGACGTCGCGAACCTCCTGCGCTACTTCAGCCGGAAGTACCCCCACGAAGTCCCCAGAGACGCCGATACCGACGGTATCGCGGCCGCTATCGCCGACGGCTCGTTCGAGACGGTTCGCGCGTTCGCGGCGGAATAAATCTCATATCGCGATACGAATTCCGTTCTCTGCGGTGGTCTCCGTCTCGTCGCCTCGCCGCCTGCATCAGCTCTCATTCGTCGCCTCGCCGCCCGCACCGACCGTCTCCGAACGAGCTCGTCGCGTGAGACGATTGTTTAGGTCTGCCTAAGATTCGAAACCGATTTAATCCTTTAGGGTCGCCTAAAATCCATGGAGCCAGACGCGGACCGACCCGCCGCGACGCGCCGCGACGCGATCAGGTACTGCGGCGCCGCCGCCGGCGCGGGACTGCTCGCGGGGTGTGCCGGGACCGAGCCGACGGACGGGTCGGCGTCGACCGGATCCGGGGACGACGGTTCGGGGGCTGCCGATCAGGGGGACGGCTCGGCGAGTGGGGACGCGGGCACGGGATCGTACACGGCCGAGCTGGCGCCGGTCGGAGAGGTCGCGTTCGACGCCGTTCCGGAGGACGTCATGGTGTACAGCCTGTTGTACGCCGACCTCGCCGTCGCGCTTGGCCACGGCGACGCGGTGAACTCCCTCGGGTTCGACGCGGACGCCGGCGGGAACACGCTCGACGCCTACTACGCCGGCCTCGACGGCGTCGCCTTCGACCGCGAGGGGCTCGCGCAGCTCAACTCCGGCTCGGGAGGCGTCTCCGTCGACCGCGAGCTCCTCTACGAGCTCGACAGCGACCTCCACCTCGCGGACCCCTGCCTGTTCGCGTCATTCGACGGCTGGAGCGAGGCCGACGTGGCCGAGGTCCGCGACAACGTCGCGCCGTGGTTCGGGAACGTCTACAGCCGTCGGCACTCCGAGCCGCCGGAGCCGTGTCGCGACGAGTACGCGTACTACACGCTCCCGGAGATCGGCGAGCGCGTCGCCGCCGCGTTCCGGGAGGAGGAGCGCTTCGCCGCGCTCGAGACCGTCCGCGAGGACCTGGTCGAGACGATCCGCGGCGACCTCCCGCCCGCAGAGGAGCGCCCGACGGTCGCCGCGCTCATCTACATGGACGGGACGTACTACCCCTCCCGGACCGACGAGCCGGGATTCGCGAACGCGCACGTCCGGCCCTTCGACGTCCCCGACGCCTTCGCCGCGGACGACGTCACCTACGAGACGGCGTACGACCACGAGCGGCTGCTGGAGGTCGACCCGGACGTCGTCCTCCACCAGTACGGTATCGCCTCCTACTACGACGTGGGGGCGATCCGCGAGGAGCTCGCCGACCACCCGGTCGCCGGCGAGCTCTCCGCGGTCGAGAGCGACCGGTTCTACCCCTCGGGCCATCCGGTGCAGGGACCGATCATGAACCTGTTCCAGCTGGAGATGACCGCCAAACAGCTGTTCCCGGAGCGGTTCGGCGAGTGGCCGGGCTACGAGCACGGCGACGACTACCCGGAGATTCCGGAGTCAGAGCACCTCTTCGACCGCGACCGGGTCGCGGCGATCGTGGCCGGTGATGCGGAATGAGCGACCGAGACGATCGCGAGGAGACCGACCGCGGCGAGGGCGCCGAGGAGATTGACTACGACGCCGTCGTGGTCGGCGGCGGTCCCGCCGGCTGTTCGGCCGCGGTCTTCGCCGCCCGCGAGGGGCTCGACGTCGCCGTGTTCGACCGCGGCCGGTCGTCGATCGCGCGCTGCGCGCACCTCGGGAACTACCTCGGGTTCCCCGGCGGGATCGACGTCGAGACGTTCTACGACCTCGCGCACGAGCACGTCGAGCGCGCGGGCGCCGAGCTCGTCGACGACCTCGTCGAGTCGGCCGAGAAACGGGACGGGGGCGAGGCGGAGACGCGGTTCCGCGTCACTCCGCAGGAGGGCGAGCCGGTCACCGCCCGCCGCGTGGTGGCGGCGACGCGGTACGGCGGCGAGTACCTCCGCGGGCTCGACGACGACGACGCGATGTTCGAGACCCACGACCACGGCGGCGAGGTCCACGAGCACTTCGACCGGGAGTACGCCGACCCCGACGGGGCGACGCCGGTCGACGGGCTCTACGTCGCCACTCCCTCAGAGGCCGACCGACAGGTGGTCACGGCGGCCGGGCGCGGCGCCCGCGTCGCCCGGCGGGTCGTCACGGACGCGCGGATCGACGACGGCTGGTGGCCCGCGGCGGCAGAGGGCGTCGACTGGGTGCGCCGCGAGGCCGAGCGCGACGAGGAGTGGGCCGACCGCGAGCGGTGGGTCGAGTGGTTCGACGATCGCCACGCCGACGCTCCCGTCGACCCGGACGGGGAGCGGTTCGCCCGGGTCCGCGAGGCGGCGATCGACGAGGCGCTGTCGGCGTACGTCGACGCCGACGAGGTCGAGGCGCGGACCGCCGAGGGACGGCGCGCGCTCGCCGGCCACATCGACCCCGACGCCGCCGTCGACGCCCACGGGGCCGACGCGCTGCTCGACGCCATGGACGACGAGGACATCGCCGCGTACGCCGAGGGGACGCGATGAGCGGCGGGAGGTCGGTCGCCGGTGAGGGCGCCGCGCGCCGGGCGTCAGAGGGGCGGATCGGGGCGCTGTTCGATCCCAAACTGGTCTCGGTCGCGCTCGCCAGCGTCGCGGTCGTCGTCGCCGGCGGGCTCGTGCAGGTGAGCTTCGGCGCGTACTCGATGACGATCGGCGAGGCGTGGCGCGCTGTCCTCGATCCCGCGGTCCTCCTCGACCCGCGGTGGCTGTTGAACTTCGTCGTCGGCGAGGGGCTGATGCGCTCGATCACCGGCTTTCAGGGGGAGCTCCCCGAGCTGGCACACGAGACGCTCATCGTCTGGAACATCCGGCTTCCGCGGGTGTTCGTCGCGGCTATCGTCGGGATGAACCTCGGCGTCTCGGGAGCCATCTTCCAGGCGGTCACCAGGAACGAGCTCGCGAGCCCGTTCATCCTCGGCGTCTCCTCGGGCGCGGGGCTGATGATCCTGCTGACGCTCGTGGTGTTCGGGGGGCTCTCGGCGTTCCTCCCGCTGATCGCGGCGCTCGGCGGCGCGGTCGCGTTCCTGGTCGTCTACGCCATCGCGTGGAAGAACGGGACGAGCCCGGTCCGGCTCGTGCTCGCGGGCGTAATCGTCGGGACCGTCTTCAACAGCCTCCAGACGGGGCTGTTCTTCTTCGCGGACGACATCGGCGTCGTCCAGTCGGCGATCCAGTGGACGACGGGGTCGCTGACGGGGACCGACTGGGAGCAGGTCCGGATGGCGCTGCCGTGGACGGCCGTGGCGGTGGCGTTGTCGCTCGCGGGGTCGCGACAGCTGAACCTCCTCCTCCTGGGCGAGCAGACGGCGAAGTCGCTGGGGATGTCGATCGAGAAGGTGCGGTTCGCGCTCTCCGGCGTCGCCGTGCTGGCGGCCGCCGCCAGCATCGCGGTGGCCGGCATCGTCAGCTTCGTTGGGCTGATCGTCCCCCACATGGTGCGGAATCTCGTCGGCAGCGACTACAAGCGGGTGATCGTCGGCTGTCTGTTCGTCGGTCCCGCGCTGATGGTCGCGGCCGACGTGGGCGCGCGCCTCGGGATGGGCGTGATCACGGGCGCGGCCTCGCAGATCCCGGTCGGAATCGTCACCGGGCTGATCGGCGGCCCGTACTTCCTGTACCTGATGCGGCGACAGCAGAACATGGGTGAACTCTAAATGTCAACGGAGAACGCGGACGCGACGGAGATCGACGCGACGGACGGACCGGACGGATCGAACGACGCGGGCGCCTCGGCGACGGCCCGAGGGGAGCCCGCGACGGACGCGAGCGACCTCGACGGCGAGGACCTCGTCTTAGGGTATCCGAACGCCCCGGGGCCCGTCATCGACGGCGAGTCGATCGCGGCCGAACCCGGCGCCGTCACGGCCCTCGTCGGTCCGAACGGCTCGGGAAAGAGCACCCTGCTGAAGGGGCTGGCGACACAGCTCGCGCCGGAGGACGGCTCCGTGCTGGTCGACGGCCGCGACGTGCACGCGATGGACACGAAGGCGCTCGCCCGGAAGCTCGGGCTGCTCTCGCAGGAGAGCACCTCGCCGAACAGCATCACGGTCGAGGATCTCGTGTACCACGGACGGTACCCCCACCGCGGCTTCTTCGAGCGGACGACCGACGAGGACGCGGTTGCGGTTGAGGAGGCGATCGAGCTCGCCGGCTGCGGTCACCTGCGCGACCGCGAGGTAGGGAGCCTCAGCGGCGGGCAAAAGCAGCTCGCGTGGATCGCGATGGTGCTCGCACAGGACACCGACGTGCTCCTCCTCGACGAGCCGACGACGTTCCTCGACCTCCATCACCAGATGGAGGTGATGGAGATCATCGAGACGCTCCGCGACGAGAGCGACGTGACCGTCGTCGTCGTGCTCCACGACATCGAGCAGGCCGCCCGGCTCGCCGACCGGATGGTCGCGCTCAAGGACGGCGAGATCCGCGCCCGCGGCGCCCCCGAGGAGATCGTCACGGAGGAGCTGCTCGCGGACGTGTTCCGCGTCGACGCCGACGTGGTGCAGACCGAGAACGGACCGCGCGTCACGCCGCTGCGCGCGCGTCACGCGGAGTCGGAGTAGATCGGTCCGTCCGTCTCCGCGACTTGTTTAGGCCGGCCTAAAAACCGAAGCGGTTAAATTGTTTTAGGCTAGCCTAAAAACATGCGCAGAGACGACGCGGCACGCGGAGACCCGACCCGCAGAGCGTTCGCGAAGTACGGCAGCACGGTCGCGCTCGGCGGCCTCCTCGCCGGCTGTGTCGGCGGCGGCGACGCCGACCCCGAGTCGCCGGACGGCGGCGCGGCGGATTCCGATTCGTCCGACGGCGGCGAGTCGGCGGAGTCCGAGACCGACGCCGACGACGGGAGCTACACGGCGTCGATCTCGCCGATGGGCGAGGTGGCCTTCGAGTCGCCGCCGGAGACGGTGTTCACGCGCCTCACCCACCACGCGGGCATGGCGTTCGCGCTGGGCCGGGGGAACGACGTCACCGCGCTGCACGCGCCCGACTACTACGACGGCCTCTGGAACCAGTTCGTCGAGCGGCTCCCGGGCGTCTCGCTCGATTGGTCCGGGCGCTACTCCTCGTGGCAGCCGGACAAGGAGAAGCTGTACGGCCTCGACAGCGACGTCCACCTCGCGGACCCCGCGTGGATCACCCGGCAGGACGCGTGGGACCGCGCCGACGTCGACGAGATCGCCGAGAACGTCTCGCCGTGGTTCGGCAACTCCCTCAGCGACCGTCACCAGGAGCCGACCGGGGAGTGGGCCGACGGGTACCAGTACTACGGGCTCTGGGAGCAGTTCGAGATCGTCGCCGAGGCGTTCCGAGAGCGCGAGCGCTACGAGGCACTCGCGGGCGTCCGCGACGACCTCCTGTCGACGATCGAAGGCGGTCTGCCGCCGGAGGAGGAGCGCCCGACCGCGATCATGATCGCCGCGGCCGACATCGAGAGCATCTACGCGTACACGCTGAGCAACCCCGGCTTCCTCACGTCGCACACGCGCCCGCTCGGCCCGCGCGACGCGTTCGAGGGGAGCGTCGACTCCGGCACGGTCGTCGACTTCGAGACGATGCTCGAGGCCGACCCGGACGTAATCCTCTACCTCGGCGGGATGGAGCCGGGGACTGACATGGCCGGGCGGCGGGCCGCCTTCGAGGACGATCCCGTCGGCTCGGAGGTCACCGCGGTACAGAACGACCGGATCCACCCGCAGGGCGCCCGCTATCAGGGGCCGGTCCTCAACCTCTTCCAGCTGGAGATGACGGCGAAGCAGCTGTACCCCGAGACGTTCGGCGAGTGGCCGCGCTACGAGGAGGGTCCGTACCCGGAAATCCCGGATGGAGAGCGGCTGTTCGACCGCCAGCGCGTCGCGGACGTCATCAACGGGGAGGTATAAATGCGCGCCCGCGAGTGGGCCGTCGCGGCGACGTACGGCGACCCGACCGACTACGACGTGCCGGCGCTGCCGGCGTGGCGGGTCGAGCGCGGCGACGCCGGCGACATCGCGTTCGCGGCGGCCGACGGCGACGAGCCGTTCATCGCCGCCGCCAACCCGGTTCGAGTGCGGCGATGAGCGAGGCGAGGCCGGCCGGTCGACCGCGCATCGCGCCTGACCCGCGGGACCGAAGCTCATACTTCGTCTCGCCCGCGTCACCGGGTATGGATCCGAACCACGGACGGACCGCGGACCGCGACCGACGGTGCGGGCCGGAGGCCGACCGATGACCGAGGGACCGACCGACTCGCGCGACGCCGTCGTCGTCGGCGGCGGCGTCGCCGGGCTCTCGGCGGCCGTGTTCACGGCGCGGCAGGGGCTCGACACGCTCGTCGTCGACGCCGGCGAGTCGATCCTCCGGCGGAACGCCCACCTAGAGAACTTCCCGGGGTTCCCGCTCGGCGTCAACGCCCGACAACTGCTCGACCTCCTCGGCGAGCAGGCCGAGACCGCGGGGGCGGACCGGCTCGACGCGCGGGTCACGCGGGTCGCGGCGATCGAGGGGTCCGGCGATGTCGACGGCGACGGCTCGGACGGCGACAATTCGAACGGCGACGACCCGAACGACGGCGCCCGCTTCGCCGTCGAGACCGACGGCGACGACCGGGTCCGGACGCGGTACGTCGTCGCGGCCACGAAGAACGAGGTCGGCTACCTCGACGGGATCGACGGCGTCGGGATCCTCGACCGCGGGAAGGCGTACGTCGACGTCGACGAACGCGGCCGGACCGGCGTCGACGGGCTGTACGCGGCGGGGCGTCTCGCGGAGAAGCCCCATCAGGCCGCGGTGTGCGCCGGGCACGGCGCCGAGGTCGCGGTCACGCTGCTGGAGGACGACGACGCGCCGTTCTACCACGACTGGGTGGCGCCCGAGGGGTACTTCACGGACCGCGGCCGGGAGGTGCCGCCGGGCTGCGAGGAGATCGACGCCGAGGAGCGCCGCGAGCGCGAGGCCGCCTCGCTCGACGCGACGCGCGAGCGGTTCGCGGACCCGCACCCCGACCCGCAGGAGACGCACCCGAGCTTGGAGGAGTGACCCCATGAGGAGCGTGACCCCGACGTGATCGGGACGACCCTGGCCGCGATCAGCGACCACATCGAGTCGCTGGCCTCGACCGACGGCGAGTACTCGCTCGTCTGCGCTCGCTACGGCGACCGACCGGTCCCCGCGGCCGGGCTCCGCTTCGAGAGCCGGACCGCCGCGCGCGCCGCGGCCCGCGCCACCGAGCAGTACCGCGACGCGCTCCGTCGGTACGACCCGCAGGTCCCGTACTACGACGTGATCGTGCGGCAGGAGTACGCTGGCGACGAGGGCGTCGGCCTCGGCGCCCGCGACGGAAGCGCCGACGGCGACGCCGGAAGCGGTCGGTCCGCCGGCGGCGAGCACGACGTGCGGCGGTTCTCGGCGGCCGAGGCGGCGGCCTGGTCGCTCTCCGACCCAGTCGTGAGCCGAGACGGTGACGACCGTTCGGATCGCGGTCGGAGCCCGGGTCGGGACGGCCGCTCGGACGGAACTCCCGCTCCGAGCCGCGACCTCGTCGGGTTCTGCCACGACGCGGCGGCGGCGGTGTTCGAGGCCCTCTCGGCGGGCGACCACGACGCGGTCGAGTCGGCGGTCATGGACGCGTACTTCGCGTTCGCGGAGGAGCGGTCGGACCCGGACGGCCTCTGTCTCCGGCTCCTCGAGGCGGTGGCGTTCGAGCTTCGCCGCGGCCTCGAGCCGACCGAACAGGCCGCGGTGCTGGCCGACGCCGCGTCGCGGCTCCCCGCCGCGCCCGACGCGGACCCGGTGGCGGGGGCGTTCGAGCGCCTCGCCGGAGCGGGGGTCGTCGGGAGCTACGCGGCCGACCCGAGCGGCGACGAGCCGCCAGCGGCGTCGAGGGTCGTCCACGTGTCCGACTACGCGCTGAGCCCCCAGGACGGGCGATTCCCGACGCTACCCATCGTCCTCGAACTCTGCCGACACGGCGATCGGTCGCCCCCGAGTGCGATCCGCGTCGACGCCGCGGAAGGGGGCTGGCGGCTCCGAATCGAGCCCGCCGCCGACGAGGAGCCCGCCGGACTGGCGAGCGCCCCGATCCGCGGGTAGGTCGGCGTCGACCCGCGCGGCGTCGATCCACTCGGGGCGGACCTACTCGGTGTCGGCGGTGCCGCCGGACTCGTCGTCGTCGCCGGCCTCGATCCGCACGAGGTCGGCCTCGACGTCCTCGACGAACGCGCCCTTGCCGCCCACGGTGACGGTGCCGTCGTCGGTCTCCACGACGAGCGAGTGTTGGACCGGGAACTCGTTGTTCGTCGGCTCGACCATCCCCTGTTTCGCCTCGACGACGCGGCCGTCGAGCTCGACCGGCTCGTCGCTCTCCGTCCACCGCCCGCCGACGGTCACGCGCGGGAGCTGTCCGGCGCGGAGGCGCAGGGTCGCCTGCAGGACGGTGTGCCGGAAGTTCGCGTACTCCGCCGGCAGCGGCGCCGGCGGCGCGGTCGCGGCCTCGGTCGCGGCCGGCCAGTAGTTCCCGAGGAAGGAGCCGACGATGACGGGCGCGAGCTGCTCCTGCGAGAAGTGGATCGCCTGTCGGTCGGTGTCGGACCGGCGGAGGAGCTCGGGCGGGGCGACGACGCCGGCCGCGGAGTCGACGGTGAGCAGCGTGGGCATCGCCTCGCTCCACGTCCGGACGACGCTGGCGACGCCCTCGAACGCGTCGACGTCGAGGTCCTCCTCGGCGAGGTCGTCCTCGGCGTCCGAGACGACGAGGAGCACGAGGACGCCCCGGTCGACCGCGTCCGAGAGCGACTCGCGGATCTCGGGGAGGTGGTCGGCCGTGATCGACAGCGCCGCCTCCGACTCGGCGTCGCCGAGCAGCGAGCGGATCCGCTTGATGACGGTGACGCGGGACTTGATCACCTCGAACTGCTCGACGGACCGCTCCACCCGCGAGAAGCGCTCCTCCAGTCCGGGCCGGATCGCGTCGACGTCGGAGCGGAGCCGGTTTATCACCTCGTCGGGCGGGTTCGCGCGGATCGTCGTCGGCACGACGTGGTCGTTCACCTCGACGAACCCGCGGTCCGCGAGCGACTCGCTCACGCTGTAGACGTAGCGCTTCGACACGCCGGCGGCGTCCGCGATCGTGCTCGCCTTCGCCTCGCCGTGCTCCAAGAGACTGAGATACGTGTCGATCTCCTTGTCCGAGAGCCCGAACCGGCGGAGGAGGTCGTTCAGCGTCCGGTCGTCCATACGGGAAGAGGACGAGGCGCCCACTTATAAACGCCGGAGACCGCAACCCGCGCCGGCCGCTCGGTCGACGCCGCGGCCGATTATTTAAAAACCGCGACGGCTTCGACGTCGACTTCGGCACCGACCGCCCGGTCCGCGAACAGGTCGGTCTCGACTCGCTCCGGCACCGCGACGGTCGCCGGCTCGCTCGCGAAGTTGACGACGACGAGGAGAGGGTCGTCTCGATTCTCCGCGGCGCGGACCCACGCAGTCACCCGCTCGGGGTCGCCGTCGACGACGCGCACGTCGGCGGCCTCGAAGTCGACGGCGCCCTCGCGGAGGTCCGGCTCGCGCTCGCGGAGCGCGGCGAGGTCGCGGTGGAAGTCGGTGAGGTCGTTGTCGCCGTCGTGCCACCGGATCGGGCCCCGGTACGTCTCGTTGCCGCGCTCCTGCCCGGCGTAGATCATCGGCGCGCCGGGGAGCGCGAAGACGGTCGCGGCGGCGGCCTTCAGCGCGTCCCGGCCGTACTCGGCGAGGTACCGCTCCTCGTCGTGGTTCTCGACGTAGCGCAGCTGCGCGGCCGGGTCGTCGAAGCCGAGCCACGCGGCGCGATCGAACGCGTCGGCGACCGCGTCCGCGGGCGCCTCGCCCGCGCCGGCGTCGCGGAGGACCTCGTACAGGGAGGTGTCGTAGTGGAGGTCGAACTCCCCCTCGCCGTAGAAGGGGTCGTGCGGGAGCGTCTCGTCGAGGAGGAGAACGTCGTCGGGGACGCGGTCGGCGACCTCCTTCCAGAAGCCGTGCGGGACCCCCCACGCCACGTCGGCGCGGAAGCCGTCGACGACGGCGGCCCACTCGTCGACCACGTCCAGCAGCCACGCGCGGACCGTCGGGCTGTCGAAGTTGAGGTTGGGGATCCGCCGCCAGTTGAAGTAGTACTCCGGCATGTCGCCGGGAGCGAGCTCCGCCCAGTCGGTGCCGGTCACGTCGAACGCGCCGTCGGCCCGCCGGTAGTGGTCGGCGTACTCGTCGACGCCGGCAGCGTGCAGCTGGAAGGCGGGATGATCGCGGGAGGTGTGGTTGATGACGAGGTCGAAGACCACCCGAATGCCGGCGTCGTGGCAGGTCTCGACCAGCGACTCGAACGCCTCCCGAGAGCCGAGGTCGCTCGCCGTCTCGTAGTAGTCGGTGACGTGGTAGCCGTGCTCCGTCGGCGAGGCCAGCACGGGCGTCAGCCAGAGCGCGTCGACGCGCAGGCTCTCCAAGTACGGCACGCGGCGCTCGATCTCGCGGAACGTGGTCGGCAGGGTGTCGCCCGCGAACGACCGGACGAAGACCTCGTATATCGTCGGCGAGTCGGCCCACTCGGGCGGCGCGTGGGGGTCGCTCACCGTGAGCGACGCGTCGTCGCCGCCGTCTTCGGCGGTCCGTTCGTCGTCGTCGGGCCCGATCCGCACCGTCTCGGCGGCCCCGTACCGCTCCGCGCGCGGGACCGCGTGGACCCGGATGCCGTCGCCGCCGAGGGCCTCGTCGGGGATTTCATCGAGCGGAACCGCGAGCGTGGCACCGTCCGCGAGTGACTCGATCCGCGCGACCGTCTCGGGATCCGCGTCGCGGTCGTCGACGAGGAACTCGACGTCGACGCGGGGCTCGTCCGACGCGTCGCCGTCGCCCAGCCTCGGCGGGGCGTCGACGTCGGCCGTCAGAACGACCGTCGAGCCATATCCTCCGCCGCCTTCGCTCTCCTCCACGCACGCGTCGAGCGAGAGGCGGGGGCGGCCCGGTCCGGAGACCTCGACGACGTCGCCGTGCTCGTTGCTCGGGTCGTCGTTGGCGACGAAGCTGAACCCGTGACGCCCGGGCGGCACGCGGGCCTCGACCACCCAGTCGTCGCCGTCGCGCTCGGGGCGGTCGCGGGCGAGGAGGCGCTCGTTGTGCGCCCACATCAGCGAGACGCGGTCGACGTCGGCGTCGTCCACCGGGAGGTCCGCAGCGGGCACGCGCAGCTCCGCCTCCCGGCGTTCGTCCGGGAAGGCGCGCACCCGCTGGCGGTGCGTCCCGTCGGGCGCGTCGAGCGTCAGGACGTAGGTCCCCGGCGCGTCGGGCCGGAGGTGGACGACCGGCGCGTCCGATCGGCTCGTCTCGCCGCGGCGGAGGACCGGCTCCCGCCGTTCGGCCTCCGATCCACCTTTTTCAGGCCCGTCGCCGGCGCCGACGGCGCTCCCGTCGGGCGCGTCGCGGACCGTCCACTCGTATGTCCCGTCCGGATCCGGGGAGCGCGGCGCCAGCTCGACCGATTCGCCGACGCTCGTCGTCCGCGGGGGCCCGGGTTCGTGCATGCCGGTACCCGGGCGTCCCCCGGCTTGAGCGTTTCCGTTCTCCAAAGATACGAATGAAGATTACACCAAAACTTCATACACGGAGGGGGCGTTTACCAGCGTAATGCAACTCCGCGACGCGCTCGACGACTACAAGCGCAACACCGGACACGCCACCCGGTTCCCCGGTGAGCGCCGGACCGTTACCGGGCGGTTCTCCGGCGGCGAGGGGCGGTTAGTCCACGTCGACGAGGACGGCGAGCTCCGCGACTTCGGCTACCCGCTGACCGGCCGGACCGGGCTGGTCCGATCGCGGCTCGGACTCGCCGTCGGCGGCGACGTCACCTGGCTCGACGAGGTCGACACCGCCCAGCGGTACGTCGGCGACACGACGGTGATCGAGACGGTCCACGAGGCGGACGCCGCGACCGTGACCCGCCACGACGTCACGCTCGGCGACGCGCACCTCACCCGCGCGACGGTCGACGTTGGGGAGGACGGGCACGCGAACGTCGACCCCGAGGCGCTCTCGCTCGTCGTCTACGCCCGGTTCGCGCCCGACGGCCGCGACGACCGCGTCGGCCAGCTCCGGTACGACGACGCGGTCGAAGTGTACCACGCCGACGAGCACGACTTCCTCGCGAGCGACACCGGGTTCTCGGACCTGCGCGGCCAGCTCCCGGCGACGTTCCCGGAGCTCCTCGAGGAGACGCCGACGGACCTCCCCCGCGACCGCGACGGCGACCGCTACGAGGAGGAGCGGCTCTCCGGCGAGGTCATCGCCGACGTCCCCTTCGAGGACGGCGTCGCCGCGGTCGCCTCGCTCCTGACCGACCGCGCCGAGACGACGCGCGAGGCGGCCCGCGCCCGGCTCGACGAGCTGTTCGCCGATCTCGATTCCGTGGACGCGCTCGCCGCGGCCGCCGGCGAGACGACGCCCTCGGTCCCCGAGTCGGCGCCGGCCCGCGAGTCGGTGGTCGCCGACCTCCGCGTGCTCTCCCTGCTCTCGGCCGAGTCCGGGCTCCGGATCGCCGGGCCCGACTTCGACCCCTTCTACGCGACCTCCGGCGGCTACGGCTACACCTGGTTCCGCGACGACGCGGAGATATCGGCGTTCCTGCTCGGCGCCGACGACCGGCTCGGGCTCGGGCTCGGCGACTGGCACGCCCGCTCGGCCGAGATGTACGTCGCCACCCAGCGCCCGGACGGCTCGTGGCCCCACCGCGTCTGGCCCCGGAACGGCGCGCTCGCGCCCGGCTGGGCGAACGCCCGCATCGAGGACGGCCCCGACGTGGACTACCAGGCCGACCAGACCGGCAGCGTCATCGCCTACCTCGCGCAGGCGCGCGAGGCCGGCGTGGACGTCGCCGACCTCGACGCGACCCTCGTCGCCGCGCTCGCCGGGCTCGACGAGACCTTGGAGGACGACGGCCGCCCCGTCGTCTGCCAGAACGCGTGGGAGGACAGCGCCGGGCGGTTCGCCCACACCGCGGCGACGTTCCTGGAGGCGTACAGCGAGCTCGCTCTCCACGGCGACGGGCTCGACGCCGCCGACCTCGACGCCGACGGCGACGCGAGCGCCCCCGGACGCGACCTCGACGCCGGCTCCCTGCCCGACGACCTCGCGGGCCACGCCCGCGATCAGGCGACCCGCGTATACGAGGCGCTCGACGACCTCTGGGTGCCCGAACGCGGCTGTTTCGCCCTCCGAGAGACGCCCGAGGGGGCGATCGACGACCGGCTCGACTCCTCGACGCTGTCGCTGGCGAGCGCGCACCGGTCGTTCGACGCCCTCGGTGAGAGCGGCGCTGACGGCGAGGGTGACGACGGAGCCGTCGACGCGGAGCGGCTCGACCGGCTCGTCTCGCACGTGGAGACGGTCGTCGACGGGCTCGCCCACGAGAGCGACGAGATCGCGGGGCTGATCCGCTACGAGGGCGACGCGTGGCGGCAGGCCGGCCAGCTCTCGGAGAAGGTGTGGACCGTCTCGACGGCGTGGGGCGCGAACGCCTGCGCCGAGCTCGCGGCCCTGCTCGCGGCTCACGACGACCCGCGGGCCGACCGGCTGGCGGAGCGCGCCCGCGAGCTCCTCGCGCACGTCTCGCCCGGCGGAACGCTGTGCGAGTCGACGAGCTACCTCCCCGAGCAGTTCTTCGACGACGGGACGCCCGACAGCGCCACCCCGCTCGGCTGGCCGCACGCCATCCGACTGGCGACGGTCGCGCTGTTACACGACCGCGACCTGCCGACGCCCGATCCCGTCGCGGTCGACGACTGACCGGGAGGGGTCTGTCTCCCTCACGTCGCGTCCGCGAGCGCGGCGCCCCCGGTCTGCTGGACGACGTAGTAGACGATTATCGAGACGGTGACCAGCGGGTCGGCGAACGGGAGCGAGACGAGCAGCGCGATTCCGAGATTTTTCAGATTCGTGGTGAAAAACAGGGCGAACGCCCGGTCTCGTTCGATTCCGAACGCGCGCTGACAGCACGCGCTGAGCGCCGCGCCGACGCCGAAGAGGCAGCCCGCGA
>NZ_MWTH01000016.1:322036-358162 GCF_059752395.1 Halorubrum sp. B53 | reverse complement strand
GCCGACGACGGCGAGCAGCGTCGCGGCGTCGATCCCGACGACGCCCGCGCCGGCGACGGCCGTGTAGATCAGGAGGAGTATCGCGAGCGTCGACCCCCGTTCGACCGCGTCGGTCGACAGCGCGTCGGTCGGAACGGCGGCCGTGAGCAGGGCTCCGCCGCCCACGATCACGGCCAGATCCGTGAGGATCGACGCGGTGGGGACGGCGATCCGCGAGCCGACGAGCCGCGTGAGCACGAGGGGCGTCGCCGCGGGCGCGAGGAGCAGCGACGCGATCGAACTGACCGTCGCCAGTTGCACGTCGCCGCGCGCGAGCCGCGTCCAGATTATCGCGCTTCCCGCGGTCGTCGGCACCGAGAGCGCGATCGCGAACCCGAGGACGGCGCCGGTTCCGGCCGCGTCCGCGAACGCGAACTCGACGAGGCGTATCCCCCCGAGCGGCAACACGACGTACGAGAGACAGAGCGAGAGGGCGACCACCGCGGCGTACGACGAGTAGTCGATCGCCGCGAACCGGACCCCTCGGAGCGACGTGAACACGAGGAACACGACGAGCGGCGTGATCAGCGGATCGACATACGGCGACAGCCCCGGAACGAGAACGCCGACGGCGACGGCCCCGAGCACGAGGAGCACGTTCGAGAACCGCGCGACGAGGGCCCGTGTCATCTGTGGATCCGACGCAGGGTGAGGGGTTGCCGACGGGGGGTAATAAATCGGTGGTGACCGCTCGTCCCTTCAGCCACCGCGTGGCCGGCTCAGGAACCGCGTCGCTGGCGGCCGTCCGCGATACCCGCGTCGCCGGCGGTCGTCCGCGATACCCGCGTTTCGTTTCCCGTACTCCCGCCCCGGACTCACGGGGTCGTAAAAAGGGGCCGCCTGCACCGCTCCGGGTCCCCTACCGCCACTCGTCGCGCGGCACGCAGTCCGCCTCGCGGACCGTGATCCACCGCGTCGTCCGCTCGTCGGGGTCCCGCTCCCGCTCGAAGAACGTCACCTCCCCGTCTCCCGAGCCGTCGTCGGTCCGTTTGCAGACGAGCTCCGGGCGCTCGGCACGGACACGCGTCGATGACGTGGACATACGTCACGATTCGACCGCCATCATATAATAATTGTTGGTTTCGATCGATACTATTGGAAACTACGGCAGTTGTGAACGCACATTATTTCATATCCGAGTAGGATCGGCGTCCGTTCGCCTACAATCGGACGGGAACGCCGCGCTCGTCGAGGTACTTCTTCGTCTCCTCGATGGAGTAGTCGCCGAAGTGGAAGATGGAGGCGGCGAGCCCCGCGTCGGCGTTCGCCTCGGTGAACACCTCGTACATGTCCTCGGGGCTCCCGCAGCCGGAGGAGGCGATGACGGGGGTCGAGACGGCGTCGCACACCGCTTTCATCAGCGGGATGTCGTAGCCGTCCTTCGTCCCGTCCATGTCGATGGAGTTGACGAACAGCTCGCCGGCGCCGCGCTCCTCGGCCTCCTTCGCCCACGAGACGGCGTCGATGCCGGTGCCCTCGCGGCCGCCCTTCTTGGTGCACTCGAACCACACCGTCTCGCCGTCGTCGTCCTCGTAGAAGTGCTCGCCCGCGTCGTCGTGCCGCCGGCGCGCGTCGACGGAGATGACGATACACTGGCTGCCGAACGCCGCGGCGCCCTCCTCGATGAGCTCGGGACGCTCCAGGGCGCCGGTCGTGATCGACACCTTGTCAGCGCCCGCGCGGAGCGTCTCCTTGATGTCCGCCTTCGTGCGGATGCCGCCGCCGACGGTGAGCGGGATGAAACACTCGTCGGCGACCGCGTTCACCACGTCGAGCATCGTCTCGCGACCCTCGGCGCTCGCGGTGATGTCGAGGAAGACGAACTCGTCGGCGCCCGCGGCGTTGTACTTCTTCGCCAGCTCGACCGGGTCGCCGGTGTACTCCAGGTTCTCGAAGTTGACGCCCGTGTACACCGCCGCGTCCCCGTCGTCGTCGAGGTCGACGTCGATACAGGGGATGATCCGCTTCGTGAGTCCCATTCGTTACCGGCCGTAGACGACGGCGGAGGTTAAAAGGCGCGGGGTCACTCCTCCCGCTCGCGTCGGTCGTACTTCGCGACGGCGCGGTCGGCGCGCTCCGAGAGCCCGTTCGGGTTCCGAGCCGGGCTCCGGTCGCGGCCGCGGGCGACGAGCCCGTCCGACCCCCCGCCGGCGAGGCCGACGAGCACGTCGCGACCGGTCGCGGCCCACCGCGAGGGCGTCGACTCGCCGCGGACCACGTCGGCGGCCGCCCCGACCGCGTCCGTCGCGGCGTGCGAGCCGATCCGCGCCACCAGCTCCGGCCGGACGCCGTAGTTTTTTAAAAGGCGGTACGCGAGCGCCCGGTACTTCCAGCCCCACTCGCGGGCGCTGCGTCCGCCGTCGGCGGCGGTCGGGCTCGGCAGTTCCTTGGTCACCGCGAGGTCGTCGCGCCACGCGACCTCGCGGTCCATCCGCGCGAGCCGGTGGGCCGCGTCGCGCGCGCCGCCGGTCCGGAGGTACTCGTCGAAGCCGTCGAGGTCCCGGAGCGTCTCCCGCCGGAAAGCGACGTTTCCGCCCGCGAAGTAGGTCACGTCGCGGCCCCTGATCGTCCGGCGTTCGGGGCCCGCCGAGGTGTCGTCCGCGTCGGCGTCGTCGCTCTCGTCGGCGTCGGAGTTCACCGCGGCCGACCCGTCCGGGGCCGCCTCCGTCCCGCGGGACGGCTCGATCGGCGTCACCGGGCCCGTCACCGCGTCGGCGTCGGCGAGCCCGGCCCGGACGGCGTCGAGCCAGCCCTCGCCGATCCGGTTGTCGTAGTCGACCAGCGCGACCGCGTCGCCGGTCGCGACCTCGATGCCGGCGTTGCGGGCGACGTTGACCGTGCGGTCGGAGATCTCCACGAGCACGTCGACGTCGTCGCGGTCGCGAACCATCCCGGTCGTCCCGTCCGCGGAGGGGCCGTTGGCGACGACCACCTCCGCCTCGGGGGCGTGCGCCGCCAGCGCGTCGAGGCAGGCGGCCAGTCGGTCTCGCCCGTTGAGGGTCGGCACGACGACCGAGAGCTCCATACACCCGAGTATCGGGGCGAGGGATTAAAAAGGACTCCGTGCGGCGTCGACGACTGTTCTGTTTAAGCTGTCAGGCGTCCGTTTAAATAGTCAGGTAGTACACCTGCTTGCGCGCGTCCTTGAAGCTGTAGCGGGAGTCGACGAGCCCCTCCTCCTCTAAGCGGTTGAGCGCGTAGCGGACGGTCCGGTCGGGCAGGAGCGACTCATCGGCGAGCCCGCCCTGCGAGAGGGGCGAGTCGCCCTCCAGTACCTTCGCGACGAGCTTGGCGCTGGGGGGAAGTTCGCGTAAGCGATCGCGGTACTCGCTCTCTGAGAGGCGGTCCTGGTCGGCGGTCTCCGCTGGACTGGTACTCATACTACCTTCGAACCCTCTGCCTATTGGTAAAGGTTAGCTACATATTGGGGAATCCGATTGGGATAATATAATGTGTTAATATCACGTCTCGGCGTATAATTATCTCGATCGATCGTGTGGGTTTACGCCCGTCCCGTCCATACGAGTCGGCGTGATCCCCGAGTCCCACGTCGACGTCTTCGAGCGCGAATCGTTCGCTCACCTCGCGACCGTGACGCCCGACGGTACCCCGCACGTCACGCCGGTGTGGGTCGACCACGAGGACCGCGAGTACGTCCTCGTTAACACGGCTCGCGGGCGGCGAAAGGAGCGGAACATTCGGCGGAATCCGAAGGTCGGCGTCAGCGTGCTCGACCCGGACGACCCCTACCGCTACGTCTCGGTCCGCGGCGAGGCGGAACTGACCGAGGAGGGCGCGAACGAACACATCGACGAGCTCGCGCGGCGGTACTTCGACGTCGACGAGTACCCGCACCACGGCGAGGAGTCCGGGCCGCGGGTCATCGTCAGGATCTCGACCGAGACGGTTTCGACGAGCGGGTAGGGACGCCACCCGTCCCGGCGTTGTCCCCGACCGCATCCAGTACGGTTTTGTCGGTCGGGCGTGCAGTACGGACAACGTGAAGGGACAGGACTGGTACCAGGCCGACGAGGTCGCGGAAGAGTACGAGGACGTCCGGTTCTCGGGCGGCGGGGAGCTCATCGATCGGCGCGAGAAGGAGGCGGTCCTCTCGGCGCTCGGACCGATGGAGGAGGGCCACCGCGTGCTGGAGGTCGCCTGCGGCACCGGCCGGTTCACGACCATGCTGGCGGATCAGGGCGCCGATATCGTCGGGCTCGACATCTCTCGGGAGATGCTCGAACAGGGCCGCGAGAAGGCGGCCGAGGCGGGGCTGTCCGACACCGTCGAGTTCGTGCGCGGCGACGCCTCCCGGCTCCCGTTCCCGGACGACCACTTCGACACGGTGGTCGCGATGCGCTTTTTCCACCTGATGGACGACCCGGTGCCGTTCGCCCGCGAGCTGCGCCGCGTCAGCGCCGACCAGGTGTTCTTCGACACGTTCAACAGCCGCAGCCTCCGGACGCTGTACACCTGGCTGCTCCCGATGGGGTCCCGACTTTACTCCGAGCGGCAGGTCGTCGACATGCTCCGCGCGGCGGACCTCACGCTCGCCGGCGAGGAGCACGACTTCGTGCTGCCGTACGGCTTCTACCGCGAGCTCCCCGGCCCCGTTGCGAACCCCTTCCGCGTCCTCGACGAGCTCGTCGGGAACACGGTCCCGGGCGACTACGTGGCCTCCGTCTCCTACTGGGACGCCCGCGTCGCCGACGACTGACGACTCCCTCGTCGACCGCGTTCCTCATCGACCGCGTTCCTCGTCGACCGCACCGTTCCGCGGCTGCGTCTCCCGTCCATCCGGCGATGCCACTCGCCGGTTTCGGAATCGTCGCGCGCTAACGTGCGCGAATCAGTACGTGTGGATGATCTCACCGCACCGCAGGCACTCGATCGTGTCGCTTCGGAACAGCCGCTCTTTCTTCTCCGTCGGCCCGTTACACTCCGGGCAGACACCGAGGTTGCGCCCGTCCGCGACGCGCGCGGACAGATCCAAGAACCGGTTCTCCAGCTTCTCGATCTGTTCGGACTGGGCCTCGACCACGGACTCGAGCTCCTCGATCGTCTCTTCTCGCTCCTCCAGCGCCGACGAGAGCTCCTCGACGCGGTCCTCGTACGTGTCGAGCGCCTCCATATCGAGGGCCGTCGCCTCCGCCTCCGTCTCTCGCTCCGTCGTCGCTTCGGCCTCGTCGGTCGTTTCGGTCTCCGTCTCGGTCTCCTCGTTCGCCATACGGGCAGTACGGTCGCCAGAGTAGTGTCGTTTTGGGTCACCAGTAAGGTCCGTTCAGTCAACGGCGGCCGATACCGGATCGAAACCGCCGTCGCTCGGCACGCCGACGGCCACAGAACCCGTCGAACCGCAATTCGTTTCGCATATTTAAGACTGATAGAAAAACCGGCCTCGACAGGCCGGTAGCGGATACCTAACTATGCTGTGTCGAAGTTGATTGTTCCATAGACGGTACGTGTAGTTGCGTATGGATCCGACAGTACTGCAGGCAGGGTTCGACGTCCTCGGGGACGGTCGGCCCGAAACGCTGTGGCTAGGTATCGGGACGTTATTCATGCTCATCGGGACCTTCTACTTCATCGTGAAAGGCTGGGGGGTCACGGACAAGGAGGCCCGTGAGTACTACGCGATCACGATCCTCGTGCCGGGCATCGCGTCGGCCGCGTACCTGTCGATGTTCTTCGGCATCGGCCTGACCGAAGTCGAAGTCGCGGGCGAAGTGCTCGACATCTACTACGCCCGGTACGCCGACTGGCTGTTCACCACGCCGCTGCTCCTGCTCGACCTCGCGCTGCTCGCGAAGGTCGACCGGGTCAGCATCGGCACGCTGATCGGCGTCGACGCGCTGATGATCGTCACCGGCCTCATCGGCGCGCTCTCGCACACGCCGCTCGCGCGGTACTCCTGGTGGCTGTTCAGCACGATCTGCATGATCGTTGTGCTGTACTTCCTCGCCACGAGCCTCCGTAGCGCGGCCAAGGAGCGCGGCCCCGAGGTCGCGAGCACGTTCAACACGCTGACCGCGCTGGTGCTGGTCCTCTGGACCGCCTACCCGATCCTGTGGATTGTCGGTACCGAGGGCGCCGGCGTCGTCGGCCTCGGCGTCGAGACCCTCCTGTTCATGGTGCTCGACGTGACCGCGAAGGTCGGGTTCGGGTTCATCCTCCTGCGCAGCCGCGCCATCATCGGTGACACCGAGGCACCGGAGCCGTCGGCCGGCGAGGCGTCGGCCGCCGACTGAGGCACCCCCGACCCCTCGCACCGACTGTCGAATCGCCGTACCACTTTTCACACTCATACTATCCATGTCCGACGAATCAACCGAAACTGTCGCCGTACTGAACACCACGTCGGTCGTTGGGATCGCCGTCTGTTTCGTCCTCGCCGTCGCCGCGCTGTTCGCGCTGCCGACGGTGCAGTCCCGCGGGGTCAGCTTCGACACCGCCTTCTGGATCGTCTCCGCGGTCGAGCTGGTCACGGCGCTCGGGATCGCCTACTTCGTGCTCAACCTCCACGAGGAGCGCGGGTAGCCCGGTCTCGGAGCGCCGTCCCCTAATGGCGGCGCCTCAGTCCTGTGGCGTGGGTGGCCGTTCCCCGCGCTCTTTCACCGAGGGCGCGGTCTCGGCGAGCGCGCGCTCGAAGTGGTCGACGCCGACCGCGATCGCCTCGCTCGGCCCGTCGGCGCCGCCGCCCTCGTCGACGATCGTCTCCTCGATGGCGAGCATCGCGGCCTCGCGCACCAGGGCGGCGATGTCGCCGCCGCTGTAGCCCGCGGTCCGCGCCGCCAACGCGTCGAGGTCGACCGCCGCGGTCGTCGGCGTGTTCCGCGTGTGGATCGCGAGGATCTCCCGCCGGGCCGCCTCGTCCGGCAGCGGCGTCTCGACGGCCTTCTCGATCCGACCCGGGCGCAACAGCGCCTCGTCGATCGAGTCGGGGCGGTTGGTCGCCGCGACGACGACCACGTCGGTCAGGGGTTCGAGCCCGTCGAGCTCCGTCAGCAGCTGGGAGACGACGCGCTCGCCGGCGCCCGTGTCGTCGCCGCTCCGCTTCGGGGAGATGGCGTCGACCTCGTCGAAGAAGACGACCGCGGGGGCGTTCTCCCGCGCCGTCGCGAACAGGTCCCGCACCGCCCGCTCGCTCGCGCCGACGTACCGGTTCAACAGCTCCGGACCGTTCACCGAGATGAAGTTCGCGTCGCTGAGGCTGGCGGCGGCCCGCGCGAGCAGGGTCTTCCCGGTGCCGGGGGGGCCGTACAGCAGCACGCCCGAGGGCGGCTCGATGCCGGCGCGCTCGAAGCGGCCGGCGTACTCTAAGGGCCAGTACACCGCCCGCACGATCTCGCGTTTCGCCGCCTCCAGCCCGCCGACCTCGTCCCACGAGACGGACGGGAACTCGACGGCGACGTCCCGGAGCCCGCCGGGGTCGATCGACTCCATCGCTCGGTCGAGGTCGGCCTGCCGGACCGCGGTCCGGCCCTCGCGGCGCACCGCCCGCTCCAACGCGGCGTCGACGAGCACGGCGATGTCGGCGAGGACGAATCCGTTTATTCGGGTCGCCGTCTCCGCGAAGTCGACGTCCATCGCGAGCGGGACGTCGCGCGCGACGCTCTCTAACGCCGCCTCCCGGTCCTCAACGCTCAGCGGTGCGAGCTCGACTTCGCGGTCGAACCGCCCGCCGCGCCGCAGCGCCTCGGGGACGCGCTCGGCGTCCGTCGTCACCCCGACGACGACGGTCCCGTCCGCGGCCCGCAGCTCGTCGAGCGTCTCGCGGAGCCGGTCGCCGAGCGTCGCGGCGGCGCCGTCGTCGCCGAGCACCTCGAGGTCGTCGAGCAGGACCACCGCCCGGTCGGCGTCGCTCGCGGCCTCGACGACGCGGTCGAGCCGCCGCTCGCGGTCGCCGGCGCTCTCGCCGCGCAGCCGCGCGGCCGAGGCCGTGACGAGGGTCGCGTCGACCGCGGCCGCGACGGCCTCGACGAGCGTCGTCTTGCCGGCCCCGCGCGGCCCCCGAAGGAGGAGCCCGAGCGTCGTCGGCCGGCCGGCCGCCGCGAACGACTCCCGGCCGTCGAGCCGGGTCGCGGCCGCCTCGCGGAGCTCGCGGAACGTCGCCGCGGGCACGACGCTGTCGCCGTCGGGGAGGTCGGGCTCGCTCACCACCGCCCCGGTCCCCTCGTCGGTCGTGACGTCGATCTCGGTCCCCTCCCCGACGATCCCGGGCGAGGACGGCGCCACGTCCTCGACGACGAACGTGAGCGTCAGCGCGCCGCCGAGCAGGGTCGCCTCCACCGCGTCGTCGACGGAGACGGCGGTCCCGTCGAGGCGCCGCCGGAGGGCGGCCGCCGCGCGGGCGAGGTCCATCGACTCGTCGAGCCGCAGGGTGACGGCCGACGCCGTCCCGGCGTCGGCGGGCTCGACCGTCACCGAGTCGCCGAGCTCGGCGTCCGCGTTCCGGCGGATCGGCTCGGGGAGGCAGGCCCCGCCGGGGTCGCCGTCGACCCGCGCCGCGACCGCGACGGTCGTCCGGCCGCCCCGGACGCTCACGGTCTCGCCGGGGTCGACGCCGAGGTCCGAAAGCACCGACGCGGAGAGCCCGACCCGGCGGTCACCGACCGACTCGGGGGCGTTCGCGACCGGCAGTCGAACGCTCATGTGGGGCATGGTCGTGGGGGAATCCGCTCGTCGGCGACGCTCGTCGACTCCATGGGATCCGCTACGCGCGGATCGCACTAAGAAGCCACGACGACACGCGAGAGAATCCGCGACGGGCCGTGCGTCGTCAACCGCCGTTTCGTCTCGTCGTCACGCCGACTCCTCGACGACCTCGCCGACCGCGAAGTTGGACTTGACCTCCGTGATCTCGATCTTCACGCGCTCGCCGACCTCCGTGTCGGGGACGATGATCACGTAGCCGCGCTCGACGCGGGCGATCCCGTCGCCCTGCTTGCCGAGGTCCTCGATCTCGACGTATCGCATCTCGCCCGGCTCGACCGGTGGCTGGGGCCCGTCGTCGGCGCGGGACGCGGAGACGTCGGTGTCGCCCCCGGTCTCGTCGTCGGCCTCGGCCGCCGAGCGGGAGATGAGCGCGACCCGATACGTCTCGCCGGGCTCCAGCGATCCGGTCTCGATCTCGCGGCCCGGGACGTCGACGACGTACTCGCCGTCCTCCTCGCGAACGTCGGTGCTGAACAGACAGAGGAGCTTCTCTGAGATCTCCATAGTAGAGTTCACCGGTAAGTGGCGACGGACCAGTATAGTTGTACCGCCGCCTCCTCGTCGGGCGGGACGGCGCTCGCGGAGCGCCCCGTGGAGCCGGGGACTCACCCGTCGAGTAGCGCCTCGACCAGCGCCGCCTCGGCCTTGCGCAAGTGCGCTCCCGCCGTCGACGAGGAACAGCCGAGCGCCTCGGCGACGTCGGCCACCGATCCCGTCCGAGGCACGTCGTAGTACCCGACGCGGCGCGCGGCGCGGAGGGCCTCTCGCTGGCGCTCCGTGAGCTCGACGCCGGCCAGCCGGCGACCGCCGCCGTACGAGCCGATCCGGTCGATATCGACGTCGATCGGGTCCGGCACGGCGGCGAAGACGTCCCGCAGTTGGTCGGGCGGGCCGATCAGCCCGAACGACAGTCGGCCCCCGGACCGGTACACGATCGGCGGCACGGAGAGGAACTCCGTGTCGACGAACGCGCCGAGGAACGCCTCCAGCGGTCCACCGAGCCGTTCGTACGCCTTGAGGTAGAAGGCGCCGTCGCCCGGGGCCGTCTCGAACCGGTCGATGGAGTCGACCTCCCGGAGCCGGTCGAGATACGGCTCTCGGGGTGCGAGGACGCGGAACAGCGTGACGAGCGTCTCGTCGGGGAGCCGCCGCCACGTCAACAGCTCTGTCCGCCAGCCGTCCCCCTCGTCGAGGTACCCGTGCATCGGATGCCGGACCGACGGCGGAAACGCGAACTGCACGCGAACGTATCGCATGGTAGTTATCACGACGTCCGACCGCTTGACATTTAAAAATACACGGATGAATCCGTGCGAAACGTCAGCGGTTCGCCGCGTCGATCGATCCGTATGGGCGAGACGACACGATCCGCCGGCGACGTCTCGGACGGTACCGATGCGACTTCTCCCGGCGACGCCTCGGACAGTACCGACGCGACCGACGGCGCCGAAACGGGTGTCGCGCCTCCCGACCCCGGCGGGCTCCCGGTCCTCGGAAACGTTCACGAGCTCGCGCGCGACGCGCTCGGGTTCTACGAACGCCGGGCCGCCGAACACGGCGGCGTCGTCCGGTACGACGTGTTCGGCACGGAGAGTTACCTCGTGACCGATCCCGACGCGATCGCGTCGATCCTCGTCGAGGACCACGACCGGTTCGTGAAAGGCGAGATGCCCCGCGAGCGGCTCGGCGGCCTCCTCGGCGACGGGCTGTTCCTCGCCGAGGGGGAGGCGTGGCGCGAGCAGCGGGCGGCCATGCGCTCGGCGTTCTTCCGCGAACGGGTGGCCGCGTACGGGGACGCGATGGTCGAGCACGCCCGCCGGACGGCTGCCTCGTGGGACGACGGCGACGTCGTCGACGTCCACGGCGCCGCGACCGACTACGCGTTCGCCGTCCTCGCCGAGAGCCTGCTCGGGAGCGACGTCGAGCGCGAGCGCGACACCGTCCGGGCGGCCGCCGAGAGCGTCACGGAGCGGTTCGACACGGGCCGGATCGCCTCCTTCCTCCCGGCGTGGCTCCCGCTCCCGACGAACCGGCGCTACCGGCGGCGGCTCGGAGCGCTCCGGGAGACGGTCCGCGACCTCGTCGCCGAGCGCCGCGCGGCCGGCCCGCCCGCGGACCCGGGCGCCGCGGACGACCTCCTCGGTACGCTCGTCGCGGCCGCGGAGCTCGGGGCGATCGACGACGACCAGCTCGTCGACAACGCGGTGACGTTCCTGTTCGCCGGCCACGAGACGAGCGCGCTCGGCCTGACGTACACGCTCTACTGTCTCGCCCGGCGCCCCGAGTTCCAAGAGCGGGTCCACGCGGAGATCTCGGCGCTCGACGCCGACCCGACGCCGGCGGACGTCCGGGAATGCCCGGCGCTGACCGCGGCGGTGGACGAGGCGCTCCGGCTGTACCCGCCCGTCCACTCCTTCTTCAGAGAGCCGACCGAGCCGGTGACCCTCGGCGGCTACCGCGTCCCGGCCGGCGTCGTGCTCACGCTCTCGCCGTGGGCGGTCCACCGCGACGAGCGGTGGTGGGACGACCCCGAAACGTATCGACCCGAGCGGTGGCTCCGGGAGGTCGGCGGCGGCGAGGCCGCCAGCGATGGGCGTGACAGCGACGAGGCCGACGCTACTGAGACCGTTCGCGGCGACGAGGGCGCCGGCCCGGCGGTCGGCGACCGCCCCGAGTACGCCTACTTCCCGTTCGGCGGCGGCCCGCGCCACTGTATCGGGATGCGCTTCGCGAGACAGGAGCTCCGGCTCGCGACCGCGACGCTGCTCCGGCGACTGCGGTTCGAACCGGTGACGACGGAGCTGTCGCTGCGGGCGAGCGCGAACACGCGACCGACGCACCCGGTGCGACTGCGCGTCCACGTGAGAGAGGGGTGGGACGCGGCCGCCCGGCGTGGCGACGGGTGGCGGAGCGTCGGCCGCAAAACCGGACGCGCCGATCACGGAGACGGAGGCACCGATCACGGAAACGGAGGCGCTGATCGCGGAAACGGAGGCGCTGATCGCGACGCTCGAAACGGCACTCGCCCGCCGTCGGCTCGGGACTGACCCTCGCTACCGAACACCACATAGCTATATGTCATTCAAAGATAGTTCTCCCGCCATGGACTCGCCCTCCGACGCGGTTCGTCGTCGTCGTATCGCCCTCGCCCTCGCGTTCGCCGCGCTCCTCTTCCCGCTCGCGACGGGGGTCGCAACGGCTCAGTCGGTCCAAGGTGCCTCCGGAACGGTCGTCGTCGACGAGGGGGAGACGGTCGACGGGATCGAGGGCGTCGCCGGAACGGTCGTCGTCCGCGGTACCGTCGACGGCGACCTCTCCGGCGCGGCCGGGTCGATCCGTATCGCCGAGACCGGTCGCGTCGCCGGCGACGTGCGTGCGGCCGCCGGGACGATCGTCGTCGACGGCGCGGTCGGCGGGAGCGTCGAGGCCGGCGCCGGCGCGTTCGAGCTGACCGAGGCCGGTCGGATCGACGGCTCGCTCGACGTCGGCGCGGGCTCGATAACCGTCGACGGCGCGGTCGGCGGGGACGTTCGCGCGGCCGCCGACTCGGTCGTCCTCGGCCCGAACGCGGACGTTGGCGGGGAGTTCCGGTACGACGCCGAGACGTTCTCCGAGAGCCCGGACGCGACCGTCGCCGGCGGCGTCGTCGAGGACGACAGCCTCGGCGGCGACACCGGAGTCGCGTTCGGCTCCGACCTCGCGCCGTCGTGGGTCGGATCCGCGTACGGGGTCGCCGTCAACCTCGCGCTGGGCGCCGTGCTCCTGCTCGCCTTCCCCCGCTTCTCGCGCGACGTCGCCGACCGCGTCGGCGGCGACGCGCTCCGCAGCGGCGGCGTGGGGCTGCTCGCGCTGATCGGGACTCCGATCCTCCTCGTCCTCGTGGCGGTCACGATCGTCGGGATCCCGCTCGCGCTCGTCGGGGTCGCGGCGTACGTCGTCGCGATCTGGGTCGCCTCCGTGTACGGTCGGTACGCCCTCGGGTCGTGGGTCCTGGGGCGGGTCGGCCGGCCGAACCGGTGGGTCGCGCTCCTTCTCGGCGTCCTCGGCGTCGCCGTGATCGCCCTCGTTCCGTGGATCGGCGGTCTCGTCGACTTCGTCGTGCTCCTGCTCGGACTCGGTGCGCTCGCGCTCGGGGTGCGCGACCGGTACCGCGGCGGCTCCGGAGCGGTCTCCGAACGAGAGGCCGTCGGCGCGGACTGATCCCGGTGCTCGGGAACGGTCCCGCCGCGTCCGCTTCCGGCAACCGACGCCATGGGACCAAGACCTTTCTCGCCCCCCGCCGAACCGGGGACCATGCGCGATATCGAGTTCCAGTACGGAGCCGTCTCGCCCCCGATCGTGACCCCCTTCGACGCCGACGGCGACGTCGACGCCGAGGCGCTCGCCGCCCACGTCGAGACGCTCGTCGACGCCGGCCTCGACGGGATGGTCCCCTGCGGCACCACGGGGGAGTTCGCCAGCCTCACCGACGCGGAGCGGCGGACCGTCGTCGAGACGACGGTCGAGGCGGCCGACGGCCGAGTCCCCGTGATCGCGGGCGCCGCGGACACGACCGTCTCGGGCGTCCTCGACCGGCTCCGGGCCGCGGACGAGGCCGGCGCGGACGCGGGGCTGGTCACCCTCCCGTACTACCACAACTCGACGGCGCCGGCGGGACAGCGGGCCTTCCTCGACGCGGTCGCCGACGAGACGCCCCTCCCCCTCTTCCTCTACGACATCCCGTCGACGGTCGGCGAGCCCATCGACCCGGACGTCCTCGCCGCCGTGGCCGAGCGCGAGGCGATCGTCGGGCTGAAGGACACCAGCGCCGACATCTCGGCGGTTGACGTCGCCGTCGACCGCACCCCCGACGAGTTCACCGTCTTCCAGGGCGTCGACGCCTTGCTGTACCCGAGCGCGTCGCTCGGCGTCGACGGCGGGATCCACGCGCTCTCGCAGGTGCTGCCGGAGGTCTTCGTCGCCCTCGGCGAGGCGCTCCGCGCGGGCGACGACGACCGCGCGTTGGCGCTCCACCGCCGGGCGATCACCCCGCTGTTCGACCGGTGCGGTGACCACGGGTTCGCGCCCGTCGCGAAGGTCGCGGCGGCGCACCGTGGGTTCATTCCGGATCCGAAGGTCCGGCCACCGCTCACGCTCCCGGACGAGGCGGCGCGCGAGGCGATCGCCGCCGACGTCGACGCGGCGCTGGACGTCGTCTGAAGGCGGTCGCCCGGCGACGGGCCCCGCGCTCAGGCCCCGTCGACCGGCGTCCCGTCGGCCTCCTTCGGCCCCTCCGAGTCGAAGACGACGACGTCGCCGTCGGCGCGCTCGCCGGCCGCCGGGTCGTAGCCGTCGCGCACGCCGATCGCCTCCTCCAGCTCGCGGACCGCGCGCTCCTTGAGCGACGCGGCCAGCGCCTCGGCGTCCTCGCGGGAGATGTCGCGGCCGAGCCCCTCGCACTCGTGGGCGCGGACGATTCCCGACTCGTCGACCGCCTCGCCCATCGGCTGGCTCGTCCCCTCCAAGGCGACGCTGAACGGGTACGTCCGACAGATGAGCGGCCTGTCCTCGTGGACTGCGCAGGCCCCCTGCCCGTCCGACTCCTCGTAGAAGGTGCAGTCGCCGCAGTCGTCGGTCGCGAGCGCCCACTCGAACGTCTCGCCGGCCGGCTCGCCGTCGTCGCCCTCGGAGAGCCCGAACGGCATCGGGCGGGCCACGTCGCGCCAGTCGTACGACTCGCCGTAGCGCTCCTCGGCCGCGGCGGCGACCTCGCGGACCTCGTCCGGGAAGACGGTGGCCGTGTGGGGCTCGCGGTCTGCGGGGTCGGCGTCGCCGCCGTGACATCCGGCGTTGCTCTCGTCGCCGGCGTCGCTCTCGTCGCCCCCGCCGCTCTCGCCGACCCCCTCCCCGTCCGGCGCGCCGCCGGGTTCGTCGGGCGCGTAGCCGGTACAGCAGCCGCCGCAGCGCGTGCACTCGAAGCCCATCGCCTCGATGGCGTCGGCGAGGTCGGCGACGGCGAGCCCGCGGGCCCGCGAGAGCTCGGCTTCGAGCGGTTCCATGGGGGTCGCTTGCGGCGCGGTCGGGTTAACCTCGTCCCTTCGCGGGGTGCGTGGGGCGTGACGCGGGAGGGTGACACGGGGTGCGACTCGCCTCCGCGCCGAAGGAGCGAAGTGCGACCGCCCCCTACGTGTCGGGCGTGAAGGAGTACGAGCGGAAGGGGCTCTTAGAACGGGTGAGCCGCGAGGGTGCGACGGTGGGCGCGGACATCCCCGAGGAGATCGAGGTCCAGGGGGAGGAGATCGACCTCCGGTCGTTCGTCTTCGAGATCAAGCGGCGCGACTCGGTCCCGCCCGGCGAGCGCGACCGCGTCGAGCGGGCGAAGCGGAACCTCCGCCGGGAGCGGCTCGACCGGCTCGAACTCATCGAGGAGAACGAGGTGAGCTACGAGCGCGGCGAGGAGCTCGCGGCGTCGATCATCGGCATCGACCGCGCGCTGGAGGCGCTGGAGGGGCTCGACGCCCCGGACCCGGAGACGGAGGCACAGCGCCAGAAGGCCGCCGACCGCAAGCGCTGGATGAGCTTCTTAAAAAAGGCGCTCGGACGCGACGACGCCGGCGGGGCGAGCGGCCGCACGCGGTTCTGACGGGAACAGTCGCGTCTGTTCGCGCCGCGCAGTCGGTGACTCTCGTTAGGGGGCATCGCCGTCGGGGGATTTGAATCGGAGCCGATAGTCGTAGTACCGGTTCCCGTAGCGGATCCGCTCCGACCCGGACTCGGACCACCCCGCGTCCTTCCGAACGTTGCCGTCGAGGAACGGCCGCTCGTGAAACGCTCGGAGCACCTCCGCGTACGCGTCTGAGTACGGGTGCGTCTCCTCGTATCCGCCGTATCTGGCGGCCTCGATAACCTCTCGCGCGTCGGCCGAGAGGTCGTCCTCGCCGAGCCGCGCGCCGACCGTGTGCGCTCGGAGGATCGCCTCCATCCGCTCCGGCGACTCCGCCACCGGCTCGGCGACGGCGCGGTACACGGGCTCGTGGAACCGTTCGCGGGCGACCTCGACTCGGTAGACGGTCCCGCGGTACGCGACGCGGTCCGGGCCGTCCGCCGCGAGCAGGTCGCTCGCGTCGACCGCCTCCTCGTCGCGGTAGACGTAGCCGCCGCGCTCCACCAGGCCGACCGGAACGCCCCCCGGGTTCCCCCGCGCCCGCGCCGAAAAGTGCGCGATCTCGACGGCGCGGCGGTCGCCCTCGGGGAGCGCATCCCGCTCGACGGCCTCGGTTCCGTCACCGGCGTCGCTCTCGCTCCCGGTGCCGGTCTCCTCACCGCCGTCGGCCTCGTCGATCTCGAACAGCCGGAGCACGGGGCGAGTCGCTTCCGCCTCGTCGACGACGACGGACCCCGGCCGGTAGTACGTGCCCTCGTGGACGGCGTACGTCGGGTGGTCGGTCGCGGACGGGAACGGCTTCCGGTACTGTGTGGTGTACCGCTCCCCGTCGCGAGCGGCCGCGAACGCCGCCGCGTCCCACCGCGGACCCGCTTCCGCGGGATCGACCACGGCGGTGTCTCGGAGCGTCTCTCCGGCGTCCTCGAGCGTGAGCGCTAGGACGCGGTCGTCGCCGTCGCCGTCGTCCGCGGGGCCGCCGGTTACGGATCCGTCGAGACAGCCGGCGACCGCGCCCGCCGCCGCGACGAGACCGCCGGCGAGCAGCCGGCGTCGGGAGGGGTTCGAATCGGTCATACGCGGCGTTCGTCGGCCCTATATAAATGCGCCGTCGTTACCCAAAGAGCCGTTTTGGTCTCCGGGTTCAGTTCCCGGTGAAGTCGATCCGCGAGTCGCCGCTGTCGCCGTCGCGGTTGGAGTGGCCGAGCCGGACGAACTCGTAGGCGTCGTCGACGAGGTAGACGCCGTCGCCGTCGACGGTCACGTCGACGCCCTCCAGCACGGCGCCCTCGCAGGGGCCGAAGTTGCAGTAGCCGCCGTCGGCCTCGAACGTCGCGCCGTGCTTCTGGCAGAACACCTCGCCGTTGCGGACGAACGCCCCGTCGTCCTTGTCGAGGCGCACGTCGGTCCAGTGCTGGCAGTAGTTGCGGAACGCGCGCACCTCGCCGGCCGCCCGGGTGAGGATCGCCTCCGCCTCGGGCGCCCCGTCCTCGGACTCGCCCACGTCGCCATCGCCCTCGTCGACCGCCTCGGCGTCGACGGGCCGCAGCGTCACGAGCAGCGTGCTGTCCTCGGGAATCTCGTCGACGGCGGCGATCCGACGGTCCGCGTTCATATATTTTCGTGGCCTGCGCCGGGCTTGAACGCTGTGATAGCGGCTGGGAGCGGGCTCGAACGTCGGGTGTTGCCGAGCGGTGACCCACAGAGAGCACCCCCGAAGCTCCAACCAATCGCTTATAAATGATTGATACTGGATCGACGGCGAACGCCTCCAAAGCCCCAGCCGCGAGGTCGCCGCACGCTCGCTGCGCTCCTCAGTCGCTCACTCTGTTCGCTCCCTGCGGTGCTTGCGTCGCCTGCGCCGACCTCGCGGCTGCCCCTTTGAGTCCCTCCCGCACGGCGCCGCCGGAAGACGTTCCTGCTCGCTTCGCTGCGCGGGCTGCGACTTCCGTGCTCCCGCTCGCTTCGCTCGCGGGACCGCAACCGCGCCTCACGCCTCCCCAGCCTCGTCGCTGGCACCCTCCGCTTCGCTTCGGGAGCCAGCGACTCCCTCGCGCGGCGCTCCTCGCGCCCTGTCGGGCGCTCGGAGGCGCGCGCCGACCGCATCTTTATTTATAAACGAATGTCGTCGACTCACAGCCGCTCGCCGTCGTAGTACCGCTCCTCCACGCGCCGGTCGAACAGCCGGGAGATGAGGGTCGTCAGGGGCCCCTCGACGCCGTCGCCGTCCCCGTCGACCGCGAGGCCGTCGACCGTCTCGACGGGCCGGACCTCCCACGTCGAGTTGGTGAGGAACACCTCGTCGGCCTCGCGGACCGCGTCCGGCGCGTACGTGCCCTCCTCCACCGGAATCCCCTCCTCCTCGGCGATCTCGATCACGGTCCGGCGGGTGACGCCCGGGAGGATCGGGCCGTCGAGCGAGGGCGTCTTGAGGGCGGTCCCGTCGGCGAAGAAGACGTTCGCGGTCGCGCCCTCGGCCACGTTGCCGTCGGCGTCGAGCATGAGCGCCTCGTCGGCGCCGGTGACCCTGAGTTCGAGGCGGGCGAGGATCCCGTTGAGGTAGTTGTGCGTCTTCGCGTCGGCCGGGAGCGCCCGCGAGGACGGCTTTCGGGTCTTCGTCGTCTGGAGCGCGGCCGGCCCGTCGTGGACCGGCTCCGAGTCGACGCCGCCCCGCGGGAGCGGCTTGGCGATGACGACGACGGTCGGGTCGACCTCCGGTTTCGGGTCGAGCGTGCCGGGCTGGACCCCGCGGGTGACCGAGAGCTTCACGTAGGCGTCCCCGAGGCCGTTCGCGGCGAGCGTCTCGTCGATCCGGCCTTTCAGGGCCTCGTCCGCGATCCCGTGGTCGAGCCCGAGCGTCTCGCAGGTGTCGGCGAGCCGCGCCGCGTGGTCCTCCCAGCGGAAGACGTCGCCGCCGTACGCGCGCATCGTCTCGAAGGCGGCGTCGCCGTAGGCGAACCCGCGGTCCTCGACCGAGACGGTCGCCTCGCTGGCGGGCACGACCTCGCCGTCGACGTGGTATCGAAGTTCCTCACTCATGCGTCTCGCACACCTCCACGAAGTTCGCCACCATCGCCTTCCCCCGCGGCGTGAGGATGCTCTCGGGGTGGAACTGCACGCCGATATGCGGCCGCTCGCGGTGCCGAACGCCCATCACGACCTCCCGCTCGTCCTCGGTGCGGGCCGTCTCGACGAGATCGTCCGGGAGGTCGCCTCGCTCGACGCACAGCGAGTGGTACCGCCCGACTCGGAGCCGGTCCGGGAGCCCGGCGAACACGCCCGACCCGTCGTGGGCGATCGTCGACGGCTTCCCGTGGACGACCTCCGGGGCGTGGCCGACCCGGCCCCCGCGGTTCGCGCACAACGCCTGGTGGCCGAGACACACCCCGAGGACGGGGATCGCGAGGTCGAAGGCGGCCGTCGAGACGCCCGCCTCGGCCGGGGTGCCCGGCCCCGGCGAGACGACGACGCCGTCGGGGTCGAGCGCGCGGATCCCGTCGAGGTCGACCGCGTCGTTGCGGCGGACCGCGACCGCGCCGGCGACCTCCCCCACGTACTGGACGAGGTTGTACGCGAACGAGTCGTAGTTGTCGACGACGAGCACCCGGGCGTCCGAATCGCCGACGCCCGGTCGCCAGCCGGCGTCGGCGGGGTCGTCGCAGGGAGACGACGAGTCAGTCATCGCTCGCCTCCCCCTCCGGGTCGCTCGGGCTCTCGTGTCCGTTCACCGCCATCTCGCCGGCCGCGAGCGCCTCGTCGATGGCCGTCACCAGCGCGCGCGCCTTCGCGAGCGTCTCCTCGTACTCCGCGTCGGGCTCGGAGTCGTGGACGATCCCGGCGCCGACGCGCAGGTGGTACTCCGCGGCGCGGCGGACCAGCGTCCGGATGACGATGTTCAGCGTCGCCCGGCCGTCGAAGCCGGCGGCGAGCATCGAGCCGGTGTACGGGCCGCGACGCGTCTCCTCCAACTCGTCGATGATCTCCATCGTCCGCGGCTTCGGCGCGCCCGTGATGGTCCCGCCGGGGAAACACGCCGCGACCGCGTCGGCGACCCCCACGTCCGGGCGCGCCTCGCCCTCGACGACGCTCACGAGGTGCATCACCTCGCTGTACCGGTCCACGCGGCGGTACTCCGCGACGTCGACCGTGCCGAACCGGGAGACCTTCCCGAGGTCGTTGCGCTCTAAGTCGACGAGCATCGCGTGTTCGGCGCGCTCCTTGGCGTCGTCGGTCAGCTCTGCCTCCAGCGCCGCGTCGTCCTCCGCGGTCGCCCCGCGCGGCCGCGTCCCGGCGATGGGCTCGGTCACGAGGCGGGCGCCGCGGTCGGGGTCGTCGGTCGGGACGCGCTCCAACAGGAGCTCCGGGCTCGCGCTCACGAGGTCGACGCCGGCGGGGGCGCTCGACGCGTCGTCCCCGCCTCCGGCGCCCACGCTCCCGCCGACTCCGCCGTCCCCGCCGTCCCCTCGCGAGAACTCGATCAGCCCGGAGTACGGCGCCGGGTTCACGCCCCGGAGCGCGTCGTACGCCTCGACCGGGTGGACCGCGGCCGGGGCCCGCAGGCGCTGCGAGACGTTCGCCTGGAAGGTGTCGCCGTCGCGGACGTACCCCTTCACCCGCCGGACCGCCTCGGCGTACCCCTCGCGGCCGACGTCGCTCTCGAAAGACGCCGTCGACGCCTCGGGGTCGGGCGCCGGCCCGACCGCCGGGTCGCCCGTTTCGATCCGGTCGATCAGCTCGCCGGCTCGCTTCGCCCCTTCGTCGAACAGCGCGTCGAGGGCATCGCGGTCGGCGGTCGGGTCGTCGAGCCCCGCGGGGACGCGGGGGCAAGCGGTCACGCGGAGGGTGACGGGCGGCGCCGCGTCCGCGGCCTCGGCGTCGCCGCCGTCGTCGACCGGACACTTCCACGCCGCGATCCGGTCGAAGACGCCGATCTGGAGCCGGGGGAGCCCGCGGTCGTCGACCGCGCCGGGCCCCGCCGGCGCGGGCGCGGGAAACGACTCTAGCTCGCGGGCGACGTCGTAGGAAAGCCAGCCGAACGCGCCGCAGGGATACGGGACCTCGCAGTCGCCCCGCACGAGGATCTCCCCGTCGAGGAGCCCTTGGAGCGCTGCGAGCGTCGGACTCGGTCGGCGGTAGTCGCCGGTCGGGCTCTCGCCGTCGGCGTCCGAGCCGTCGGCCGACCCGTCTCCGCCCCGCTCCGCGACGACCGCCTCGCCCGAGGCGGTCAGCCGCTCGACCGGGTCGACGCCGAAGTAGCCCCAGCCGGCCTGTCCGCCGGTGGTCTCGTAGCAGAACCCGCCCGGGCCGTCGCGGGCCCGGCGGTAGGCGGCGAAGGGGTCGTCGACGGCCACACGGCGCTCGACCGGGACGCGGGCCCCAGCGGGCGCCGCGGCGGCGACCTCGCGGAAGCGGTCCCGGTCGGTGTGTGGCGATCGCTGCATGTGACTCGGTTCGGCGGGCGCGACGAAACAGTTGCGGTCGGCGGTGCCAGAAACGGTCGCGGTCGGCGGTGTCAGAACTCCTTCGCTCGGTCGATCCACGTCGCGGCGCGCTTCTCGCCGACGCTGGCGCCCTCAGCGACCGCCTCGGGGTCGGCGGCCGCGAGGTCCTCGACGCTGCCGATGCCGATCTCGGCGAGCCGCTCGGCGTAGGCCGGGCCGATCCCCTTGAGCTCCTCGACGTCCGTGCCCGTCTCGCTGTCGGTCTCGACCTCCTCGTCGGCGATCCCCGCGGCCTCCGCCGGCTCCGCCGCCTCGGACGGCTCCTCGGCACCCTCGTCGTCATCGACCAGTGACTCGGTCGAGGCCGCCGCCTCGGTCTCGGCGGCGGCCGGGTCGTCCTCGGCGGATTCCTCATCGGTGGCGGATTCCTCGTCCTCGGGAGACTCCTCGTCGGTGGCGGATTTCTCGCCCGCGCCCGTCTCGATGTCGTCGTCCGCCATCTCCTCGTGGGCCATCCCCGCGGCCTCCGCCGGCTCGGCCGCCTCGGCCGGGTCCTCGTCGGCGCCCTCCTCGTCGACCAGTGACTCGGTCGAGGCCGCCGCCTCGGTCCCGGCGGCGGCGGGCTCCGCCTCCTCGCGGTCGTCGGTCCCGGCGTCCGCGTCGGCCGCCGGATCGCTCTCGACGGTCACTTCCGTGTCCGTTTCGTCGCGTTCGGCGGAACCGGTCCCGAACCCGAGTTTCTCCTTGATCTTCTGCAGTAGGGCCATCGACGTGGTATACGCCCGTGGGATATTTAAAAGCCCTCGCCGTCGGCCGCTCTCGCTTTCCCTGTCGTCGCCGCTGACTCGGTATCCGCGGTCGCCGCGGGCCGACCTCGCCGCTCCTCTCGTCCCGATCCCCGGACGGCTCCGTCTCGCCGATGTATAAGGTGCGTCAGTCCCTTCGACGGATATGGACGTCATCAACCCGGTCATGTGGTCGGTCCACGTCGGCTTCGCGGTCCTCTGGACCGGCAGCGTGTTGTTCGTCACCCTCGCCGTGCTCCCGTCGGCGCTCCGCGGCGACGTCGACGGCGACGCCCTCGGCGCGATCGTCGGCCGGCTCCGGTGGATCACGCGGATCGCCGCTCTCGCCTTCCTCGCCTCCGGCGGCCACATGGCCGGGACGCTGTACACGTTCGAGTCGCTCACCGGGACCGGCCGCGGCCACCTCGTCCTGACGATGATCGCGCTCTGGTTCCTGATCACCGGGCTCGTCGAGGTCGCGAGCGGGAAGCTGACCGACGGGCTCGACGCCGGGAAGCTCCGTGAGCCCGCCCGCGACGCGAAGCCGTTCCTCTACGGCGCCGCCGGGCTCTCCGTGGCGCTCGTCGTCACCGCCGGGCTGCTGGCGACGCCCGGGCTTATTTAAAAAGGCCGAACCGCACCGGTCGTCCGCTCTTACTCCAACTCCGCCCGCAGCGCCGCGTTCATCGCGTCGACGGGCGCCTCTCGCCCGGTCCAGATCTCGAACGCCTCGACGCCCTGGAACAGCAGCATCCACGCGCCGTCGACCGTCGTCGCGCCCGCGTCGGCCGCCTCCCGCAGGAGGCGCGTCTCGATCGGCGCGTACACCGCGTCGAGCACCGCGAGGTCGCCGTGGAGGTGGTCCGCGGGCACCGGCGTCTCGTCGGGCGCCTCCATGCCGACGCTGGTCGCGTTGACCAGCACATCTGCGCCCGCGATGCGGTCGCCGAGGTCGTCGAGGCCGCCGCCGGTCGCCCCCCGGACCGCCTCGGCCAGCGAGACGGCGCGCTCGGCGGTGCGGTTCGCCACGTGGACGTTCGCGCCGGCGTCGGCCAGCGCGAACGCCGCGGCCCGCCCCGCGCCGCCGGCGCCGACGACGACCGCCTCCCGGCCGTCCAGTTCCACGTCGTGGCGCGCGAAGGCGCGTTTCACGCCGGCCGCGTCGGTGTTGTAGCCGCGGGGGCGGTCGGCCTCGCCGGCGCGCACCGGGCCGAAGTCGACCGTGTTGACCGCGCCGATCCGCTCCGCGAGGGGGGCGGCGTCGACCGCGTCGAGGACGTCGCGCTTGAACGGCACCGTGACGTTGAGCCCGGCCACGCCGAGGTCGGCGGCGCCCGCGACCGCCGCGGCCGCCGCGTCGGCGTCCGGCTCGAAGGTGACGTAGCGCGCGTCGATCTCGAGCGCCTCGTAGCCGGCCTCGTGGAGCGGCGGTGACAGCGAGTGCTCGACGGGGTTTCCGATCAGTCCGTACACGTCCATGAGCGCTCACGCGGGCGCGACCGACAAAAGGGGCGTGGTCGACGTGAGGAGACCACGGGACCAGGGCGTGGTCGACGTGAGGAGACCACGGGGAGAGCGCGGTCGACGCGGGGAGACCGCGGGACCAGGGCGCGGTCGACGCGGGGAGACCGCGTCGCTCCTTGCGCTCACTCCCCGTCCGTCTCCCGGTCCGCGTCGATGACGTCCTCCAGCGTCTCCGTCCCCACGTCGCTCGCGAGCTTGACGCCGACGAGGGAGACGACGATCCCCGCGACGATGAACCCCGCGAGCCGCTGGACGGGGGTCACCCCGACGCCGATCGGGTCGAACGGCTCGATCACCGCCTCCTGCGCGAGGAAGTAGCCCGCGAACCCGCGGACGACGAGCGAGACGGCGACGATGACGAACGGGAGGTTGAGGTAGGGGGTCCGGATCCCCTCGTCGCGGATCAGCTCGTCGAGGAGCCGGCCCACGGCCGCGGTCACGCCCGCGACCGCGAACCACGGGACGGCGGTGTAGGTGAACTCCATCGCCTCCACGAGGCGGGGCGCGCTCCCGAGATCCGAGGCCGCCAGCACGCCGAAGAACCCGCCGACGAGTGCGAGCCCGGCGGCGACGACGTACGTGACGATCGACACCTGGCCGGCGTACAGCGCCTCCCGGATCCGCTCGGGCATCCCGGCGACGAACCGGTCGATCGCGAGTCCTTTATAAAGGAGCGCCGCGCCGAGCAGCCCGGCGACGCCTGCGACCGCCTCGGCGGCGGAGAACCAGTAGAACAGCGCCGGCAGCAGCAGCAGGGCGACCCCGAACGGGACCAGGATCGTCGACCGGAGCTGCTCGTCGGCGAGGAACTGCTTGAGCAGGTAGTAGGTCGACTCGATGTCGCGGGCCTGCCGGACGACGACGCGGTCGACGGAGTCGACCGGGATCCGCGACTCCACGATCGGGAGCACCTGCTCGTCCTCGGCGGAGTCGACGACGACGATCGCGGCGCGGGGGTCGTACCGGTCCACGAGGTCGTCGAGCTGGGCCGCGATCGACCGGTCGGCGCCGACGGCGGTGTCGCTCTCGGCCGAGACGACGGCGACGACCGCCTCCTCGCGCTCGTCGCGGAGGTCGCGGGCGACCCGCAGCGACTCGAGCAGACAGTTGACGCTGGCGTCTTCCGGGTCGCTGAGCCCGGCGTCGGTGACGAGCGAGCGGACCGCCTCCCAGCCGGCGACCGGCATCGGGACGTTCGTGGCCCGCCCGATCGCCCCGGAGCGGTCGATGCAGATGACCAGCGTCGTCACGCCTCGACTCTCGCTCCGCCCGAATAAAAAGCTCCCCGTCGGCGAGGGGTTCACCGGGGCCGATCCCCGGCCGGTCGCCGGTGCCGGCCCTCGCCTACCGCAGCTCGACGTCGACCTCGCCGCCCTCGCTCGTGAAGGCGCTCGCGACGCCGCTGCCGGCGGCGAACGCGACGCGCTCCGCGCCGATGCCGAGCCGCTCCGCGATCCCCCGATCGGGCGTGAACTCGCGGACCTCCGGCTCCGCGCCGATCAGCCGTTCGAGCCGGTCCTCGACGTCGTCCTCGGTGCCGAGCTCGTCGACGAGCCCGATCTCGGCCGCGTCGGTGCCGAGGTAGACCCTCGCCTCCGTCTTTCGGATCGCCTCCGGATCCATGTCGCGCCCCTCGCTGACGGTCTCGACGAACTGGTCGTAGTAGCCGTCGATGATCCCCTGGAGGTACTCCCGCTCGTCCTCCTCGATCTCGCGCAGCGGCACGCCGGCGTCCTTGTACTCGCCGGCGGTGAACTGCTCGTAGGAGATCCCGAGCTTGTCCGCGAGCCCGGCCGCGTTCGGCCGGGAGCCGACGACGCCGATCGAGCCGACGAGGCTCGCGTCGCGCGCCCACAGCTCGTCGCAGCCGCTCGCGATCCAGTAGCCGCCGGACGCGCAGGTGTCCGTCGCGTACGCGACCGTGGGGCCGTCGAACGCGGCCGCGGCCCGCCGGATGTCGTCGCTCGGGAGCACCTCGCCGCCGGGCGTGTTGAGCTCGACGACGAGCGCCTCGACGTCCTCGTCCTCGTCGGCCGCCTCGATCTGCTCGACCACGTCGTCGGCCGTCGTGCCGCCCGGTCCCGACAGCGGGGACGGGCGGCCGGTGTCGCGGGTGATCGGTCCCGAGACCGTCACCTTCCCGACGTTGTACTCCTCGGTCTCGCCGAACCGACCGCGGGTGAGTCGGCCGAGGAGTCGCTTGCCCGCCACCGTCGCCGTCGCGCCGACCACGGCGGCCGCGAGGAGGGTCCGTCCGTCCGTACGCGCGTCGCTCTCCATACCGCCGGTTGGGGGCGCGGCCGTTTATATATGCTGTCGGCCGTCGCCGACGGCAGATGGACCGCACACGCCGCCGGGACCCCGTCGCCCGTCACTCCGTCGCAACGCTTCGACTCGCAGGCGGCTCACCGCTCGCTCCCCCGATCCGACTCCGGCCCGGAACGGGGCGCCCGAACTCCGCCGTCCGACGCCCTCCAAAGGCTGCGTTTTTGTGGCCTTACGCTGATTGACGCCACAGGGATGGCAGGGAACGAGGACGAGGACGCGTTCGTTCAGTACGGCATCGACGACAAACCCCCGCTCGGGAAGTCGCTTCTCCTCGGCGCTCAACATTATCTCACGATGGTGGGCGCGAACATCGCCGTGCCGCTTCTTCTCGCCGGCGCGATGGGGATGCCCGACGCGGTCATTCCGCGTTTCGTCGGCACGTTCTTCGTCGTGTCGGGGATCGCGACGCTCGCGCAGACGACGTTCGGGAACCGCTATCCGATCGTGCAGGGAGCGCCGTTCTCGATGCTCGCGCCCGCGCTCGCGGTCATCGGCGTCGTGACGGCGAACCCGCCGGAGGGCATCGTCGCCTGGCGGGCGGCGCTGCTCCAACTCCAAGGCGCGATCATCGTCGCCGCGCTCGCCGAGGTCGCGATCGGCTACCTCGGCCTCGTCGGCCGGCTGCGAAGGCACCTCTCGCCGGTCGTCATCGTGCCGGTCATCGTGCTCATCGGGCTGTCGCTGTTCAACGCGCCCGAGATCACCACGACGACGCAGAACTGGTGGCTCCTCGGTCTGACGCTGTTCATGATCGTCCTGTTCTCGCAGTACCTCGGGGGGAAATCGCAGATCTTCCAGCTGTTTCCGGTCCTCCTCGGGATCGTCGTCGCGTGGATATTCGCCGCGGCTCTGTCGGTCCTCGGCGTCTTCGGACCGGACACGCCCGGATACGTCGATCTGGCGAGCGTCGCCGCGGCCGACCCGGTCCACCTCATCTACCCGCTCCAGTGGGGCGTTCCGAACGTGACGGCCGCGTTCGTCGTCGGTATGCTCGCCGGCGTCGCCGCCTCCATCGTCGAATCCATCGGCGATTACCACGCGGTCGCCCGCCTCTCTGGCATGGGCGCTCCCAGCAGCGAACGGATGACCCACGGCATCGGCATGGAGGGACTCATGAACGTCTTCTCCGGGGTGATGGGTACCGGCGGGTCGACCTCGTACTCCGAGAACGTCGGCGCCATCGGCCTCACCGGCGTGGCCTCGCGGTACGTCGTCCAGATCGGCGCCGCGCTCATGATCCTCGTCGGGTTCGTCGGCTACTTCGGACAGCTCGTCGCCACTATTCCGAGCCCGATCATCGGCGGCCTCTACGTCGCCATGTTCGCCCAGATCGTCGGCGTCGGCCTCTCGAACCTCAAATACGTGGACCTCGACTCGTCGCGTAACATCTTCATCATCGGGATCGCGCTCTTCTCCGGGCTGGCCGTCCCGGAGTACCTGCGGAGCGTCGGGAGCGCGAACGCCCTGCAACAGGGACTGGCCGACAGCTTCCTGCTCGGTCCCCTCCTCGGTGCCGACGTCGTCGCGAACACCATCTACGTCATCGGATCGACGGGCATGGCGGTGGGGGGGCTCGTCGCGTTCCTCCTCGACAACTCGATCGCGGGGACGGCCGCGGAACGCGGACTCACCGCGTGGGAGGAGGCGACCGAAGCCGACGCGGAGTTCACGTCGGCGTACGACCGCTTCGTCTCCGAGGAGGAACCGGCCCGCAACGACTGAGCGCTCTCGGAGCGGGTCTCTCGAACGGGAGTCGATGCGACCCGCTCGCGATACGCGACTGGCGTCTCTGACCGTCGGCCTCGTGCCGAGCCGAGGCTCGGCGCGTCGCGAAAGATCCGCAGAAACGTCGGTCCGGCCGAACTACAGCAGGCCGGTCTTCTGGAGCTTCATCAGGTCCTCGGTGTCGAGCGTCTCGCCCTCCTTGAACTTCTGGTAGATCTCCTCGGCCTCCTCCTTCTCCTCCTCGCGCTTCTCCGCGCGCTCGTCCTTGCGCTCGCGCTCCTCCTCCTTGTCGAGCTCGCGCAGGCGCTTCTGGACGCGCACGAAGTCTTCGTGGTGCTGGTCGGCGGCCTCCTGGGCCTCCACGAACAGCTCGTGCATCTCGTCGGCCTCGTCGCGGATGTCGTCGGCCTCGCGGTAGGCCTCGATCATCTGGTTGTGGTGCTCCTGGGCCTTGTCGGCGAGCTCAGTCACCTTCTGGTGGTGCTGGGACGCCTCGGACCGGACCTCCTCGGCCTCCTCGACCAGCTCGTCGAGCTCGCTGGTGTCGTCGACCTTCTCCTTCTTCTCGGCGAGCTTCTCTCGCTTCTCGTCGATCTTCTCGATGAGCTCGCGCTCGTCCTCCGCGTCGAGAACCTCGGTCTGCTGTCGGAACTCGAGGTCTTCGATCTCCTCTTTGAGCTCCTCGATGGACTTGCCGGAGCCGAGCTCCATGTCCTGTTTGAGCTCCTCGACCTCGTCGAACAGCTCGTTGGCCTCGGCGTTGAGCTCGTTGCGCTTGTCCTTGTGCTCCTGGACCTGCTCGTTGAGCTCGTCGCGCTTCTCGCGGTGTTCCTGGGCCTCGTCGACCTTCTCCCGCGTCTTCGCGTTGAGGTCGTCGCGCTTGGAGGCGCGCTCGGAGGCCATCTGGTTCAGCTCGTTGCGTCGGTCTCGCAGCTGACCGGCGCGTTTGATGAGCTGTCCCTTCGACCCGTTCTCGAGGTCGTCCTCGGAAAGGTCCACGTTGTCCGCCTCGTCCATCGGTTCGATCTCGTACTGCTCGATGACTTCGTCTTTCGTTACCATTTTTTATCTCTCCATCACCGCTCCGGGGGTGGCAGTCGCTCGCCGTCGTGCGTCGGGCCGTTCACAAGAGCTCCCGTTCATTTCAGCGTGCGATCCCACCAGCGCCGGAGGCGTTCTGGTACCAGATCCTACCGCAGGCCGACATATAAAGACTTCGGTGAATCGGATGTAACCCGGTAGCACGGGCCGTATACCCGCCGATCCGTGGCGAACGATCACACACCCATCAGTATTTATGAAACGTTAGACAGGGGATCGGCGGGGCGGGTCCCGGGGCCTCACGCGCCCTCGCCGCCGCCGACCTCGTACGAGAGCACGACCCCGTCGTCGAGCCGCTCGGTGTCGACTAAGTCGATCCGGGGGAACGCCTCCGTGAACCCCTCGCCGTCGGCGAGCGTCGGTGCGTCGCGGCCGCCGACCACCATCGATCCGACGTAGACGTGGAGCTCGTCGACGAGCCCCGCGGCGAAACACGAGTAGATCACCTCGCCGCCCCCCTCGACCATCAGGCGGTCGACGCCGCGGTCGGCCAGCTCGTCGAACCCGGCGGCGAGGTCGACGTGATCCCCGTCGGGCCCGCGCTCGATCGCGACGACCTCCGCGCCGGCCGCGGTCAGCGCCTCGCGACGCTCCGCGGTCGTCGCGTCCGAGACGAGCAGGTACGTCGTCGCCGCGTCGTCGAGGATCCGGGCGTCGGTCGGCGTTCGGCCCGCCGAGTCGACGACGACGCGGGCGGGGTTACCGGAGCGGCCGTTCCGCAGGCGCTGGACGCGGCGGTCCTCCTCGTCGAGCGTGAGGTGCGGGTCGTCGGCGAGCACCGTCCCGACGCCCACGAGCACCGCGTCCGCGGCGGCCCTGACGCGGTCGACCCGGTCGAAGTCCTCCGGACCCGAGATGCGGAGCTGCTCCCGGCGCCGCGTCGCGAGCTTCCCGTCGACGCTCTGGGCGGCGTTGACGACGACGTGCATACGAGCCCGTCTCGCGGGCGGGGAATGGTCGTTTCGGTCGACTACTCCGCGTCGCCGACCCCGTTCCGCACCTTGACGGCGACGCCGCTCGCGAACGCCTCGGCCTCCGCGCCGGAGAGCTCCGCGCGGCCGACAGCGAACAGCGCGTCCGTCTCGTCGACGACGAGCACCTCGTCGCCGGGGCGAATCCCGTCGTCGGCCGCGGTCACGAACTTCGCGAAGGCGTTTCGCCCCTCGCGCACGAACGGCTCGCTCTCCTCGCCGACGACGACCCGGTGCCGCGGCGGGTCGAACGCCTCGCGCACCCGCCGGCCGCCGGCGACGCCGAGCGTGAACCGCCCGTCGGTGCCGTACGAGACGAGGCGGTCTCCCTCGGAGCTGCCGGGCGTGTCGTCGACGTCCCCGACGATCACCTGTCGCGGGCGGCCGCCGCTCGATCGCCGGAGGGTCAGCGGCTCGTCGGGGGGGAAGAGGGCGCGGCCCGCGCCGGCGCCGAACTGGTAGTCGGCGCCGGTCCGCAGGTCCGCGAGCGCGTCGGCGTCGGTCATACCCGCACTGTCCCGGCCACGCGCAAAGCCGTTACGAACGCGGCCGCGGCCCTCGGCCGGAGCGTATCGTCAGGCGCTCCCCGTCGGGAGCCGCCGGCGCTACCCCTCTCCGAACTCGACGGCGGCCCCGTCCCCGTCGGCGCGCCACCGGTCGGCAAGCTCGCGGTACGCCGTCGGGTCGGCGGCCGAACCCTCGGGGACCGGGTCGGGCGCGGTCGGGTCGAGTGCGCGCGCGCCGCGGTCCGACAGCAGGTCCGCCATCCCGCCGGCCGCCTCGGCGAGCGCGCGCGCACACTCGACCTCGCGGGCCAGGTCGATCGCCTCGGTCAGGCGGTCGGCGGCCGCCGCCGCGTCCCCGCGTTCGGCCGCGACCGCCCCGAAGTCGGCGAGCGCCCGGGCCTCGACGTCGGTGAACCCGCCCTCTCGGGCCCGCTCTATCGCGTCCGCGACGGCGCGCTCGGCAGCTTCCGGGTCGCCGCGCCGGAGCGCGACGGCGCCCCGGACCCGGTCCAGTATCGCCCGACGGCGCGGATTGGCTCGGTCGCCGAGCGCCACCTCGGCCCGGTCGATCCACCGCTCGGCGGCCTCGAGGTCGCCGCGATCGACGGCGACGTCGGCGAGCGTTGCCGCGGCCATCGCGCACCGGTCGTCGGCGTCGAGCGCCTCGAAGGAGCCGAGCGCGTCGCGGAGGAGCCGCTCCGCGCGGTCGAGGTCGCCGGCGAGCTGCGCCGCCGACCCGAGGTTGCTCACGGCGAGCGCGCGGTAGAGGTCGGCGCCGACGCGCTCGGCGACGTCGCGGGCCTCCCGGGCGCGGGCCACCGCCTCGTCCACTTCCCCGCGCTGCTCCGCGATCGCGCCGAGGTTCAGGAGGACGACCGCCTCGCGGTGCTCGTCCCCGACGGTCCGGTAGCCGTCGAGGGCGCGCTCGGCCGCCCGCTCCGCGGCCGTCAGCTCGCCGCGCCGGCGGCGGGCGACCGCGAGGTTCGCCCGCACGTTCGCCTCGCCGTGGAGGTCGTCGTACGCCCGGAAGAGGTCGCCGGCGACGCGGTAGTGGTCCACCACCGCGTCGGTCGCGTCAAGGGCGTCGAGCGCGTTGCCGACGTCCATGAGCGCCTTCGCGGTCGCGATCGGGTCGTCGATCGCGGCGGCGACGGCGTACGCCTGCGAGGCGTCCTCGTAGGCCGCCTCGTAGTCGCCGGCGAAGTGGGCCGCCTGCGCGCACCCCCGGATCGCGGCCGCGAGCCCCCGCCGGTCGCCGGCGGACTCGAACAGCTCGGTCGCCCGCTCGTACCGCTCGCGCGCCGCGTCGTGCTCGCCCCGGCGGCGGGCCACGTCGCCGAGCCCGCGCTGGCGCTCCGCCTCGCCGCCCTCGTCCGCCGGGCGCCACGCGTCGAGCGCCTCGACCGCCCCGTCGAGGTCGCCGGCGTCGACGTACATCCGAGCGACCCACTCGGGGGCGCGGTCGCGGAGCTCCGCCGGGCAGGCGTCCGGGAGGTCGATCCACGAGTAGCGGACCCGCCCGTACAGCCCGGCGAGCCGCGGGTACCGCCGGCCGACCCCGTACAGGCGTCGCGTCGTCTCGCTCGCCCACTCCTCCGGGTTACGCTCGATCCGATCCATCGCGGGGGCGTCGCCGCCGACCGCGCGCCGGACCCGCGAGCGGCGCGCCGGGTCGTCGGCGAGCGAGAGCAGCCGCGTCGCGACGCGGCCGACCCGCCGCGCGACCACCGGCTCGGGCTCCCGGTCGAGGAGCCGTTCGAGGAACAGCACGGACCACTCCTCGTGGACGGTCCGGTCCGGCTCCCCGTGAGCGGGCACCAACACCGCGCCCTCCAGCCCCCCGAGCGCCCGGCGCACCGCCTCGGGCGACGCGTCTCGCCCACCCTCTCCGTCGCCGACGAGCGCGTACGCGAGCTCGCGCACCTCCCGGACGCCGGCGACGTTGAGCAGGTTCACCAGCACGGCGACGTCCGCGGTCGGCGGCGGGCGGTCGACGAGGTCGCGGATCGCCGCCTCCACGGACGCCTCGAACCCCGTCTCGGCGACGCCGGACGGCCCGGATCCGCTCTCCGGGTCGGCCCCTCTCCCGGAGTCATCGCTCCGACCCGCGCTCCGGACTGCATCGTCTCCGGTCGCCCGGTCGCCGGCCCGGACGAGGTGGTGGAGGAGACAGAGCAGTTCGCCGGGACGGTCCGCCTCCGCCGCCGCGGTTCCGGTCCCGGTGTCCTCTGCCCCGTCGAGGACCGACGGACCGGGACCCGACCCGCGGATCCCGTCCAGCAGCGCGGCCGGGTCGGCAGCCGGCGGCGCGCCGACGAGGTCGGCCACGTGCTCGGCGAAGCGCTCGGCCTCGCGCTCGTCGAGGCGCGGCATCCGAATCGTCTCGATCCGCCGCCGGTAGCCGAGGTCGGCCGGGCTCAGCGGGAGCGAGTCGGGGTCGTCGTACGCCGCCGCGCGGGCGTCGAACAGGAAGGAGACGTCGTCGCGCTCCGCCAGCGTCCGGGCGGCGCTCACCGCCTCGGCGGCGCCGGGATCGACCGCGTCTTCGGCGACGACGAGGGCGTGGCCGTCGGCCGCCGCCGCCCGCTCGCGGAGCCGCTCGGTCGCGGTGAACGCCTCCCCGCCGTCGCCGTCGCGGTACAGCACGGGCCCCCGTCCGGACCGGTACCAGCGCACGGCCGCGAGCCGGCAGACCGTGCTCTTCCCGCTTCCGGGCGGGCCGACGAGGGCGCGGTCCTCGCCCGCTGCGAGCCCCTCGATCAGCTCGTCGGCGACCGACCGCCGCTCCCCGTCGCGGGGCGCCGTCCTGTCGAGCGCGTAGCCGGCGTCGACCTCCGCGAACGACGGCGTCGCGCGCAGCGGCGCGGTCGGGTCCGGCTCGCGGTCAAGCAGGTCGTCGTCGAGCGTCGCGAACCCCTGGTCGCCGAGCGCGTCCCCCCCGTCGTCGGTCGACCCGAACCGACCGTCGAAGGCGCCGGCCTCGCCGGCGGAGTCGTCGCGAACGGCCTCCATCGCCGCGAGCTCCTCGCCGACGTCGCGCCCGGCGGCGGCGAGCCGGTCGACCCGGTCGCGGGCCCACGCGACCGCTGCGGAGTCCGTCGATTCGATCACCCCGTGGACGCGCCCGTCACCGTCGAACACCAGCAGGAGCGCGGCGTCGTCGGCCACGAGCACGCCGACGTCGACCTCGTCGACGACCGAGACGGCGGCGTCGCGACGCGCGAGCCCGGCGAGGGTGTCGGCGTAGCGGTCCCTGGCGTGCCGGTACGTCGAGTCGGACAGCGCGAGGTCGACGCGCCCGCCGGCGGCCGCCCGGCGGCAGCGGTCGAGCAGCCGCGGGTACGGGAGCGCCGGGAGCGCGGCGGCGACCGCGTCGGCGCCGGCCAGCGCCTCGTCGAGCCGCTCTAAGGGCCTGTACGGGTCCGGGGCGGCGGCGCGGAACACGTCCGCGTCCCGCAGCACGACCGCCTCGATCGACGCGTCGGGGCCGAGCGGGGCGAGCGCCTCGCTCGCGGCGTCGACGTCGTCCGCGACGGTGAGGAACCGGCGGTACCCGCGGGCGAGCAGCCGGCCGGTCAGCGTGGCCCGGTAGCCGTCGGTCGCGGCGGCGACGAGCCCGGCGGCCTCCAGCTCGTCGATCGCCCGGTTGACCGTCGAGCGCGAGTGGCCGAGCTCGTCGACCAGTTCGTGTTTCCGAAGCGGGTCCTCGAGGAGCCGTTCGAGGAAGTCGAGCCGGCGTTCGACGACGTCGACGAGTTCTGACGCCCCCGCCATGCGTCCCCGTCGTTGCGGTCCACCGGAATAACTGTTTCCTCGATCACACTTCCCGTCGCGGGCCGGCACACTGTGTCACCGGGTGAGAATATGAAGCCGGGCGAGACACGGTGTCGTATGGAGCGGGGCACGGCGACGGGGACGGACGAGCGGGACGAGATCGCGGCGACGGTCGAGCGCGCCCGCGCGGCCGGGTCGCGGCTGGCCGAGCGGGACGCGAACGCGACCGCCCGGATCGTCGACGCGGTGGGAGAGGCGCTGCGCGGGCGCGAGGCGATCGCCCGGCTCGCGCTCGCGGGTGCGACCGAGACGGGACGCGGACATCCGGGGAGCAAGGCGGAGAAGGTCGCGACCGCGCTCGACGGCTCGCTCGCGGCGTCGCGGGAGGCGGCGACCGTCGGGGCGGTCGACCGAGACGATTCCGCCGGCGCGCTGACCGTCGCGCACCCGGTCGGGGTCGTCGGGGCGGCGGTGCCGGCGACGCACCCGGTCGTCGTCCCCGCGGCCGTCTCGCTGTACGCCCTCGCCGGCCGGAACGCGATCGTCCTCGCGCCGTCGCCGTCGGCGGTCGAGACCTGCGACGTCGTCGTCGAGCGGATCCGCCGGGCGCTCGACGACGCGGGCGCCCCGCCGGACGCGGTCGCGACGCTCCCCGCGCCCGCCTCGAAGCCGCAGACCGACTCGCTGTTCGAGCGCGTCGACCGCGTCGTCGCCGCCGGCTCCGAGGCGACGGTCGCCGCCGGCCAGCGCTGCGGGACGCCCAACGCGTGCGCGAGCGCCGACGGCCTCGTCGCCGTCGCCGACGCGGACGCCGACCCGTCGGCCGTCGCGCCCCGCGTCGCGGTCGGCGCGACGTACGACTTCGGCGCGCATCCCGCGGCCGACGCCGCCGTCGCGATCCCGACGGCCGCCGTCGACGAGCTGGTCGCCGGGCTGGAAGACGAGGGGGGCTACGTCCTCGACGCGGCCGAGCGCGGGCGGCTCCGCGACCTGCTCGACGCCGGGGGGGATCCCCCGGACCGGATCGTCGGCAACTCGCCCCGGTGGTTCGCCGCCGAGCTCGACCTCCCCCCGGCGGCGAGACGGGCGGCGTTCGTGATCGCCGACGAGTTCGACGGGGAGGACGACCCGCTGGCGACGCTCCCCGGGCTCCCGGCCGTCGCGGTTCACGACCGCGAGGGGTTCGGCGCGTGTCTGCGGCTCGCCGCCGAACTGGGCGGGCCGCACGCGGCCGCGGTCCACACGACCCGTCACGGGCGCGTGCGGCGGGCCGCCGAGCGGCTCCGTCCCGGGCGGCTCGTCGTCAACCAGCCGGGGACGGAGGCGGTGGGGACCCGGCGGAACGGGTACCGGTTCGCCCCGATCCTCGGCGGCGGGACCGCCGACGGGAGCCAGCTCTCCGGCGGGCTCTCTCCGACCGACCTGATCGAGACGACGACGGTGTCGGTGATGGCCGCGTCCGATCGCGACCCGCGCCTCGACGGGGCGGGCGAGACGCTCCGCGGGCCCTGACGGCGGCGGGTCGGTCGCTCGGCCGCTCCCGTTCGCGCCCCCGCCGTCCGGCCCTCTACAGCTCGATCCGGTCGACGATCGACGTCGTCCCGTCCTCGTCGCTGTGGGTGTTGATCGCGATCGTCTGGATCCGGTCTTCCAGCAGCGACTCCTCCATCTTCGCCTTCAGCAGGGAGTCCACTTGGTAGACGCCCGCGGCGTTGTTCATCCGGATCACGACCTGCACGGGGGTCGTCTCGCCCTCCCGCAGCGAGACGCGTTCGATCGCCTGCGAGGAGACGGTGTTTATTCCGCGACCGCCCTCCTCGTAGGGGACCCGCGAGCGCCCGCGTTCCATGTCGAGGCCGTCGGCGATCCGGACGACGCCAGCCTCCAGCGTCAGCGGCTGTTCCTCCGTGTGGTGACAGAGGATGGCGTGGAGCACCTCCGCCTTCACGCGCACCTGCTCGGGGACGCCGTAGAAGGAGGGGAGGAGCTCGTCGAGCAGGTCGGCGGCGAGCGGGATCGAGTAGTACGGGTGGTCGTGGCGGTGGACGACGTGGCCGATGTCGTGGAGGGTCGCCGCGAGCGCGATGATCACCGGCTCGTCGGCCTCGTCGAGCCCCTGCTGGCGGGCCCCGTTGAACTCGACGCCGCCCGCCTTTAGCAGGTCGTACAGCCGGAGCGCGCGGTCCCGGACGATCTCGACGTGTTTCGCGCCGTGGTCGTTGTACCCCTTCCGGTCGACGGGATTGACGTTCTGCGCCTCCAGGTACGCGGTGATCTCGGCGTCCGACGCGATCCGGTCGAGCACCTCGTTGAGGCGGCCGTCGGGGAAGGCGTGGTCGGCGTCGGGGTCGTACTCGTGGCGGTCGGCGTCGGTGTCGGCCTCGAGGTCCGGATCGACCGGCGACTCGGCGGGATCGGTCATGAGATCCGTGAAGAGGCTTCGGCGATTTAAAAGGGTGTGGCGTGTCGGCCCGCGGGCGACCGCGTCGGCGCGCTCGGTCGACCGGCAGTTACCACCACGGGCACAACTTATAAGCGGTACAGGCGTCCAGTACGGGTGTGAACCGACCCGCGTCC
>NZ_MWTH01000016.1:221500-322010 GCF_059752395.1 Halorubrum sp. B53 | reverse complement strand
GCGGCCCGCCGACGCCGTCAGCGACGCGGCTCTTCTCGAAAAAACGCGCGTGAGCCGTCCGCCGGCGGGAGTGGCAACCCCGTCCCGGACGACCCCCGACCCGCGCGCACCGTTCGTTTCCGGACCGACCGCAGACACCGACCGACCGCAGACACCCACAGCGCACCCATGACAGACGCGACCACCACGACGCCGTACGGAGCACAGACCGAGACGGACCGACGCTCGACCGACGAGCCCTTCGAGGGGGTGTATCCCGCGATGACGACCCCCTTCACCGAGGACGACGAGGTCGACCACGAGCAGCTCGCCGACAACGCCCGCTACCTCGAGCGCGCGGGCGTCGACGGGGTCGTCCCCGTCGGCTCCACCGGCGAGTCGGCGACGATGACCCACGACGAGCACGTCGACGTGATCGAGACGGTCCGCGACGCGCTCGACGACATCCCCGTGATCGCCGGCACCGGCTCGAACAACACCGCCGAGGCGCTCTCGCTCTCCCGGCGCGCCGCCGACGCGGGCGCCGACGGTCTGCTCCTCATCTCCCCGTACTACAACAAGCCGGAGCCGCAGGGATTCCTGAACCACTACCGGACGATCGCCGACGAGGTCGACCTCCCGCAGATCGTCTACAACGTCCCGAGCCGGACGGGGCAGTCGATCCCCGTCGACGTCACCGTCGAGCTCGCCGAGCACCCGAACATCCAGGGGTATAAGGCGGCGTCCGGCGACCTGAACCTCATCAGCGAGGTGATCGAGCGCACCCGCGACGAGGCGTTCTCCGTGCTCTCCGGCGACGACGGGCTCACCCTCCCGGTGCTCTCGATCGGCGGCACCGGCACCATCAGTGTCGTCGGCAACGTCGAGCCCGAGCGCTCCTGCGCGATGGTCGGCGCCGCGCTCTCCGGCGACTACGACCGCGCCCGCGCGCTTCACCACGAGCTCTCGCCGCTCGTCCGCGAGCTGTTCGCCGAGACGAACCCGATCCCGGTGAAGGAGGCGATGCACATCCGCGGTCGGGGCGGTCCGCTGGTTCGGTCGCCGCTCTCGCGGCTCTCCGAGGAGCGCCGGGCGGTCCTGCGCGAGCTCCTCGCCGAGTACGACGAGGCCGCGCCCGGCACCGTCGATCCGGCGGCCGTCGATCCGGAGACCGTCGGGCCCGCGGCGGGGGACGGCGAATGAGCGCTGGCGCGACCGACCCGCTCCGGATCGCCGTCACCGGCGCCGGCGGCCGGATGGGCCGCGAGGTGATCGAGGCCGCCGCCGACCGCGACGCCGTCGCCGTCGCCGTCGCGGTCAACCGCACCGCGACCGAGCCCGTCGCGGGCGTCGCGGTCGACGCCGCCGACCGGCTCGGAGAGCTGCTCGCGGCCGAGTCTCCCGACGTGCTCGTCGACTTCACGGGCCCGGCCTCGGCGGTCGCGTACGCGGAGGCCTGCGCCGACGCGGGCGTTCCGATGGTCACCGGCACGACCGGCTTCGCGGACGCCCAGCTGGACAGCCTCCGGGCCGCGAGCGACGCGGTACCGGTGCTCAAGGCGTCGAACTTCGCGCGTGGCGTCGCCGCGCTCCGCCGCGCGGTCCGCGAGGCCGCTGCCGCGCTCCCCGGCTACGACGTGGAGCTGACGGAGACGCACCACAACGGGAAGCGCGACGCACCCTCCGGCACCGCGAAGTCGATCCTCGACGACGTGGAGTCGGTCCGCGACGACCTCGACCGACGCGTCCACGGCCGCGAGGGCGACGCGCCTCGCGAGGCCGGCGAGATCGGGGTCCACGCCCGGCGCGCGGGCGACGTCACCGGCGAGCACGAGGTGTTAGTGGCCGGGAACCGCGAAACGCTCGAGCTCACGCACCGCGCGGGCGACCGCGGGGTGTTCGCGGAGGGCGCGCTCGACGCCGCCGACTGGCTCGCCGGCCGCGACCCCGGCTGGTACGGGTTCGACGACGTGTTGGACGGCGGGAGCGAATAGCTCCGATAACCTCCGGACATACGTATATCGACGAATAAATACCGACACTCATCCATACACAACCTAATGACGCTCGAATCCGACGTATCCGACCTGTGGGACCGCTATCAGGAGGGGCTGACCGCCGCCGACGCGACGGCCGAGGACGCCGAGGTCCTCGAGTCGTTCCTCTCGGCGCTGGAGGCCGGCGAGGTCCGCGCCGCCGAGAAGACCGGCGACGACGTGACCACCTGGGAGGCCAACGAGTGGGTCAAGCGGGGGATCCTGCTGAACTTCGGTCTGCGCGAGACGGAGCCCCGCGAGCACGGCGGCGTCACCTACTACGACGTGCTCCCGCTGCGCGACACCGCCGACCTCGGCGAGCGCGGCACCCGGAACACCCCCGACGGCACCGTCATCCGCCGCGGCGCGTACCTCGGGAGCGACTGCATCATGATGAGCCCCTCGTTCGTCAACATGGGCGCGCACGTCGGCGACGGCACCCTCGTCGACTCCTGCGACACGGTCGGCTCCTGCGCGCAGCTCGGCGAGAACGTCAAGCTCGGCGCCAACACGCTGATCGGCGGCGTCCTCGAACCCGTCGAGGACGCGCCGGTCGTCGTCGAGGACGGCGTCTCGCTCGGCGCGGGCTGCCGGGTCACCTCGGGCTTCCGCGTCGGCGAGAACTCGATCGTCGGCGAGAACACCCTCCTCACCCCCCGCATCCCCGTCTACGACCTCGTCGAGGAGGAGGTCCTCTACGGCCACCTCCCGGCCGACCGCCGGGCGTTCACCCGGATGGTGGAGTCGTCCGTCGGCGACCACGAGCTGTTCGAGGGCGGCGCGTACAAGCCCGCCGTGGTCGCGACCCACGTCGAGGAGGACACGCTGGAGGCGACGCGGCGCGAGGACGCCCTCCGCGAATGAGCGACCGCGACGCGGGACCGGCGGCCGACGCCGGCGTCGACACCGCCGACGGCAACCCCCCGGTCCGGCGCGTGAGCGACTGGGACGCCGACCGGCTCGCCGACCTCGCGGCCGAGCACGGCACGCCCCTCTACGTGCAGGACCTCGACCGCGTGCGCGAGAACTGCGAGCGCCTGCGCGACGCCTTCCCGGACGCCGACGTCCGGTACGCCGTGAAGGCCCACACCGGACGGGCGGTCCTCGAAGCGGTCCGCGAGGCCGGGCTCGACGCCGAGTGCGCCTCGGCGGGCGAGGTCGACCGCGCGCTCGCGGCCGGCTTCGGCGGCGACCGGCTCCACTACACCGCGGTCAACCCGCCCGCCCGCGACCTCGACTACGTCGTCGGCGTCGCCGAGGCGGAGCCCGACCTGACGGTCACCGTCGGCGCGGTCGACACCCTCGACCGCCTCGCCGAGCGCGGCTACGACGGCCGGGTCTGCCTCCGGGTGAACCCCGGCGTCGGCGCGGGCCACCACGAGAAGGTCCGGACCGGCGGCGCGGCGAAGTTCGGGGTCCCGTACGACCGCGCCGCGGAGGCGGCCCGCGAGGCCGCCGAGCGCTTCGACGTGGTCGGGGTCCACGCCCACGCCGGCTCCGGTATCGACCCCGACCAGCTCGACAGCCACCGCGAAATGGTCGCTCGGATGGGCGAGCTGGCGCGCGAACTGACCGATCCGAGTGACGATGCCGCTCCTCTCGACCTCGAGTACGTCGACGTCGGCGGCGGGTTCGGCGTCCCTTATAAAGAGGATGAGCCGCCGCTCGACCTCTCGGCGGTCGCCGAGGCGACCCGCGAGGCCGTCGCGCCGCTCCCCGCGGGCGTCGACCTCGCGATCGAGCCCGGCCGGTACGTCGTCGCCGACGCGGGCGTCCTCCTGACGCGCGTGAACACGGTGAAACCGACTCCGGAGGAGCGGGTCGTCGGCGCCGACGCCGGCATGACGGACCTGCTCCGGCCGGCGATGTACGACGCGTACCACCCGATCCGCAACCTCGGCGGCGGACGGGACGGCGACGGGGGCGACGCCCCGGCCCCCGACGAGCGGGAGGCAACCCCTGTCACAGTCGCCGGACCTATCTGTGAGACCGGCGATACCCTCTGTAGAGACCGAGCGCTCGCCGACCCGACGCGCGGGGACCTCCTCGCGGTCGGTGTCGCGGGCGCGTACGGATACGAGATGGCGAGCCAATACAACTCACGACCGCGACCGGCGGAGGTCGCGCTCGACGACGGAACCGCGACGATAGCCCGGCGCCGGGAGCGCCTCGCCGACCTGACGGCGGTCGAGCGGGAGGCCGAGACGCCGACCGGACCGACGGGGGGCGACCGATGAGCACCCACGCCGTCCCGGTCGAGAAGTACCACGGCACGGGCAACGACTTCCTCGTCGTCGACGCGAGCGCGGAGAGCGTCGGCGACCGCGCGGCGTTCGCGCGCGCCCACTGCGACCGCGAGACGGGCGTCGACGGGACGGACTTCGGCGCCGGAGACGGAACGGGAGACGGCGCGTCCGCCGGTCGCCGCGGCGCCGACGGCGTCCTCTTTTTAAGTATCTCGGAGCGGTTCGACCCGACCCGCGTCGTGATGACGCTCGTCCAGCCCGACGGCTCGACGGCGACGATGTGCGGCAACGGCGCGCGCGTCGTCGCGCGCTGGGCCCACGACCGGACCGGCGACCGCGAGTTCATGATCGACACGCAGGCGGGGACGCGCCGCGCCTCGGTGAACGCGGACGCGACCGCCGCGACCATCGAGATGGGCGAGCCGACGTTCGATCCCCGCTGGGTCCCGGTCGCCCGTGACGAGCCCCTGATCGACGAGTCGGTCGCGGGGCTCACCGTCACGGCCGTCAACACCGGCGTCCCGCACGCGGTCGCGTTCGTCGACGGCGGGCGCGACGACCCCGACGGCATCGACGCGGTCGACCTCGACGCCGTCGCCCCGCCGGTCCGCCACGCCGACGTCTTCCCCGAGGGCGCGAACGTGAACCTCGCCGCGGTGGTCGACGACGGGAGCGGCGACGGGCCCGCGGTCATCGACCAGCGCACCTTCGAGCGCGGCGTCGAGGGCGAGACCCGCTCGTGCGGCACCGGCGCGGTGGCGGTCGTCGCCGCCGCGCGCCGGCTCGGCCTGATCGAGGGCGAGTCGGCCGTGAGCCGCCCGCCGGGCGGCGAGCTGGAGATCACGGTTCCCGACGCGGGCCACGCGACGCTGACGGGCCCCGTCGCCCGCGAGTTCGCCGGGAGCCTCCCCGCCGACCCGCGATGAGCCGACGGTCGTTCGACCCCGTCTCCTTCCTCGAAACGGCCGTCCGGACGCCCTCACACGAGTCCGTCGACGAGACCCGCGAGCTCGTCGTCGAGACGCTGGACCGACGCGGCGTCGAGAGCGAGGTCGTCGCCGGCGGCTGCGTGCTCGCGACGAAGCGCTCGCCCGCGCCCGACGCGGGGCCGCACCTCGTGGCGAACACCCACCTCGACACGGTGACGCCGCACGTCCCGTTCGAGCGCGGGGAAGCGCGCGCGGACGAGCGGCCGGGGGCCGCGCGAGAGGTTGATGCCGCCGACGAGGTGATCCGCGGCCGCGGCGCCTGCGACGCGAAGGGGCCGCTCGCGGCGCTCCTGTCGGGCTTCCTCGCGGCCGACCCGGAACGCGGCCGGCTCACGCTCGCGCTCACGCCGGACGAGGAGACGCTGTCGCTCGGCGCGGCGGCGCTGACCGGGCGCTCGCCCGGGACCGAAGACCGGCTCGACGGCGACCTGTTCCTTGTCGGCGAGCCGACCGGGCTCGACGCGTGCACCGCCGCGAAGGGGCGGTTCCAAGGGACTGTCGAGCTGTCGGGCGTCGCCGCCCACGCCGCGGAGTTCGCCGGCGCGAACGCGGTCGCGGCCGCCGAGGGGGCGCTCGCGGCGATCCGGACCTTCGACGACGGCGCCGACGAGCACCCGCAGCTCGGCCCACCGAAGCTCACGCCGACCGTCATCGAGGGCGGCGCGGCGACGAACCAGGTGCCGGCGGACTGCGAGATCACCGTCGACCGGCGGAGCGTCCCGCCGGAGACGGCCGAGGGGTTCCGCTCGTCGCTCGCGTCGGCGGTGCGGGCGCGGGTCCCCGACGACGTCGGCGTCGACGTCGCGCTCACCGACCGGGAGTCGCCCTTCTTCGAGGCGTTCTCGACACCCCCCGACCACGAACTCGTCGAGGCGGTCGCCGGCGCGGCGCGGGCGGCCGCCGACGCGACCGGGCTCCCCGCCGATCGTGGGGGGTCCGCGCGGCCCTTCGGGGCGGCGACGGAGGCGTCGTACTTCGCGCCGGCGCCGACGGTCGTCTTCGGTCCCGGCGACCTCGCCGACGACGCGGGGGCGGTCGCGCACGCCGAGCGTGAGTACGTCCGCGTCCGAGAGGTGGAGGCGGCCGCGCTGACTGTCGAACGGGCGATCGCGGAGCTGCTGGGCGACGCCGGATCGAGGGACTGATTCGGGTGCGGGGAGGGGCTGATTCGGCTGCGGCGAGAGGCTGATTCGGGTGCGGGGAGGGGCTGATTCGGCTGCGGCGAGAGATCCCGGAAGCGGCGAGAAACCGGTCCGGCCGACGCCGCCGCTTATAAGAGGAACGTCTCCTCTTCGTCCGCGAGGTCGACGAAGTCGTCGGCGGCCTCGATCAGCTCGTCGGCCGCGGAGTTCCCGAACCCCATCGCCTCGACGCGGACCCCCTCGTGGCGGAGGTGCGAGCAGAGGCGGGCGAAGTCGCCGTCGCCGGTACAGAGGACGACGGTGTCGACGTGACTGGCGAGCGAGACGGCGTCGAGGCTCATTCCGAGGTCCCAGTCGGCCTTCTTCGAGCCGTCGGCGAACGTCTTGATCTCCTTGATCTTCGTCTCGAACCCGATGTCGCGGAGCGCCTCGAAGAAGCTCTTCTCCTCCGGCGAGTCGGCCCGGATCACGTACGCGATGGCGCGGACGAGCGCCCGGTCGTTGACGGCGGCCTCGAGCAGCCCCGAGTAGTCGATATTCCGCGAGTAAAAGCTCTGGGCGGAGTGGTACAGGTTCTGTGAGTCGGCGAGCACCGCGACGCGCTGGTCGGGATGGATATCGGTCATACCGCCCCGTTCACCGGCCTGGCTTAGGGGCTTTGGGATCCGGAGCGTCGTCCGATCGACTCGCACTGCCCAAACGTTGCGTAATGCCGATTCGATGTGGGAGTCCGTTTATAAACTTTTTTTGAGTGGAGGGTTTACAGCCGATATACGGCCGGTCTCGGCGGACGAACCCCGGTGCCGTCTGGACATCTGGGGTTTTTAGTAGATAGACTCGTTGGATCGTGGTATGTCACGGCGACACACTGACGGCGGTACCGACGGTCGGCGTCTCGGACGTCGGCAGTGGCTCTCCATGCTCGGCGTCGGCGGCGCGACCGCGCTCGCCGGCTGCTCGGGAAGCGGCGACGGCGGGGATGGAAGCGACGGCAACGAGACCGACGGCTCGGACGGCTCGGACGGCGGCACCGACCGTTCCACGTATTCGACGGCCGCCGCGGCCTCCTTCACGACGCTCAACCCGATCTACAACGACGAAAACGGCGCCGGTAACGCGATCGCTCGAGCGCTCGACCAGGGGTACACGTTCAACGCGGACAACGAGTACGTCCCGCTCCTCTACGACATGTCCACCGAGGACGGCGAGGTGTGGACGTTCGAGGTCCGCGAGGGGCTGGAGTTCAGCGACCCGTACGGCGAGGTGACCGCGAGCGACTTCGTCTACCTGATCCAGGAGATCCACCAGGGGGGATGGGCCAGTTCGGTCAGCGCGACGTACTGGACTGGCGTGGAAGTCGAACAGACCGGCGAGTACGAGTTCCAGGCCACCCTCGGGAGCCCGTCGCTCCTCTGGCCGGAAAGCTACGAGCCGCTCCTCTACCCGATCCCGGAGGACCTCCTCCAACCGTACGTCGAGGAGGAGGACGCCGAGGGGCTCCGGCAGGACGAGGAGCTGCTCGAGCTCCAGTTTTCCGGCAACCTCGGCCCGTACGTGCTCGACGAGTGGCAGCGCGACGGCGGTACCCAGTACAGCCGCAACGACGACTACTACCTCCAGGACGCCGACGACCTCCCGGACGTGTTCAACGAGGCCCCGTACTTCGAGGAGGCGGAGATCCAGGTACTCGGCGAACAGGCCTCCCGGCTCGGCGCGCTGGAGACCGGCGCGGTCGACTCCGCGGCCATCCCGCCGGAGCGCGTTCAGGAGTACCGGGAGAAAGACGGGATCTACGTCAACCGGGTCCCGCAGCCGTACAACGAGAAGCTCTCGGTCAACATGCGCGATAACGGCTGGACGACGGGACCGGGAAACATGTTCCGGCACATCCCGTTCCGGCAGGCGATGGCCGCCGCGATCGACAAGCAGAGCCTGATCCAGGGCGTCTTTCGCGACTTCGCGGAGACGCACTTCACGTGGCAGCCCCGCTTCAGTAACTTCTACCCGCCCGAAGAGGACATCCCCCGGTTCGGCGTCGGCGAGAACTACGGGAGCGAGTACGCCCGCGGCCTCGCGGAGGAGGCGTTCGAGCAGTCGGAGTACGACTACGGCTTCGACGGGGAGACGATGGTCGACCCCGACGGCAACCAGGTCCAGCTCAGCCTCTACCACAGCGCGGGGCAGGAGACCGAGCAACTGATGGGCGAGTTCATCGCGCAGGAGCTCGGCAGCAACCTCGGAATCGACGTGAGCCTCGAGGCCATCGACGGCACGCGGTTCGACACCGAGTACTACACCACGACGGACTTTCCCACGCCCGAGCGAAACGAGGAGGGCGAGGTCACCAACGTCCCGGACGAACTCGTCGACACCGTGAACGGCGAGGAGGTCGAGTGGACGTCCCCGACCGCGACGAATCCCGGACCGCGAAACATCACCGGCAACGAGGACTGGGACATGGAGATCGTGTACGGACTGAACACGTTCCCGCGGAACCCGCTCACCAACAGCGTCTTCTTCGACGGCCCGACCGGGTCCTACAATCCGGTCGGCTACTACCCCGAATTCGACGCGCGGGAACTGTTCGATACCGCCGAACAGGCGACGAGCGAGGAGGAACTGGCCGACGCGCTCGTTGACATCTTCGTCAACCTCGCGGAGGAGCAGCCGTACATCATGCTCGCGTTCCCCGACAGCACGGTCGGCTACCGCGAGGGGCTCGAAGGCCCCGTCGAGGACTTCTCGAACGGCTGGAACCTCCCGGCGTGGAGATACGAGCAGTAGAGTCCCCGTCTCTCCACCACACCTCCTCAACCATCATAATGGGATTCGGAAAGTACGTCGGCGCACGCGTGCTGTGGGCCGTAGTCGTCTCGCTGATCATCACCACGATCACGTTCCTCCTGCTCGCGGCCGCGCCCAACCCGGCGATCCGCGAGGCGGCGACGCAGGCCGCGCTGCAGGGCGGCGACCCGTCGGCCGCGGTCGAGCGGGAGCGTGAGCTCCGCGGCCTCAACCAGCCGCTGTACGTCCGGTATATGGACTTCATCCGGAGCGTCTACACGCTCGACTGGGGCTGGTCACAGAGCCGCAGCCAGCCGGTGATCGAGGCGCTGGGGCAGGCGCTCTACTACACCGCGCAGTACTCGATCCCGTGGACGATCCTCACGATAACCCTCGGACCGCTCGTCGGCGTCTACTCGGCGGCGAACATGTACAGCTGGCGCGACCACGCGGCGACCGGCTTCGCCTTCTTCGGGTACGCGATCCCGAACTTCTTCTTCGGGATCATCCTGCTTCTGATCTTCGGGGTCTGGTTCGAGGTCGTCCCGATCTCGTACGACACGAGCGTCGCGGTGTTCAGCCTCGAAAACGCCAGACAGCTGATCCTGCCCGTGTTCGTGCTCGTGACGGGCTCGATCGGCGCGACGATGCGCGTCTCCCGGAACGAGTCCGCGGAGTTCCAGAACTCGGACTTCATGAAGACGGCGAAGGCGAAGGGCGTCTCGCCGCTGCGCGCGTACGCCTACCACGTGATGCGCCCGACGATGGTGCCGCTGTCGACGACCCTCGTCGGGCAGCTGCTCGCGCTGTTCATCGGCTCGTCGCTGCTCGTGGAGGTCGTGTTCGGCATCCCCGGGCTCGGCCGACTGACGTACGAGGCGCTGCTCTCGCAGGACACCAACCTCGTGTTGGGGTCGACGCTCGTGTTCACGTTCGTCGCCGTCGTCGGTAACCTGTTGGAGGACCTCGTGTTCACCGTGCTCGACCCGCGGATCAACTACGACGACAGATAACACACCATGGCAACCAAGAAACCGGAGCAGTTCGACCGCGTCGACTGGAGCGAGCTCTCCCAGTCGAGCCGGTTCGACCTGTCGATAAACTCGATCGGGATGCTGGCGGCGACGCTGCCGCTGGCGCTCCTCTGGCTGTACGACTACCTGTTCGTCGGCGAGCGGGAGGCGACGTTCCAGGCGATCGGCCTCAGCAGGAACCTCGACCCGCTGGACTACTTCTTCATATTCACGCTGTTCCTGTTCTTCTTCTACCTGGTCTTACCGCTGTACCAGAACCCGCGGATGACCCGGTACTACTGGAAGGAATTCAGGCGGAACCGCCCCGCGGTCGTCAGCCTCGGCTGGCTCGGGGTCGTGTTCGTCGGCGGGCTCTTCGGGCCGCTCGTGATCAGCGCGCCGGAACAGAGCATCCTCACCGGCCATCAGCCGCCGGTGTTCCTCTCGATCAACGAGGCGAACGTCGCGACCTGCGTCGGCGACGTCGTGAACGGACGGTGTCAGGGGACGTGGCAGCACCCGCTCGGGACCACGCGCGGCGGGAAAGACGTCTTCGCCGGCATCGTCTACGGGATGACGATCAGCATGCAGATCGCCTTCATCACGACGACGATCGTCGCGGCGATCGGCATCACGTTCGGCACCGTCAGCGCGTACGCGGGCGGGTGGGTCGACGAGCTCATGATGCGGTTCGTCGACATCATCCTCTCGTTCCCGACGTTCCTGATGTTCCTGCTCATCCTGTACATCTACGGCGCCGGGCTCGGGATGTTCATCCTCGTCTTCTCGGCGTTCGCGTGGGGCGGCACCGCGCGGTACGTGCGCAGTAAGTCGCTGTCCGTCTCCGAGGAGGAGTTCATCAAGGCGACCCGTATCAGCGGCGCGAGCACGTACCGGGTGGTTCGCAAACACGTGGTTCCGAACGTGGCGAGCAGCATCATCACGCAGCTCACGCTGCTCATCCCCGGCTTCCTGCTCGCGGAGGCGCAGCTCGCGTTCCTCGGGATCGGCGACTCGTCGGTCCCCTCGTGGGGACAGCTGATCTCCGCCGGCCGGAGCGACCTCTCGTTCGCGCCGTGGATCGTGCTGGCGCCCGGTATCGTGCTGTTCCTGACCATCCTGGCGTTCAACTTCATCGGCGACGCGCTGCTGGACGCCCTGAACCCCGAAGCGGAGCCGGAGAGCGCATAATGTCCACCCCACTGCTCGAGGTCGACGACCTCACGACGACGTTCGGCACCGACAACGGAGAGCTCACCGCGGTCGACGGGATCGACTTCTCGGTCAACGAGGGCGAGACCGTCTGTATCGTCGGCGAGTCGGGATCCGGGAAGACGGTCGCGACGGAGTCGGTGACGCGGATTGTCAAGGAGCCGCCGGGCCGCGTCGAGGGGTCGGTTCGGTTCAATGGCCGCGACCTGCTGGAGATGAGCGAGCCCGAGCTCCGCGAGATCCGGGGGTACGAGATCGCGCACATCTTCCAGAACCCGCAGGAGGCGATGAACCACTGTTACACCGTCGGGTGGCAGATCGTCGAGGCGCTGCAGATCCACCGCGACGTCTCCGACGAGGAGGCGCGCGCGAAGGCGATCGACCTGCTGGACAAGGTCGGCATCGCGAACGCCAGCTCTCGGTTCGACGACTACCCCCACGAGTTCTCCGGCGGACAGAAGCAGCGCGTGATGATCGCCATGGCGCTCGTCGGCGACCCGGACCTGCTGATCGCGGACGAGCCGACGACGGCGCTGGACGTGACGGTGCAGGCGCAGATCCTCCGGCTCCTCGACGACCTCCAAGAGGAGTTCGACATGGGAATCCTGTTCGTCACGCACGATCTCGGCGTCGTCGCCGAGATCGCCGACCGCATCGTCGTGATGTACGCCGGCAAGGTGATGGAGCGCGGCGACGTGCTCGACATCTTCGAGCGCCCCGCGCACCCGTACACGCAGCGGCTGCTCAACTGCCTCCCCGAGATCGGGGGACGGAAGGGAGGGATTCCCGGTACGCTCCCCGACCCCCTCGATCCCCCGGACGGCTGCCGGTTCGCCCCGCGGTGCGAGCACGCGGTCGACGCCTGCGTGACCGGCGACCAGCCGGAGGAGATCGAGGTGAACCCGGGACAGCGCGCCTCGTGCGTCCACTACCGCCCCGGGCGCGACGACTCGGTCGTCCGCGACGGGATCCCGGACGCGGGCGCCGACGGCGAGGGGGTGAGCTCCGCCGATGACTGAGGAGCCGCTCCTCTCGGTGCGGGACCTCGAGAAGCACTACCCGATCCGGAAGGGGCTCTTGAATCGGCAGGTCGGCGCCGCCCGGGCCGTCGACGGGATCAGCTTCGACATCGCGCCCGGGGAGACGCTCGGGCTCGTCGGCGAGTCCGGCTGCGGGAAGTCCACCGCCGCGACCTCCATCGTCAGACTGGAGGACCCGACGGGCGGCGAGGTGATCTTCAACGGCGGCGGGCGGGCCGGCGCGGCCCGCAACGCCGACGGGACGCACCCGAACGACGTGACGCGCTTCGACGACCGGGAGCTGAAGGCGTTCCGCCGGGACGCCCAGATGATCTTCCAAGACCCCTCCTCCAGCTTCGATCCGCGGATGTCGGTCGGCAGCGCGGTCGCGGAGATGCTCCAGATCCACGGGATGTCGGACCGCCACCAACGGCGGGCGATCGTCGAGGACCTGCTCGAGCGCGTCGGCCTCTCGCCGGAGGATTACGACCGGTACCCGCACGAGTTCTCCGGCGGCCAGAAACAGCGCATCGCGCTGGCGCGGGCGCTCGTGTTGAACCCGGAGCTCATCGTCGCCGACGAGCCGGTCTCCGCGCTCGACGTCTCCATTCAGGCGGAGATCCTCAGTCTGATCTCCGATCTACAAGACGAGTTCGACCTCTCGCTTTTGTTCATCAGCCACGACATGTCCGTCATCCGCGAGATATGCGACCGGGTGGCCGTCATGTACCTCGGGGAGATAGTCGAGATCGGGCCGACAGACCGGATCTTCGCCGACCCGCAGCACCCGTACACGGAGGCGCTGCTCTCGGCGATCCCGACGCCCGACCCGCGCTCGACCGCCGAGGGGATCGAGCTGACGGGGACCGTCCCGAGCCCGACGGACCCGCCCTCCGGCTGCCGGTTCCACACCCGGTGTCACAAGGTCATCCAGCCGGACGGCGTCGACCTCGACCAGTCGAACTGGCGGGGACTCTTAAACCTCCGCGACGCGCTGGCCGCCGGGAGCGTCGACGTCGACCAGATCCGCGAGAATTTCCGGACCGGGAGCGACGCGGACGCCACGCCGGAGGCGGTGAAAGGGCAGATCCGTCGCGAGTTCGACGTCGCGGAGGCGGTGTCCGCAGCCGAGATCGAGGCGCTGCTCGACGAGGCGCTCGACAAGGCGTTGGGCGGCGACCTCGAGGGGGCGGCGGCGACGCTCTCCGAGCGAGTCACCACGCCCTGCGAGGAGACCGTCCCGGAGCGGACCAGTCACGCGGCCGACCACGAGTCGGCGTGCCTCCGCCACGAGCGGGAGCGCTCGGCGCCGCCGAACCCCGCCGACGACTGAGTCGGCGGCCGTCACCGTTTTTTTCGTCTACCGACCGCCGACCGTCGGGAGCGTCACGGGTCGCGAGTCGCTCCCCGCTTCCCCTACGGTCACAGTCGGCTCGTCACCCGTGGCGGTCGGCTCGTCGCGCTCCGCGCTATCGCCCGCGAGGACGGCCGTCGCGCCGGCCGCGAGCGGGGCGACGACGCCCGCGGCCAGCGCCCGCGGGTCCGCGAGTCCGCCGCGGAGCGCGACCCTGTCGCCCGGTTCGAGCCCGTGTTCGTCGACGACCGCCGCGGCCGCGTCGAGGAGCGCGCGGTGAGCGACGTCGCCGGTTCCGTCCGGCTCGCCGTCTCCCAGCGCCCGCAGGACGGGGTCATCCGGACCGACCGCGCTCGGCGGCATGCCGGGGTTCTCGCTCCACAGCTCCTGCTCCCAGTGGGTCGTCTCGGGCCGCTCCGGCGGGCCGCCGAAGGCGGCGAGGCTGGTCCCGGGCGCCGGTTCCGTCGTCGACTCGTCGGCCACGCCGACGAGGACGACGCGGTCGCCGCGATCGATCCCCGCCGCGGGGTCGAACCGGACCGGGGCGCCCAGCCCGGCCGCGCCGAGGAAGGCGAGCGTCGTGTGGAGTCCGGGCGCCGGCTCGACGGCGACGGTCGACCCCTCGCGCGCGCCGAGGTAGCGGAGCACGTTCGCCGCCTTGTACGCGTTCGTGATCAGGTCGCGATACGTGCGCTCGCGCCCGTCGGGCGTGACGAGCGCGATGTCGCGGCTCCGCCGATCGCGTGCGAGGAGATCGCCGACGACGTCCATGCCGGAGGCTCGGAGCGGGCGAGACTTAAAAACGAGGCGTGCGGCGCTCGTCGAACTCCGCTCTCAGGGGGCGCCGGCGATGACTATCATCGAGCCGGCGTCAGGGGGCGCCGGCGATGACCATCTTCGAGCCGTCGGCGGCGAAGGAGAGGTCGCGCGTGGCGTCGCCGTCGACCCGGACCGCGTCGCCGGGGGCGAGCTCGACGGCCTCGCCGTCGACGGTCAGCGTCGCCGCGCCGTGGAGCAGCACGTACACCTCCTCGTGGCCGGCGTCGGCGTGGTCGTGTTCCATGCCCTCCCAGCCGTCGTCGGCCTCCACGACGGTCACGCCGAGCTTCTCGCAGTCGAGCGCGTCGCGGAGGAAGTACATCCCCGGCGCGCGCGGTTCGACGTCGTCGTAGGCGGTGGTGTCGTAGCCCATGCGCTCCGGTACGCGCCGCGCGCCGGAAAAGCTACGGGTCGGGGAAGCCGGGGGCGCTAGAAGGAGCTCTTCAACCGCTCGAAGAAGCCGCCGCCGACGTCGATGTCCTCGCCGCCGGCCTCGGCGAACGCCTCCAGCGCCTCGCGCTGCTCCTCGTTGAGCGAGTCCGGGATCACGACGCCGACCTGCACGAAGAGGTCGCCGCGGCCGCGCCGCCGCAGCCGGGGCATCCCCTTCCCTTCGAGCCGGAACGTCTCGCCGCTCTGCGTGCCGGCGGGGATATCCATCTCCACGCTGCCGTCGACCGTCTCGACCTCGATCGTGTCGCCGAAGACGGCCTGCGGGAAGGAGATGGCCTCGCTGACGCGGAGGTCGTCGCCGTCGCGCTCGTAGCGGTCGCCGACGTCGACGTCGACCTCGATCAGCAGGTCGCCGTTGGGGCCGCCGTTCTCGCCGGGGGCGCCCTCGCGCTCCATCCGGAGGCTCTGTCCGGAGCGGATCCCGGCCGGGATCTCCACGGAGAGCGTCGCCTCCTCGCGGACGACGCCGTCGCCGCCGCAGTCGGGGCAGTCCTCGCTGTACAGCTCGCCCTCGCCCTCACACCGCGGGCACGTCGACGTCTGCTGGACGCGGCCGAGCGGCGTCTGCTGGACCTGCTGGACCTGTCCTCGCCCGTTACACTGAGAACAGGTCTGCACGTCGGCGTCCGGGGGGTGCCCCGCGCCGTCGCAGGTGTCGCAGGTCGTCGGGCGGGTGAGCGTGACCTCCTTGGTTGCGCCCTCGAACGCCTCCTCGAGGTCGATCGTGAGGCCCGTCCGGAGATCACGCCCCTGACGGGGGCGGTTGCCGCCGCCACCGCCGCGGCCGCCGCCGCCCCCGCCAAAGAACTGGTTGAAGATGTCCTCGAACCCGCCGGCGCCGCCCGCGCCGCCGGCCCCGCCGAAGGGCCCGCCGGCGCCGCCGGGACCGCCGCCGCCCGTCGCGCCGCGCTTGTCGGCCTCGGTGAAGCGGTCGTGGCCGAGCTGGTCGTACTGCTGGCGCTTCTGTTCGTCGGTGAGCACCTCCTTAGCCTTCTGGATCTTCTTGAACCGCTCCTCGGCGTCGTCGTCGTCGCTGACGTCGGGATGGTGTTTGGCGGCCTTCTTGCGGTACGCCTTCTTGATCTCCTCCTCGCTGGCGTCCCGCGACACACCGAGGACGTCGTAAAAGTTCTCGCTCATGCGTTACGTTCGTTGTTGAGTCGTTCGTGGCTGGGTCGTGTTAAGGGGTCCGTCCGCGGGCGGAGGCCCGAGACGGGGCGAATCGAGGCCGACGCGGAAAGCTACGCTTCGTCTTCGTCGTCCATGTCACCAGAACTGCGTCGCAGTCCCGGTTGGCTGACGAGAACGACTACTCGTCGTCGTTCTCGTCAACGTCCTCGAAGTCGGCGTCGACGTACTCCTCGTCGTCTCCGTCGGGGCCCGCGCCGCCCGGACCGGCTGCACCGCCCGGACCGGCCGCACCGCCGGGGCCGGCTGCGCCGCCCATGCCGCCGGGGCCGGCCGCGCCGCCGGCGCCGCCCGGACCGGCCTGCGCGGCCTGTCCCTCGTACATCTGCTTGCCGATCTCCTGGAGCTCCTCGGTGAGCGCCTCGGTGACGGACTCGATCTCGTCGGTGTCGGCGTCCTCGTCTTCGAGGACTTCCTCGACGTCCTCGATGGCCGCCTCGATGTCGGCGACGAGCTCGTCGTCGTCGAGCTCCTCCTCGTTCTCCTCGAGGAGGGTCTCGGCGCGCTGGATCGTCGTCTCGGCCTCGTTGCGGGCCTCGATCCGCTCGCGGCGGGCCTCGTCCTCCTCGGCGTGCTTCTCGGCCTCCTCCTGCATCTCCTCGATCTCCTCGTCGGAGAGGCCGACGCCGCCCTCGATGGTGATCGACTCGGCGTTGCCCGACCCCTGGTCTTCGGCCTCGACGTTGACGATGCCGTTCTCGTCGATGTTGAAGGAGACCTCGATCTGCGGGGTGCCCGCGGGCGCCGGCGGGATGCCGGAGAGCTGGAACGCGCCGAGCAGCTCGTTCTCCTCGGCGATCTCGCGTTCGCCCTGGAAGACGCGCACGTTCACCGAAGTCTGGTTGTCGGCGGCGGTGGTGAACACCTTCGACTCCTCGGTCGGGATGGTGGTGTTCTTCTCGATGAGCCGCTCGAAGAGGCCCCCCTTCACCTCGATCCCGAGCGAGAGCGGGGTGACGTCGAGCAGGACGATGTCGTCGACGTCGCCGGAGAGCACGCCGCCCTGGATCGCCGCGCCGAGCGCGACCGCCTCGTCGGGGTTGACGTTCTTCTTCGGCTCCTGCCCGATGAGCTCCTCGACCTGCTCCTGGACCTGCGGCATCCGGGTCGACCCACCGACGAGGATGACCTCGTCGATGTCGCCCTTGTCGTAGCCGGCGTCGGAGAGCGCCTGCTCCGTCGGCCCGACGGTGCGCTCGATGAGGTCCGAGGTGAGGTTCTCGAACGTCGCGCGGGTGATCGACTGCTCGAGGTGGACCGGGCCGCTGTCGGTCGCGGTGATGAAGGGGAGGTTGACCGTCGTCTCCTTCTTGTTCGACAGCTCGATCTTCGCCTCCTCGGCGGCGTCTTTCAGCCGCTGGAGCGCCTGCCGGTCCTCGCGGAGGTCGATCCCGTGGTCGTTCTGGAACTCGTCGGCGATGTGGTCGATGAGCGCCTCGTCCCAGTCGTCGCCGCCGAGGTCGTTGTCGCCGTTCGTGGCGACGACCTCGTAGACGCCGCCGCCCAGGTCGAGGACCGATACGTCGAACGTGCCGCCCCCGAGGTCGTAGACGAGGACGGTCTGGTCGGACTCGTCGTCGAGGCCGTACGCCATGGAGGCGGCGGTCGGCTCGTTGACGATGCGCTCGACGTCGAAGCCGGCGATCTCGCCGGCGTCCTTCGTCGCCTGCCGCTGCTTGTCGTTGAAGTACGCGGGGACCGTGATCACGGCCTTCTCGACGTCGTCGCCGAGGTACTCCTCGGCGTCGCGCTTGATCTTCTGGAGGATCATCGCCGAGACCTGCTCGGGCGTGTACTCGTCGTCCCCGATCTCGACCGCGTAGTCGTCCTCGCCCATGTGCCGCTTGATCGACTGGATCGTGCGGTCGGGGTTCTGGACGGCCTGGTTCTTCGCCGGCTTCCCGACGAGCCGCTCGTCGTCGTCGGCGAAGGCGACGACCGAGGGCGTCGTCCGGTCGCCCTCCGCGTTCGCGATGATCTCGGGCTCGTCGCCCTCCATCACCGCGAACGCGGAGTTGGTGGTACCGAGGTCGATACCGAGAATCTTGTTGCTCGCCATCTTGCCCAAAGTTAGCGGCTTGTGTCGGTTAAAGGTTACTAGACGGCGCGATCTCGACGGACAGTCGATCCCTCCCACGTCGTGCGGTTTCGGCAATCGTGTGAACCGGTCGCATCGGTGTCTTTATACAGATCCGCAAGCGCAGGAGCGCGCGTCGGTCGACGGCGGGAGGCCGACCGCGCGGCTCGGACGGCGCTCGCCGGGCTCAGAGCCCGGAGACGAGGTCTTCCAGCGCCGCCCGCGGGTCGTCGGCCTTCGCCACGCCGGAGGCGAGCAGGATCCCGGACGCGCCCAGATCGCCCGCGGCGGCCACGTCCTCGCCGGTCGAGACGCCGGCGCCGCAGAACACGTCGACCGCGGGGTCGACCGCGTCCGCGGCCGCGACCGCGTCCTCAACGATCCCGGGGTCGGCCGTCGAGACGGAGACGTCGCCGCCGATGAGCTCGGGCGGCTCGACGGCGACCGCGTCGGGACCGAGCGCGGCGGCCGCCCCGACCTGCGCGGGGTTGTTCGCGCAGACGATCGTCTCCAGGTCGGCGCGCTCGGCGGCGCGGACGGAGCCGTCGACGTCGGCGAGCTTCAGGCGGTTCTCGGAGTGGTTGATGAGCGTCCCCTCGGCGCCGTTGGCGGCGACGGCCTCCGCGAGCGTCGACCCGGTGTGAGAGCCGTGCTCGTTCGGCGAGACGTGCTGTGCCCACGTCTCGACGCCGGTGTCCGCGACGCGCGCGAGGTCGGCCGCCTGCGGGGAGACCGCGATGCGGGCGCCGGACGCCTCGGCCACGTCGCGGGCGGCGGTCGCGACTTCGATCGGATCGCACGGGTACGCCTTGAGGTTCACCAGGATGAACATACCCGCACTCGGGGGCCGCGGGCGCAAATAGCTTCATGCTCCGGCGACGCTCCCCCGCCGATTTCGGCCGAGATCCCTTCGCGGGAGCATAAACGACCTTATACCCCGGTACTGTGGGTCGGAACGAGCATGTCCCTCATCGAGCTCATCGCCGGCGTGGAGGCCCGCGAGCCCACGCTGACCGTCTTCAACGCGGACTCGGCGGTCACGGAGGAGCTCCGCGAGCACTTCGCCGACCGCAACGTCCGGATCGCCGAGGAACGGACCGACGCGGGGCCCGAGGGGTACGCCGTCCTCTCGCGCGACGGGGAGTTCGTCACGGCCGTCACCGTCGACGAGCTCCTCCCCGGCGTCGGCGACGAGACCGGAGCGGCCGACGACGGGCCGCTCGAGGAGGGGACGCCGGAGGAGGTCGGCGCGGGCGCCCGGGGGCAGGTCGGCGAGCCGATCCTCGACCACCTCGACGAGACGATGTTCACCTCCTACTCCCACGCCGACATGGTCGCCGCGTCCCGGGAGATCGAGGACCGCGCGTGGCGCGTCGGCGACGGTGAGCTCCACGCCGGCTTCCAGACCCTCGACGTCCTCACCGGGGAGACGGACACGTACGACCTGCTGGGCGAGAAGGACCGGCTCAGCGTCCACGCGTACGCCGCGAACGAGGGCGACCCGCCGGACGTGGAGCACTACACCGTCCACGTCGGGGAGACCGCCGAAATCCGCGAGACCTGGTTCGTCGCGTACGACGGCGGCGGCTACGACGACGCGAAGTGCGCGCTGCTCGCCGAGGAGCGCGCGCCCGGCGAGTTCTTCGGCTTCTGGAGCTACGACCCCGAGACCGTCGACTACATCATCGACTACCTGACGGAGCAGTACGGGACGGGGAACGGCGAGATCGAGCCGACCGACGACACCGGAGAAGACCGGGAGTGAGGTGAGGAGAGCAGCAGCCGCGTGCGCGCTCAGTCCTTCCGCTTGACCACGTCGCCGAGCGTCATCGTTCCCGAGTCGCCGCTGTCCCAGTCGGCGTCCTCGACGGACTCGCCCTCGACGAGGGAGATGTCGAGCGCGCGCTCCAGCTTCCGCTGGACCTCGTCGGTCGGGAGCGTGTCGCCGCGTTCGAGCTTGCGGATGAGGCTCGCTTTCTCGTTCAGCTGGTCGGCCAGCTCCTCCTGGCTGAGCCCGCGGGACTCGCGGGCGTTCCGGATCTGGTCGTCGTAGTCGGTGGCGATCTCGTCCATGTCGTCGAACATGTCGCGCGGTCGCGTCGAACTGCCCGACGAGCCGGACGACCCGCCCGAGGAACCGGACGCGGAGGAAGACGACTTCCCGGTGCTCGAGCTCGTGGAGTACTTGCCGCCGCCGGAGCCGGTGGACTCGTCGCGGACCTCGGTGCCGAAGTCCGTACACGAGCTACACAGCTCCAGTTCGGCGCCTTCGACCTTCGTCGTCGTCAGCGAGGCCTCGTCGGCGCCACACATCTCACACTGGGGCATACGCGACGGTAACGCTCCCGGTGGTATAAAGGGTGCGCCGGGGCGCTATCGCGGGACCGATCGACCGCGCGTCCGCGACAGTTACGCCCGCCCAATCGTGCCGCGTCCGGTACCGACTTGTCGCCGCGGTCGGCAGAAGGGGTATGGACGTCCACGTCACCAACTCGACCGTGCGGGGCGCGACGCGCGCGCCCCCCTCGAAGAGCTACACGCACCGCGCGCTGCTCGCCGCGGGGTACAGCGACGGCGCGACCGTGCGGTCCCCGCTCGTCTCCGCGGACACGCGGGCGACCGCCCGCGCCGTGACCGCCTTCGGCGGTTCGGTCGAGCCGGACCCTCAGTCCGAGAGCGATGGCGCCGATGCCGACCCGCTCGTCCCCGACGACGCCGAGGCGCTCGCCGTCGACGGCTTCGACGGCCGCCCGGCGGTCCCCGACGACGTGATCGACTGCGCGAACTCCGGCACGACGATGCGGCTGGTCACGGCCGCGGCCGCGCTCGCAGACGGCGCGACGGTGCTGACGGGCGACGGGTCGCTCCGGTCGCGCCCGCAGGGACCGCTTCTGACGGCCCTCGCCGACCTCGGCGTCCGCGCGGAGTCGACTCGCGGCAACGGGCAGGCGCCGCTGGTCGTCTCCGGCCCCCTCGCGGGCGGCGCGGTCGCCATTCCGGGCGACGTCTCCTCGCAGTACGTCACCGCGCTGCTGATGGCCGGCGCGGTCACCGAGCGCGGGATCGAGGTCGACCTGACGACCGAGCTCAAGTCGGCGCCGTACGTCGACATCACGCTCGAGCTGCTCGACGACTTCGGGGTCGAGGCGACGCCCGTGGGCGACGACGGCGAGGCGCTCGACGGCGCCGCGGGCGCGGCGGGGTTCGTCGTCGAGGGCGGGCAGTCGTACGCGCCCGCCGACGGGAGCTACGCCGTCCCCGGCGACTTCTCCTCGATCTCGTACCTCGTCGCGGCCGGCGCGGTCGCCGCGGAGCCGGGCGAGGCGGTCCGGATCGAGGGCGCCCGCCCGAGCGCGCAGGGCGACGCCGCGATCGTCGACATCGCGGAGCGCATGGGTGCCGACGTCGAGTGGGACCGCCGCGGGGGCGTCATCGCCGTCCGGCGCTCCGACCTCTCGGGCGTCGAGGTCGACGTGGGCGACACGCCCGACCTGCTCCCCACCATCGCCGCGCTGGGGGCGGTCGCCGACGGCGACACCCGCATCACCAACTGCGAGCACGTCCGGTACAAGGAGACGGACCGCGTCGCCGCGATGGCCGAGGAGCTGACGAAGATGGGCGCGGAGACGACCGAAGAGCCGGACGTGCTCACGGTCCACGGGTCCGAGAGCGACCTGCGGGGGGCGACCGTCGACGGCCGCGCCGACCACCGGATCGTGATGTCGCTCGCCGTGGCTGCGCTCGCCGCCGAGGGCACCACGACGATCCGCGGCGGCGAGCACGTCGACGTCTCCTTCCCCGACTTCTTCGACGCGATGGCCGACCTCGGGATGGCCGTGGAGCGCGAGGGCGCGGGCGAGTAGACGCGATATAAAAATGACGCTAGACGGAAGCGGCGATTGTTTATAAACGAACCGCGGTGCGGTGGCGCGTGCCTGCGAGGCCGCTTCGCGGCCGAGCAGCACGCGCGAGGGAGTCGCGAACGAAGTGAGCGACGAGGCTGGGGAGGCGTGAGGTGCGTTGCCGTGCGGGGCGGGTGGGACTCAAAGGGGCAGCCGCGAGGACGACGCTTGGCGACGCAAGCACTGCAAGGAGCGAGCAACGCGAGCGACTGAAGCGCGCAGCGAGCCACGCGAGTCGTCGCGGCTGGGGCTTTGGAGGTGTTCACCGCCGATCCGCGGTCGGCCATTTATAAGTGAACGGCTGGGGCTTTGGCGTCATTCGCCCAGATAGCGACGGTCACTCTGATTGTCTATTTTCCACGACCTGACCCCCACCGGTCGTCTTCGTAATACCGACGGGTACACAAACGCGCCGCACGCACGACCCCGTATGGACGACATCGACGTCGAACCCGTGGATCGCGTCGAGGAGCCCGAGAGCGACGACGAGGCCGCGGACGACGGCGAGCACGGAGCCGGCGGTCACGAGACCGACGACCCCGACGCCGACCTGCCGGCCGAGACGGACGCCGCCACGGACCTCCCGGAGGGAATCGACGCCCCCGAGTACGTCCTCTACGGCGGGAAGGGCGGGGTCGGGAAGACCACGATGGCGGCCGCGACCGGGCTCTCCTCGGCCGCGGGCGGCGTCCGCACGCTCGTCGTCTCCACGGACCCCGCGCACTCGCTCTCCGACACCTACGAGACGGAGATTCCGGCGGAGCCGAGCCGCGTCCGCGAGGACATGCCGCTGTACGCCGCCGAGATCGACCCCGACGACGCGATGGAGGAGGGGATGTTCGGCGCCGACGGCGACCCGCTCGGCGGGATGGGCGAGATGGGCGACGCGATGGGCGGCATGGGCGGGATGGACGGGATGGGCGGCCCCGACGACGGGGGGGCCGAGGAGGGGCTCGGCTCGCTGCTCGGCGGGACGATGCCCGGCGCCGACGAGGCGGCCGCGATGCGCCAGCTCCTCGAGTACCTCGACGACCCGCGCTTCGACCGGGTGATCGTCGACACCGCGCCGACCGGGCACACCCTCCGACTCCTCCAGCTCCCCGAGATCATGGACTCGATGATCGGCCGCGTGATGAAGCTCCGGAACCGCTTCTCCGGGATGATGGACGGGCTTAAAGGGATGTTCGGCGGCGGGGGCGACGACGCCGACCCTACCGCGGACCTCGACGAACTGCAGGAGCGGATCGAGCGCCTCCGAAGCGTCCTCCGGGACCCGGCACAGACCGATTTCCGCGTCGTGACGATCCCCGAGGAGATGAGCGTCGTCGAGTCCGAGCGGCTGGTCGCCCGCCTCGACGAGTTCGGCATCCCGGTGAACACGCTGGTCGTCAATCGAGTGATGGAGGGCGTCGGGGACGTTGCCGACGTCGACCCCGCGTGGATCGTCGAGCCGAACCCGGACACCTGCGAGTTCTGCGCGCGGCGCTGGGAGGTCCAGCAGGCAGCGCTCCGGCGGGCCACGGACCTGTTCCGCGGCCGCGACGTGAAGCGCGTGCCGCTGCTCGCGAACGAGGTCCGCGGCGAGGCGGCGCTGCGGGTCGTGGCGGCGTGTCTGCGCTAGGACCGGTCGTCTATCGCGCCGTACAGCGCCTCCCGAGCCCGCTCCGCGACACCCGTGAGGTGCGCCTGTCCGAACGTCGCCACGATCAGCGCCCCCACGGAGTTATACATCAGGTCGAGCACGGTGTCGTCGAGCCCGAACTGAGCCAGCGGCATCGAAATCCCCGTCTCGTCGGCGACGATGTCGAGCGCGAACTCGAACAGCTCCCAGACGACGCCGAACGCGAGGACCACCACGAGGATGAAGACGAACGCGAACCGCGAGGGGATGGAGATCTCGTCGCTGTGGAGGTCGACGGCTCGCAGCGTCGTGTACCCGGCACCGGCGATCAGCGACGCCGAGAGCGCGTGGGTGAGGTGGTCCCACCACGGGATCTGTGCGTAGAACCACGCCGATCCCAGCGTGTGGAGGAACACCGCGCTCGTGATCCAGACCCCGAGCCACGGGTCCAGCGGCATGTCGTAGTTGCGTTCCAAAATCGCCGGCACGAAGGTAACGAAGAGACCGAGGCCGCCGTTGGTGATCGCCTTCGGCTGGCCGAAGACCGCGCCGTACACCACGATGGCGGCGAGGAGGACCTGCATCCCCCTCGTCAGCCGGCGCTGGGTCCGGAGCGACGGGCGGACCCGGAGGGCCCCGCGGACGGTCATCGGCGCACCACCCATCGGATGGCGCGACGCAGCCGCGTCCCGCGGCGACGGAAGTAGGCGTCGAAGATGACGCCGGCGGCGATCCCGGCCAGCGTCACGTACATCCACTCTACCATCAGCGCCTCGTTGGTCGTCAGGAACCCCGTGCCGAGCAGTCGGTCGGCGTTCCACCGGAGCACCGTCCACGCGGCCGCCGTCGCCATCGTCGCCAGCACGACGAACACGATCGCGAACCAGTGGGTGACCCGCAGCGTGGTGAACATCTGGAGCTCGACCGTGACGATCAGCGCGAACGCGGCGATCGCGAGGTACGTCGCGAACGTCCCCAGCTCGCCCCCGAGAAGCGTGCGCACGAGTATCGGCAACAGCGCGAGTCCGAGGACCTCCCACGGGGGAATCACCAGCGGGTCGCCTGCCGTGACCGCCGGCGCGACCACGACGGCGGTGATGGCGGCCACGAGGACCATCGAGAGGAAGTCGCCCCCGAGCAGACTCTCGACGAAGGCGCCGACGAGCACCGCCACCATCGACCACGCGACGATGGCGTTCGTCCGGCCGCTCTGAAACAGCCGCGCCAACCGGTCTTCGATAGCGTCCCCGTCCGGGACCGCCGGACCGGGGTCGATCGAGCCGGTCGGGTCGTCCCCCTCGGTCTCGCCCCCAGAATCTTCGTCCGGGGCGTCCGACGCGGATCGGTCGGTTTCCATACCCACTCTGGCCGGCCCCTACTAATATGGGTTGCTGCCGCGAACCGGGCGGGCGCTTCGAGGCGGGCGAACGGACGGGCGCTTCGAGGCGGGAGAACGGACGCGCTTTTACCCGCCACGCGCCTCCGTCCGGTATGAACTGTCGGCGGTGTGGCACCCCGCTCCGCAAGCCCGGGGACTACTGTCTCACCTGTAACACCGCCAACGCCGACGCCGTCGTCGCCGAGTTCGCCGAGGACCGCGCCCGCCTGACGATGCTCGACGAGGACGAGGTCGTCGGCGAGACGACGGTGACGACCCGCCCGGAGCACGACGAGCAGCTCACCGAGATCCAACTCCGCAACTTCGCCGGCCGGGTCGCCGACGAGATCCGCCGCAAGCGACCCGACACCGTCTACGCCGCCGGCGAGCGGGAGCCGCTCCGCGAGACCCGCGCGCAGGTCCACCACGAGTTCTACCGGGTGCCCGACGCGAGCGTCGACGAGGAGTCCGACGACGACGGCGAGCGCGCGAGCCCCGTCGTCTCGTGGGTCCTCGACCGGCGCGGCGACCGCGCGCTGGAGGTGGTCGAGACCCCGCCGCGCGAGAAGATCGGCGGCTCCCACTCGACGCTGATCGGCGACCGCAAGGGGCGGAAGGCGGTGAGCACGGTCGCGCAACACCCCCACGTCAAGAAGATCGTCCCGGGCCCCATCGACGCCGGCGGCACCGGATCGCGGACCGGGCTCCGCGCGAAGGCGACGCGCGCGGGGACCAACGGGAACGTCCGACTGCTCCTCCGCGACGGCTCCAGCGTGCAGGAGAACCGGATCGTCACTACCGCGATGGACCGCGAGACGGGCGAGCGGGTCCGGGAAGACCTCAACGAGGCGCTGCGGGAGGCGGAGCTACAGGACGAGTGAGCGGGCGGAGCTACAGGACGAGTGAGCGGTGGCCGGAAGACGAGCGACGGTCGAACGGGTCGCTTCGGCCTCGCGCTCGCGGGCCCGGCAGCCGGCGTTTCCCGGTAGGTATTTCCGACAGCGGCCGCGATCGCTTATAAATGCTGAGCGACGTCATGGAGGACTACCTGAAGGCGATCTACGTCCTCCAGTCGGAGCAGGGCCCCCCGGTCTCGACGTCCGCGATCGCGGAGTACCTCGACAAGACCTCCCCGTCGGTCACGGACATGCTAGGGAAGCTGGAGGACCGCGGCCTCGTCGAGCGCGAGCCGTACCAGGGCGCGGAGCTCACGGCGGAAGGCGAGGCCGTCGCCTTGGAGGTCGTCCGTCATCACCGGCTGCTGGAGGCGTTCCTCGCCGACCGGCTCAACTACGACTGGAGCGAGGTCCACGACGAGGCCGACGCTTTAGAGCATCACATCTCCGAGGAGTTCGAGCGCCGCGTCGCGGAGGCGCTGGGCGACCCCGCCGTCGACCCCCACGGCGACCCAATCCCCGGGGCCGACCTCGAGCCCGTCGACGAGGGGAGCGGCCTGCGGCTCTCCGACCGCGCCGAGGGCGACCGCGTGGTCGTCGCGCGGGTGTCCGACCGCGACGAGGCGGAGCTCGACTACCTCGCCGACGCCGGGATCACCCCCGGCACCGAGCTCGAAGTCGTCGACGTCGCCCCCTTCGGGATGGTCACCGTGGCGACGCCGACCGGCGAGCAGAGCCTGCCGGCGCCGGTGGCCCGGTCGATCCGCGTCGAGGACGCGGACTGACGCGTCCGGGACGCGCCGCCGGCCGCATCGCTCCCCACCTTCGCTCATCGGTGTCGGGTTTCCGGCCCTGACGCCCACCCCTCCTTCGCGGACTTTTTCACGAAACCGACCGTTCGGAGCGGTGTGAACCTCCTCGTGACGCTCGGTGCGGGGGTCGTCTTCGGCCTCGCGCTCGCGGCCCCGCCCGGTCCGATGAACGCGGTCATCGCAGAGGAGTCGGTGCTGCGCGGCCGGTTCGCCGGCTTCCGCGCGGGGCTCGGCGCGGCGACCGCCGACGTGATCTTCTTCGTGCTCGCGTACCTCGGCGTCGTCGCTGTCGTCGACGCGCTCCCGCTCCTCCGCGCCGGCATGGTTGCCGCCGGCGGCGTCCTCATGTTATACTTCGCCGTCGGGGCGGCCCGCGGCGCCCGCGCGTCGTTCCGGCCGACCTCGGGCGACGAGCCGTCGATCGAGGCGGGGAAGGGGTTCCGCAAGGCGCTGGTTCTCGCGCTGACGAACCCGTACCAAGTGCTGTTCTGGCTCACGGTCGGCGTCGGCCTGCTGCGTCCCGGCGAGCTCGACGTGCTGGCCCGCCTCCCGGTCGTCGGTACCGACCTCGCCGGGACGCTCGTGGTCTCCACCGGTTCCCCCGCGCTGATCGGCGGCTTCTTCCTCGGTGTGTTGACGTGGATCGTCGGGTTCCCCGCGGGGCTCGTCGCCGCCGAGAACCGGACCGAGACGTTCGCGCCGGTCGTCGCGGTGGCCTCGGCGGTCGTGCTCGCCGGGTTCGGCGTCTTCTTCTTATACGACGCCGCGACCACGCTCTCGGCGGTCATCGCGTAGGCGACCGCGAGAGCGTCGCGTCGACGACCGCGGAGAACAGTACGGTCGGCGGTCGTCGGCGTCACGCCCCCTCGACCCGCGGCCGATATGGGCAACGGCTTTGCCCCGCGAGCGAGACCAACCCGTATGTTCGACAAGTCCACGTGGATCAAGCTCCCGCGCAACGTGCTCGTCGGTCACGAGGTGATCGACGACCTCGGCGCGGCGGTCGGCGAGCTGTACCTCACGGGGCGGCCGCTCATCGTCACGAGCCCGACGCCGAACGAGATCGCCGGCGACCGGGTGCGCGCGCAGTTCGACGACCCCGCGACCGCCGTCGTCGAGGACGCCTCCTTCGACGCCGTCGAGAAGCTCACCGAGACCGCCGAGGAGATCGATCCCGGCTACCTGATCGCCCTCGGCGGCGGGAAGCCGATCGACATCGCGAAGATGGCCGCCGACCACCTCAACGTCGGCTTCGTCTCCGTCCCTACCGTCGCCTCTCACGACGGGATCGTCTCCGGGCGCTCCTCGATCCCCGAGGGCGACACGCGCCACTCGGTCGCCGCCGACCCGCCGCTGGCGGTCGTCGCGGACACGACGCTCCTCGCGAACGCCCCGTGGCGGCTCACCACCGCGGGCTGTGCCGACATCATCTCCAACTACACCGCCGTGAAGGACTGGCGGCTCGCCCGTCGGCTCCGGAACGTCGAGTACAGCGAGTACGCGGGCGCGCTCTCGGAGATGACCGCGGAGCTGCTCGTCGAGAACGCCGACATGATCCGGCCCGGCCTAGAGGAGTCCTCGTGGGTCGTCGTGAAGGCGCTCGTCTCCTCCGGCGTCGCGATGTCGATCGCGGGGTCCTCGCGGCCCGCCTCCGGCGCGGAACACCTCATCTCCCACCAGCTCGACCGGATCGCCCCCGGGAAGGCGCTCCACGGCCACCAGGTCGGCGTCGCCTCGATCATGACGGAGTACCTCCACAGCGGCGAGAACGGACGATGGAGCGCGATCCGCGACGCGCTCGCCGAGCTCGATGCCCCCACGACCGCGGCCGAGCTCGGCGTCGACGACGAGGAGCTGCTCGCCGCGCTGACGACTGCCCACGAGATCCGCGACCGCTACACGATCCTCCAGGGCGGGATCAACGAGGAGGCCGCGATCGAGGTCGCGACGGCGACCGGCGTCATCGAGCGCTGAACCGCCCCTCGGCGCCGACGGGTCCCCGGCCGCGTCGGGCGGCGACGCGTCTCGTCCTCGAAAGCGAAATAACCGTCCCGAGACAACCCCCTGTATGTCCACCGCCAGCGTTCGCGACCGGGCGAAAGAGCGGGCCGGCGCGATCACCGTGCTCCTCACGATCGTCGGCTACGGAGCCGTCGGCGGCGTCTTCTTAGTCCCCGAGTTCCAGGCGCTGTTCCCGACGCTCTCCCGCGGCACCGTCGACCTGCTCGCGCACGGCATCGCCGCCGTCAACACCGTCACCGTCGTCACGCTCTCGCTCGGCTGGTACTGGATCCGCAACGACGAGGTGAAGAAGCACGCGGCGGCGATGACCACCTCGTTCGCCCTCATCCTCGTGTTCCTCGGCATGTACCTCCCGAAGGTCGCCGGCGGCGGCACGAAGGAGTTCGTCCTCGACTCCGCGTACGCGTGGGTCCCGCTGTGGGACTGGGTGTACCCGGCGTACCTGATCATGCTCGCGATTCACATCATCCTCTCCGTCGTCTCCGTCCCCGTCGTCCTCTACGCCATCGTCCTCGGGCTGACGCACACGGAGCACGAGCTGCGGACCGAGACGCCCCACCGCCGCGTCGGGCGGATCGCCGCGAGCGCGTGGATCCTCTCGCTCGTGCTCGGCGTCGTCACCTACCTCCTCTTAAATCACCTGTACGACTCGACGTTCGCCGCCGCCGAGGCCGCGACGGCGCTGCTCCCGCTCGTGCCGGGTTTATAAGCTCCGGCACCGGCCGCCGCCACCGAAACGCTTGACTCGCCGCCGCCGCACCGACACGCATGACCGACTGGATCGGCGACACCTTCACGAGCGATGCCGGCTGGAGCCACCTCGAAGCGCTCGTCGACGTCGGCAGCCGCATGGCGGGCACCGACGGCGAGCGCGCGGGGCTGGAACTGACGCGCGACGCCTTCGCCGACGCCGGCGCGCGGGACGCCCGGATCGAGGAGTTCGACATTCAGGGCTGGGAGCGCGGCGACAGCGCGGTCCGCGCCGGCGACGAGCCGGTCGCCGCCGGGATGAACGCCTGCATCGCGCTCCCCCGGAGTCCCAGCGGCGAGGCGACCGGCGAGTTCGTCGACCTCGGCTACGGCGTCCCCGAGGACTTCGAGGCCGACCTCGACGGGACGGTCGTGATGGTCTCCTCGGACACGCCCGACTCCGTCGACCGGTTCGTCCACCGCCGAGAGAAGTACTACCACGCCGTCGAGGCCGGCGCCGCGGCCTTCGTCTTCGCGAACCACGTCGAGGGGACGCTCCCCCCGACCGGCAGCGTCGGCACGGCAGACGCGCCCGTGGGCGAGATCCCGGCCGTAGGCGTCTCGAAGGAGGCCGGCGCGCGGCTCGCCCGCCGGCACGAGGGCGACGAGCTGACCGTCGCCGTCGACTGCGAGACGCCGGACGCGACGAGCGGGAACGCGGTCGCCGAACTCGGCCCCGATACGGACGAGTACCTCGTCGTCTCCTCGCACGTCGACGCCCACGACATCTCGCAGGGCGCGATGGACAACGGCGCCGGCACGGCGACGATCGTCGAGGTCGCGAACGCGCTCGCCGCGCGCGAGGACGAGCTCGACCGGCGAGTCCGGTTCGTCGCCTTCGGCGCCGAGGAGGTCGGGCTCGTCGGATCCTCGCTGTACGCGGAGGCGGTCGACCCCGAGCGCGTCGCGGCCGTCGTCAACGTCGACAGCAACGTGTTCGGCCGTACCCTGAAGCTCGATCACCACGGCTTCGACGCGCTGGAGGCCGCCGCGGAGCGCGTGAGCGACCGCTTCGACCACCCGATCTCGCTCGGCGCGGAGCTGGTCCCCCACAGCGACCACTGGCCGTTCGTCGAGCGCGGGATCCCGGGGTACATGGTCTCGGGCGAGACGGAGGGCCGGGGCCGCGGCTGGGGGCACACCGGCGCCGACACGCTCGATAAGCTGGAGTCCCGGAACCTCCGAGAGCAGGCGATCCTGCTGACCGAGCTCGTCGCCGAGCTCGCGGACGAGTCGGTGACGGCGGCGCGGCGGGACCGCGACGAGCTCGCGGCGGCGCTCGAACGCGAGGGGAAGGCGACCGGCATGAAGATCACGGGCGACTGGCCGTTCTAGGGACGGCCCCCGTCGCGAACCGGGAGGTTTTCACCCGCCCCGGCCACACCTCCCGCGTATGGAACCGTCGGAACGACGCGTCGCGGTCGTCGGCGGCGATCGGGCGGCGGCGGCGCTCCGGCACGCTCTCACGGGGCTCCCGCATCGGTCCGCCGAGCGGTCCGACGCGGACGCCGTCGTCGCGGTCGGCGACGAGGCCATCCGCGACGCGATCGTCGACGCGCCGGACGCGCCGGTGATCCCGGTCGGGTCGCGGCGGCTCGCGGTCGACACCGATATCGCGGAGCGGCGCCTCCGGACGCTGCTCGACGCGGCGCTCCGCGGTGAGTCCGGCGACGGCGACCGCCCCTTCGACGGCGTCCGGCGCGTCGCGCACCCGGTCCTCGCGGTCGACGCCGGAAACGGGGAGACGCGGCGCGCCGCCTTCGACGTCGCCCTAGTTACCGCGGAGCCCGCTCGTATCTCCGAGTTCGCGATCGACTTCGTCGGCGGCGCCGACAGGCTGATCCGCGCGGACGGCGTCGCCGTCGCGACCCCGTTCGGCAGCGACGGGTACGCCAACGCGGTCGGCGGTCCCGTCGTGGAGCCGGGCGGCGGGCTCTCCGTCGCGCCGATCGCCCCGTTCAGCACCCGGACGGACGCGTGGGTCGCCGCGGACCGCCTCTCGCTCTCGGTCGAGCGCGAGACGGAATCGGTCACGCTCGTGGTCGACGGTCGGGAGCGCGGCACGGTCGAGCCGCACCGACCCGTCGCGATCGAGGCGACCGACCGGGTCGCGCTCGTGACGTTCGAGGGCGCGCGCCGAGCGCGACGATCGGAAACACTCTAATAACTCGTGACCGGATGTGTCGATATGGATCCACTGCAGTTCCTCGTTCCCCTCGGCTGGCTGTCCGCGGTCGGACCGGTGCTGCCGTACGCGATACTGACGATGGCGGTGGCGAACCTCGCGACGCGTCACATCGCGCACCGGCGACACGTCGAACAGGGAACCGACGGTGACAGCGTCGAACCGTACACGCCACACGCGTTCACGAATATCGGGCTCGTGCTGTTGAGCTTCCTCTTCGTGCTCGACGCACCCGTGAGCGGCGTGATCCTCTCGGTGCTCGTGATCACGATGCTGATCGCCGACCTCTTCGAGCTGGAGGCGCGCAACGTCGAGGCCCGCAACGACATGCCGATCGAGGCGCCGAAGAGCTCGATCGCCGCGTCGCTGTTCGTCTTGGTGTTCGCCTCCTACTACGCCCTGTGGTTCCTCGTCGCCGGCCTCTGGAACCAGTACGTCATCGCGTAGTCCGGGAGTCCGAGAGGGAACGACCGTCCACGTTCCGTTTCTCGTCGGAATCCCGCTTCTCGCCGTCGTTTCGCGTCTCCTCGAGACCTGCTCCCGGACCGACGAACTACGTGAGCGGCGACCGCGAGCCGCCGTCTTTATAAATCGCTCACCTCCCGACTTCTTCCATCACTCGCCGTCGAGCGGCTGCCCGCGGCGGTCGATCCGCGTCGCGGGGAGACCGGCGCGATCGGCGTGTTCGCGAACGGCGTCCTCGCTTTCGGCTTGGTAGTGACAGAACGTCCCGGTCACCTGACCCGCGTCGTTCGTTAGGACCTCGGACTCTACCCAGCGAATTCCGACGCCTTCCTCCCGGAGCTCCTTGAGAGCCTCGCCCGACTGCTCGCTCGCGTCTTCGAGCTCTTCCGTACTTATCGGCTCACCCAGCTCTCGGAGGATGAGGAAGTCCTCCAACTCTTGTCCCGACATCGTTCCCCCGGTGAAGTTGGTAGAAATTAATGTTTTTGGGTGGGGTCTGAGGAGAGCTACGCGCACTGTATGCAGAAAATTACTGAAAACTGTCACTGCCGGGTATTTCAACGGAGTAATTAACACAGATTGTTATGTACTTCCACTAGCAAATCACTCCTAATGCCTGAGGGGATATTCAGATCTAGGCTTGACAAAGCCGATCAAACCCTCTCGGAGATATACGACGGAACACACCTGACAGGATTCCGGGACGATCTTGAGGAAATCTGGATGGACAATCGTAAGACGGGATCTGCTGAGCGTGGTCCTGAAGAACTGGCGGCGGATGCCAACCGAGCGGCGGATAGATTGCGTGAGGATCTTCTCACGATCGAGGATGGTGTGAGCAAATTCCAAATTCTGGACGGAATAACCGGTGGTATATCTGTAATTATTATCCTCCAAGCATTTTCTTGGGCAGGAGTAGGGTGGATTCCGTCAGTTGTGGTTTCAGCTATGGTATTTGTTACAACTACCCTTCTCAATCACGGTATTCTATACACGAAAGCAGTAGTCGACCGGCTTGCCTACCTAGATTCCTCGCCACAAGAATCGCCGCGATTGCTGGAGTGGAAGCGTGCCTGGAATCTCAAAGTTTTACGCAGTAATAGCTCAATCGCAGGGATATTGGTTGTCGCGTTGTTTCGGAGGATCTGGCAGTCGGCTTATGTCATAGGATTGGAGCTCGTTGACGACGCAGTTGATGAAATGCTCTGTAGAAATTCTAGGTAGCTGATCGGAACCTGTTGCAGAATACAGAGCGCGAGCTCACCGCGGCGACAGCCACGACACTCCCGGAAATCTTACACGAATTATTGAAACACATCTCACAGAAGAAAACGCATTTGTACCAGAATTTCTAACGAAGCGTCAATCCGCAATGAGCGCGTCCTCACGGTCGGATACGGTCCAGAAGGCCTTCCTCAAGTATCAGCACGTGTTCGTGTTCCTCGCCCCGTTACTGTTCGTGGTGGGCGTTTATTTCGGAGCGCCGACAGAAGGGTCGGGGGCGAGCTACTGGCTGGAGTACTGGTGGCTCTTCTTCGCCTTCATCGTCGGCGCCACCATCGTCAACACGGTCGGTATCAGCGGGTCCGCGCTCTTCGTCCCCTTCCTCATCTTCGTCTTCCCGCTCATCGCGGGCGAGACGCTCACGCCGGAGACGCTCGTGAAGGTCGGACTCATCAGCGAGTCGTTCGGCCTCTCCAGTTCCGCGCTCGCGTTCATTCAGTACGGGCTGGTCGACCGACGCCTCGCGCTCACACTGGTCGCGGGTGGAGTGCCATTCGTCGTCGCCGGCGCGCTGCTCTCTTTCGTCATCCCCGCGCCGGTGTTTCACCTCCTGCTCGGACTGGCGCTGATGGTCGCCTCGTATCTCCTGTTCAAGGCCGATCTGGACCACGAGGGACCCAGTGAGAGCGGCGCGGGAGCCGAGGTTTCGACCGACGGCGGTTCGATGCCGAACGACGCCGACAAACTCGGACCGGCCGGCGTCGAGACGGCCGCGGACGGCATCGTCACGCGGGTCGACCGCGACGGCAACGACTACAGCTACTCCCGCCGGGGGTACCTCGAACGCTTCGCCAACTACAGCGTCGGCGGCGTCTTTCAGGGACTCGCCGGCTTCGGTATCGGGGAACTGGGTATCATTTCGATGCTTCGGACCGAGGTACCCGTGCGAGTCGCCATCGGCACCAACCACATCGTCGTCGCGCTGACCGCGGTGCTTGCGTCGCTGGTCCACGTCTTCGGCGGCCAGTTCGTCCCCGGCGGCCACAGCATCAGCCTCGCGTCAACCCCGTGGAACATGGTCGTCTGGACGGTGCCGGCGACGGTCACCGGCGGCCAGATCGCGCCGTACGTCTCGGCGGCGCTGGACACGACTCTCATCAAGCAGGGCGTCGGCGTGCTCTTCGCGGTCATCGCCGCCGCGCTGTTCGTGATGGCGGTCGGGGGCTTCTAAGTCGACGGGCGCGCTTCACTCGACTATGTACGACGACATCCTGCTCCCGACCGACGGCAACGACGGCATCGCGGCGGCCGCGAACCACGCCGAGACCATCGCCGACCGCTTCGACGCGACCGTTCACGTCCTCTCGGTCGTCGACACGCGCAATCGCTTCGAGAGTCCGACCGGCGGCCTCTCGGTGGAGGCGTGGACCGACGCCGAGCACGACCGGGCCGAACGCGCCGTCGAGGACGCGGTCGCCATGCTGCACGACGACCTGCCGGTCGAGACGGCGACCGTCGAGGGCGTACCCAAGGCGACGATCCTCGACTACGTCGAGGACGAGCGGATGGATATGGTGGTGATGGGCACTCACGGCCGGACCGGCTTGGACCACTACCTCATCGGCAGCGTCGCCGAGAAGGTCGTTCGTCGGTCGCCGGTGCCGGTCGTCACGGTCCGTCTCTCTGACTAGGCCGGGGTCGGGGGCGTCTCGGCGGCCGGTACCGGACACCGTGGCGTCGGTCTCGCCGCCTCTGAACCACCGAACGCCGCGGCCGCGACCGCCGGCGTTTCCAGCGACGTGGGCGTCTGCGCCGCCGCGATGACGACCAGCGCGAACGACAGGCGTCCGTGGCCTCCGGAGGGCGATCGCCCGACCGCAAGGCGTGCAGGGAGGCGCGGGCCTCGACGGACCCGCTCGAGTTCAGACATTTCTGGAGTTCACCGCCAAGGTAGCCGACGATGGGTCACCTCCGGATAGGGAACGAGTACCGCCAGTCGCCACGTCCACCATGCGGTGTCTGTGTCGACTCAGTCAGCCAGACCGGCAAAAAAACACCGTGCGAGATATGGGCGCCGTGTTCGGCACGGCCACTGAACCACCTCACCGATCGAGGGGTTCACGAAGGCCCCGGACGCAACCGGGTAAAACGAGTCCGGCGGGCGGATCAGTTCGCGGCGTCGGCGTCGTCGTTGAGGACGTCGCGCAGCTCGCGGCTCACCGGAATCAGCACCCAGAACGTGAGCGCGCCGAGGATCATCACCCAGAAGAACGCGTCGCCGGCGACGAGACCGATCTCACCGTAGGCGGTCTCGATGCCTTCGGCCGGGTTAACCAGCTGCACGACGTCGTAGTACGAGGGCGTTCGATACCATCCACCGAAGGTGAGCCAGCCGAGGCCACCGAGCGTGAACAGGGCGAACCCCTTCATGAACTCGTCTGCCATTACCTCACGATTCGTCGGAGCCGTCTTGAGACTTTCCCATCCCTTGGCCGCGGAACCGCGTCCCCAACACGTACACCGCCGTCCCCGCGACGATGAAGGCGATCCCCGTGATCGCCAGCGCGGCGACCAGCGTGTCCTGTGAGGGGTAGAGCCCGGCGCTGTTCAGGAGGTACACGATCGTCGTCCGCACGAAGCTGATCTGCAGCGTCGCGGCGTCGACGAGCGTAAACCCGATCAGATACGCGACCACGGCCGCCAGCGTCGAGAAGACGGTGACGGCCTTGTACAGGCGGAACGGGACGACGATCTCGCGCCCGTCGGCCCCGGATCGGGGGCCGGTCGGCTCGCTGCGGGGACCCTCCTGTTCGTCCGCGGCGATCGGATCGCCCGTCTCGTCGAACGCTTGTGCGTCGTCGTGGTCGGTGGATGATGACATCGAACTGGTGTGCGGCGGGGAAAACGGAGACGGGAGTTCAGGCCTTACTTCGGCGGGCGCAACATGTAGTACCGCCGGTTCAGGTCGTACATGTACCCTTCACGCATCGTCTTCAACACCGCGTAGGTGATGATCCCGCCGGCGATCGGGAGCATGAACGTCAGCAGCAGCAGCAGGTCGAGCGAGATCGGGAAGAAGTTCTGGATCGCGAGCGCCGCGAGCGTGATCGACAGGATGACGCCGCCCACGCCGACGGCCGCCCAGAACGGCTGCTCGACGGGACGCCGCGCGCTCCCCTTGTTGAGGAACGGCACGAGCCCGATGGCGCCGAAGACGATCCCGTGAGCGATGATCCCGAGGAACTCGTTCCCTATCGCGATGTTGCCGTCGAGCACCGCGAGGCTCGGGTTGATGGGGTTGAGCTTCAGCAGCCCGAACGACCAGTAGAGGTACCAGTCCGGCAGGATGATCGCCGGCGTCGCCCCGGGATTCGCCGGCTCCCCGTAGTGCGCCGGCATCACCGCCGCGATGAGGATCATGATCCCGACGAAGAAGCTCGTGATGGCGAGGTTCCGGATCGTCTCGTGGGGCCACGTGGGGAAGCCGAGCACGTCGCGCTCGACGTACGTCGACTCCGCGCGGAGGTTTTCGTCTTCGCGGCGAGAGCGCTCGAAGTACTGGTAGGTGAGCTGGGCGAGCCCGCTGGAGTGCTCCTTGCGCTCGGTCCAGGTCGGCGTCTCGTCGTCCGGCGGCACCGTCGCCGGCGGACCGCCGTCGGTGCGCGCTTCCTCGTCGGTGCCTCCGTCCGTCATGGGGGTGGTGTCGTCGGTCATTGGATTAGTGCGGCTCGGCGATCCCCTGCACCCAGACGATGCCGACGTGGAGCGCGATGAGGCCGGTCACCACGAACGGCAGCACGAAGACGTGCAGGATGTACATTCTCACGAGCGTCGCCTGTCCGAGGGTGAAGCCGCCGAACAGGAGCTGCGCCGCCCACTCGCCCACGATGGGGGTCGCGAGCGCCATCTCGACGCCGATCTGTGCGGCCCAGAACGACAGCTGCTTCCACGGGAGCACGTACCCGGAGAAGCCGAACAGGAGCGTCAGGCCGATGAGGACGATCCCGAGGATCCAGTTGACCTCGCGGGGCTCCTTGTACGAGCCGGTGAAGTACACGCGGAGCATGTGCAGGAACACCGCGGCGACCATGAACTGCGCCGCCCAGCGGTGGATCGAGCGGAGCATGTACCCGAACTGGACGTCCGTCATGATCATCACGACGGAGTCGTACGCGGCCGTCGGGTCGCCCTGCGCGGCGGCACCGGCGGTCGACGGCGCGTAGTAGAACCCGAGCAGCGCCCCGGTGACCGCCGCGACCAAGTATGCGATGATCGACAGCGACCCGAGCGAGTACAGCGGGTACCAGTACCAGAACTTGTTGTCGAGGTCGTACTGCTCCGTGTGGCTCTTCGGCATCTGGAGGTTCGCGCGGTAGTACATCGTCTCCAGCAGCTCGAGGTAGTCGACGATGCGGAGCCGCTTGTCCAGCCAGATGAGCGTGGTGAGGAACGCGGTCTCGATGACCGTCAGGTCCTGCTTTTTGAGCCACGCGTTGTGGTCCATCTCGTCTTGTTTTTTGAGGCTCATTGTGGGATCACTTCTTGTAGTAGGGGTAGACCGCGCGCTTGATAGTGTCCATCGCGCTGCCGGTGTCTATCCCGACGCCGTCCTTCTCGTCCTCCCGGACGTAGAGGTCCTCCCACTTGCGACGACGCTTCTTCACGATCATCACGTCGGGGAGGAACTCCTTGCGGTACAACAGGAGGATGAAGGCGAGGTCGATGAAGATCATCGCCAGCAGCGCACCGGCGAACATGTTGCCGAACTCCGTCGAGGCCCAGGCGGACATGAGCCCGTAGACGAACAGAGACACGAATACGACCTCGATGACCGTCAAGAGCACGATGGCGATCGCCGCGGCCGTGCTCTCGCGGGCCGGCTCGTACCGGTGGATGTCACCGTACGAGGAGCCGCCGGAGCTCATTCTCTCCCTCCGTGACCGGTGTGGGCGGACTCGCCGTACTTCAGCAGGTAGAACGTGAACACGAAGGTGAGCGAGATACCCAGCATCGCGGAGATCCCGACCCAGTGGGCGTGGAGCGGAACGCCGACCTTGGCGATGTCCTCCGGCCACCCGGTGTTCGCCCCGCCGGTCTCGACGGTGGCGACGTCCTCACCGACGGCGATACCGCCGTGCATACCGACTGGGACGTGGGGGGCACAGGCGTAGTGAGTGATGCCGGCGTCCTCGCCCGATGTCTCGTACTCGTACGTGTACCCTTCCTCGCCGACTGGATCGCCGCTGTCGAGCGAGGCCGGGCCCTCCTGTGTGACGACGTTGTGGCTCCCGCCGGCCCCGGTCCACTCCCAGACGATGGTCGTCCCCTCGTCGACCCAGACCAGCGTCGGGTCGAACGCGAGGCCGCTGCTGCCGGCGCCGACCGAGATGGTCACCGAGTCCTGCCCGCGGGCGTCGGTGTACGACCCGACGTTGCCGCTCGACGCGCCGCTCGGCCAGTCGGGCTGTACCTCCTGTGCAGCCACCGTTCCGGTCGCCCCGGCGGAGGCCGCGACGGCGGCGGTCGCGCCGCCGGCCGTCCGCACGAAGTCCCGCCTTTTCATACGGTTTCACTCAGGACGGGGTCCGCTTAAACCCTCCGACTGAAACCGCCGACGTGGAGGAGTTTGGAGGGACTGAGACCGCCGAAATCGGCGTAATTACTCGTCTCGGTCGCGGTCGCTCGCGACGGCGTCCTCGTCGGTCACGACACCGTCTTCGACGGGGACGAACTCGGGACGTTCCTTCGCCTCGCGGAGCGCCCGCAGCCGCTCCCGATACTCCTCCGAGCGGAACCGGTCGGAGAGCCGCGCGTTCGCCACCATCACGAACAGGAAGAGACCGATGAGCAGGAACACGATCCCCATCGCGGGCGCGACGATCGTGTCGAGGTCGGTGAGGAACGTCGCGGCCAGCAGCGCCGCGCCGGCGAGCACCTGCACGACCGCGATCACCTGGACCATCAGGTTGCCGAACTCGCCGGACCCATCGGGGACGGTGTCGGGGTGCGGGAGCGACCAGTCCTCGGGCGGCTCCGGCACGTCGTACGACTCCATCGCCGCCAGCGCGACGATCGGCTCGATGTCGCGCAGCACCGTCCCCTGCCCGGCCACCTCGCCGGTCGGGCGGACGATGGCGTACCCCTCGTCGGAGTAGACTAAGATCCGCTCCTCGCCGTCGGCGCGGACCCGTTCCAACACGCCGAACACCTCGCGGCGAGCGATCCGCGACTTGAGCTCCGCCTCGGCGCGCTCGAGCAGGCGGTCGCCCGTGATCCACGAGTCGGGGTCGAAGGCGGCGTCCCACTCCTCGGCGCTCATCCGGGCCATGTCCGACGGCCCGAAGTCGTCGAAGTCGTACTCCTCCTCGACGCGGCGCCTGAGCTCGTCGAGGTCGTCCGCGGCGTCGTCCCCGACAGTCGGTCCTCCCTCGTCACTGGGCGGTTCCCCGCCCGGGGACGCCTCGTCACCGCCCGGTGTCTCCGGCTCTCGGTCCGGTCTCGGCTCCGGCTCCGATCCCGTCGAGGTGTCCTCCATCGTCCGGCCCTACGGGCTCCGGACGCTAACTGTTTTCGTCCGTTGTCGACGAGTGACGGCGGCCGGCCGCTTCGAGGGGCCGGCGTCGCTGCGACGGACGGATCGGGGAGTTTTACGCGCCGGAGCCCGAACCGTCGATCGATGGTAGACGAGTCGGTCTTCGCGGCGCTCGCCGGGCTGTCGGTGACGACGAGTCTCCCCTTCCTGCTGTACGGGGCGTGGATCATGATCGACGCCGAGACCGTGAGTTGGAACGTCCTCACGCACCACCTCCGGTACATCGGGGTCGGGCTGGCGCTGACGACCGTCCCGATCGTCGGCTGGATGATCCCCCGCCTCTTCCGACGACTGACCGGGCTCGCCGTCATCCACGCGTTCCTCGGGCTGCAGGCGTACGCGCTGCTGGCGTTCGCGCTCACCGGCATCGTCCGGATCCTGCAGGCCAAGCGGAACGCCGACGCGTACGAGGACCCCGACGTCGACATCGACGAGATCCACGAGGACATGGGTCACTGGCGCGCCCGGCTCCGCGTCGGCGTGGCCGGGTTCATGCTCCTCTGGCTCTGCGCGTGGGTGACGGGGCTCTACCGGTTCTACTCGATCCACGTCGCCCCGGCGATGTGAGGCTCGGGGTCGCCCGTCTCCCTTCCCGTGGCTCTCCGCCCGACTCGCCGCTTTTCGCCCGACTCGCGGTGAACGCCGCCGCTGTTTCACCGACCGACAGCTTCAATCCCGTTTTGCCCTAAGGTGGGGGTATCGTGGCAGTCACCTTCGACCTGTTCGGGACCCTCGTCGACGTCGAGTACCCCTCGGACCCCGCTGAGATCGTCGCGCGCGAGCTGGAGTCCCGCGACGTCGCCGTGCCCGACGACTGGCACGTCGCGTACGGCGAGCGACACGTGGACGCCCCGGCCGGCGCGGAGGTCCCGCTCCCGGCCCACGTCGCGCACGCGCTCGAGTCCCGCGGCGTCGACGCCGCGGAGAACGTCGTCCGGCACGCCGTCGTCGCGGCGTTCGACCCGGACGTGACCAGGCGCGACGGCGCCCGAGACGCCGTCCGCGACGTGGCCGCGCAGGGGCCGGTCGGGCTCCTCTCGAACTGCGCCGTGCCCGAGCTCGTCTCCAAGACGCTGATCCGCGCCGGCCTCCGCGGCGAGTTCGACGCGGTCACGACCAGCGTCGGCTGCGGCTGGCGGAAGCCCCACCCGAAGGCGTTCGAGACCGCGGCCGACGCGCTCGGCGTGGCCCCCGAGACGCTGGTCCACGTCGGCGACGACCCCGCCACCGACGGCGGCGTCGCGGACGTCGGCGGCCGCTTCGTCGACGTGACGGAGACGCCGCTCCCGCGGATCGCGGCCGAGCTCGAGGCCGAGCCGTAGCGTCGTTTTTTTTTAAGCTGGAGGCGAGCCGCCCCGGTTTATTTTCAAATGTCTCGCTCGCGGGCGAGCCGATCCGACCACTCCTCGCCGAGCCGCCCCTCTTCGAGGAGCTTCTCTAGGTGCGCGACGACCGTCGCCCGCGCGAGGTCCGCGACGCCGGTCAGGTCCTTCTCGTAGGCGCTTCCGACGACCGCGTCGACGTCGCTCGCACCGGCCTCGACCGCCGCGATGACCGCCCGCTCGCGGTCCAGCCGGTGGTCGATCAGCCGGTCGCAGACCGCCGTCGGATCGTCGATCGCGGGGCCATGTCCCGGGTAGAGCCGGTCGTAGCCGGCGTCGCGGACGCGTCCGAGGCTGTCGAGGTACTCGCGGAGATCGCCCTCGGGCGCGCCCACCACGACGCTCCCCTCGGCGACGGCGAGGTCGCCGCAGAGAAGCGCACGGGCGGCGGCTCCCTCGTCCGCTTCCCCCTCCCCGTTCCCCTCCGCCACCGCGAAGGCGACGTGGTCCGGCGCGTGGCCGGGCGTGTCGACCGCCCGGACGGCGGTGTCGCCAACGGTCTCCCCGTCAGCGAACGTGCCGTCGGGCTCGACGCCGGTCGCGTCCGCGAACCGGTCGGTGTGGTCGGCGTGCGCGAACACGGGCGCGCCGGTCAGGTCGGCGTACTCGGCGACCGCGCCGACGTGGTCGGGATGCGTGTGCGTGACCGCGATTGCGTCGACGGCGGTGCCGCTCCTGCCGTCGAGGTTATCCTCCCCGTCGAGCCCGACAGCGGCGTCGAGCGCGTCCGTGCGAGCCGCGGGGTCGACGAGGAGGCCGCCGGCGACGTAGGCGTTCGTCGTCCCGCCGGGGGCCCGGGTGTCGACCGCGACCGGGACGCGGGCGACGGGCGGCCTCGGGTCCGACGCCGCCACCGCCTCAGTCCCCGCGGCCCGCCGAGGAGCCCTCGCGCCGGTCGAGCAGGGAGCGCGCGGCCGGGCCGGGGCCGGACCCGGCGCGCTCGCGGCCCGGGATCGGCACGTCGACGTCGTCGGCGACGGCGAACCGCGAGAGGTCGGCGACGCCGGCGTCGACCGCCTCGACCGAGCCGTACGGGCGCCCGACGACGATATCGCCGGCCTTGCTCCGGTTGATTCCCGGGATCGCGGTCAGCTCGTCCATCGACGCCGCGTTGACGTCGAGGGGGTAGGGAACGCCCGTCACGGAGCGGTAGCCGTGGTCCGTGATCGCCACGTCGATGGCGGTGCCGAGCTCGCGCTCGCCGGGCACGGCGACGAGGAGCGCGTAGGTGCCGAGCTGCCGGCCGAACGTCTTCCCGTCCTGGTGGTACTCTAGGTGGACGTCGGGGAGGACCGTCCCGGGCGGGACGACCCGGTCGAGCATCGGGTTGTCGACCGTCTCGCGCACCTCGCGCTTGTACGCCTGGAACTGGTCTTTGTGCTCCTGGGCGATGTCGGCGCCCGTCTCGGCCATCTCAGTGCCGGCGAACGCCATCACCTGCCGGATGTTGATCCGGCGGAGCATCAGGCCCTCGTCGTACACCGTCTGGAGGAACTCCTTGTTGTGCTCGTACGTCTCGGGGCGCTCGCCCGCGAGCCCGTGGACGAGGTTGATTCCCGGGAGGAGCTTCGGGAGCCGCGGCGAGGCGTCGGGCCCGGTCGAGGGGCCGGTCACTCGGTCGTCGGGGCCGGGCGTCGTCTCCGGCGTGTCGCCGGGTCGCCAGCCGCCCTCCTCGTTGACGACGCGGACGGCCTCTAAACACTCCTCGGCGGTGACGAGCAGGTTGTTCTGCTCCTGCACGACCGGATCGGCCGATTCGAGCCCGAACGCGGCGGTGTCGCCGGGCGTGTTGTGCGCGGCGATGACGCGGATCGCCTCGCGGGAGGCCTCGGGGTAGTCGGTGATCGTCACCGGGTTCATGTTGTCGAGGTGGAGCGTCCGGAGGTCGGGCGCAACCTCGCGGATCCCGGCGTACAGCTCCCGAAGCGCGTCCGGGTTCGGTGCCTCGCCGTCGCCGCCGAACGCGAGGATGTCGGCCTGCCTCCCGAGCCGGAAGTGCCTGACTCCCCGGTCCGAGAGCGCGTCGACCTCGTCGACGACGGAGCGCGCCTCCCGGAACGCCGGGTCGCCGTACAGCGGCTCCGTGCAGAACGAGCAGCGGTAGGCGCAGCCGCGGGAGGTCTCCATCTCGCAGATGAGGTAGTCCGGGTGGTTTGGGTGTTGCTCGACGACGAACGACCCCTTCTCGGCCCACTGGTCGATCTCGGCGTTGTCGCGCATCCGGTTGCCGAACCCCTCTAACCCCTCGCTGACGAGATCATACGCGGCCGCCTCCACGTCGCCCATGGCGACGAAGTCGTAGTCGAGGTCGTCGCGCTCGGTCTCCGTCGCGCCCGCGTTCTCCTCGCCGACGCCGAACCGCACGGGGCCGCCGAGCAGGGTGACGCCGTCCGCGGTCCAGCCCAGTTCGCGGACCTCGTCGGGCTCGGCGGGGGTCCCGCCCACGTACTTGCCGGGCACTGTCATCCCGCCGACGTACACCATGAGGTCGGCGTCGGCGACGTCGGCCCGCTTGCTCCGGTCGTCGCGCAGCTCGTCGATGGTGTGGTAGGTGATCCGCGACTCGGGGACGCCCGCGTCGACGAGCGCGCCGGCGGTGTACCGCGGGTACGTCGAGATGTACGGGGGGACGCCGAAGTGCGCGGGCTCGTCGACGTAGCCGTCGACGATCGTGACGGAGAGGTCGTTCGGGTCGGGCGGGAGCGATCCCCGGCCCGACGCGGGCGAATCGGTCATGTTACCGTCCGTAGTCGGCCGAGACGGGAAAAGCGTGCGGAACGCCGGGGGACGCCGGATCGCTTATGCCGGGACGCGCGGAAGCGCCGACTGTGCCCTCCGAGACGCCCCCGACCGGTGAAACGCGCTCGGGCGACGGTTCACCCCCGGCCGCCGACGAGTCCTCTCGCTGGCAGCGAGCCGGAAACTACGTCTCGTTCGCCGCGTTCTGCGGGCTCGCCGCGGTGCAGTTCTTCGGCGCCGACCCCCGGCCGTGGGGGCTCGCCGTCGGCTGGGCCGCGGCGACCGCGGTCGCCATCGGGCCGGTCGCGTGGCTCGCCCGCGACCGACTCTCGCCGGATCGCTACGAGACGCTCACGTACGTCGCCTTCGGCGCCGCGATCCTGGCTATCTCCGTCGGGCTGGGAGCCGTGCTCGCGTTCGAGGTCCCGTATCTCCCGTACGGTCCCGGCTTCCTCGCCGGCGTCGCGTTCGGCACCGCGGTCGTCTCCGTCGCCGAGCGCGCGGTCGTTCCGGAGCGGCTCCGCGGAACGGGTTTGTGAATTCTGACGGCCGCCGGCATCTCTCAGACGTAGATGAATCCCTCGAGCGCGACCGCGCCGGGGTTGTCGAACCCGGCGGTGTCGGTCTCGTAGTCCCCTCGCCACGCCGCGAACGCCCCGACGCAGGCGGCGACGGCGTCGAGGGCGTCGCCGCCCGCGTTCGCGACTATTGCGTCCATCAGTTCGTCTTCCGATTTATACGCGACAGCGCTCTCCTCGACCAGCCCCTCGGCGTTCCGGCGGCGGCGCGTCGCCTCCGACTCGCCACCGCCCTTGTAGTTCGTCCGGTAGAGCCCGAGTCGGTCCAACACCGCGGCCGGGTAGGTCTCGACGACCGTCGGCCCCGACGGCGTCGCGGGCAGCCACCCCCCTTCCGTCCGGTCCATCGGCGCGACCCGGACGCGATCGACGAGCGGAGCGAGCACGTCGCGCATGCCGTGAAAGGCGATTGTGTCGGCGATGAACCCGTACGGCGATCGCGCGCCGACGGCGGCGTCCGTCTCCCGCTTGTCGTACGTCCCCTCGCCGCGGCGCTCGGTCAGTCCGACGCAGCGCTCGGCGAACGCGCGGACCGGGTCGCTCCGTTCGTCGGCGTCGCCTCCGCCGCCCCCGTCGACGCCGATCGACTCCGGGAACCCGCTTATAAACGACCGCCACGAGTCGGAGCCGCTCTCCTCGACGATGAACCCGGGGAGCCCGAACGGGAAGTCGAGGCCGACCACCGCGCCCTCGTCGAGAGCGCGGATCCACGCCGCGAGCGCCGGGAGGGCGTCCTCGCGGCCGACCGTTCGGCGGCCGCCGCCGTCGTCGAAGCCGGCGAGCTCGGCGAGCGGGCGGAGATCGGTGACGAGCAGCTCGCCGCCCTTCGGGTCTACACTCCCGCTCGCGATCCACGTCTTCCGTCCCGCGTCGTTCGCCGCCGCGCTGAAGTCGACGCCGTGGACGCGGACCGGGTCGTCGCCCGCCCGGACGCGACCGTCTCCGTCGCCGATGCCGTCCATACACGGACGGCCGCCGCCACGCCGTTTAAGCCCTCGCCGACACAACGGTGATGTATATGCCATCGACGATGGAGGTCAAATGTGAGAGCGACGACTGCGAGCTCGACATGTTCGAGAACCACTACACGTACGACGTGCCCGACGATCACGCCGTCGGGGACCTCACGTGTCCGTACTGCGGCGGGAGCGAGCTCGCCGAGATCGAGGTGTAACCCGTGAGCGGATTCGTCGAGGCGGGCCGGTCGGCCGCCCGCCGCGTCCTCGAACGCGTCGGTCGCGGATGGAGCAAGATGCAGGAGCGCCGCTCGCTCTCGCACGACCTCCTCGAGAGCGACGACGCGTACCTCGTCGTCTTCGACGCCCCCGGCGTCCGCGGCGAGGACCTGAACGTGACGTTCCTCGATCACACCGTCGAGGTCGAGCTCGACCGGTTCCGCGACTTCTACGACGGCTACGAGATGGTGTTCCCCGGGCGCGGCGTCTCGCTCTCCGGGAGCGCCGACCTCCCGCGCGACGCGAGCGTCACGCCGGAGGGCGCGAACGCGACGCTGACTCGCAACGGGACGCTTCAGGTGGAGATCCCGAAGAACGACGACGCGCGCGACGTCGCGGTCGTCGAGGAAGACGACGCCGACGAGCGCTGAGCTCGGCGACCTCCGACGCGGCCTCGCTTCTCTCACTCCCCGGCCCGCGATTCGACCGACATCCCCTCCGAGATCTCGAACGACTCGGTCCCGTCGAACCGGTCCGGATCGAAGGGCTCGATCCACGGCGGCTCGGGAGCGTCGGCATCGGTCCCGTCGAGCGACGCCAGCACGCCCTCGGCGACGAGTTCCCCGACCGCCGGCGCGCGCATGAAGCCGTGGCCCTGCCAGCCGGCGGCGACGAACAGGCGCTCCGCGTCGCCGTCGTCGGCCCCGCGTGCGGCCTCCGCCAATTCGCCGACGGGCCCGACGAGCGGGTCGCCGTCGGGCGTCGCCGTGCAGAGCCCGGCCCACGCCCGCTCGACATCTGCGTCCCCGTCGCGCGCCGCGCCGACGCGCTCGCGGAGCGTCTCGGTGACGGCGTCGACGAACCAGTCGTCGCCCTCGCGGTCGTACTCGTCCGGGTCGGCCGCGACCGGCTCGGTTCCGTCGCCGGCCAGCAGCCCGGTCGGGTGCGGCCGGAGGTAGACGCCGGCGGTCGCGTCGTAGGCCATCGGGCCGTCGTAGGCGACCGCGCACGTCAGCGCCTGCACGCGGTAGGGGACGACCGGGACCGCGATCCCGACGTCTGCGAGGACGTCGGCGGTGCGCGCGCCGGCGGCGACGACGACCGCGTCGAACTCGCGGGTGGCGTCGCCCCGCGTCCCGCCGACGCGCAGCTCCGGTCGGTCGCCGGACAGCGAGACGGGCGTCTCGGTCTCGACGGCGACTCCCTCGCGGCGCGCCCGCCGGCCCATCGCCGCGACGTAGCTCGCGGGGTCGCACCAGCCCGCGCCCTCGGCGACCGCGGCGACCGCGAGGTCGTCGGTCGCGATCGGGAACCGCTCGGCGAGCGCCGCAGGGTCGATCACGGAGACGTCGCGGCCGTGCGAGCGCATCCGTTCGACCATCTCGGGGACGGCGTCGGCGTCCGCGTCGCCCTCGCGGACCGCGATCACGTAGGGACACGGCGCGAACGCGAAGCCGGGCAGCGAGCGGTCGAAGGCGCGGAACCGCTCCATCGCCCGGGCCGCGAGCGCGGCGTCGACGTCCTCGGCGTACGCGTCGTACAGCACGCCGGCGGCGCGGCCGGAGCTCCCGGCGCCGAGTTCGCCGCGCTCGTAGAGGGTCACGTCGGCGCCGCGGGCCGCGAGGTCGGCGGCCGCCGTGACGCCGACCGCGCCGCCGCCGACGACCGCGACGGCGGGCGGGTCCTGCGTGTCGGTCCGTGCGGATCGGGTCATGGGATCGCCTCCCACGAGAAGGGGGTTAACGGTGGCGCCGCCCGGACAGCGGCCGGGTGACATGCGCGTCCCCGCCCACGTTATGGGCGTCGAGCCCCTTGATCGAGTATGAATCAGCTCGTCGACGGCGAGTGGCGGACGGACACGTACGAGGCGACGGACGAGGACGGCTCGTTCCAGCGCGGCGAGACGACCTTCCGGAACTGGATCGCCGGCAGCGACGTCCCGGAGCACGTCGACGCCGAACCGGACGACCGGTTCCAGCCCGAGGCGGGGCGGTACCATCTGTACGTCTCCTACGCCTGTCCGTGGGCGCATCGCACCCTGCTCGCGCGGTCGCTGCTCGGCTTGGAGGACGCCATCGGCGTCTCGGTCGTGGACCCGTACCGCGCCGAGGACGGCTGGCAGTTCACCCCCGAGAAGGAGGGGTGTACGCCCGACCACCTGCACGACAGCGACTTCCTCCGCGAGCTGTACGTCGAGGCCGACCCCGACGCCACCTGTCGCGTGACGGTCCCCGTGCTGTGGGACACCCACGAGGAGACGATCGTCAACAACGAGTCCCGCGAGATCCTCCGCACCCTCTCGACCGCGTTCGACGACCTCGGCAACGACGTCTCGCTGCTGCCCGACGCCGACGACGAGGCGACCGTCGCGGACGTCGACGAGGTCATCTCCGAGATCTACGAACCGGTCAACAACGGCGTCTACCGCGCCGGCTTCGCGAAGTCCCAAGGCGCCTACGACGAGGCGATCGACGACCTGTTCGGCGCGCTCGACCACTGGAACGACCACCTCGCGGACCGGCGCTATCTCGTCGGCGACTCGCTCACCGAGGCCGACATCTGCATGTTCACCACGCTGGTGCGGTTCGACCAGGTGTACCACACCCACTTCATGTGCAACCGGAAGTTCATCCACCAGTACGAGCACCTCTGGCCGTACCTCCGCGACCTCTACCAGACCGCGGGCGTCGCCGAGACGGTGAACATGAGCCACATCAAGGAGCACTACTACACGACCCACCCGGACGTGACGCCCTCCGGGATCATCGCGCGTGGCCCCGACCTCGACTTCGAGGCGGACCACGACCGCGCCCGGCTCGGCGGCGAGGCGCCGACGCCGACGGCGGACGACTGAGAGTCGAACGACCGCGTCTGACGGGCACTATTTATAAACCGACTGCGGCGGCGCGTGCCGACGAGCGCGGCGACAGGCCGCGAGTCGCACGCGCGAGGGACGCCGCGAGCGACGGGGGCGACCTGGGGGAGCCCCCGAGCGAGCGGCGAGGCTGGGGAGGGGTGAGGTGCGGTCGCTGTGCGGTTGGGTGGGACTCAACGGGGCAGTCGCGAGGACGACGCACGACGACGGAAGCAGCGTGGCGCTACGCGCCACGGGCAGCCGACGGCTTCGCCGCCGACGACCCCACAGCGAAGGAGCGGTAGCGACTGAGCGAGGAGCGTGGTTCGAGAGAGCAAAGCTCTCTCGTCATCACGAGACGCCGAAGGCGTCTCGAACGACAGCGAGTCGCGCGAGTCCTCGCGGCTTGGGCTTTGGAGGTGTTCGTTGCAAAGCTGTCGTCGGCCACCAATTTCGGAGAACGCGCGAAACGAGAAACGCTTAAAAAAAAAGAAACCGCGGAACGAGAAAATCGCAGTACGGAATACGACGGACCGAACTCCGACTTATCCCTCCATCCCGCCGAACGAGAGGCCGTCCTCGACGGAGCGCTGCGCCGCGAAGTAGACGATCGCGACGGGGAGCGCGAACAGGTTCGCGAACGCCGCGAACCGCGTCCACGGCGTCGAGAACCGCCCCTCGGTCGCGAGGTTGTACAGCTCCACCGAGAGCGGGTAGTTCTCCGGCGAGAGCAGCGTCTGCGCGATGATGAACTCGTTCCACCCGGCGAGCCAGACGAAGATGAGCACGACGGCGAGCCCCGGCTTCGTCAGCGGGAGGATCACCTCCCGGATCGTGTCCAGGAAGCTCGCGCCGTCGACCATCGCCGCCTCCTCGTAGGAGACGGGGATGTTGTCCATGTACGTCTTCAGCAGCCAGGTGTTGAAGGGGATCGCGCCGGCCGCGTAGAACAGCCCGAGGATGAACAGGTTGTTCGTCAGCCCGTACGAGCTGAACAGCGAGTACAGCGCCACGAGCGTCGCGATCGAGAGGCCGGCGCCGATCTGCGTGAACAGCACGTAGCCGTAGAGGATCCGCTTGCGGCCGACGAAGCTCCGCCGCGAGAACGCGTACGCCGCCGGCACGATCATCCCGAAGCCGGCGACGATCGTCACGCTCACGAGATAGAGGCTGTTGAACACCGCGCCCGGCCCGGTCTCGGTTCCGGCCCACCGGAAACTCACCAGTCCCCCGCTCCCGCCGAGGACGAGCTGGGGGTACCCCCAGTCGCCGTCGACGAAGAAGAAGTTGGACTCGAAGAACACCCACCGGTAGGCGTCGAGGTTGTACGTCGTCGGGTCGGGGAAGATGCCGCTCGTGTTGAACAGCCGGGTCCCCTCCGCGAGCGACGCGGTGAAGATCCAGAACAGCGGGAACAACAGGATCAGCACCATCGACAGGCCGAACGCCGTCATCAGCACGCTCTTGGCGACGTCCCATGGCGTGCGCTTGCCGGTCCGCAGGTCGTAGATCGCCCGCTGGATCGTCACGGCGAACCGCTTCGGCGCGGTCGCGAGTCCGACGAGCTTCGCGCGGATCAGCGCCAGGACGGCTCCGAGGGCGCTCATTCGTCACCCACCCCCTCGGCGAGGCCGCCGTAGCGCACGGCGGCGTACATGAAGAGGCCGATGACAGCGATCGCGACGATGAGGATGGCGGCCGAGAGCCCGAACTCGTTGAAGCTGATCGCCTCGCGGTAGCCGTACACGATGATCAGCTCGTTCTGCCGCGCCGGGCCCCCCTGGTTGAACACCCACGGGATCAGGAACTGCTGGAACGAGGTCGCGCCGGTGAGGATCGACGCGAACAGCACCGGCCGCTTGATCGCGGGCAGCGTCACGGTGCGGAACCGCTGAAGGGGTCCCGCCCCGTCGACCATCGCCGCCTCGTGGAGCTCGCGCGGGACGTCCTGGAGCGCGCTCACGATGATGATCACCATGAACGGGTACGCCAGCCACACCTCCGTGGTGACGTACGCGAAGAACGCCTCCCAGCGGCCGCTGAGGAAGCCGATCGGGACGTCGAAAAGGAGGAACTCTGGCGCCGGCAGCGACGACATGACGCCGTTGTACCGTCCGAGGAGCGTGTTGAACACGCCGAACCGGGCGTCGCTGAACATCCCGCGCCAGACGGTGATCGTGAAGATCCCGGGGAACCCGAGCGGCACGATCACCGCCGCGCGCATGTAGCGCTTGCCGACGACGCGGGCGTGGTTCAACAGGAGCGCGATGCCGACGGCGACGAACACCTTGATCACGAGCGAGACGGCGACGAACAGCCACGTCGTCGACATCGACGTCCAGAACTGCGAGTCGCCGAGCAGCTGCACGTAGTTCTCCAGCCCGATCAGCTCGGCGCCGCCCCCGATCACCGACCCGGCGAACGTCGCGTCGGTCAGCGAGATGTAGAACAGGTAGACGATCGGGTACAGCATGAAGCTGGAGAACAGGACCACGCCGGGGATAACGAGCAGCAGTCCCCAGTCGCGGTTAGAGAACGGGACCGCTGCTCGGAGCCGCGCTAGGCCGCTCGCGCCGGTACCGGTGTGTGGGGAAGCCATAATAACTGGGTGGAGAAGCGCCTACAGGTTCTCCCGGATCTCGGAGGCGGCCTGATCGAGGGCGGGGCCACTCTCCTGGTTGCCGTTGAAGACGCGAGTCAGCGCCTCGGTCAGCGGCGTCCAGACGCTGTTCATGTCGGGATGGGTCGGGATCGGGACGCCGTGGTCGACCTGTCGGGCAAACGCCTCGACCTCCGCCGAGAGGTCCCCGTCCTCGACCACGGAGCTGAGCACGGGGATGTACCCCTGCTCGGCCGCGTTGGTCTCGATGACGTCCTCGTTCGTGGTGTACCACTCGGCGAGCCCGGTGGTCGCGTCGACCGTCGACTGGTCGGCGTCGCTCAGCATGGCGCTGAAGTAGAACGTCTGGATCCCGGAGTACGTGCGCGGGTTGTTGCCGTCGATCGTCGGCAGCGGCGCGACTCCGAGGTTGTCGATCTCGCTCTGGAGGTTCGCGAGCTCCCACGGGCCGTTGATCGCGAACGGGGCGGCGCCGTCCGCGAACGCGACGATCTGCGACTCGTAGCCCGGGTCGGCCGGGACGTAGTCGGAGACGGTCTCGAGCGCGTCCATCCCCCGCTTGCAGGCGTCGCTATCGAGCGTGACCTCCAGGTTCTCCTCGTCGAAGATGTCGCCGCCGTACGCCTGGATGAACCCGCTGGTGAAGTACGGGTCGGCGACGGGGTACGAGAGCCCGTACTCGCCGCTTTCGGGGTCGTGGAACTCCTCCATGGTAGAGACCATCTCCTCGAGGGTCTCCGGGGCCTCGTCGACCATATCTTCGTTGTAGAACAGGGCGACGGTCTCGGAGGCGAACGGGAGCCCGTGGACCGCGCCGTCGTACTGGACCGCCTGCTGTGCGGTCTCCGTGTAGGCGCCGAGCGAGTCGATGTCGTCGCTCGCGTCGTAGAGGAACGGCGGCTCCTCGCGGACCGCGAACCGACCGACCCAGTCGTGCGCCCAGATCCACGAGTCGGGGCCCTCCCCGGACGGGATGGCCGTCTCGAGCTGCTGGTCGAGCTCGCCGCCGGGCGCCTCCTTGTTGATCGTGAATCCGGTTTCCGACTCGAACTCGTCGACGTACGAGGACATGGCCTCGTCCTCGCCGTCGGACAGGTCGGTCCACAGCGTCGCGGTTCCCTGATTCTCGTCGCCCGAGGAGTCGGACCCGTCGCTGGACCCGCCGTCACCGCCGTCACCGCTGTCGCCGCCATCCCCGCCGTCGCCGCCCGTGCTGATACAGCCCGCGAGCGCCGCGAGCGCGGTACTTCCTCCCATCGTCTTCAGTAGCGTTCTGCGTTTCTCGTTCATGTGACTACAACAAACGATGAATTACATATTCATACATTTAGTTTTTGGGATCACCGGGGCGGCGGCGTCCGCCTCCCTCGCGGCGGCCCCGTTGATCTGGGTAGCTCGTCACGTCGGCACTCGCGTCGGTACCGTCGAACGCTTCGCGATCGCGGGACGGACACCCCGCGGGTTCACGTCGGAGTTCGTCCTCCGACACATTTAAGATGAGATTATTCCTCACATATCGCGAAAACAGCGAAGAACTAATATGCGGGAAGCACCCTTTGCCAGTAAATGGCAAGAGTAACGCTCGACACGCTCCGGAAGGAGTTCGACCGGGGAACCATCGTCGCCGTCGACGACCTCGACTTGGAGATCGAGGACGGCGAGTTCGTGACCGTTGTCGGGCCGTCGGGCTGCGGGAAGACCACCACGCTGCGGATGGTGGCGGGGCTCGAGGAGCCCACGTCGGGGACCGTCAGCTTCGACGACGAGGACGTCACGGAGATCCACGCGACGGACCGTCCCGTCGCGATGGTGTTCCAGAACTACGCGCTGTACCCCCACAAGACGGTGATGGAGAACATGGCGTTCGGGCTCAAGATGAGCACGGACATGACGAAAGCGGAGCGCCACGAGCGCGTGACGGAGATGGCCGAAATGATGGGGATCGCGGACCTGCTCGACGACAAGCCGGACGAGCTCTCCGGCGGGCAGAAGCAACGCGTCGCGCTCGGCCGGGCCATCGCCCGCGAGCCAGAGGTGTTCCTCTTCGACGAGCCGCTCTCGAACCTCGACGCGAAGCTCCGCACCGAGATGCGCGCGGAGATCCAGAAGCTCCAGAAGGAGTTCGGCGTCACGGCGATGTACGTCACCCACGACCAGGAGGAGGCGATGACGATGGGTGACCGCCTCGCCATCTTAAACGACGGGGAGCTCCAGCAGGTCGGCGCGCCGACCGAGGTGTACGAGAACCCGGTCAACGAGTTTGTCGCCGGCTTCATCGGCTCCCCCTCGATGAACTTCATCGACGTCGACGTGGAGACCGACGGCACCGCGGCGACGGTCCGCGACGACGACTCCGGGCTCGCGCTCGCGCTCAGCCGCGACTACGTGGCGGGGCACGACCTCGAAAGCGGGCCGTACACGCTCGGGATCCGCCCCGAGAACATCGGGATCGTCGAGGACCCGACCGGCGAGGAGACGCTCACGGCCACCGTCGAGGTCGTCGAGCCGATCGGCTCCGACAACTACGTCCACCTCTCCGTGAACGACGATTTCCTCGCGCGGGCGCCGGCGGACGTCAAGCCCGAGACCGGCGACGAGGTCGGCGTCGTCTTCGAGGAGGAGCGGATCCACCTGTTCGACGCCGAGACGGGCGAGGACGTCTTCCTGACCGAGGAGGAGATCGACGCCGCGATCGCCTGAGACGGTTACGTATACTCGGTTGCGTTGGCGGTGTGCGCTTCCGGAGCTCCGACGGCTCGTTTATAAATAAGTGATCGCAGACCGTCGGTGTTCACCGCCAAACCCCCCAGTCGCTCGACGATCGATCGTTGCGATCACTGTGACCGGAAACACGTCCAAAGTCCCAGCCGTGAGGACTCGCGCGGCTCGGTGTCGTTCGAGACGCCTTCGGCGTCTCGTGATGACGAGAGAGCTTTGCTCTCTCGAACCACGCTCCTCGCTCAGTCGCTACCGCTCCTTCGCTGTGGGGTCGCCGGCGGCTTTGCCGCCGGCTGCCCGTGGCGCGTAGCGCCCCGCTGCTCCCGTCGCCGTGCGTCGTCCTCCCGGCTGCCCCGTTGAGTCCCACCCCGAACCGCACCGCAACCGCAGCCTCACCCCTCCCCAGCCTCGTCACCGGACTACGTCCGGTTGCAAGCGAGAGCTTCGCTCTCGCACTGTCGGTCGTCCTCCGCGTTGCTCCGGACGACCGACTCCCTCGCGCGGCGCCGTTCGCGGCCTTTCGGCCGCTCACGGGCGCGCGCCACCGCACCGTCGGTTCATTTATAAATAGCGTCGCTGTCCGACATGTCACCCGTCCCACGTCGCCGTCGCCGACAACGGCTTCAAGTGCGCGCTCGTCCGACCGGAGAGTAGTAATGGAGCCGCCGAACATCGAGCGGTTGGACGAGCGCACCGTCCAGCGCATCGCGGCCGGCGAGGTCGTCGAGCGCCCGGCGAGCGTCGTCAAGGAGCTGATCGAGAACAGCCTCGACGCGGGCGCCAGCCGGGTCGCCGTCTCGGTCGAGGCCGGCGGCACCGAGGGAGTCCGCGTCCGCGACGACGGCGTGGGGATTCCGGCCGACCAGCTGGAGGCCGCCGTCGCGGAGCACGCCACCTCGAAGATCGGCGACATCGAGGACCTCGACCGCGGGGTCGGCACCCTCGGCTTCCGCGGCGAGGCGCTGTACACCGTCGGCGCGGTCTCGCGGCTCACCGTCCGGTCGCGCCCGCCGGGTGCCGAGGCGGGCGCCGAGATCACCGTCGAGGGCGGCGAGGTCGGCGAGGTCCGACCCGCGGGCTGTCCCGAGGGGACGACCGTCGAGGTCGCGGACCTCTTTTATAATACTCCCGCGCGCAAGAAGTTCCTCAAGCGGACGAGCACCGAGTTCGACCGGGTCAACACGGTCGTCACCGGCTACGCGCTCGCGAACCCCGACGTCGCCGTCTCGCTGGAGCACGACGGCCGCGAGACGTTCGCGACCGAGGGGAACGGCGACCTCCGGTCGGCCGTGCTGGCCGTGTACGGCCGCGAGGTCGCGGAGGCGATGGTGGACGTGGAGTGGGAACCCGACAGTTCGGAACCCGACCCGCCCGTCCGCCGCGTCACCGGTCTCGTCTCGCACCCGGAGACGACGCGCTCGACCCGCGAGTACCTCGCCACCTACGTCAACGACCGGTACGTCACCGCGAGCGCGCTCCGCGAGGCCGTCCTCGACGCGTACGGCGGCCAGCTCGCCCCCGACCGCTACCCGTTCGCCGTGCTGTTCGTCGAGGTCCCGCCCGGCGACGTCGACGTGAACGTCCACCCGCGCAAGCTCGAGGTCCGCTTCGACGAGGAGCCGGCCGTGCGCGACGCCGTCGAAGAGGCGGTCGCGTCGGCCCTGCTCGACCACGGGCTGATCCGCTCGACCGCGCCGCGAGGGCAGTCGGCCCCGGACCAGACGGCGATCAGCCCCGAGGACCCGGGATCGGAGGCCGTCGGCGGCTCCGGGACCGACCACGAGCGCGCGGCGCTCCGCGACCGCGAGGGCGGGGACGACGAGGCCGGCGGGGGCGATGAGGTCGGCGGGGGCGATGAGGTCGGCGGGGGCGATGAGGTCGGCGGGGACGACGAGGCCGGCGGGAGTGCCGAATCCGGCGCGTCCGAACTGGACCCGACCGACGAGGACGCGTGGGCGGTCGGCGACGTGGGATCGGACGACGACGCCGACCCGGATCCGTCCCCGGCCGACCCGGACGCCGCGACTGCGGACCGCCCGTCGCCGCGGAGCTGGCAGTCGGCTCCGAACGAGGCCGAGGGTGGTGAGGGAGACGACGACGGACGCGCGGCCGCGGCCGGGACCGACGCTGAGAGGGCGGACGGACTCGATCGGTTCGACGACTCGAGAGCCGCCGTCGCCGACGAGGCCGTCGCCGACGAGGCCGTCGCCGACGAGGCCGTCGCCGACGACTCCGCGCGTGACGCCGATTCCGGCCCGGTCACGGACTCCGGTCAAGTCTCAGACGACGTCGCCGCCGAGTCGGACGAGGGGCGAGCGTCGGGATCCCCGCCGCGCTCGACCGCGACCGCCCAGCGGACCCTCGCGGGCGACACGACGGAGGCCGCGGAGCGAACGTACGACTCGCTCCCGCCGCTGCGGGTGCTCGGGCAGCTCCACGAGACGTACGTCGTCGCGGAGGCCCCGGACGGGCTCGTGCTGATCGACCAGCACGCGGCCGACGAGCGGGTGAACTACGAGCGCCTGCGGGCCGCCTTCGCCGACGGCGCCGACGCGCAGGCGCTCGCGGAGCCGGTCCGCGTCGAGCTGACCGCCCGCGAAGCGGCGCTGTTCGACGACTTCGCCGACGACCTCGCCGACATCGGGTTCCGCGCCGAGCGCGCGAGCGAGCGCGAAGTGGCCGTCCGCTCGGTTCCCGCCGTCTTCGACGCCGCGCTCGACCCGGAGCTCCTCCGGGACGTCCTCTCGGCGTTCGTCGGCGACGCCACCGCGGGCGACGAGCCGGTGACCGACGTCGTCGACGAGCTGCTCGCGGACCTGGCGTGTTACCCCTCCGTGACCGGGAACACCTCGCTGACCGAGGGGCGGGTCGTCGACCTGCTCGACCGGCTCGACGCCTGCGAGAACCCGTACGCCTGCCCGCACGGGCGCCCGGTCGTGATCCGGCTCGACCGCGACGAGATCGGGTCGCGGTTCGAGCGCGACTACCCCGGTCACGCGGGCCGGCGCGCGGAGTGAGTCGGCGAGGAGACTCTCCCCGTCCCGCCGACCGCAGAGAGATACGCTTTAGGCGGGCGCCGTGGACGCACGGGTATGGAACGCGTAGCGATCATCGGCGCGTCGATGACCCGGTTCGGGCAGCGCGACGCCTGGGTGCGCGAGCTGCTGGCCGAGGCGGGCGCGGCCGCGCTCGACGACGCCGGCGTCGACGGCGACGACATCGACCACCTGTACGTCTCGAACATGGCCAGCGGCGAGTTCGAGGGCCAGACCGGCGTCCCGAACGCGCTCGCCCACGACCTGGCGGCCACGCCGGCGTACACCGCCCGGATCGACCAGACCTCCTCCTCCGGGGGCGCGGGCGTGTACGCCGCGTGGCAGTCGGTCGCCTCCGGCGCGAGCGACCTCTCGATGCTCGTCGGCGGCGAGAAGATGACCCACCGGACGACGTCGGAGGCGACCGACGTGATCGCGTCGCTCACGCACCCGGTCGAGTACAAGCACGGCGTCACGCTCCCATCCTTCGCGGGGCTCACGGCGCGGCTCTACCTCGACGAGTACGACGCGCCGCGCGAGAGCCTGGGGAAGGTCGCGGTGAAGAACCACAGGAACGGCGTGGACAACCCCCACGCCCAGTTCCAGAAGGAGGTCGACCTCGACACGGTGCTCGACTCGCCGATCGTCGCCGACCCCCTCCGGCTGTACGACTTCTGTCCGATCACGGACGGCTCCGCGGCGCTGGTGTTCTGCCCGGAGTCGGTCGCCGAAGAGTACGTCCCCGAGGACGAGTACGCCGTGATATCGGGGATCGGCGGCGCGACCGACACGCACGTCGTCCACGAGCGCGCGGACCCGACGACGATGGGCGGGGTCGTCGACTCCTCGGAGATCGCCTACGAGATGGCCGGGATCGGTCCGGACGACATCGACGTGGCGGAGCTCCACGACATGTTCACCATCCTCGAGTTCCTCCAGAGCGAGGACCTCGGCTTCTTCGAGAAGGGCGAGGGGTGGAAGGCCGTCGAGGAGGGCGTCACCGACCGCGACGGGGAGCTCCCGATCAACACCTCCGGCGGGCTCAAATCGAAGGGCCACCCGCTCGGCGCCAGCGGCGTCGCACAGGTGTACGAGATATACGAGCAGGTCACCGGGAACGCCGGCCCGCGGCAGGTCGAGGCCGACACGGGGCTCGCCTGCAACGTCGGCGGGTTCGGGAACTGCGTGACCACCGCGATCTTGGAGGGAAGCCGATGAGCGACCACGAGATAAGCGACACCGACGACGCGACCGGACGCAACGAGGGGGACAGCGCCGAGCCGACGTTCGAGGCGGCCGAGTACGCCGACGGAACGGTCACGTACCCGCCGCACACCGTGAGCCCGAACGGCGCCGAGCGCGTCGGCACGGTCGACCTCCGCGAGTACGAGGCCCGGATCGTCACGTGGACGACGTCGACGGCGACGCCGCCGGGCGTCCGCGAGCCGAATACCCTCGCGATCGTCGAGTTCGACATGGGCGACGACTACGACGGGCCGGTCGTCCGCGCGCTCGGGCAGGTCGCGCCGCGCAGCGATGCGGACGACACCGGCGATGCGGACGACGCCGGCGATGAGGGCGTCGACGAGTCGGGCGACGTCGACGTCGACATCGGCGACCGCGTCGAACCCGTCTACGCCGACGACCTCAGGGAGCCCGGCGCGGGGATCCGCGAGCCGGAGAGCCAGGCGTGGGACGGCTTCCGGTTCCGGCCGGTCGAGTAACGCGGCGACCGCTTTTAAACGGACTCTCAGTCTCGGAACCGAGACGCCTCCGAGTCGGTGAGCCCGCCGAGCGTCTTCTGATGGACCCCGTCGAGCGTGTAGACGTCGGGGCGGTATCGGATCTCCTCGGTCACGCCGTGGACCTCCCTGAGCCGGCGTCGGACTCGGTCGACGTCGTCCCGATCGAAGTAGTTCGGCGTGAACACGAGCACGGCGTGCTCCGTCTCGCCGAACGCCTCGCAGCCCGCGCGAGTCGAGACCTTCGCGTCCCAGAACCGCTCGGCCGCGACGTCCTCGACGACCGCCTCCCAGACGTCGTCGACCGCCTCCGGCGGGCGCTCGATCAGCCACTTCCCGCTCAGGTAGGTCGTTTCGAGGGCGAGCCGGTCCGCGTCGGCGACGGTCTCGGTGTCGACCGGGAGCGCCCCGTCCCGATCCTCGTCGACCGCCGGGAGATCCGCTTCCGTCGTCGCCGCCGGCCGCGTCACGCCGTGGCTCGGGAAGTAGCCGTCGCGGGCGTTCCGCGGGAACCCGGTCACGTGTTTGACCCGGAGCCAGTGCCACCCCGCCTCGTCGATCTCGGTCGGCGCGCGGTCGGTGACCATGGCACCCGTTGCGTCCTCCCGGGAGAAAACGCTCCCGCCGCGAGGGAACGGAGTCGAGTCGGGCGCCCAGAGCGAGCCTCAGATACGTCGGAAATCGCCCAGTCGCGTCCCGTCCAGCAGGTACGCGTCGCCCGCCGGGAGCGCGTCGGGGAGGAACGGCGCGAGGAACGACTGCCCGTCGACGTTCATCCACGTCCCGCCGGAGCGCTCGTTGAACGCGGGGAAGATGACGAGTTCGGGCGGGTCTCCGGCGCCGATCGCGTCCGGATCCCCTCCCTCGACGAACGCTCCCGGGCCGATCCGTCCGCGGAGCCACGCGCGCTCGACTCGCGAGCCGCCGACCGGATCCTCCAGTCTCACCTGCGGGTGCTCGTGGCCCATGCACACCACGTCGGCGTCGAGGAGCGCCGGGTCCGGCCACGTGTGGCCGTGGCAGACGCCGATGCCGCCGGCCTCGGAGCTGCTGTCGTCGTCGCCCTCACCGCCGTCGAGCACGCCCCCACCGGTCCCGATCACGTCGAGATCGGCGGCGAACGCCTCGGCGACGCCGGCGTCGTGGTTCCCCTCGACGAGCGTCATCGGGACCCGGTCGGTCACCGCTCGGATCAGGGCCTTCAGCTCCTCGCGTTCCTCGCCCTCGGGCGCCGCGATACGGTGCGCGAGGTCGCCGAGAACGACGAGCCGGTCGGCGCCGGTCTCCGCGAGGAGGTCGCAGAGCCGCTCGCGGCGCTCGTCCGCTCGGTCGTCGAGCTCGACGCCGCGCTCGTAGCGGAGACCGACCTCGATGCCGGCGTGGACGTCGGCGACGAGCAGCGTGCGCTCACCGCCGAGGTCGGCCACCGCGGCCGGCTCGCCGACCACCGGCTCGACGCTCGGCGACGCGCCCGACGCCATCAGATCGGCTTGAGCACCCCGTCGCCGGGCTCGTAGCACTTCCCGCTCATCAGCGCGTCCTGGATCGCGTCCTCCACGTCGTCGTCGGCGACGCCGTGCTCGGCGACCACGCGGTCGACGACCGCCTCGCGGTCGGCGCCGTCGCCGTCGTCGAGCGCGCCCATCGCGTCGATGACGGCGCTTTCGAGGTCGACGTCGGCGGCCTCGTCGGGTGTTTCGTCCGCGCCGTCGTCGACGTCCGATCCGGCGGAGTCGTCGCTCGTGTCGACCGTCTCGGCAGCGTCGGCGTCGATGTCGGTAGCTGCCGCGTCCTCGGGCGTTTCCTGCAGCTCCTCTGGGTCCCGCACGTCGATGTCAGCCTCGCCGGGCTCGTCGACCTCCGAGCCGGTCGCGAAGTCGGTGCCGAACTCGGACTCGATCTCCTCGCGCTCCTCCTCGTCGAGCTCGTACATCTCGTCGGCCGCGGGGTCGATGTCGTCGGGGTCGACATCGTCGGGGTCGACATCGTCGGGCTCGGCCGAGACGACAGCGTCGTCGTCTCCCCCGGTGGCGTCGAGGGTTCCCTCGGAGGTGCCGATGTCGTCCGCTGCGTCGAGGTCGTCGCCGCCGGTCTCGAAGTCGCCGAGTCCGCCGTCTCCGTCGTCCGCTGCGGGCTCCCCGGCGCCGTCGACCGCGTCGCCCTCGGCAGTCTCGGTCGTTCCACCAGATTCGGAGTCGCCGCCGGCGTCGACCGCCGCGGCCGCCCCGGTGTCTGTCGTGGCCTCGGCGTCGGGATCCGCTGTCGCTCCGGTGTCTGCCGTGGCCTCGGCGTCGGGATCCGCAGTCGCTCCGGTGTCTGCCGTGGCCTCGGCGTCGGGATCCGCAGTCGCTCCGGTGTCTGCCGTGGCCTCGGTGTCAGTGTCTGCCGTGGCCTCGGTATCGTCGGCCGTTTCGGCCTCAGCACCGGCAGTCGCCTCGGTCTCGGAATCGGGGGCGGCTTCGACGCCGTCCCCCGGCGCCGCGGCTCCGGTCGGCGCCTCGATCGTTACGTCGGTCTCAGGGAGCGCGCCGATCGCCGCGTCGTCGCCCGCGTCGGGAGCGAGGTCGAGCGGGCGGACCTCGTCGCGGTCGCCGGCGATCAGCTCCAGCGCGTCGACGGCGAGCCGCCGGACCGCCTCGACGTACGCCGTCGAGGTGTCGTAGTGGGCGATCGCCTTCGGGACTCCCGCCGCCAGCGACGCGGGCGCGCCGCCCGACTCGAGGGCCGCGCGGAGCTCGTCGCCGCGGAGGTCCGAGTCGAGCGACTTCGCGAAGACGGCGAGGCGGTCGAGCGTCGCCTCCGCGGCGGAGACGACCCAGCGGTCGCGGGTGTCGGCGTCGACCTCGTTGAGGCTCTCGGGGCGGACGGAAGTGAACACGCGGTCGGAGTCCTCCGGCTCGAAGGTGCGCGCCTTCCCCGTGAGCGCGACGAACGACGGCGGGTCCGCGCGCTCTAAGAACGCCTGCGCCTCGGGCTGGTACTGGCCGGCGTAGGTGACGAAGGCGCCGGAGGGATCGACGACCCGGCCGCGGCGCGTCTCGTCGTTCACGCGCTCGACCTCGGTGAGCACACCGGCGACGAACAGCCGGTTCACGCGCGCGCCGGTCGGCGTGACGACGTAGTTCGGGGCGCGCTCCTCGTCGCTCTCGGAGTACGAGAGGGAGGCGTCGTCGAACTCGGCGGCGAACACGCGGTGGGCGACCTCGCGGGCGCCCGGCCCGTCGTCGCTCATTCGCCCACCTCCGCGAGCGCGGCGCGGGCGGCGTCGGCCGGATCGTCGTCCGCGAGCGCGAACTCGCTCGCGTCGAGGTTGGCGCCGTAGTCGTCGACCGAGAGGTTCCCGCGGACGCGGTACGCGCGCCCGACCAGCGAGTCGGCGATCTCCTCGGCGACGACCTCCTTGTCCATCGCCTCTTTCGCGGCGTCGAGGGCGTCGTCGAGCCCGCCGCCGTACACCTCGGCGGTGAGCTCGTCGTCGAGCACGACGGTGACGGTGTCGGTGCCGTCGTCCAGAATGGCCTTCACGCGGAGGTCGTCCTCGCCGTCGACGTCGCCGTGGCTCCGGCACTGGCCGTTCTGGACCACGCGGCCGCAGTCGGGACAGCGCTCGATGAGCCCGGAGCCGTCCCGGATCTCTAAGACGTTGCCGACGACCTCGACGTCGAACATCCCGCCCGAGGCGACCGCCTCGCCGATCGAGAGGCGGGGGGCGTCCTCGGCGACCTCGACGGGGTCGGGGAGCGGCGTGACCGCCGAGAACTCGGTGAGGTTGAGCGAGGGGACGCCGCGGAACTCGCGGACGTACACGTCCTCGATCCGGAGGTCGGCGCCCGGCTCCAACTCGGCGCGGGGCTGCCAGTCCGTGAAGGGCAGCTTGGCGGTCGCATCGCCGACGACGCCCTCCAGGATCTCCGTCTCGCCGTCCCGTCCGGAGATCGTCTTCTCGTCGACCTCCAGCACGCGGACCTCGACGTTGCGCCCGCGGTCGCCCGCGCTGATGTCGACGAGGTTCCGGTCGCCGCCCACTTCGCGGTCGACCTCGACCGGTTCGTCGGCGATGGCGACGGTGGTGGAGTCGTTGAGGTTGAGCTCGGGCTCGCCCTCCCACTCGCGGACGCCGGCGTTGCCGATCGTCAGCGAGTCGCCGGGCTCGAACCCGAAGTCCTGCCAGGCCGTGTAGGAGATGACGCCCGTCTCGTCGGCGATCTCCCCCTCGCGGATCGTGAGGTCATCGCCCTGGTACCGGATCGTCCGCGTTCCCTGCGTGAGCACTTTGACCGTGACCGTCACGCCGTCGTGGTCGGTGGTGATCTCGCCCACGTCGACGGCGTCTGGGGTCGGCGTCGAGCCGCCGCCACCGCCGCCGTGCTTCCGGCGGACGCTCTGTTTCGCCTCGTCGATCGGGACGCTGTACTCCAGTAGGTTCTCTAAGTCGGCTTTGACCTCCTCTTTGTCGACGCCGAGGTCGGAGGCGAGCTCCTCGGCATGGCTGTTGACGTCCATCGGAATCGACTTCGACGCGACCGCACAAAAGGATTCACCACCGGGGTGGTCGCGGCGCGCGCGGCGACGCGGCCGGTCCGCCGCTCCGCGACGGCCGGTAGTGCTAAACCGTCCCCGTCCGCAACGTGGGGCATGGACGAGATCGATGTCGACGCGCGCGTCACCGGGGAGCGAACCGTTATCGACGTCACCGGGACTCGAGACATCGCGGTCGTCGTTCGGTCCGCGGGCGGCGAGCGGATCTACCTCCCGCCGGAGGGGTTCGACGAGCCCGTCTCGGGGTCGCCGTACACCTCGCCGTATCAGGGCGGGAGCGGCGTCGACGGCGAGGAGAGCCCGTACGGCGGCGGCTCCGGCAGCACCCGCGGCGTGGTCGAGACGGCCGAAGGATTCCGGATCAGCCATCCCGAGACGGCGACCGAGTTCGACGTGTACCGCGCCGACGAGGAGTAGAACCGGGTACGCGGTCGGACCGAGCGTCGGCCTCTACGCGACGTCTTCGTACACTTCCAGCGTGTCCTCCGCCACGTCCAGCCACTCGCGGCGCTCATACTGCGGAGGTTCCTCGCGGTTGAGCGCCTCGATGAGCCCGTCGACGATCGACTCCGAGTCCACCTCGACCTCGACGAGGCAGCCCTCGGGGAGCACCTCGGCGACGCCCGCGGGGGTCGCGACGACCTGCGTCCCCGCCTCCAGCGCCTCCGTGATCGTGATCCCGAACGGCTCCGCGTACGAGGGCGAGACGAACGCGTCCGACGCGGCGTAGTAGTCGCCGAGCTCCGCCTCGGGGACGTAGCCGACGAACTCGACGCGGTCGTCGATGCCGAGGAGCTCGGCGAACCGCTTCAGCTGCTCGGTCTGGTGGCCCGACCCGCCGACGACGAGGGTGACGTCGCGGCCGCGGAGCTTCTTCATCGCGTACAGCAGGTGGGAGATTCCCTTCTGGTCGGTGTGTCTGCCGACGAAAAACAGCATCTCGCCGTCGATACCGAGGTCTTCGCGGACGTCTTTCCCGGAGAACTCCGGCGTCGAGAAGCCGTTGTAGACGACCCGGGAGTCGGCGTCGTACAGCTCCCTGATGTCGCCGCGGACGATCTCGCTGACGGCGATGTTCGTGTCGGCGGCGTTCGCGAGCCGGCGCTCGGTCTCGACCTCGCGTTTGGGCGGGTCGATGTTGCGGTCGCTCGCCAGCGAGTGGAACGACGAGACCCACGTCGCGTCCGACGCGCGGGCCGCCTGTCGCCCCGGCGCGTAGCCAAACCAGTCGTGCGTGTGGATCACGTCGTGGTCGGGCGCCAGCTCCGCGAATCGGTCGCTGAGTCGCTCGACGCGGGCGGCGACGTCGCCGTCGCCCGTCTCCACGGGTTCGAGCCCGGGCTCGTCGTCCGGCGCGAACTCCGCGGGCAACACGAGGGTGGCCTCCACCCCGAGGTCGTCGCGGAGCCCGGAGAACAGTTCGCCGACGTGGACGTCGAGCCCGCCGGTGATGTTCGGCGGGTATCCCCATCCCAGCATGAGTACGCTCGGTGGCATACCACCCCGTTTCTGGAGTTGGCACTTAGGTATGCCCCTCGTTCGGCCGGCCGAGCGGCTCGCGAGGGCGTGGGAGCGTATAAAAGGCGCTCGGCGGCTCCGGTCGAGCCCCGGTTCAGGCCGCCTGCACGGCGTCGCGCAGCGCGCCCGTCCGGTCGGTGATCGCCTCGGCGGCGTCCGCGAGCAGGTCGAGCGGGTCGTCGGACTCCGACTTCACCGTCAGCACCGGCTCCGTCTGGCCGCCGGACTGCTCGGGGTTCATGTCGTAGGTCGCGGCCGCGACGCCGTCCGTCTCCAGGAGGACGCCCTTCAGCACGTTCATGAACGTGTGGTCCTCGCCGGCGATCTCGATGCGGAGTTCCGTGTCGGTCTTCTCGATGACCCGCAGTTCCATACTCGTTCGGTCGGGCGAACGGCGTTTCAAGCTTTCGTCTCCCGGATATCGGGGGTTGCGGACGACCCGCACGCCACGGCAGCCTTTTTAAGCCGCGTGGACGCAGTCGGCCGCGTGGAGATCCGACGCCTCCCGCCCGTCGACGACGCCCTCCGCCGCTACGCGGCCGAGCTGTGGCTCCCCTATCACCGCGAGCTCGCCGAGCGGGTCGACGCGCACGCGCTCGCCGACTGGCCCGACGAGCGGTTCGTCGAGCGCAACGTCGCGTTCACCCGGACCCGGCTCGAGGAAGCGGGCGACCGCGGGTGGGTGGCAGCGACGGCTTCCGACGACGCCGATGTCGACCCCGCGACCGCGGCCATTACGCACCCCGACCTGGAGCTGACGGGCCTCCTGTTGACGAGCGTCGACGAGTGTCCCGACCCGTTCGACCGCCCGGACCGGCTCGTCGTCGGGGAGCTCTACGTGGCCGAGGCGCACCGCGGGAGCGGGCTCGCCGACCGGCTGATGGAGCGCGCGGAGCGCGACGCGCGAGAGCAGGGCTGCGGCCGGCTGCGGCTCGACGTCGACGTCGACAACGAGCGCGCGATGGCGTTCTACGAGAAACAGGGGTTCGAGCCGTATCGACGGCAGTTGACGCGATCAGTGGAGTGAGTGGCGTTTTATAAATAGCGTATCGCAGATGTGTCGGTGAAGGCCTCCAAAGCCCCACCCGCTCGGGTATACTTTGTTGACAACAGATCGGCGCTGAACACCTCCAAAGCCCCAGTCGGGAGGACGGCGCACGCTCGTTGCGCGCTTCGGTCGCTCGCGTTGCTCGCTCCCTCCAGTGCTTCCGTCGCCTGCGCCGTCCTCCCGACTGCCCCTTTGAGTCCCACCCCGCACAGCGCCGCCCCGCACCTCACGCCTCCCCAGCCTCGTCGGTCGCCCTCCGCGTTGCTCCGGGCGACCGACTCCCTCGCGCGCGCTCCTCGGCCGCGAGGCGGCCTCGGAGGCACGCGCCACCGCATTCGCACCGACTTCTTACGGTCTCTATTTATAAATAGAACCGTCGCGTCCGCTTCGCTCGCGGGAATTCACAGCGATGCCGCCGCTACGCGGCTGATAAACGGAAAAGTCGCGTCGGCGCGTTCGACGAGGCGTTACTCGTCGGCGTCGACGGCCACTTCGTCGGCGTCGACGTCGACGGCGGTCTCCTCTTCGGCGGCGACCTCGCGCGGACGCGCCTCGAGGGTCAGCTTCTGGACCTCGACGCGGCGCAGCGGGTAGATCAGCTTCGCCTCGCCGTAGATGGCCGAGGAGAGGTTCCCCTCGACGATGGCGTCGACGAACGCCTCGAAGGTGCGCTCCTCGGCGGCCGCGTGGACCTTGTCGATCATGACGCGGCGGATCGCCTTCTCCTGGGAGCGGTCGGCCTTCTTGGTCGTCAGCGCGACGGGCTGGACGCGGATGCGGTAGTCGTCCGTCGTCAGCACCGTGATCGACGCCTCGACCTTCGAGGCGCCGCGGCGGACGAGCGAGCGCAGGTAGTCCCGCGTGAGCTCGTACGTGATGAACTCGGTGTAGGCCGTGTCGCTGCCGACGTCGGTGATCTTGAAGGTCAGCTTGGTGTTGTTCGCGCCGGAGTCGCCGGTGAGTTCGCCGAGCGTCGTCGTGATCGTGCGGCCGACGACCTGGTCGGGCTCCTCGGCGAGCGTCTCGCCGAGCTCCTGCCGGTCGAACTGTTCGGGCGCCAGCACGGTGTACCAGCGCTTCTGTTCTCTGCTCTTGGATACGGATCGTTCGCTCATGTGTTGGTGGTGTCGCCGTTGGTGTCGGAGCGGCGCCCTCCGTCGTCGGCCGCGAGGTGCGCCCTCGCGCGCTCGACGATTCGGTCCGCGACGCGCAGGTTCACGACGTGGTCGTCCACGGTCGACCGCAGCCCGCCGGTCGTCGGCCGCTCGACGGCGCACTCGATCGCGTCGCCGTCGACGCGGGTGGCCATCGAGTCGGTCTCGTCCGGGGCGAGCGCGGCGGCGACGAGGGCGGCGTCGGCGTGAGTCGTCCGGACGGTCGCCGTCCGGGTCGCCCCGTCGCCCCGGGCGGACTCCCCGCTCGGAGCGGATTCCTCGCTCATAGCGCCTCCCTGAGCGCGGCGAGCGCGCCCGTGATGTCGCCGTCGGTCTCGTTCGTGCTAACCGCGATCCCGCCGCGCTCGGCGGTGCCCCAGCCGGTCGCGGTCGCGACCGACCGACAGGCGTCGCCGAGCCCGAGGGGCTCGACCGCCGCCGCGGCCAGCCGACCGGCCGACTCGTCGACCGCGATGGCGACCGGCTCGGGCGACCGGAAGTCGCGGACGAGCCGGGCGACGGTCGGGAGGACGGCGGCCGGTCGGCTGGCCGCGGCGTCGCCGTCGTCGGCGTCGCCCTCGTCCGGACGGTCGCCTCCCGCGATGTCGACGCGGGCGACGACGCAGCCGTCGTATCGGCCGGTCGTCGCGGCGTCGAGCGCGCGGTGCGCCGCCAGCCCGTGGGACCGCCACGCGTCGAGCGCGGCGGTCCGGAGGTCGTCGCTCGGGTCGGCGTCGAGCGCCAGCGCCACCCCCGTGCCGGGGGCCTCGCGGGCGAGCGCGTCGAGGATGTCGGCGTAGCCGCCGACCGTCTCGAACGGGCCGTCCGTCGCGTAGGGGCGGAGCGCGCGCTCGACCGCCGTGGCCGCTCGCGCGCTCGCGCCGTCCGCGTCGGCGACGTCGACGGCGACCAGCGACGCGAGGCGTCGGTGGGCGTCGTCGTCGAGGTCGGCCGGGAGCCCGAGCTCCGCCAGCGCGGCGCGCGCGGCCTCGGTGTCGCCGGAGTACGGCGTCCGGACGAGCGTCGAGGCCGCGAGCCCGTCCGCGAGGTCCGCGGTCGGGATCGCGACGCCGGGTCGCCGGCGGACGCGTTCCGACGCCTCGGCGGCGTCGAGCGCGTCGCCGGAGCCGTCCGTTCCGGGAACGGAGCCGGCCGCGACGACGCCCGCGAGGGCGACGACGGGGTCCGGCTCGACGCCGAGCGCGCGCGAGACCGCGAACGCGTCCGTGCTCGCCGGGCGTCCGGCGCCCGAAATCGCGTGCGGGCCGCGCGCGGCGCCGACGGTCACCGCGACGCCGTCGTCGGCGTCGTCGGGAACCGGGTCGGCGGCGACTCGGACCTGGAACGGCGTGCCGACGGCTCGCAGCGCTCGGGCGAGCAGCCCCGCGGCTGCCAGCGCGTCGCCGTCGTCGGTCGCGACGAGCCGGGCGAACGGCGCGTCTGCGAGGACGTCGGCGAGGGCGTCGGGGGCGGGCATGGCGGACGTCGCTTCGGTCATGTTGTGGCGTGTCGAGTGCGGTCGTGGGCGGTTCGCGGGTCGTGGATTGTTCGTCGTGTGTGTCGCGTGTCGCGTCGTCTTCGGTTGCGCGTCGTCTTCGGTTGCGCGTCTGTTCGTCGGTGTCGCTACTGACGTCGTCGCTACTCGTCGCCGACCAGTTCGGCGGCGCGCTCGTACGTGTACGTGAACTCTTCGTCGATTTCGTCGCCGCGGTAGTAGTTCGCGAGGCGGCGGATCTTCGACTCGGTGTTCTGAAGCGCGCGCTTGTTCTGGTGGTCCTGATCGTTCTCCGCCATGTGCTCGCGGAGGCGGACGGCGCGTTCCATCAGCTTGCGGAGGTCCTCGGGGTAGTCGTCGGCGGCGTCGTGCTCCTCGAGGATCTCGGTGAGCTTCTTGCCGGTCGCCAGCTTGACGTCGGGCACCGGAACGCCCTTGACGCCCTCGTCACGGAGCTTGAGGCCGATGACGCTGGGGTCGTGGCCCTGCTCCGCCAGTTCGACGACGCGGGACTCGATGTCCTCGGCGTCGACGTCGCTCCACTCCGGGTTCTCGTCCGTCGCCGGCTTGTCCGAACCGGACGAACCGCGACGGCGCGTGTGCATTCGTGCCATTATCTGAAATTGGAACGGCACAACCACAACGTGACCGCGACTCCGCGCGGCGCGGCTGTCGGCCGCTCGCGTCGAGCGGGTCCGAGGGGGCGGTCCGCGCGAGCGGATCGGCCCGAGCCGCGACGCCGGAGGCGTCGGTGCACTGCTACATTCCCAAGCCGCGGGCGAAAGAGGCCCCGGCGAGTCGGATCTGCAGCTGTGCTGTTCCCGTTCGTGCTGTCGCCGTCGGGGCTCTTAAGCGTGTTCTTGTGACTCGCGCCGCCTCCCGGCCGAAATCGATCGACTGTCGGACGGCCGACGCGAAAAACGAGGCTTTAGGTGGGTCGTCTGTCACCGCCTGCGTAGGAGAGACATATGACCGGCCCACCAGACGACGATTCGGCGGATCGAGTTGACGGCGAACGACCGGACGACGCCCCGCCCGAGAGCGACCGCGGGTCGCCCGGCGACCGGAGGCCCGTCGCCGACGGCGGATTCGGCGACGAGTCGGCGGAGCCGAACGAGCCCCGGATCAGCTTCTACGGCGGCAAGTGGGCGAGCACGGTACCGATCGCCTTCTTCATCCTCTGGGCGATCGTCCAGAGCGGTGTCCTCGGCATCGGCGACACGAACGGCCTCGTCATCGGCGCGCTCGTCGGGACCATCCTCGGGATGTTCCTCGTGCGCGGCGACTGGAAGACGTACGCCGACACCATCTTCGAGGGGATGACCCAGCGCGTCGCCGCGACCGCTATCGTGGCGTGGCTGTGGGCCGGCATGTTCGCCGAGACGCTGCAGGTCGGCGGCTTCGTCGAGGGGCTCATCTTCGCCGCCGACGCCCTGAGCGTCGGCGCGTCCACCTTCCCCGCGGCCGCGTTCGTCCTCTGCGGCCTGCTCGCGACCGGGATCGGGACTGGGTACGGCGCGACCGTCGCGTTCGTGACGCTGTTCTTCCCGGCCGGCGTCCTCATCGGCGCGAACCCGGTGCTGCTGTTCGCCGCGATCCTCTCGGGCGCCGTCTTCGGCGACAACCTCGCGCCCGTGAGCGACACCACGATCGTGAGCGCGGTGACGCAGGACGCCGACATCGGCGGCGTCGTCGCCTCGCGGTTCAAGTACGCGATCCTCGCTGCGGTGCCTGCCTTCGTCGCCTACCTGATCATGGGATCGGTCCTCTCGGGCGCGAGCTTGGAGGGCGCGGCCGCGCTTCGAGAAACGGCGACCGCGCCCGGGCTGGTCCACCTGATCTCGATGGGCGTCGTCATCGCGACGGCGGTCGCGGGCCGCCACATCGTCGAGGCTATCTCGTGGGGGCTCATCGTCGCCGTCGCGTTCAACCTCGCCTTCGGGCTCTCGTCGGTCGCCGACATCCTCGTGTTCACGACCACCGACCCCACCCCCGCGACCGCGCTCCCGTTCGTGCAGGTCGGCGAGACCGCGGGCGTGGGCGGGAGCCTCTACTCCGGGGCGATCGGCTTCTTCCCGCTCATCGTGTTGACCCTGCTGATCGTGGCGATGGCGCAGATCATGATCCGCGGCGGCGGCTTTGCGGCGATCCAGGAGTTCCTGCTCGACTCCGTCGCGACCAACGTCCGTCGCGCGGAGCTGACGATGGTCCTCGGCACGGCGACGATCAACGGGATGATCACGATCAACACGGCCGCCGAGATCGCGATCGCGCCGTACATCGCGCGCATCGGCGAGAAGTTCAACATCAACGGCTACCGGCGCGCGAACATCCTCGACGCCAACACCTCGGCGCTCGGGTACATCTTCCCGTGGGCCGGCGGCGTCCTCGTCGGCTATCAGGTGATGGTCGGACCGGGCGGGCTCGGCGAGCAGTACGGCCCCGAGATGGTCGTCAACCCGGTCGAAGTCGTGCCGTACGTCTTCCACGGCTGGTTCCTCGTGATCGTCTTCCTGCTGGCCGCGATCACCGGCTTCGGGCGGGAGTACATCCCCGACCGGATCTCCGAGGAGGTGTCGCGCGCATGAGCCGCTTCGAGAAGTTCCTCGCCGGCTGGTCGCTCCGGAGTTCGACCCCGAGCTACGAGCCCGGCGACGTGATCGAGGTGATGGTCACCGGCGACGCGGGCGGCGAGACGGTCGCCCGCATCGGTGACTCGACGCTCCGAATCGAAGGCGCTCCCGACGACGCCCTGAACACCCGCGTCCGCGTCGCGGTCGAGACGTGGGACGAGACGGCCCACCGCGGCACCGGGACCTACCGGGAGACGGTCGGCGAGAGCGCGTTCTGAACGAGTCGGCGAGAGTGCGCTGTTGGACTCTTTTGCCGGAAATCGGTTCGTTTGTTTATAAATGACCTCGCTCGGATCGGCGGTGATCGCCTGCATACGCCCAGCCGCTCGGCTATACGTCGCTGACGACTGATCGACGGCGAACTCCTCCAAAGCCCCAGCTGCGAGGCGGGCGCACGCTCGTTGCGCTCCTCGGTCGCTCGCGTTCTCGCTCCCTGTGGTGCTTACGTCGCCTGCGCCCGCCTCGCAGCTGCCCCTTTGAGTCCCACCCGCAACCGCACCTCACGCCTCCCCAGCCTCGTCGGTGGTCCTCCGCTTCGCTCCGGACCACCGACTCCCTCGCGGGCTCCTCGCGACCGCCGAGGGCGGCCGCTCGGAGGCGCGCCGCCGCGCTGGGTTTTAACCACCACGTCGCCGGCGCCGGAGACACGCGCGGCGCTCGGACTGACGGCGTCGGCGGACCGGGGCGCTTTTTAAGACGACTACCGAAACGGGAGGCGTGCTATCGGTCGAGCTCCACGCGCATTCCGCGCTGTCCTACGACGGGCGCGACCCGATCGACCTGCTCTTGGAGCAGGCGGCGGCGGTCGGGTTGGATGCGCTCGCCGTCACGGACCACGACGAGATCGACGCCAGCCTCGAGGCGGCCGAGAAGGCCCCCGACTACGGGCTCGTCGGCATCGTCGGCATGGAGGTGACCTGCGCGGTCGGCCACGTGCTCGCGTTCGGCATCGACGAGCGCGTCGAGAGCGGGCTCCCCTTCGACGAGACGCTCGACCGGATCCGCGACCAGGGCGGGATCGCGGTCGTCCCCCACCCCTTCCAGAAGTCCCGCCACGGCGTCGCCGCCCACATCACCGACGAGCAGCTCGCGGGCGCGGACGCCCTCGAGGTGTACAACTCCCGGCTGTTCACGGGGCGCTCGAACCGACAGGCGGAGAAGTTCGCGCTCCGGAACCGAATCCCGATGACCGCCGGCAGCGACGCCCACATCTCGGAGATGGTCGGGCAGGCCGTGACCGAGGTCGACGCCGACGAGCCCACGGCGGACGCGATCCTCTCCGCGATCCGCGACGGCCGGACCAGCGTCGTCGGGAAGCGGACCCCGTGGCGCGTCTCGCTCCGCCAGTTCGGCGGCGGCGCCAAGCGCCGCGCGCTCCGCGCGCTCAACGCGCTCCGCTGACCACGATGGCCGGCTCCTCGCCCACCGACCTGCGCGGGGCGCCTCCCGCCCGCGTCCGCGACGCCCTCAGCGACGGCGATCCCCTCCCCGGCGGGCGCGGATTCGCGGGGCTGCTCGCCGACCCGCCCGCCCGCGACGGACCGGTCCTCGTTCGCGACGCGCTCGGCCGCCAGCCGCTGTTCGCCGAGCGCGAGGCGATCGACTCGGCGACCGGCGGCGACTCGGCCGCCGCAAGCGGTCGCGCACCGATCGATCCGGGCGCGTGGGGCTTCGACCGGACCGCCCTCGACGACCCGGTTCCGGTCCCGGCGGGAAGCGTCGCGTCCGCCGCCGGGGTCGACCGCGTCTGGACCCTTCCCGACGGACCGCCGGCCGAGCCGGAGGCCGCGCAGGCGGCGGTCGACGCCGCGGTCGACGCCGCGCTCGGCGGGCTCGCGGAGGAGTCCGGCGGCCTCGGGAGATCCGGGGGGTCCGGCCGGCTCGCGGTCGCCTTCTCCGGCGGCGTCGACTCCGGACTCGTCGCGGCCGGCGACCCGGACGCGCCCTGCTACGTCGCCGGCTTCGAGGGGTGTCACGACGTCGCGGCCGCCCGCGAGGCGGCCGCGGCGATGGACCGCGACCTGCGCGTCGTCGAGATCACCCACGGCGAGCTGCTGCGCGCGGTCCGCGAGGTCGCCGACGCGACGGAGCGGCGCAACCCGATGGACCTCGCGATCGCGGTGCCGCTGTACCTCGCGGGCGAGGCGGCCGCCGCCGACGGGATCGACCGGCTCGCAGTCGGACAGGGCGCCGACGAGCTGTTCGGCGGGTACAGCAAGGTCGTCGATCCCGCGACCGACGACCGGGTCGCGGCCGACACCGTGCGGGGCGCCCGGACCGAGACCGTCCGGACGCTCCCCGACCAGCTCGAACGCGACGTGCTCGCGCTCCGCGCGGCCGGGGTCGAGCCGGTCGCGCCGCTGCTCGACGACCGGGTCGTCGCGGCCGCGCTCGCGCTGCCGGGTGAGCTGCTCGCGAGCGACGGGGAGCGGAAGGTCGCGCTCCGGCGGGCGGCGGCCGGGCGCGTGCCGGAGTCGGTCCGGACGGCCGACAAGAAAGCGGTCCAGTACGGCACCTACGTCTCCCGCGAGCTCGACCGGCTCGCGCGGCAAGCCGGGTTCAAGCGGCGCATGGACGACCACGTCGGGCGGTACATCGAGGACCTGTTGACGACCGACTGACGCAACCCCCGTCCTCACCGGTCGGCTCTCGCCGCCGGCGCCGCCGCTGCGCGCTCGACGCGTTTCGACGAGAAACGGCCCGTGAGGGCCGCTGCTGACCAAGCCGCCGTATGGAGTACCAGTCCTACGGCCGACGCCCGATCGTTCGGGCGTCCGGTGACGAAAAGCGGGGACCGGTATAAAATTCGGGGAGTAGTGACAAATATGACTGTCGCAGTCGGGCTATTGCTGACGATCAGGCACCGAACTGGCGTATTCGATCTCGATACACCGATCCGCGGGCCGGAGGCGGGAGGAAACCGCACGCGCATCCGACTAGTTGATCGACGTGCGGTCGAAACGGCGCCCGTGGTCGACGCGCGGTCGAAACGGCGCATCCGCGCCTCGCAGGCCGACCGATCACCGAACGAGGTACGGGTCGCTGCCCGCGATGAAGCGCCCGAGGTCGCTCTCGCGACGGAAGTCGGTCGACCGCAGCTCCCGAAGGCCGTCGACGAGCCGGTCGGCGTCACCCGCCTCCCACTCGGCCGGGTCCTTGATCGGGAGGACGAGCCACCCGGAGCCGAGGATCTCCTCGCCGTGGAGCGCGTCCATGTCGACCTCGGTCTTCCACGCCCGCGCCGTGTACTGTTCGAGGACGTGCTCGGTCGCCCGGGCGCCGACCGGCAGGAGAACGTGCGCGGCGATCGCGCGCAGCTCCGCGTCGAAGAACCGCTCCATGTCGTCGTACGACGCCGCGGTCGGGTCGCCGTCTGGCACACACATGTGGAGGTACGAAAAGTACGTGCGCTCGGTGCGGATCGGCTCGGCGACGGGGTCGCCCTCACCGCCTCCGTCGCTCGCCGCGGCAGTCTCGTCGCTCGTCGCCGCCGTGGTCTCGCCGGTCGCCGCCGTCCCGTCCGGCGCCGTCCCCTCGGCGACCCCCGCGATCAGTCCTCCCTCGGCCAGCGCCGAGAGGAACGCGGGTGACCACGGTTCGCCGGTGAACGGGACGCCCGCCTCGACGCCGCCGTGGACGCCGGGGTGGTCGCCGACGACGTGGAAGTCGGCGTTGGCGTCGCCGTAGCCGGGGACGAACGACCGGCAGTCCGGCCGCATCCCGAAGGGGTTGCGCGTCCGGTCCGTAACGTTCTGCACGTCTCACCGTACGCGACGCTCCGGATAAATCCCGTTCGGTCTGCGGTCGGAGGCGGCCCCGCGTCGCCGTCCCGAACCCCCTCACGTGGACCGCCGCGGCGCCCCGATGCGAGGCGCACGAGGCGCGAAGGCTACGCATAACTTATGGAAACGAGCGGGGTTCACACCCCCGTGGATATCCCGATCGTGACAGCCCCCCGATTATATTTCATAATCGTTAATCTACGACTCGAAATCGCATGACAGCGTCGGGGTACTCGAAACCCGCCCCCCGGAAAGTATTTATATACACCTCCGTTCCGGTCGTTCGAAGACCCATGTTCGACCGCATCCGTTCGGCGGCCCTCTTCGGGATCCACCAAGCGACCGTCGCGATCGGTATCTCGCTGTTCCCGATGGCCGTCTTCGCTCGCAAGCGCCTCGGCATCAACGTCCCCATCGGCCGGCTCGTCGAGACGACCGGTGAGGTGTACGAGCGCGTCGAGGAGTAGGCGACCGTTTTCGACCCGGACCGTTCGTCCACACCGCCGAGCGACAGCGATATCGACGGCGAGACGATCGACCGACGCGACGGCGACGCGCGGGCCGCGACTGTCCGGGACGAATAGGCCCGTCGGAACCGGCGGGCGGTCCGCGAAGGGTTGCCTTTATCAGCGCGCCGAGCCAACGGAGTCGTAATGCGAACACCGACTGGCGACCTCTCCGAGGGACCGGCTGACGAGTTGGGCCGCGACCAGCCCGTCTTCGGTCCCGAGCTCGGCGAGTTCGAACACAGCGAGCGCCGCGCGGCGCAGGCCGACGGCGAGGGCGAGATGAAGACCGGGACGACGACCGTCGGCATCCGCACCGCGGACGGCGTCGTGATGGCCACCGACATGCGCGCCTCCCTCGGCGGCATGGTCTCCTCGAAGGACGTCCAGAAGGTCGAGGAGATCCACCCCCGCGGCGCCCTGACCATCGCCGGCTCCGTCTCCGCCGCGCAGAACCTCATCTCCACGCTCAAGGCCGAGACGAGCCTCTACGAGACCCGCCGCGGTCAGGACATGTCCATGGAGGCGCTGTCGACGCTCACCGGGAACCTGCTCCGGACGGGCGCGTTCTTCATCGTCCAGCCGATCCTCGGCGGCGTCGACGACGACGGCGCACACATCTACTCCATCGACGCCCTCGGCGGCACCACCGAGGAGGAGTACACCGTCACGGGCTCCGGCTCCCAGTACGCCCTCGGTGTGCTTGAACAGGAGTACCACGACGAGGTCACCGTCGACGAGGCGAAGACCATCGCCGCCAAGGCGATCCAGTCCGCCGTCGAGCGCGACCTCGCGTCCGGCAACGGGATCAACGTCGCCGTCGTCACCGAGGACGGCGTCGACATCACCCGCCACAAGGACTTCGACGACCTGTTGTAAACGGCTCCGTCGGAGGCGCCTTCGGCGACTCGCTTTTTATTCCGTTCTCGACCCGCTCCCCCGAGCCGCCGGCTCGTCGCGTTCTCTCGCGTTGTCGGTACTCGAACATCGCGTTCTCTCGCGTCGCCGAGAGTTAGACTCCGCGTTCGTCCGCGTCGTCGGGCGGCGACCGGATCCCGTCGCCCCAGTAGAACCGCGGGCCGAGGAGGAGGTAGCCGCACGCCAAGAAGAGGAGCGCGAACGCGAATCCCTCGCCGATCCACGCCGGGAGGGCGGCGGTGGCCATGTGCCCGGCCGGCGTGAGGATGACGGCGGCCTGCACGACGCCCATCACGAGCGCGTCCTGCGCGTGGAGATCCGGGTACGTGATCGTCGTCCCCATGAGCACCGCGAACGCGGCGGTCGCCGCCGCGAGGAGGGCGGGGTCGGTGTAGCCGGCGATCACCGCGGCCGCGAGGATCGTCGCCGCCAGCGTGGTCGGCACGCCGACGGTCTCGCGGGCGCCGCTGTCGTACGCCGTGTAGAGGCCGAGCCGGGCGACCGCCGTCGCAACGAACAGGGCGCCGGCGCCGACCCCGCCAGCGACGAGGAGGGGATCGGTCGCGAACGACGCCGCGTCGAGGACGACGACCGCGACGAGCGTCGCGGGCGCGACGCCGAAGGAGGCCACGTCGGCCAGCGAGTCGAGGTAGGGCCCGGCCTCCGTCGAGCCGCGATGCCGGGCGACCACGCCGTCGAGCCCGTCGGCGACGGCGGCGAGCAGCACCAGTCGGGCGGCGAGCTCGAGGTCGACGGCCGCGGCGACGACGGCGAGGAAGCCGACGCCCGCGTTCGTCACCGTCACGGCGTCTGCGAGCCCGAGCTGTCCGACGAACCGGAAACGCATACCGGATCGGTCGACGAGGCGGGTTTTAGGGTTTGTTATCCGACGAGCGATCGGACCGCGGCGAGGCGGGGTCGCGGCCTCAGGGGACGTACCAGATCCCCCGCCCGAAGTCGAGCCACTCGCCGACGACGACGTGCGGGAGCGCGATGACGCAGACGAAGATAGTGTAGAACGCGACCGCCCCCGGCAGCAGCGAGGCGCCCGCGAGCGGGTTCGGGGCGACCATCCACAGCGAGGTCGCGACGAGCGCGGTCACCAACGCGCCGACGACGAGCACGCCCCACGCCATCACGACGGAGACGCCCTCGGTCCGGCTCGGTCGCGCCTCCTCGACGACCATGCTCCGCGCGGACTGCCGCAGCGAGTACCACAGCGGGAAGTACAGCCCGATGGCAACCACGACGGGCACGAAGACGAAGTAGGCGACCAGCAGGAGCGTCTCGGCGGCGTCGAGCAGCCACGACCGCGTGACGCCGCCGCCCGTCGCGAGCCCCCCGCCGAGGTGGAGGAGGACGCCGAGGCCGTATATCGCGCCGAGCGCCGTCGTGACCGCCTCCGGCGAGCTCGCCGCCGGGCCGACGAGCTGCCCGTCGAACACGTTCAGCATGTAGCCGGTGAACCCGTAGAACGTCTCCGTCCACGCGACCGCCGGGACGATCATCACGGCGCCGCCGCGGACGAGCGAGGCGAGCGCGCGCTGCGGCCGGGAGACGAGGTGGTCGGTGCCGACGAGCGCGTCCATCACGTGGAGGTCGCCGTGACCCCCCTTCGCGACCGCCGTGCCAAACGCAAGTGCGAGCGCCGGCAGCGGGGCGACGACGAACAGCCCCACGAAGCCGACGACGAACGCGAGGTAGAGCCCGACGTAGCGCGCGCCGAAGGGGAGCCCGCGCCGCCTGAGATTCGAGAAGTGCTCGTAGCCGCCGTGCGGGAGGTTCAGCGCGACCATCCCGACGAGGTACGCGAGCATCTGCGTCCGCAGGGACAGCTCCGCTCCGGTTGCGTACAGCCCGGCGAACGCGACGGTGAGAAGCAGCAGCGCCGCGCGCGAGGCGTTCACGGCGATTCGCTCGGGTCGTTCGAGACGACGACCACCGGCGTGGCTCACGGATCCCGTCGACATGGGTGACCGTACGGGCGCCTGGTCGTTGTGTGCTCACCCATACTATGTCGATTTTCACGGATCCTCCCACGGGGGTTCGTCGGTATCAACGCTTAATCCGTCGGACGACCAAGGGAGTGCCATGCCGGGTTCCCGGGCCCTGTTGGTCCATCCGGAGGAGGGGAGCGATCGCATCACGTCGGCGCTCGGCGCCGCCGGGTTCGACGTGACGACGGTCAACAGCGCCACGTCCGCCGTCGCGAAGGTGACCACTGGCGAGTACGACTGCATCGTGAGCGAGTACTCTCTGCCGGGGGACGACGGCCTCGCGCTGGCGGAGGCGATCGAGGAGTCCGACGCACAGGTTCCGGTCGTGATGTTCTCCGCGGTCGAGGACGAGGACGTTCTGGAGGCCGCCTTCGAGAGCGGCGTCGACGAGTTCCTCCACAAGAACGGCTCCGCGTCGATCGACCGGCTGGTGACAGACGTCTCGACGGTCTGTTCCGCGGAGGGCGCGCCGGGTGCAAAGCAGGACATCTCTGGGCACGAGCCCACGGCCGAGGAGGTCAGTCGCGCCGTGAGCGAGGCGCCCGTCGGCGTCAGTCTCAGCGATCCGGAGCTGCCCGATCTGCCCCTCGTGTACGTCAACGACGCGTGGGAAGAGCACACCGGGTACCCGGTCGAGGAGGCCCTCGGCCGAAATCCCCGTTTCCTGCAGGGGCCCGGGACGGATCCCGAGACGGTCGAACGGCTCTCGACGGCGATCTCGGAGGAGGAGCAGATCACCGTCGAGATCCGGAACTACCGACGGGACGGGACGCCCTTCTGGAACGAGCTGACGGTCGCCCCGGTGTACGACACCGACGGCGACGTGGCCCACTACGTCGGGTTCCAGAACGACGTCACCGACCGCAAGCGCGCGGAGCAGCTCGCCGAGGAGCGCGCGGAGAAACTCGCGACGGAGCGACGGGCACTTGACCGGGTCCTCGGTCGGGTGAACGGACTGCTCAGCGAGATCAGCCGGATCCTCGTCGAGAGCCGGGACCGGGAGACCATCGCCGAGCGCGTCTGCGAGGAGATCGCCGACGAGCCGGGGTACAAGGGCGGCTGGATCGCCGAGGTCTCGTCGGCGACGGGGCGGCTGGACGTGACCGCGGCGAGCGGGGTCTCGGTCGAGGCAGACGCGTCGTTCTCCCTCGACGAGACGCCGCGCGAGATCGGTCAGGCGATCGAGACCGAGGAGATCCAGGGGTGCTCAGCCGGGAGCGCCCCCGGCGGACCGCTCTCTCCGAGCGCGGTCGGCGCCCCGCGGTTCCTCGTCGTTCCGATCACCTACGGCCACCGGCGGTACGGCCTGCTGGGCATCTACAGCAGCGAGGGGAACGCCCTCGACCGCCGCGAGCGGAAGGTCTGCGAGTCGGTGGGGAAGATGATCGCCAACGGGATGCACTCGGTGGAGACGACGCGCATCCTCACGACCGACCGCGTCGTGGAACTGCAGGTCGCGATCCGGGACCGCTCGTTCTCGCTCTCGCGGGTCGCCGACGCGCTCGACGGCCCGATCGAGCACCTCGGGACCACGCGCCTCGACGACGACGCCTGCGAGCTGTATCTCAGGGTGACGGACCCGACCGAGGACGTGAGCGCCGTCGAGGCGCTGCCGTTCGTCGAGTCGGTCCGGCTGGTCTCCGAGACGGACGACGACGTCACCATCGCCGTGACCGCCACCGAGTCGCCGCCGCTGACGCGGCTCGCGGAGTACGGCGGCGTCGTCGTCGAGGCCACGGCGGACGCGTCGAGCGCGAGCCTGACCATCGAGGCGCCGCCCGAGCAGGACGTGCGCGGGATGCTCGACGTGTTCCGCGCGGAGTACGACGGCGTCGAGCTCCGCTCCCGCGTCGAGCGCGAGAGCCGGGATCGGAGCCTGACGGAGTTCGCGGCGGCCGTGGACGACCGGCTCACCGACCGCCAGCGGTCGGCCCTGAAGACGGCCGAGCTGAACGGCTACTTCGAGTGGCCCCGCCCGGTCGACGGCTCGGAGATCGCCGAGCGGATGGGGATCACCCGACAGACGTTCCACCAGCACCTCCGGGCGGCCGAGCGCAAGCTCGTGGAGGCGTACGTCGACCCGCGGTCGCGAAACTGAGTCGTCGTCCCGCCTAATGTTTACCGCACGCGACTCCGCCCAGATCGACGCGGACGTGGAATCGGTCTTCGCCTTCCTCGACGACCCGCGCAACCACGCCGCCGTCACGCCCCGCCTCGAGGACGTGAGAGACGTCGAGCGGCTCCCGAACGGCGGGAAGCGGCTGGCGTACACCTACCGGATAGCGGGCCTCGGCGTCGACGGGGAGATCGTCCAGACCGTCCACGAGCCGACCGAGCGGATGACCTTCGAGCTCCGCGGCCGGTTGACCGGGACGATCGACCTGACGTTCGAGCCCGTGGACGGGGGGACGAGACTGACGTACGCGGCGGAGTACGACCTCCCGGAGAATGCCCTCACCGCTCTCGGCGAGCCGGTCATCCGCCGCTTCAACGAGCGACAGGTCCGGGCGACGCTCGACGCCGTCGCGGAGCGGTTCGAGGGCGCCGCCGGGTGACGGACGACGTCGCCGCCGGGTGACGGACGACATCGCCGCCGGGTGACGGACGACATCGCCGCCGGGTGACGGACGACGTCGCCGCCCGCGGCCGCTCGCCGTCGCCCGCCGAAATCGGTGGAACGAACGCTCGCTCGGGCGAAGTATTAAGAACGGGATGGCCTAACCTCGGGGCATGGATCCGATTTCCCTCCAGTTCGGTCTCGGCTTCGGCCTGGTGAGCGTCGGGCTGCTCTTCCTGTTGCTCGTGGTCGTCACGCTCTGGCAGTCGTTCGAGATCGTCGACGCCTACGAGAAGAAGACGCTCACGGTGTTCGGCGAGTACCGAAAGCTGCTGGAACCGGGTATCAACCTCATTCCGCCGTTCGTTTCCCGGACGTACGCGTTCGACATGCGGACGCAGACGCTCGACGTCCCCCGTCAGGAGGCGATCACGCGGGACAACTCGCCGGTGACGGCGGACGCGGTCGTCTACATCAAGGTGATGGACGCCAAGAAGGCGTTCCTCGAGGTGGACGACTACAAGAAGGCCGTCTCGAACCTCGCGCAGACCACCCTTCGCGCCGTCCTCGGCGACATGGAGCTCGACGACACGCTCAACAAGCGCCAGGAGATCAACGCGAAGATCCGGAAGGAGCTGGACGAGCCGACGGACGAGTGGGGGATCCGCGTCGAGAGCGTCGAGGTCCGCGAGGTCAACCCCTCGAAGGACGTCCAGCAGGCGATGGAGCAACAGACCTCCGCCGAGCGTCGCCGCCGCGCGATGATCCTCGAGGCGCAGGGGGAACGCCGCTCCGCGGTCGAGCAGGCGGAGGGGGACAAGCAGTCGAACATCATCCGCGCGCAGGGGGAGAAACAGAGCCAGATCCTCGAGGCGCAGGGGGACGCGATCTCGACGGTGCTGCGCGCGCGCTCCGCCGAGTCGATGGGCGAGCGCGCCATCATCGAGCGCGGGATGGAGACGCTCGAAGAGATCGGCAAAGGCGAGTCCACCACGTTCGTCCTCCCGCAGGAGCTCACCAGCCTCGTCGGCCGCTACGGCAAGGCCCTCTCCGGCTCCGACGTCCAGCAGATGGAGGGGTTGGAGGGACAGGAGTTCGACGACGACACCCGCAAGATGCTCGGTCTCGACGACATCGACGAGATCCTCGGCCAGATCGAGGAGTCCGCTGAGATGGACGTCGAGGAGTTGGAGAAGGAGGCCGAGGCGGTCAAGGCCGGCGGCGCCGGCGCGGACATCAAGTCCGCGGACGAGGTCATCCAGGAGATGGACGAGGAGCCGGTCGACGAAGAAGTCGAGCGAGAGACCTGATCGGCCGCGACGCCGATACCGCCGCCGCTCGCGATACGTATCTTCCCGTATCGCCGCCCGAACGACCGGATATTCCGACGCTGCCCCGAGCGAAGTGTTTTTGTCGCGGCACCGACTATTCCTTCGCGTGACTGAGGGGTTCGACGGACGAAAGCGGGAGACGCTCCGGCGGTTCGCCGCCATCGGAGCGGCCGCGCCGTTCGTCGGGACCGCGAGCGCGGACGAGGGAAGCGGCGGGGAAGACGCCAACGAGACCCGCGAGGCGATCCGCGGGTACGTGCCGACGACCCCCGGCGCCCACTTCTCGAAGCTCCGCGACGACCTCCGGCTCGGGACTGGCGAGGCGCAGTACCACCTCCGGAAGTTAGCGGAGGCCGGCGAGATCGAGTCGACGAAGGACGCCGACTACCGCCGGTACTTCCCGGCTGACCGGTTCGACGACCTCGACAAGCGCGCGCTCGGCTACCTCCGCCGCGACACCCCCCGCGGCATGGTCCTCGCGCTGCTTCGCGACCCGGACGCGACGGGCGCGGAGCTCGCGGCCGCGCTGGACGTCTCGCGGCCGACGATCAGCGCCGCGGCCGCCGCGCTCGACGACGCCGGACTGCTCGACCGGACCGACGGCTACGCGCTGACCGAGCCGGAGCGGCTGCTCACGCTCGTGGTCCGGTACGCCGACTCGTTCGACGCCGACGCCGTCGCCTTCGCGGACGACGCGGCCGACCTCGTCGCGTACGACCCGTAGTCGGCGACGCCGCCCCTACGCGTCGTCTCGACTCACTCCGTGACCATCCACGTCGTTCCGGAGGAGTACCCCCACTTTTCGACGTCGATGTCGACGGCCGCGTCGGCGACGGCGCCCATGTTCGCGCCGACCTCCTTCGCGGAGAGTCCGAGGTCGTCGGCGATCAGTCGCGATTTGAAGTACGTCCGGTCGCCGGCGTTCTCGCGCAGGTACCCCAGGATCCGCGCCTGTTTCCCGGAGAGGCCGGCGGGCTCGGCAGCGACCGCGTCGGGTTGGACTGTGCTCATACCCGATACAGGCGGTGTCCGTGCATAAGCGGGTTGGTAGACCAGATTAACACGCCGCAGTCGGGCGGTTTTCGCCGACGAGCGCCCCGCCGAATACCGGCCCAGTCCCCGCTTTCGGTACGATGACCGAACCGCGAGGCGCCCCGAGCCCGCCCGACGCCCTCCGGCTCAGTACAGCCCGGAGACGAACGGCCCGAGCGCCCCGGCGACCGCCGTCGACAGCGCGTCGGCGCGGTCGACGCGACCGGCCGTGAGCGCCCCCGCGGCGCCCCCGCGTCTCGCGACTCCCGTCGTGTCGAGGAGGTCGTCCATCACGGGGCCGAGCTCCGCGCCGTCCTCGATCCGCGCGGCGACGTCTGCGGGGAGTTCGAGGCTCGGCCCGCTCCCGCGTCCCGTGCGCGACCCGTCCGAGACCGCCGCCCACATGACGAGGAAGAGCCCGTCGGCGCCCTCGAACCGCGCCACGCCCCCCTCGATCCCGACCGCGAGGTCGTAGTCGCCGGCGTCGAGGACCGCCTCGGCGCGGTTCTCCGCGCCGGCGACCGTCTCGGCGTGGCCCGTCGGCTGCTCGCTCACGCCCGACGGGACGGGGACCGACTCGACTGCGACGGTCGCGGGGTCGCCGTCGATTTCGTCGGCGAGGTCGATCCCCCGCGACGACTCGAGGACCCGTTCGACCGCGCGCCGCTTCACCGGATTGCCGCTGCCGACGCCGACTCGCATACCGGGGGTTGGGAGATGGGGGCACGAATAGGCGTCGGGTCGTCTCCGCGCGGTTACGGGGGCGTCTCAGCGCGGCTACGGGGCCGTCTCCGGGAACGCCTCGTGGTGAAACAGCCCGGCCAGCCGCTCGACGCCGTCGATCAGCGCGGGGCTGGGCTGATTTAACAGGGAGTCGTCGATCACGTGCACGGGCGCGTCGACGGCCCAGTCGCGCTCCGCGACGGTCGCGGGGTCGATCCGGTCGCCGTGGCCGCAGACGTGGACGACGAGGTGGTCGGGGTCGGCCGCCTCGACGCTCGCGGGGTCGACCTCGCGGGAGCGCTCGCCCGGGTCGACGAAGGGGTAGCGGCCGCCGGCGGCGCGCACGGCGTCGGGCACCCAGTTCCCGGCGGCCATCGGCGGGTCCGACCACTCCTCGCAGTAGACCGTCGGGCGCGAGCGGTTCGCGACCGCCTCGGCGACTCGATCGAGTCGCGCTCGGGACTCCTCGGCGAGCCGCTCGCCCGCCTCGGGGCGACCCACGTCGGCGCCGCGGGCGGCGAACGCCTCGACCGCCTCGTCGAGCGTCGCCGGTTCGCGGTGACGGACGTCGAACCCGCGCTCGCTGCACTCGTCGGCGAGGTCGGCCTGCAACCCGTCACTCGTGAGGACGACATCGGGGTCGAGGTCGGCGACGCGGTCGAGGTCGGGGTTCAGCCAGCCGCCGACGGCGAGCGGGGACTCCCTCCCGTGCGCCGACCCCGCCGCGGCGGACGGGTCGCAGAGGTGGGTGACGCCGACGAGGGTCTCGGCGGCGCCGAGGGCGGTCACGGTCGCGGTCGCGCTCGGAGCCAGCGAGACGACGCGGGGAGCGGTCATCGCCCTCCATTCGGGACGCCGGCGGCCCAAGCGTTTCGGTCGGCGCGGCGATGCCGACGACCCGTCGCTCGGCGATCGTGTCACTGCCCGAAACCGCGTGATAGATCGTGTCCTTTCGTCGGGTTTCGGGCGACACGTTCCGGTCGTTTTAAGTTCGGTTCCGCCGTCTATCGGACAAGATCGCTCTCGGCCCGTGTTCAGTTACCGAGAGGGGGTTTAGCCATGAGTGAACGATTACACACGCGGGGGAGTCGCTCCCGAACCGAGACGGACGAGGAGGAATCGGAACAGACCGACGAGACGCTCAGCTGTCCCGAATGCGACGGGAACGTCATCAACGACGAGGAGCACGGCGAGAGCGTCTGCGCCGACTGCGGGCTCGTCGTCGAGGCGGACTCGGTCGACCGCGGGCCGGAGTGGCGCGCGTTCGACTCCCGCGAGAAGGACGAGAAGAGCCGCGTCGGCGCCCCGACGACCAACACGATGCACGACAAGGGGCTCTCGACGAACATCGACTGGCGCGACAAGGACGCGTACGGCCGGTCGCTCGGCGCCCGCCAGCGCCAGAAGATGCAGCGGCTCCGCAAGTGGAACGAGCGGTTCCGCACCCGCGACTCCAAGGAGCGCAACCTGAAGCAGGCGCTCGGCGAGATCGACCGCATGGCCAGCGCGCAGGGGCTCCCGGACAACGTCCGCGAGACCGCCTCGGTCATCTACCGCCGCGCGCTCGACGAGGACCTGCTCCCCGGTCGCTCCATCGAGGGCGTCTCCACCTCCTGCGTGTACGCCGCCGCCCGGATGGCCGGCGTCCCGCGCAGCCTCGACGAGATCGCCGACGTCTCCCGCGTCGAGAAGGCCGAGATCGCCCGGACGTACCGCTACGTCGTCCGCGAGCTCAAGCTCGAAGTGAAGCCGGCCGACCCCGAGCAGTACGTCCCCCGCTTCGCCTCCGACCTGGAGCTCTCCGAGGAGTCCGAGATGCGCGCGAAGAGCCTCCTGCGCAACGCCAAGGAGAAGGGCGTCCACTCGGGCAAGTCGCCGGTCGGTCTCGCGGCCGCCGCCGTCTACGCCGCCGCCCTCCTCACCAACGAGAAGACGACGCAGGCCGCCGTCTCGGAGGTCGCCGACATCTCCGAGGTCACCATCCGGAACCGGTACCACGAGCTGTTGGAGGCCGAAGACGGCCTCGTCGCGTAAGGCCCCGCGTTCTCCGTTCGTCCGGCGACCCCGTTTCCGCCCCGGACGCACACAGTTAACTCCCCGCCCCCGGAAGCCTCGCGTATGTTCGAGGAGTTCGTCCTGACCGCGAGCACGGCCGACCTCTCGGAGGAGCCGCGCGCCCGCGAGCACGCCGACGCCGTGGAGTTCCGGATGGACCTCGCGGACGCCCCGCTCGTCCAGCTCGACGCGTACGACGGCGAGCTCCCGCTGCTCGTCACGAACCGCGCGTCGTGGGAGGGCGGCGAGGCCGCGGACCTGGGGCGGTACGACGCGCTCTCGACCGCGCTCGGAGACGACGCGGTCGCCGCGGTCGACGTCGAGCTCGCGGCCCTCCGCGGTAACGCGCCCGAAGGCGAGCGGTCGCACGCGACCGCGCTCCGCGACACGGCCCGCGAGGAGGACGTCAGCGTCGTCGTCTCGGTCCACGACTTCGAGTCCACGCCCGAGCCCGCGGCGCTCGTCGACCTCCTCGCCGACGCGGCGAGCGAGGGCGACGTGGGGAAGCTGGCGACGACCGCGACCGCGCCGACGGACGCGCTCGCGATGATCGAGGCGACCCACGAGGCGACCGAGGCCGGCCACCGCGTCGCGACGATGTGCATGGGCGAGCCCGGCCGCCACACCCGCGCCGTCACGCCGCTCTACGGCTCGAAGATCGGCTACGCGCCCGTCGACCCCGCGAACGCGACCGCGCCCGGCCAGTACCCGCTCGCGACGCTCCGTCGGCTCGTCGACGGACTGCGGGAAGGAGAAACGGACGGGTAACTCATTTATAAGTAAACGGTGCGGTGGCGCGTGCCTCCGAGCGGCCGGTAGGCCGCGAGGAGCACGCGCGAGGGAGACGGCGGGCCGGCGCGGCGTCGCCCGCGCCGGGCCGTCCGTCGAGGCTGGGGAGGTGTGAGGTGCGGTGCTGTGCGGGGTGGGACTCAAAGGGGCAGCTGCGAGGGCGAAGCACGACGACGTAAGCACCGCAGAGAGCGAGTGAAACGAGCGAGCGAGGAGCGCAGCGAGTCGCGCGAGCCCTCGCGGCTGGGGCTTTGGAGGTGTCCACCGCGTCATCGATGATTCATAAATGATGAGGCGCCCCCGCGCCAGTAGCAGCCGACGCAACACCGTACTGGATTTATAAATGGGCGCCTCGCTCACCGTCCGACTTTCTGCAGACCAAGTCCGAGAGCCAAACCGCTTTAGGAGCGCCCCCGTAAGGGGAGGTAATGGCGACGTGCGACGTGTGTGGGGAGTACGAGAACCTCCCGTACCAGTGTGACCGGTGCGGCCAGACGTTCTGCGCCGAGCACCGACTGCCGGAGAACCACGACTGCCCCGGGCTCGCCGAGTGGAACGACCCGGGCGGCGTGTTCGACAGCGGGTTCGACGAGAGCGTCGAATCCGGCGGGGCGAGCGCCTCCGGCGACGCGTCCGCGGGTATCACGGACCGCGTCAAGCGACGCATCGACCGAGAGACGAGCACGGGCGGGATCGTGAGCTACGTCCGCGGCAACGCGACGTACGCTCTGCTGGCGGCCATGTGGATCACCTTCCTCGCGCAGTGGGTCGTGACGCTCACGCTCGGCGAGGCCGCCCACAGCCAGATCTTCGTCCTCCGGTCGGACGCGATCGGCAACGTCTGGACGTGGTTCACCTCCGTCCTCTCCCACTCCCGGATACAGCTGTTCCACATCATCGGAAACAGCATCGTCATCCTGTTCTTCGGCCCGCTCGTCGAGCGCGCGGTCGGTTCCCGCCGCTTCGTCGGGTTCTTCTTCGGCGCCGGGATCCTCGCCGGCCTCGGCCACGTCCTGTTCGCGATCGCGACGAACGCCCCGACGACGGGCGTGCTCGGGGCCAGCGGCGCCGGCTTCGCGATCCTCGGCGTGCTCACCGTGTGGCGCCCGAACATGCAGGTCCTCCTCTTCTTCGTGATTCCGATGAAGATCAAATACCTGACGTGGGGGATCGCGATCGTCTCGGCGGTGCTCGTGATCCAGTCCGGCACGGGCGGCGTCGGCGGCATCGCGCATCTCGCGCACCTGATCGGCTTCGCGATCGGGCTCGCGTTCGGGAAGCGCAACGAGAGCCTCGCGCGGTCCGCGGGCGGTCCCGGCGGGATGAATATGGGCGGCGTGCGCGGACCGGGCGGTCCCGGCGGGCCTGGCGGGCCGGGCGGTCCCGGCGGTCGTTTTTAAATGACGCCGCCGGACTCGTCGCCGACTCCGTCGCGCTCGACGCCGAACGACCCGGACGCCGTCGCGCGCCCCGAGTTCCTCCCGGACCCCGCGCTCTCGCGGACGGAGATGGAGTCGCTCCAGCGCGAGCTGGCCGCGACGGCGACGTTCGCGGACGACCACGCCGTCGACCCGGCCGCGGTCGCGGTCGACGAGCCCGCCGATCTCACGGACGGTCTCCCGCCCGTCCGTCCGGAAGCGGGCGCGAGTGACGCCGGATCGCAGTCGCGGATCGACCCCGGCCTGTCCGCCGGCACCGACCCGGACGCCCCCGTGGTCGTCGGCATCGATCAGGCGTTCCTGACGCCGGACGACGGCGCGGACGAGGCGGTCTCCGCCGCGGTCGCGATCCGCGACGGCGACGTGATCGAGTACGCCAGCGCGACCACGCCGCTCTCGATCCCGTACGTTCCGGGCCTCCTCGCGTTCCGCGAGGGGGAGCCGATGCTGGCGGCGCTCGACGCGCTGGAGGCCGACCCCGACCTGTTGGTCTGTGACGGCTCCGGCCGGATCCACTTCCGGGAGGCCGGCATCGCGACGCACGTCGGCGTCCTGCTGGACGTCCCGAGCGTCGGCGTCGCGAAGAGCCTGCTGTGCGGCGAGCCCGACGAGCCGACCGACGAGCGGCCGGCGGGGTGGCGGACGCCGATCCGCGCGGACGAGTCGGTGGAGACGGCGGACCCGGACGCGGGAACCGTGATCGGCCACGCCGTCCAGTCGCGCCAGTACCCGAACAGCCGTCGGGTGAACCCCCTGTACGTGAGCCCCGGGCACCGGGTCTCGGCCGAGACGGCCGCCGACCTGGTCGAGGCGCTGTGTGCGGGGTACAAGCTGCCCGAGCCGACCCGGATCGCGGACGCGTACGCGGACGTCGGCGAAGCGCGAGCGCGACTGAGCCCTCGTCGGTGAGGCGGACTGTCCCCTCGTCGGTGAGGCGGATTGTCTCCTCGTCGGTGAGGCGGACTGTCTCCTCGTCGGCTGTGACTCCGGTCGTCGCGGCCCGTCGGTTTATATATCGTGGCCCGCGAACGCGAACGTATGGGAGACGAAGACACGGACGGACCGATGTCTGCCGAGGAGTTCCGCTCGCTGCGCGACGGCCTGGTGCGCCAGAGCTCCGGCGGGGGGACGACCGTTTATAAGAACGCCGCGGGCGTCGGCTGCCCGAACCCCGACTGTGACCGCGGCGTGTTCCAGACGCTGTTCGTCAGCGACCACGGCTGGCAGCAGATCGGCGCCACCCGCGACGGGATCGACCTCTGTCTCTGTAACACCGAGACGAAGCGGCTCGTCTTCATCCACGACGAATAGCGTGGTGACGGCGCAGTGACCGACGAGTTCGATCCGGTCGCGGCGCTACACGAGCACCTCGCAGCCACCGAGGAGCGCCCCGTGGAGCGCGAGGCCGGCTGGCGAATCGGCGAGGCGCAGGCGCTGGCCGCGGAGATCGCCGCCGGGGCCGACGAGGAAACCGTCGTCCGACGAGCGGGCGAGATCCGAACGCTGCTCGCGGCGGTCGACGAGACCGGCGACGCCGAGGCCGACGACCACGTCGCCGCCGCGCGAGAACTCGCGGACCGGATCGCGAACCGGCCGGACGATGAGTGACTGACGACCGACGGTTCAGTCGTCCGCCGTCGACTCGCCGCCGGCGTCCGCCGCGCACCGGTTCGGACCCAGCTCTAACTCGATGGCCGCGGTCTCGTCCGGGGGCGATTCGACGCCGCGGTTCGCGGCGATAACCGACTCGTAGTTCGGCGGCTTCTCCGGCAGCGTCGCCGTAATGCGCTCCACGAACGCCTCGCGGTCGAGGCCGAGCACGTCGAGCCCCCGGCGCGCCGCGCCCACCGTCGTCGTCACCGGCTCGCCGGGCACGACGTCGCCGGTCGTGCCGTCGTTCGCGACCGCGAAGTGACCGGGACAGACGACGACCGCGTCGGGCTCGGCGAGCAGCGTCCCGTGCAGGGAGTCGTAGAGGCGTTCGGCGCCGGTCGCCGCGCCGGCGGTTTCGCTTCCGCCCTTCTCTCCGCCTCCCGCTGCGTCGTCGCCGTCCTCCTCCTCGCCGCCCGCCGCGAACTGCAGCTCCGTTCGACCGACGCTGTCAGTGAACAGCGTGTCGCCGGTGAGCAGCGCCGACCGGCCAACGAGGTAGCTCGCGCCGTCGTCGGTGTGGCCGGGGGTCGCGAGCGCCTTCACGTCCACGCCGCCGACGTCGAGCGTCTCGTTGCGCGCGAGCGGCTCGAAGTCGTACGCCACGTCGCGCTCGGCGGCCGCCGCCGGGAGGTGGTACGGCACCCCGAGCTCGTCGGCGAGGTCCCGGCCGCCGGAGAGGTGGTCGGCGTGGACGTGCGTGTCGAGGACCGCCGCGATCGTCGCGTCGCGCTCGGCGGCCGCCTCCCGCCACTCGTCGCCGTGCCGGGAGACGTCGACGGCGATGGCGACGCGGTCGGAGCCATCGGAGCCTACCTCCGCATCAGTCGACCGTCCCCCCACCACGAGGTAGCCGAGACACCCCTTCGCGCGCCGCTGGATCTGGACGATATCGAGCGGGTCGTCGCCCGCGTCGGGGAGCGGGACTTCGGTCCGGTCGTACACGCCCGACCAGCCGCGCATCCCGTCCGCGACGACCGTGACGTCGTCGTAGCCAGCCGCTTCCAGCTTTTCGGCGAAGTCGAGCGAGGCCTTCCCCTTCGCGCAGGCCGTGACGATCGCGTCGTCGGGCCCGAGCCCGGTCTCGGCCTCGAAGTCGTCGACGTCGAACTCGTGGAACGGCTTGTAGAAGTAGTGGATCGAGTCGGCGATCCGCCAGCTCTCGTAGCTCTCGCGGGGCCGCGTGTCGACGAGGGCGAACGAGCGCTCGCCGCGTCGACGCTCGTCGATCCTGTCGCGGAACGCGTCCGCGTCGATGACGGTCGACATGGTCGATCGTCGGTGCCGAACGGCAAAACGCTGTCCCGTGGGATCCGGACCGGCTCCGCGGCGATCGGCTCCCGCGATGGACAGGCTTTACCCGAGCGCCCGGTCAGGTGGGCGCATGGTCGAGGCGTTCGCGGTCGCCAGCGGAAAGGGCGGCACGGGCAAGACGACGAGCACGCTCGCGCTCGGATTGGCGTTGGCCGACGAGCACGACGTCACCGTCGTCGATGCCGACACCGGGATGGCGAACCTCCTCTTTCACGCCGGGCTCGACGACGCGGCGGTCACCCTCCACGACCTGCTCGTCGAGGGGACCGCGACCGACGTCGCCGAGGCGACGTACGACCGGTTCGGGCTCTCCGTGGTCCCCTGCGGCACGTCGCTCGCGGGCTTCGAGGCCGCGGAGCCGAGTCGCCTCCGCGACGTGGTCGCCGAGCTCGCGAGCGACACCGACGTGCTCCTGCTCGACTCGCCGGCCGCGCTCGGCTCGAAGTCGGCGGTGCTCCCGGTCGTCCTCGCGGACCGGGTCGTCGTCGTCGTCGAGCCGACGATCCCGGCGCTCTCGGACGGCCTGAAGGTTCAGGAGTACGCCCGCTCGTACGGCACGGAGACCGCCGGCGTCCTGTTCAACAAGGTCCGGGACGACGCCGCCGACGTGGCCGAGCAGGCAGAGCGTCACTTCGGCGGGCCGGTGCTCGCGCGGGTTCCCGACAGCGACGTGGTCCGCGAGGCGCGCCGCGCCGGGAAGCCGCTCCTCGCGCACGCGCCGGAGAGCGACGCCGCCGCTCGCTACCGGCGGGCGGCGGCCCGGCTCGACGTGCGCGACGGCGATGGCGACGCGGTCGCGGACCGCTTTCGGAGCGCGGTCGTGCCCGACACGCCATGACCGGCCCAGCCGGCGGGACGAGCGGGGCAGGCGAGGCGCCCGAGCTCCGGATCCCCCGCGGCACCCTCCTCCGGTCGCGGGTCGTCTCCGACGTGGCCACGACGCTCTCGCGGGCGCTGGACCGCGGGCTGACCGGGTACGCGACGCTCGTCCCGCAGGAGACGCTCCTCCTGGAGGGGGACGCGCGCGGCGTCCTCACGTTCGCCGACGGGGTCCCGGTACTCGCGTACAACACGGTGACCGACAGCGGTGGCCCCGACGCGCTGGCGGAGCTCGCGGTGCCCGGCCCGTACCGCGTCGAGCTGTACGCGGTCGACGGCGACGGCCTCGAGGCGGCCCACGAGACGGACGCGCTCCGCGTCGCGCCGGGCGCGGCGGCGACGGAGCTCGCGGACGACCCGACGCTCGCCGACCGCACCCGCGAGGCGGCGCCCGACGAGCGATTGGCCGACCTGGAGGCGGACGACGCCGACGCCGTCGCGGCGTTCCTCGCGGACGACGACCGGATCGAGGCGATCCGCGAGCAGGCCCGCGCGGAGGCGGCCGAGCGCGCCGACGAGTGGGGGCTCGACGGGGCGCTCGCGGACGACCCCGCCGACGGCGACGCCGACCCTGCGGACGACCCCGCTCGCGGCACCGACGCCGACCTCGCGGCCGAAACCGACCGGGAACTCGACCGCTGAACCAGGCGGGCCGAATCGCTGAACGGAGCGGTTTTGCCGCTCGCGGGCGTACCGCGAGCATCACGGTCCTTCAACTCCTCCGGCTGACGGCGCCCGCCGACTTCGCCGACTGGTACGCGGCGAGCCGCGCGTACACCCGTCACGTCGCCGAGGGCATGGGCTTCGACGGCGTCGACGCGCTCGACGGCGTGCGGGTCGCCGACCGGCTCCGGACCGACCACGCGACCCTGTCGCCGGCCGAGGCGCGGTCGGTGACGGCGACGCTCCTCGCCGACGGCGCCTTCTCCGAACCGTACTGCGAGTGGCTTCCGACGTGGTACGAGCTCGCGCTGCTCCCGCCCGTGCGGTACGGCGACTGGCGGCTCCGACGCGTCGCCGCGGTGATCGCGGGGACGGCCGGCGTGACGGCGACGGCGCCCCGGTTCTCTCGACCACAGGACGTGACGATCGACGGGCGGCCGGCGCTCGCCGGCGTCTCGGGGTTCCGCGACCGCTTCCTGCTGGCCGACGCGCTGCTCCACTTGGAGTGGTTCGCCCACGCCGCCGCGGCCGACGGGATCGACGTCCCGGCCGCTCTCGTCGAGCAAACGCGCGAGGAGTCGCTGTCGTACTACGGCGGCGACCGTGAGTCGCTCTCGCCGCGCGTCCGGCGGCTCCAGCGCCTCCTGTTCGCGGACGACGCGTGGGTCCGCCGGGTGAACGACGGCTACGGCCTGAACAGCCGGCTGTTCGGCGTCTGGGAGCGGCTCCTCCGCGCGGAGCGCGAGCGGCTCGCCGCCGAGTGACCGCTCGCGGTGAACGGTGTTACAGCTGCTGTAACACGTTACCGGATCGGTTTCGTCTATCAGAAAGTAAGTATACACTGAATAGGTGCGTACGTCGGTGTACGAACCGACGGACGGTTCGTCGTTCCGGCTGCTTCGGCCCTCTCTACGTTTGACCGTTTCGACGCGCTTTGCGTTCGATCGTTCTGACGCTCCTTCCGTTCAGTTGTTTCGGCATCCTCGCCGCGTTCGGTTGCTTCGACGCTTCTCCCGCGTTTGGTCGCCCCGAGGAGGGCGAGGTCCGAATCCGACGGTCCCCGGTCGACCCGTAACTCGCGACTGAGTAATCTTTTATTCAGCGTTGCATAGGCCGGAAGCTTCATAGGTCGGCTCGCGGATCCTCCGGGTACACGAATGGCAGTACTTTGGCTGGAGGACGTCGACGCCGACGACGTCGGGACCGTCGGCGGGAAGGCCGCTTCGCTTGGTGAACTCATCGGCGCCGGACTCCCGGTACCGCCGGGATTCGCCGTCACCGCCGGCACGTACCGGACCTTCATCGAGGAGGCGGGAATCGACGAGGAGCTGTTCTCGGCCGTCGACGTCGACCCCGAGGACTCCGCCGCGCTCCGCGCCGCCGAGGAGCGCGCGGAAGAGCTCATCCTCGAGACCCCGTTCCCCGACGAGGTCCGCGAGGAGATCGTAGAGCGGTACCGTAAGATGGGAGACGAGGACGACGAGGCGTTCGTCGCCGTGCGCTCCTCCGCGACGGCCGAGGACCTCCCCGACTCCTCGTTCGCCGGCCAGCAGGAGACGTTCCTCAACGTCCGCGAGGACGACCTCCTCCGCCGGGTGAAGGAGTGCTGGGCCTCGCTTTTCACCCAGCGGGCGATCTACTACCGCCAGCAGCGGGGATTCCCGCACGCCGACGTCGACATCGCGGTCGTCGTCCAGCGGATGGTCGACGCCGAGAAGTCCGGGGTGATGTTCACCAGCCACCCCTCGACCGGCGATCCGCAGATCACCATCGAGGCTGCGTGGGGGCTCGGTGAGGCGGTCGTCTCCGGCACGGTCTCACCCGACAACTACGTGTACGACCGCGGCGCCGGCGCCGTCGAGGACGTCACCGTCGCGGACAAGAAGGTGGAGATGGTGAAGGACCCGGACACCGGCGAGACCGTCCAGCTCGACGTCGACGAGGAGCGCCGCACCGCCCGGGTGCTCTCCGACGCGGAGATCGATGACCTGGTCGCGCTCGGCGAGCGCGTTGAGGACCACTACGGGAACCCCCAAGACGTCGAGTGGGCGATCCACGAGGGCGAGATCTACATGCTCCAGTCACGCCCGATCACGACGATTCAGGAGGACGCGGGCGAGGAAGGCGATGCCGACGCGGGCGGAACCGGCGGCGAGACCCCGCGGAAGTCAGCCGTCGGGGACGCGGCGTCGGGCCAGCCCGGCGCGGCCGGCGGCGGATCCACCGGAGACGACGAGGACGTCCTCGCCGACGGGCTCGGCGCGAGTCCCGGCGTCGTCTCCGGCGCGGTCCGGATCGTCCACAAGCTCGACCACCTCGATCAGGTCCAGGAGGGCGACGTGATGGTCACGGAGATGACGATGCCCGACATGGTCCCGGCGATGAAGCGCGCCGCGGGGATCGTCACCGACGAGGGCGGGATGACGAGCCACGCCGCGATCATCTCGCGGGAGCTCGGCGTCCCGGCCGTCGTCGGGACGGGGAACGGGACGCGGCTCCTCGAGGACGGCCAGCAGGTCACGATCGACGGCGATAAGGGGACCGTCCGCGCCGGCGTCGACGACGAGGCCGAGCCCGGCGAGGAGTTCGAGCCCGTGGAGGCGGCCCGCCCGGAGACGCCGGTGAAGCCGATGACGGCGACGGAGGTGAAGGTGAACGTCTCGATCCCCGAGGCGGCCGAGCGCGCGGCCGCAACCGGCGCCGACGGGGTCGGGCTCCTCCGCATCGAGCACATGGTGCTCTCGCTCGGGAAGACGCCGGAGCGGTACATCGACGAGCACGGCGCCCGCGCGTACCAGGACGAGCTGATCGAGGGCGTCCGCCGCGTCGCCGACGAGTTCTACCCGCGGCCGGTCCGGGTCCGGACCATCGACGCGCCCACGGACGAGTTCCGCGAGCTGGAGGGCGGCGAGGGCGAGCCGAACGAGCACAACCCGATGCTCGGCTGGCGCGGGATCCGCCGCAGCCTCGACAAGCCCGACCCGTTCCGCCAGGAGCTCGCGGCGTTCGCCCGCCTCTTCGACATGGGGTACGACAACCTGGAGGTGATGTTCCCCTTAGTCAACGACGCGGCCGACCTCGAGGGCATAAAGGGCCACATGCGCGACGCCGGCATCGACCCTGAGACGCACCGGTGGGGCGTGATGATCGAGACGCCCGCCAGCGCGCTGCAGATCGAGGAGCTGGCGAACGAGGGCATCGACTTCGCCTCCTTCGGCACCAACGACCTCACGCAGTACACGCTGGCGGTCGACCGTAACAACGAGCACGTCGCCGACCGGTTCGACGAGCTCCACCCGGCCGTGCTCCAGCTGATCGGCGACACGATCGAGACGTGCCGCGAGCTCGGCGTCGACACGAGCATCTGCGGGCAGGCCGGCTCGAAGCCGGAGATGGTCGACTTCCTCGTCGAGGAGGGCGTCTCCTCCATCTCGGCGAACATCGACGCCGTCCGCGACGTGCAACACGAGGTGAAGCGCACCGAACAGCGGCTCCTCCTCGACTCGGTGCGCTGACCGCGGACGGGACGCGTTCCGGTTCGGACGCGACGCGTTTCGGCTTACTCGACCGACGGAGCGGTCGCTCTCTCTCGCCCGACACCCGAGAGCGGAACGGGTAAGACCCTCCGCGGCGACGTTCCGTCGAATGCAGCAGCCCGAGCCGCAGTCGTTCGACCGGGTGCTCTCGTCGATGTGCACCGAGCCGCATCCCGCGGCCCGGGAGGCGGCCGAGCGCTACCTCGCGACGAACCCCGGCGACCCGGCCACCTACGAGGCGGTCGCGTCGCTGGAGGAGCGCGCGGTCGAGCTGCTGGCGACGCTCGCGGACCACCCGACGCCGACCGACGCGGCGGGCTACGTCACCTCCGGCGGGACCGAGGCGAACGTGCAGGCGGTCCGGTCCGCCCGCAACCGCCACGACGGGAGCGACGTGAACGTCGTCGTCCCCGAGAGCGGCCACTTCTCGTTTCACAAGGCGGCCGAGCTGCTCGACGTCGAGCTCCGGACGGTCCCGGTCGACGAGGACTATCGGGCGCGGACGGACGCCGTCGCGGCCGCGGTCGACGACGCCACCGCGCTGGTCGTCGGCGTCGCCGGCAGCACGGAGTACGGCCGCGTGGACCCGATCCCGGCGCTGACCGAGATCGCCCACGACGCCGGCGCGCGCATGCACGTCGACGCCGCGTGGGGCGGGTTCGTGCTCCCCTTCGCCGACCGCGCGTGGTCGTTCGGCGACGCCCCGATCGACACGCTGACGATCGACCCCCACAAGTTCGGGCAGGCGCCGGTGCCGGCCGGCGGGCTCCTCGCCCGCGAGTCGGCCGCGCTCGACGCGCTCGCGGTCGACACGCCCTACCTGGAGACCCGGTCGCAGGCAACCCTGACGGGCACCCGAAGCGGTGCGGGCGTCGCCGGCGCGGTCGCCGCGATGGAGGCGCTGTGGCCCGACGGCTACCGCGGGGCGGCCGAGCGAGCGACCGGGAACGCCGCGTGGCTCGCCGACGCCCTCGCCGACCGCGGCTGCGACGTCGTCGAGCCGACGCTCCCGCTCGTCGCCGCCGCGCTCCCCGAGTCCGAGTTCGACGCGCTCCGGGAGGCAGGCTGGAAGGTGTCGCGCACGGCGGCGGGTGAGCTCCGCGTCGTCTGCATGCCGCACGTGACCCGCGACGCGCTCCGGGCGTTCGTCGGCGATCTCGACCGAATCCGGGCGTGAGAGCGGCTTCGTAGCGACGAGTCACTCCCCGCCGCCCGCGGCGTACGTCTCCAGTGCGGCGAGCCGTCCGTCGACGACGTCGAAGGCGTCAACGAACGCGAACAGCTCGTCGCCGTCGGCGTCCAGCAGCCGGCCGCGGACCGCGACGCCGGGGCCCTTCGGATACACCGCGTCGACGGCGTGGGTCGTGTCCGTCATCGGCCGCTCGTCGCGCATGAACGCCACGAAGCGGTCGCGGCCCTCGAACGTCCGGTCCGAGCGGTGCTGGACGAACTCCGGGTCCAGCAGGCCTCGGAGCCGCTCGTAGTCGCCGGCGTCGAGCGCGTCGTAGTAGTCGCGGACGAGGCGCTCGCGGTCCGCGGTCGAGGGAGCGGTCACGACGCGAGCGCCTCGAACTCCTCGGCTGAGGTGCGGGTCCCCTTCGAGATGACGGCGTCGCCGGGGCGCAGGACGGTGTCGATGTCGTGGCCGATCAGCCACCCCTCGTCGGGGCGGCGGATCGCGATCACGCTCGTCGAGACGTCGGTCGTCGGGATCCCGTTTTCGACGGTCGTGCCCGCGAGGTCGCTCCCCTCCCGGACCACGGTCCGGGTGATGATCTCGTCGGACTCTTGGACCGCCATCTCCACGACCGGGTGGACGCCGAGGTCGCGGGCGACGCCCTCGGTGATCTCCACGGCGGCGTCGGAGATCTCCTCGGTCGCGACGCCGAGGTGGATCAGCCCGCGGAGCGAGACGGGGTCGTCGGCCTCCCGCGCGGCCCGGAGGGTCCACGCCTCGAACCGCGACTGGAGCGCGTCGACCTCTATCTCCAAGTTGTGCACCTCCTCGGCGAGCTCCTCGTTGTTGAACAGGACCGAACCGTACGCGAGATCGACCGCGAGCTCGGAGAGGTTCTTCATCAGCACGACGGAGTCGACCGCGCGCTCCAAGTCGTCGATCGCGGGTTCGACCGGTTCGTCCGGCTCGAACGGCTCGCCCGCCAGCTCGGGGTACGCCTCGGCGACGCCCGTCTCCGGCCCGCGGAGGAGGGACACGTCGCCGGCCTCGATCCGCGTTTTCGGGCCGGGGTTGAGGATCCAGTCGTCGTCGCGCCGGATCGCGATCACCCGGACCCCCGTCTTCGACTCCAGGTCGATGTCCTTCAGCGTGCGACCGGCGTAGCCGGAGTCGGCCGAGACGGTGCCGCGGACGAGCGTCTCGACGCCCTCGGTCAGCGCGCCGCGCATCGCGTCGGGGAGGCCGATCTCCTCGGTGACGATCTTCGCGATGTCCCCCGCGGCGTCGGAGATTTTGTCGGCCGCGCCGACCACGCCGAGCACCGGCGCGAGCGTCTCCGCCTCGTCCGGGCTCCGGGCCGCGAGCATGAGGCTCATCCGCGCGCGCATCTGGAGGACGTCCATCCGGTGTTCGAGCTCGACGACCTCCTCGGCGATCGTCGGGCTCCCGTGGAGCACCGCCGAGTACGACAGGTCGATAAGCAGCTCCGCGGTGTCTTTCATCTCCACGAGCAGATCCTTCACGCTCGTCGGCTCGTACGTGACCGACAGCGGCGACTCACGCCGGTCGAATCGTCCCATGGGAACACCCTCTCCGGCGCCGAGTAAAAGGCTTGTTACGGGGTGTTTCCCCCGATTCCGCCCGAGACGCGCTCAGTCCGTCGTTCCGGCCGCGTCGCCGGCGACGTAGGCGGGCTCGCCGGTTCGGTCGCCGTCCCGCTCTCGGTCGTCGTCCCGCTCCCGGTCGTCGTCCCGCTCCCGGTCGACCCGTTCCGCGAGATCGACGAGCGCGAGCCACGCCAACAGCCGGGCCGCCCGGTCGCGCCACGTCGCCTCCCACTCCGGGTCGCGGGCGCGGTCGTGCCGCGGGACCGACCCGTGGGTCGCCTCGAACAGGGCGTCGGGCGTGAGCGGGTCCTCCCGCGTGGCCTCCCGGAGCGCCGCGAGCGCCTCCGGCGCGAGCAGGACGCCCTCGCGGAGCCCCTCGCGGACCAGCTCGGGCGTCGGCTCGGCGTCGGTTCTGACGAACCCGCGCGACGTCTCCCGGACGAGCCCGAGCGCGCGGAGGAACGCGAGCCAGTCGTTTGCGACCTGCCGGTCGGGGAGGTCACACCGGTCGCGGAGGCGGGCGCAGCAGTCGTCGGTGCGCCCGGGAACGAGCGGTACCGCCCGCTGGAGCTCGCGGAGGTCGTCGACGGCGGCCGGGGGGTCGGGGACGGGTTTGAGTCGCATCGAAGTCGCTCCGCGACCGGATCAGCGGTAGTCGAACGACTCGGCGAGCAGCTCCTCGTCCGTCTCGCCGACGGCGTAGACGGGGCCGTCGACGACGTCGACGGTGACCTTCGCGGGCGCGAAGACGCGCTCGTCGACCTCGTAGAAGTCCCAGCCGGCGTCCTCGAACACCTCGACGAAGGGAGTGCCGTACTCCTCGCGGGCGGTCGAGACGATCTGGTCGAAGCGGTCGTCGTCGCGCGCGACCTGCAGGTGGACCTCGCCGCCGTACGCGAGGGCGTCGTTCGTCCGCCCCATCGCGAGATCCTCGTCGCGGGTCACGGGCGCCATGGGCGCGGCGCCCGAGGCGTGGAGCACGTCGGTCGGCTCGTAGCCGAGCTCCAGCAGGCGGAAGACGGCGAGCTCCGCGGCGCGGGCCGCGGTGGCGACCGAGCCGACGGTCGAGCCGGTCGCGTACGCGGGCAGGAAGACGCCCTCGGCGTCGACCTCGGCGAGGTCGGCAACGTGCTCGGCGACCTCCTCGGTCGGGAGCGCGGTCGACTC
>NZ_MWTH01000016.1:180195-221486 GCF_059752395.1 Halorubrum sp. B53 | reverse complement strand
GACCGCGAGCGTGGCGAACTCCGAGGAGTCGTAGTAGCCGACGCGCTCGAACTCCGCCTCCTGCCCGACCAGCGCGCGGGCCGGCCCGGAGCCGAGCCCCTCGTAGCCGGACTCGAAGGCGAGCTCCCAGCCGGCCTTCTGCGAACAGAGCAGGGCGATCGCGGGGTGGTCAGTCGACAGCTCGACGTACTGGCGCGGCGCGCCTGCGACCTCGCCCATGCGGGTGCGGAGGTTCGCGAGGCCGGCGGTCTGGATCTCGGCGAGCAGCAGCCCCGCCTCGACGCCGCCGGCGGCGTCGACTCCGAAGTCGACGACGGTAGCGCCGTTGTCCAGCTCGTACCCGACGACGTCGAGCTCGCCGGCGAAGTCGAGCGCCTCGTCGACGAGCTCGATCGCGGTCCGATTGATGCTTTCCATACCCGAGCCTTCTCGCTCCCGCATTAAGGGGCTTGTCTGTTGGCGTCGTTCGGCGAGCGACGCCGTCGCCCGCTCCGGTCAGTCACCGGCCGAGATCGGCTCGATGCGGAAGACGTACTCATCGTACGCGCTGTCGAGGTTGGCCGGCCCCTCCGCGACCGTGTGGTCCGTACAGAGGAGGGCGGTCGCCTCCACGGCGCCCTTCCCGGTGTCCTCCTGATACCGCTCGGTGACCCTGAACGCGGCGGGCTCGTCGCAGCCCCGCCGATAACACGCTTCCGGACCGTTGTCCGGCGGTTCCGCTTCGTCGCCGCGCTCGCGGGCCTCGGTAATATCCCGCTCGATACGTCGGCGCTCCTCGTCGCGTGCCTGCTTGTCACGTCCCGACTTGGTGTCCGGCATACCTGTCCCGTCGCGCCTCGCGAAGATAATAGTACGGTCGATCGTGGCAGATTGCTTCCGAGCGCCGGCCCGCAGCGTCGCGCTACCAGAACCCGCCGTCGGAGCCGCCGTCGTCCCCGACGCCGCTCGGTCCGCTCGGCCCCCGCGGCCCGCTCGGGCGCGGGTCGGGGTCGATCTCGACCAGCTCGCTCTCGGCGCGCGGGTCGATCTCGCGCCCCTCGTCGTACCGGACGAACGAGAGGTAGAAGGGCTCACCGCAGCCGGGGTCCTCGCCGTCAGCGGCGCCGTCGTCACCGTCTCCGGCGCTGCCGGCGCCCTCGCCGGTCTGTCCGCCGTCACTGACTTCGCCGCCGACGTCGGTCCCGCGCACTCCGTCGTGGGGGTCCCAGACGACCCCGTCGCTCTCGCCGCAGACGAACCGGACGCCGTCGACGTCGGCCGCGTCCTCGAACGGCTCCGCGGGGGCGACGTACGTCCACCCGTCGAGGGGGTACGGCGTCACCGACTTGTCCGCGAGGTAGCCGTCGCGCTCCAGCTCGACGAGGGTCCCGCAGTGCGGGCAGTAGTAGGTGACCGGGTAGCTCATGCGGGAGTTACGGGCGCTGTTTTTATACGCTCATCGGCGACACGTCGGTCCTCGCGGGCGGGGCGGGACGGCGACGCCGCCCGCGACCGGATCAACATATTCACTACAGCCCGTCACAAACCGGGGGGTATGAGCTCGGACGACGTCTCCCGGCGCGCGTTCATGCGGACCGCAGGCGGCGCGACCGCTGCCGCCGGGGCGGCGACGGTGACGGCGGGGACCGCGGCGGCACAGGAGGAACAGCCGGTCTGGCCGAGCGGGGCCAGTAGCGGGAACGTCGGGTCGTACCAGGACGCCCGCGGGCAGAGCGAGGTGACCGTGTCGGTCGGCGCCGGCGACCAGGGGCTCGCGTTCGACCCGACCCTGCTTTGGGTCGATACGGGCACGACGATCACGTTCGAGTGGACCGGGAACGGCGGGGCGCACAACGTGCAGAACGTCGAGGGCCCGGCCGCCCTCGACAGCGGCGACCCGGTCGGCGAGGAGGGGGCGACCTACGAGTACGAGACGAGCGAGGAGGACGTCGGTATCACCCACTACCACTGCGTGCCCCACACCGCCGTCGGCATGCACGCCGGTCTCGCCGTCGGCGAGGACATCGAGACGGAGTCGACCGGCGGCGGGGGCGGCTCGAACGCCGTCTTCGTCCCGCAGGGCGCCCGCGCGCTCGGCGTCGCGACGTTCATCGCGATGGTGAGCACGCTCGGGCTGGCGTTCGTCTTCATGAAGTACGGCGGCACGATCACCCAAGAGGAGTAGTCGGCGTCCGGCGGTTCCGGCGGTGCGGCCCGCGGTTTCGAGCCGTTCGCTTCCGTTCTCTACGTATCAGTCGCTGACGAGCTCCCGATACGTCTCGACGTACCGGTCCAAGACGGCGTCGTGGTCGTAGCCCGCGAAGTCTGGCTCGACGGTCCGCCGCGGGAGGTCGCCGACGGCGACGAATTCGTCCGCGAGCTCGGCCGGGCTCGTGACGAGGCGCCCGCGCTCGCGGCCCTCCACCAGCTCGTGGGCGCTGGAGTCCGCCTGGTACTCGACGAGGGCGACGCAGCCGCACGCGAGCGCCCACAACAGCTCCGTCGCGAACGTCTCCCACGTCGCCGTCGCGGCGACGACGTGGGTCCCTTTAAATAACTCGACGCGCTCGCGGCGCGGGAGGTCGCCGAGGAACGACACCCGGTCGGCGATCCGGAGGTCGCTCGCGGTCGCCTCGATCCGCTCGCGCTCGGGGCCGTCGCCGACGACGGCGGCGGTCCAGTCGCGCCCGCGGAGCTCCGCGAGCCCGAGGAGGAACGTCTCGACGTTGGCGTGGCGGTCCAGCCGCCGCGCGTACACCGCGTCGAACCGGTCGTCGACGTCGGCGGACTCGACGAGGTCGAAGTCGACGCTCTCGGGGACCACCCGCACGTCGTCGCCGTCGGCCCCGTGCTCGCGAACCCGCGTCTTTGTCGTCCGCGAGGGCGTCGTCACCCTGTCGGCGCCTTTGGCGAGGAAGCGGTACCGCCGGGCGGCGTCCGCGGGGTGGTCGCGCCACCAGTCGACGACGACCGGGGTCCGCGCGAGCGTCCCCGCGACCGTCGCGCCGAGCCCCGGCGTCGGCGGGCTGTTGACCGCGTGGACGACGTCGGGGGCGACCCGGCGGAGCGCGAGCGGGAGCCGCGCGGCGAACGCCGTCGGCGACGGGTCGGCCGCCACCGACCGGTACTCGATCCCGTCCTCCTCGAAGACGTCGTGGTCGCCGCCCCACCACCGCGCGCAGAGCCACACGACCTCGTGGCCGCGGTCGGCGAGCCCGCTGGCGACCCGTCGCGTTCGCTCCCGGGCCGGCGTGACGCCGTGACCCGGGGCGAGAAGCGAGACGAACGCGACGCGCATACGCCGACCGGACGGCGGGCCCGGATAAAAAGACACGGCATCGCGGCGCGGTCGGGCGGACGGAAACGGTCGGGAACCGTCCGTTCCACCACCCGAAACGGTTTCCCACCGCGGCCGGAATCGGACCTCATGCACCGATACGACATCGAACGGTACCTCAACGTGCGGAACGCCGGCGGGGCCGACCTCGGCCCCGACGGTCGCCTCTCCTTCCTGCTGAACACGACCGGCACGGGGCAGGTGTGGTCGGTCGACGAGCCGCTGGGGTGGCCCGAACAGCACACGTTCTTCGAGGAGTCGGTCTCGTTCGCCGACTCCTCGCCCGAGCGCGCGGAGGCCGTCTTCGGCATGGACGAGGGCGGCAACGAGCGCGCGCAGCTGTACCGGCTCAACTACGAGTCCGGCGAGATCGTCGACCTCACCGAGCGCCCCGAGGCGAAGCACCGCTGGGGGGGGTGGGACTCCGAGGGCGACCGCTTCGCGTTCGCCTCGAACCGGCGCGACGAGTCCGTGTTCGACGTGTACGTGCAGGAGCGCGACGCGACCGGCGACGACGCGGAGCTGGTGTACGAGGGCGACGGCTGGCTCTCGGTGGCCGGCTGGTCGCCGAGCGACGACCGGCTGATCGTCCACGAGGCGCAGTCCTCGTTCGACCACGACGTGTACACGCTCGACGTCGCGAGCGGCGACCTGACCCACCACACGCCCCACGAGGGCGACGTGCGGTACGGCAGCCCGGAGTGGGGGCCGGACGGGGAGTCGCTGTACCTCGTCACCGACCGCGACAGCGACACGCTCCGCTTAGAGCGGCTGGCGCTCGCGACCGGCGACTTCTCGGTGGTCGCGTCCGGGGCGGACGGGTCGGCGGCGGGAGACGGCGGCGAGGGCGGCGAGGGCGACGAGGGCGCCGACGCGGCCCCCGAGAAGCCGGGCGGCGACGACGGCTGGAACGTCGACGGCGTCGCGATTCACGAGGAATCCCGGCGCGTCGTCTACTCCCGGAACGTCGACGGCTACACCGAGATCACGGTCGGCGAGCTCGTCGAGCCCGACCGGATCGACCCCTTCCCGGCCCCCGACCTCCCCGAGGGCGTCGCCGGCGGCGTGAGCTTCGGGCCCGACGGCGACCGGTTCGCGATCACCGCGACCGGGAGCACCCACAACGCGAACGTCTACGTCGTCGAGACGATGACCGGCGAGACCGAGCGCTGGACCGCCGCCTCGACCGCCGGGATCCCGCCGGACACGTTCGTCGAGCCCGAGCTCGTCCACTACCCCACCTTCGACGGGCGGGAGATCCCCGCGTTCTTCTCCGTCCCGGAGACGGAACCGCCCGCGGGCGGCTACCCTGTCGTCGTGGACATCCACGGCGGGCCGGAGTCGCAGCGCCGCCCCTCGTTCGCCTCGGTCAAGCAGTACCTGCTGAACAACGGGTACGCCGTCTTCGAACCGAACGTCCGCGGCTCCTCGGGGTACGGCAAGGCGTACTCCGCGCTCGACGACGTGGAGAAGCGGATGGACTCGGTCGCCGACATCGAGGCGGGCGTCGAGTGGCTCCACGACCACCCCGAGGTCGACCCCGACCGCGTCGTCGCGATGGGCGGCTCCTACGGCGGGTTCATGGTGCTCGCCGCGCTGACCGAGTACCCCGACCTGTGGGCGGCCGGCGTCGACATCGTCGGCATCGCGAACTTCGTCACCTTCCTGGAGAACACCGGCGACTGGCGTCGCGAGCTCCGAGAGGCCGAGTACGGCTCGCTCGACGCGGACCGGGAGTTCCTCGAGTCCATCTCGCCGATCAACAACATCGAGCAGATCGCCGCGCCGCTGTTCGTCCTCCACGGCGAGAACGACCCGCGGGTGCCCGTGGGCGAGGCCGAGCAGATCGTCGAGGAGGCGCGCGAGCAGGGCGTCCCGGTCCGCAAGCTGATCTTCGATGACGAGGGCCACGGCTTCGCGAAGCTGGAGAACCGCATCGAGGCGTACCGCGATATCGTCGACTTCCTCGCGGAGCACGTCTGAAGTCGGGAGGAGCCCCGGAACGAAGCCGTCGGAACCGCGGCCGAACCCGACGCCCCCGAAGTCGGTCGAAAAGCCGCCGAACCCGACGGCCCCGGAGTCGGTCGAAAAGCCGCAAAACACGGGCGTGAAACTTCGTGACCGTTATGTTTCCGCGTAAGTAAGTACGGGGAAAATGAACGAGTCCGAGCCGCTCGAGCTGTTGCTCGATCAGGCGCAGGACAAGATCGCCCTCCTCGACGAGGAGGGGAGGTTCACCTACGTCAACGGAGCGGCGGAACGGATCCTCGGGTTCGACCCGTCGGCGCTCCTCGGCGATATCGCCTTCGAGTACGTCCACCCGAGCGAGCGGGAGGCGGTCGAGGACGCGTTCTACCGCACCGTCGAGAACGACGAGTTCACCGAGGAGTCGGTCGAGTACCGGCACCGGACCGCGGACGGCTCGTGGGTCTGGCTGGAGAGCCGGATGTCGAACCTCACCGACGCCCTGATCGAGGGGTACGTCGTCAGCTCCCGCGACGTCACCGACCGGGTGCGGGCCGAGCGCGATCACGAGGAGACGGCCTCGTACCTCCGAGAGATCGCGGCCGTCTCGAGCGACGTGCTGTGGATGTTCGACGCCGACTGGACGGAGCTGCTCTTCGTGAACCCCGCTTACGAGGAGATATACGGCGGATCGATCGACGGGCTGGAAGCCGATCCGCGGACGTTTCTCGACGCGATCCACCCGGACGACGTCCCGGCCGTCGAGGCGGCGATGGAGCGGCTCGCCGCCGGGACCTCGGTCGACATGGAGTACCGGGTGAACCCCGACGAGAACTACAATCGGTGGGTGTGGGTGCAGGCGGAACCGATCGAAAGCGACGGCGAGGTCGTCCGCATCACGGGGTTCGCCAAGGACGTCACCGACCGGCGGCGCCGCGAGCGCCAGCTGGTCGTAATGGACAACCTCCTCCGGCACAACCTCCGGAACGACCTCAACGTCATCCTCGGGACGGCGGAGCTCATCGCGTCCGAGGCGCCGGAGTCGACCGAACACACCGCCGTGATCCGGCGGGTGGGCGAACGGCTCCTCGAGACCGCCGAGAAGGAGCGCGAGATCATCGACCTGATCACCGAGCGACAGGGAACCGAGCGTATCGAGCTCCGCGAGGCCGTCGCCGAGTGCGTCGAGGCGGTTCGGGAGCGTCACCCGGAGGCCTCGATCGAGGTCTCCTCCCTCGATGCGGTCACGATCGAGGGGCGCGCGGAGCTTCGGTCGGCGGTGATCGAGCTGCTCGAGAACGCGGTCCGGCACGCCGCCGGCGGGAGACCCACGGTGCGGGTCGCCCTGAGTCGGACCGACCGCGGCGCGGAGCTCGTCGTCAGCGACGACCACGCGCCGATCCCGACCGTGGAGGCGAACGTCCTCACCGGCGACCACGACATGACCGACGTCTACCACAGCAGCGGGCTGGGGTTCTGGCTCGTCTACTGGTCCGTGGAGATGTCGAAGGGCGGGATCGACGTGGACTCGGCCTCCGACCGCGGGAACGAGATCACGATCGTCCTCCCGGCGGCGAGCGAGTGACCTGACGGCGGGATCCCGCCGGGGTCGCGGGTCGGACCCGACCGCAGCGGACCCTACTCCCAGTCCGGCCCGAAGTCCGGGTTCAGCTGGCGGTCGGTCCGGCCGAGCGTGTCGATCTCCTCGACGTCCTCGGCGTCCAATTCGAGCCCGAGACTCGCCCAGTTGTCGGCGATGTGGTCCTCGCCCGTCGCCTTCGGGATGGCCGTGACGCCCTTCTCGCGGAGCCACGCGAGGCTCACCTGCGCCGCGCTGACGCCGTGCTTCTCGGCGATGTGGGTGATCGCCGGGTCGCCGAGCACGTTCCCGCGGGCCAGCGGGGAGTAGGCGACGAGCTCGACGCCGTTGGCGTCGGCGTACTCGCGCAGCTCCTCCTGTCGGAGCAGCGGGTGCATCTCCACCTGGTTCGCGAACGGCGCCTCGCCGAGCGCGTCGGTCGCGGCGTCGAGGTGGTGCGGCTCGAAGTTCGAGACGCCGATCCGGTCGACGAGCCCGTCGTCGCGGAGCTCGGCGAACGCGGGCAGCGTCTCTTCGGGGTCGTACGCGCCCGCCGGCCAGTGGACGTACAGCAGGTCGACGTACTCGGTGCCGAGCTTCTCTAAGCTCTCGCGGGTGGACGCGGCCACGTCCTCGGGCGCGAGCTGGTCGATCCACACCTTCGTCGCGAGGAAGACGTCGTCGCGGTCGACGTCGGCCGCGGCGATCCCGTCGCCGACGGCGGCCTCGTTGCCGTAGATCTGGGCGGTGTCGACGTGGCGGTAGCCGGTCTCCAGCGCCGTCTTCACCGACTCGGTACACTGCGCGGGGTCGTCGTTCTCCCACGTGCCGAGCCCGAGCGCGGGCATCCCGTCGCGGGTCGGAACGTCGAAGGACTGCTGTCGCTGTGACATGGTTGAGGGTAGTCGCGTGAGGGGAAAGTCGGTTGCGGTCGCGGCGCGTCGGGCGGGGGACCGACGACCCCGACGCCCGCGTTAGTCGTCCAGCAGCGCCCGCGAGGAGTTCGTCACGACGAGCAGGCTGGAGGCGCCCATCGCGACCGCGGCGAACAGGGGGTTGAGCAGGCCGGTGACCGCGAGCGGGATGGCGACCGCATTATAAAGGAACGCCCAGCCGATGTTCCCCTTCACGCGGCGGCCCGCCGCCCGCGAGAGCTCGAAGACGGTCGCGACCGAGCCGAGGTCGTCGTCGACGATGGCCACGTCGGCCGCGTCGGCCGCCATCGCCGTCCCCCCGCCGAGCGCGATGCCGAGGTCCGCGGCGGCGAGCGCCGGCGCGTCGTTGGTCCCGTCGCCGACCATCACCGTGAGCCCGCTCGCCTTCAGCCGCTCGATGGTCTCCGCTTTCCCCTCGGGGGGAACGCCGGCGAACACCGACGAGACCGCGTCGTGCTCGCTGAAGACGGTCGCCGCGCGCTCGTCGTCCCCGGTCAGGACGACCACGTCGACGCCCTCGTCGTCGAGCGCGGTCACCGTCTCCTCCCACCCCTCGCGCAGCTCGTCGCCGACCACGACGACGCCCTCGGCCGCGCCGTCGCGCCCCACCGCGACGGGGACGCGACCCACGTCGCGCGCCTCGGCGACCGCCTCGCGGATCGCGTCGGGGACCGTCCAGCCGCGCTCGTCGAACAGGGCGGGGTGGCCGACGACGATCTCGGTCCCGTCGACCGTCCCGGAGACGCCGCGGGCGTGGCTCTCGAAGCCCTCGACGGCGAGCGGCTCGCCGGAGTCGTCTCCGGCGGTCGCCTCGGGCCCGCCACCGGTCTCGGCCGCTTCGGCCGTCCCGCCGTCGGCAACCGCGGACGGAGCGGGTGACGCGTCGGTGTCTCCCGGCCCCCCGCCCGCGCTCGCTCGGGCCGCGGCGATGGCCCGCCCGACCGGGTGCGCCGAGCGCTCCTCCAGCGCGGCCGCGAGCCGGAGCAGATCGTCGTCGACGTCGGCCGAGACCACCTCCATCTCGCCGGTGGTGAGCGTCCCCGTCTTGTCGAACACGACGGTGGTCGCGTCGCGGATCCGCTCGAAGACGGTGTCGTCGAAGATCACGATCGAGCGTTCGAGCGCGTCGCGGATCCCCGCGGCGACCGCGAGGGGGGTCGCGAGCCCGAGCGCGCAGGGACACGAGACGATGAGCACCGTGAGCCCGACGAGCATCGCCTCGGTAACGCCGTTCCCGAGCGCGAGGTTGGCCGCGGCGGCGGCGATCGCGACCCCGAGGACTACCGGGACGAAGACGGTCGCGAGCCGGTCGGCGAGCTTCTGGACGCCGTGGTTTCCGCTCTGGAGGTCCCAGACGAGCTCCGCGACGCGGTCGAGGCTGGAGCTCGCGTCCGGCCCGACCGCGACCGTGAGCGAGCCGTCCGCGACGACGGAGCCGCCGACCACCTCGTCTCCGGGCGTCTTCCGGACCGGCATCGACTCGCCCGTGACGACCGACTCGTCGACGGCCGCGTCGCCCGCGACAGCCTCGCCGTCGACCGGAACGCGCTCGCCGGCCCGCACCAGCACCCGGTCGCCCGGGGCGAGGTCGTCGATGGCGACCTCCTCGGTCTCGCCGGCCTTCGCCTCGCCGGCCGCGTCGCTCTCGGCAGTCAGTCGCCGCGCGCTGTCAACCTGCACCGCCGTGAGGTCGGAGAGGAGTTCGGTCGCGCGCTTTTTTACCGCGTCCTCGTAGCTGTTGCCGACGGTGACGATCACGATGATCGCGACCGTCACGTCGTAGTAGATCGACGGCGACTCGACGAAGATCACCGCGAGCGTGCTGTAAACGTAGGCGCTCACCGCCGCGATGGCGACGAGGAGGTCCATGTTCGGCGACCGCGTCTTCGCGCTGACGTAGGCGCCCCGCAGTATCGGCTTGCCGGTGAACAGGAGGACGACGGTCGTCAGGACCGCGATCACGATGAAAAAGTACGTCCCCGAGGTCGACGACATCGCCTGGTTGAGGTATTCCAGGGTGCGCTCGTTGTAGAAGGGGAACGCGAAGTAGGTCGGGTAGATGATGACGATGTACTGCAGCATGACGGCCATCCCGACGAGCACGCCGGCCGCGAGCCGGGCCGTCGCCATGTTGTCGGCCTGCCGGCGCGCGAAGGCGTCGTCGCGGGGGTACGCGCTGTAGCCGAGCCCGCTCACCGCCTCGGAGAGGTCGTCGGTGGAGACCCCGTCCGGGTCGTGGTCGATCCGGACGGTGTCCGTGACGTAGCTCGCGCTCGCGGCGCTGACGCCCTCGGTCCGGGTGGCGACCGTCTCGATGAACGCCTCGCAGGTCGCGCAGTGCATCCCGTCCACTTCGAGGAACGTCGCCTCGTGGTCGGCGGGCACGTCGTCGGAGTCGTCGGCGTCGTCCCCGTCCTCGCCGTCGGCGCGCCGCCGCTCGCGCACCGCGTCGGCGTCGACGTCGACGTCGCCGAGGGCCGCGTACACGTCGCGGCAGCCCGGACAGCAGAACTCGTTGCCCTCGTCGTCGACCACGTCGACGCCGTCGGTCGGGAGCTCGCAGAGGGTGCAGTCGGGCGCGCTCATCGGTCGATCGCCTCCGTCATCGTCACATCCCCCCCATCATCCCGGCGTCGAGCGGGTTCCAGAACGGGAGGCTCGGATGGGGCACGTGGATCCCGACCGACATCAGCCCGTGCGCGAACAGGACGTAGCCGAGCGCGACGAACGCGACGCCGAGCAGCCGGTGGACCCGGCGCCGGTGGACGGCGTCAATTCCCTCGATCACGGTGCCGTAGAGGAACACCGCGGGCATCGTGCCGACCCCGAGCGCCGCGAGCGCGACCCCGCCGCTGACCGCCGAGCCGCTGGCGAACGCGTAGAGGTACGCCGGGTAGAGGATCGGGCAGGGGAGCAGCCCGTGGACTGCGCCGAGCCCGACGATGCCGGGCCCGTTCGCGAGCCGGTCGACGTGACCGGTGAGCCACCCGGTGACCCGTTCGAGCCCCGGGAGGTGGATCCCGCCCGTGGCGCCGCCGAGCGCGTACCGGACCCCGACGAGGATCACGGCCGCGCCGACGCCGAGCCCGACGACGCCGCGGACGACCTCCGCCGCGCCCGTCAGCGTCGCCGTCGTGACGAGGACGACCCCGCCGAGCGCGCCGAGCGCCGCGCCGATGACCGTGTAACTCGCCGCGCGACCGAGGTTGAACAGCGCGTGCTGGCGGACCTCGTAGGTCGTCAGGTGGCTCCCGCGGCGGTCGGCGGTCGCGGACGCGGCGCCGCCGTCCGTCGCGCCCCCGCCGTCCGTCCGGCTCCCCTCGCGCATCCGGCCGGCGTACACCGTCACGAGCGGGCCGCACATGCCGATGCAGTGGGCGCCGCCGAGCAGCCCGATGGCGAGGAACAGGAGGACGTCGGTCCCCAGGAGCGTCGAGACGTTCATTAGCTGTCTGTTACCGTGAGTTGGGGTCGCGGGCGCTTAATGGGTTTCGTCGGGAGCGGGTTTGGCTCGCCGGGCGCGGAACTGGCTCGCCGGAAGCGAGACCGACCGCCTGCGTCGCCGCCGGCACACGTCACTCCTCCACGAGGACGGTCGCGTACATCCCGCCCGTCTCGTGGGGAATACAGACGTAGTCGTAGCGGCCGGCGACCTCGAAGGTGTGCGAGAAGCGGTCGCCGCTCTCCAACCCGCCGCCGAAGTCGGACTCCCAGGCGTCGCGGGCGGTCTGCTCGTCGTCGTAGCCGCCGGAGGCGAAGTAGTCGGCCGCGTCGGGGATCGCCCCCTCGTACGCCGTGACCGTGTGCGCTCGCGAGCTCGTGTTCTCCCAGACGACGGTGTCGCCGACGGACACGGTCAGCTCCGCGGGCTGGTACGCGGCCGCGAGCATTCCGACGTCGTAGTCGGGGTCGCCGCCGACGCCCACGCAGCCGGCGAGGACCGCCGTCGCCCCGGTACCGATTCCGGCCGCGCCGACCCGCCCGAGGAACCGTCTGCGGTGCATACGTCAACTCGGGGCTTCGGTCGTTTCAATACCGCGGTTCGCCTCATCGCGCGGGAATCGCGAGGGCGGCGGTGTTCCGCCTCGGCTCCCGGCCATCGGTCGCGAGTCCCCGCCTCGGCTCCCGGCCATCGGTCACGGGTCCACGAGCTCGTCGAACACCCGGCGCTGCGCGGCCGCGAGGTGCTCGGCGAACGTGGAGCGGGCGATCCCGACGGCGGCCGCGACCGCCTCAGCGTCGGTCTCTCGGGGGTACTCGAAGTAGCCGAGCCGCTGGGCGGTCCGGACGACCTCGCGCTGTCGGTCGGTGAGCCGCCCCCGATCGACGACGACGGGGTCGCCCTTCCCCGACGCGCCCGAGCGCGTCAGCCGTTCGAGCGTGACCGACGCCCCGGTGGCCTCGACCGTCTCGACGATCTCGTCGATCGGGTCCACCGAGGGCAGCGAGAGCGTGAGCAGGATCCGGTCGGGGGCCGTCCGGACCGTGACGTCGGAGACCGGGTGACCGAGCGACTCGATCGACCGACAGGGGTACGGCTCCGCGGGGGAGCTCCGGACCCGGTAGACGTACTCGCCGTCGGCCGCGAACACCGGCTCCGCGCCGATCAGCCGGTCGGTGCGGAACTCCGAGACCACGGCGTCGTCGAGGCGGACCCGCTCCACGTCCGTGGCGACCGACCCGTCGGGGAGCGCCTCCGCGACCGGGGCGTGCGGGGGGTCGCGGACGGCGAGGCGGGCGCGGACGCCGCGAGAACGACCCGCGGGGCCCGCGGCGACCGCGCCGTCCTCGTCCGACTCGTCGTCGACGGCGGAGTCGGCGGCGTCGTCCCCGGACGGATCGGCGAGGTCCTCCGCTGACGACGACGAGCGACGTGACCCCCGCGACATGTTCGAATCTAGCCCACGGATCGGTAAAAGAACGGTCCCGAACGAGTACGTCCCCCGGTCGCACGGCCAGGCCGGGTTATAAAGTCCCGTCGTGGGATGGACACGACTCTCCCCCTCGGGAGCCGTTGGTCCGACGATGACAGCGCGAGGGCTCGACGGGGTCTCGATCGGTATCGTGGGGGGCGGCGTCGGCGGGCTCTCGGCGGCCGCCCACTTGGCCGACGCCGGGGCCGAGGTGACGCTGTACGAGCGCCGGGAGCGCGTCGGCGGGGTAGCCGGCCGGCTCGAACGGGACGGGTTCCGGTTCGACACCGGTCCCTCGTGGTACCTGATGCCGGACGTGTTCGAGCGCTTCTTCGAGCGCTTCGGTCACGAGCCGAGCGACTTCTACGAGCTGAAGCGGCTCGACCCTCACTACCGCGTGTTCTGGGACGACGGGGACCGGGCCGACGTCCCCGCCGACCCGGACGCGGCCGCGGAGCTGTTCGAGTCGTACGAGCCCGGCGCGGGCGACGCCTTCCGCCGGTACCTCGACGACGCCGAGACGGCCTACGAGATCGGGATGGACCGGTTCGTGCTCCCGGGGCGCTCGCGGCTCCGCGACTACCTGTCGTCCGACGTCCTCGCGGGCGGGCGGAAGCTCGACCTGCTCGACACGCTCGACGAGCACGTGGCGTCGTACGTCGAGCACCCGAAGCTCCGCCAGCTGCTCCAGTACACGCTCGTCTTCCTCGGCGGGTCGCCGTACAACACCCCGGCGCTGTACCAGCTGATGAGCCACGTCGACTTCGGGCTCGGGGTGTACTACCCGCTCGGCGGGATGTACGAGGTGATCGAGGCGATCGAGTCGGTCGCGACGGAGCGTGGGGCGGACGTCCACACCGGCGTCGGCGTCACGGGCATCGAGCCGGGCTCCGACGAGGTCGCCGTCGAGCTGAGCGGCGACCGCTACGTCCACGACCGGGTCGTCTGCAACGCCCCGCCCGAGCACGTCGAGCGCGAGCTGCTCCCCGACGGCGCGGTGTCGCGCCTCGGCGACTACTGGGGCCGCCGGACGTACGGCCCGAGCGCGTACCTGCTGTACCTCGGCGTCGAGGGGTCGCTCGACTCGCTGGCGCACCACACGCTCGCGCTGCCGACGGACTGGAAGCCGCACTTCGACGCGATCTTCGAGTCGCCCGCGTGGCCCGAGGACCCCACGGTGTACGTGAACGTCCCCTCGCGCACCGACCCGTCGGTCGCGCCCGACGGCCACGAGGCGGTCGTGACGCTCGTGCCGCTCGCGCCCGGACTCGACGACGGTCCGGACCGCCGGGCCGCGTTCCGGGAGCGCGTCCTCGACGCGGTCGAGTCGTACACGGGGTCCGACCTCCGCGACCGGATCGTTGTCGAGGAATCCGCCTGCGTCTCCGAGTTCGCGGACCGGTTCGACCGGCCGGGCGGGAGCGCGCTCGGACTCGCCCACACGGTGACTCAGACGGGACCGCTCCGACCTGGCCCGCGTGTCAGAGGGGTAGACCGGCTCTACTACGTCGGCGGGAGCAGCAACCCCGGCATCGGCGTCCCGATGTGCCTGCTGAGCGGGGAGCACTGCGCCGACGCGGTCGCGGCGGACGTCGCCGGCGGCCCCCTCGATCGGCTCCCGCTGATCGGACGGTGAGGTGCAGAGCGGATCCCGCCGGTCGGACGGTGAGGCGTGGATCCCACCGTTTGGGCGATGCAGAGCCGATTCCGTCGATCGAGCGCTGCGGACGACACGCAAAAAACGATCGTTCACCCTCATCAGGGAGAATCGAAAACTTTCCAACGATCCGTCGCGAGACCCCAATCCGTCAAAAAACCCTTACTTGTCAGGTTTGGACCTTTAATTGAATTACCACGTACTCCTGTCCGTCGCATGATCGAAACAGCAGCGGCCGACGTACTCGCAAGCGGTATGGTCCCGCTCGAAATGACTCAAACCGAAGTGTTCCAGGCGATCCAAGCTGACTCGCTTCTGAGCGCGTCGCTCTGGATCAACATCGCCCTCGCGGGCCTGTCGATCCTCCTGTTCGTGTACATGGGGCGGAACGTGGAGGACCCCCGCGCTCAGCTGATCTTCGTCGCCGCGCTGATGGTGCCGCTGGTGTCGATATCGAGCTACACCGGGCTCATCTCCGGGCTCACGGTCAGCTTCCTCGAGATGCCGGCCGGACACGCGTTGGCGGGGCAGGAAGTGCTCACCCCGTGGGGCCGGTATCTCACGTGGGCGCTGTCGACGCCGATGATCCTCATCGCGCTCGGCCTCCTGGCCGGAACGAACGTGACGAAGCTGTTCACCGCCGTCACGGCCGACATCGGGATGTGCGTCACCGGGCTCGCGGCCGCCCTGACCACGTCCTCCTACATGCTCCGCTGGGTCTGGTACGTCATCAGCTGCGCGTTCTTCGTCGTCGTCCTCTACATCCTGCTCGCCGAGTGGGCCGAGGACGCCGAGGTCGCCGGCACCGCAGAGATCTTCAACACGCTAAAGGTGCTCACCGTGGTCCTCTGGCTCGGCTACCCGATCTTCTGGGCGCTCGGCGCCGAGGGGCTCGCGGTGCTCGACGTCGCCATCACCTCGTGGGCCTACAGCGGGATGGACATCATCGCGAAGTACCTCTTCGCGTTCCTCCTGCTGCGCTGGGTCGTCGACAACGAGCGCACGATCGCCGACATGGCGTCCGGCCTCGGCTCGGCCTCCCGCGGCGGCGCGGCCCCGGCCGACGACTGACGACGCGGTCTCACGTCGCGGATTTCTTTTAAATCGTACCGACGCCGGTCAGCCTCCGGCGCGGCGCCCGAGAGCAAAGCGCTAAACCCGCGGCGGCGGTGGAACGGGACATGAAACAGGCCATCGTCGCCCGGACGGACATCGGCATGGGCGAGGGGAAGCTCGCCGCGCAGGTCGCGCACGCGTCGCTGTCGGCGTATCAGGACGCGGGGCGGCGCGCCCGGAAGAAGTGGCAGGGGGAGGGACAGAAGAAGGTCGTGCTCAAGGGCGACTCCGAGAGCCAGCTGTTCGCGCTGGCCGACAAGGCGGAGACGGAGGGGCTCCCGTACGCGATCGTCCGGGACGCGGGTCACACCCAACTGGAGCCGGGGACCGTCACCGCGCTCGCGGTCGGTCCCGCCCGCGACGACAGCGTCGACCGGGTGACCGGCGACCTCTCGCTGTATTAAATGGCCTCCGAGCACGCCCTCCGCGAGGCGCACCCGACCGAGCGCGCGGTCGGCATGGCGTACTACGCCACCGACGCTGAAGGGATCGGCGGCCGACTGCGGGAGTCCCCCGACGACTTCCGGGTCCGCGAGCTGGAGGCGTTCGATCCGGAGCCGCTCGGGGCCGACCGCGGGAGCTACCCCGAGCTGGTCGTCCGCGTCACGCTGCGCGACTGGGACACGAACGACTTCGCACGCCGGATCTCGGACGCGCTCGGAATCAGCCGCGAGCGCGTCTCCTGGGCCGGGACGAAGGACAAACGGGCGGTCACCACGCAGCTGTTCACGCTCCGCGAGGTCGACCCCGACGAGCTCCCCGCGATCCGCGGCGCCGACATCGAGCCGCTCGGTCGGGCCGGCCGGCGGCTCTCCTTCGGCGACCTCGCCGGCAACGCCTTCGAGATCCGGGTCGCCGACGCGGTCGAGGAGGCCCCCGAACGCGTCGCCGACGCGGTGCGCGACCTCCGGGCGTTCGCGGGCAGCGAGGGAGGCGACGACGCGGAAGCGACGGCTGGCGACCTCGCAACCGACGCGACCGTCGGCGTCCCGAACTACTTCGGCCAGCAGCGCTTCGGCAGCCGGCGGCCCGTCACCCACGTCGTCGGGCTCGCGATCGCTCGGAACGACCCGCGCGAGGCGGTCCGGCTGTACGCGGGCAATCCCGCGGAGACGGAGCCGGACGACACCCGGGCCGCGCGCGACCGCGTCGACGCCGCGTTCGGGGTGGACGCCGACGTCGCCGGCGAGGGCGTCACCGGCGGGGGAACCGCCGCCGGCGCCGAGCGCTCCGCCGCCGACGGCACCGGCGACGGCGACTGGGGCGCCTGCCTCGACGCGATCCCGGGCAAGCTCCGGTTCGAGCGCTCGATGGTCCACCGGCTCGCCGACCGCGGCGTCGCCCCCGACGCGCCGCCCGATCACGACGACTGGTGGCACGCGCTGGAGGCGGTGCCGTCGAACCTCCAGCGACTGTTCGTCAACGCCGCCCAGTCGTTCCTCTTCAACCGGATCGCCAGCGAGCGGCTCCGCCGCGGGCTCCCCTTCGATCGCCCCGTCGCCGGCGACGTGGTCTGTTTCGCCGACGCCGACGCCCCGGACGAGCTGTACGCGCCGGACACGGACCGGCTCCAGCGGGTCGACGCCGACCGCGTCTCGGTCGTCTCGCGCCACTGCGAGCGCGGGCGGGCGTTCGTCACCGCCCCGCTCGTCGGCACGGAGACCGAGCTCGGCGACGGCGAGCCCGGCGAGATCGAGCGCGAGGTCCTCGCGGACGCGGGGATCGAACCGGGCGACTTCGCGCTCCCAGGGGAGTTCGACTCCGCGGGCACCCGGCGGGCGGTCCTCCTGCGGACCGACCTCGACGTGACGTTCGCCGACGGCGACCCGCGGTTCGCGTTCGCCCTCCCGAGCGGCTCGTACGCGACCGCGCTGCTCCGGGAGTTCCTCAAGCAGGGACCGCTCGACCTGTGAGCGGGGCGCGGCGCGCCCGATTCTGGCCGTCGAACGCCGTCCGATCCGCATTCGTGCATTAAACCACCGTTATAAATTCCGAAACCACCACGATACTGCGTTCCATTCCGAGCCGTTTTTGTGCGGGTGCCGTCAAATGGGGCCATGACTCGGATCGTCGTTGTCGACCTCCACGGCCAGTTCACGCACCTCGAGCGGCGCGCGCTCCGCGACCTCGGCGTCGACACCGAGATCGTCGACGCCGACGCGCCCGCCGACGAGGTCGAGGCCGACGGGGTCGTCCTCTCGGGCGGGCCCGACATGGACCGCGTCGGCAACGCGCCCGACTACCTCGAGCGGGACGTCCCCGTCTTCGGCATCTGTCTCGGTATGCAGCTGATCGCGACCGAGCTCGGGGGCACGGTCGGCGGCGGCGACTACGGCGGCTACGCCGACGTCGACGTGGAGATCGTCGACGACGAGGACCCCCTCGTCGGGTCGCTCGCGCCGTCGACCCGCGTCTGGGCCTCGCACGCCGACGAGGTGAAGGAGCTCCCGGCGGGGTTCACCCGCGCCGCCACCTCAGACGTCTGCGGCATCGAGGCGATGTCGAACCGCGAGGCGGACCTGTACGGCGTCCAGTGGCACCCGGAGGTCGCCCACACCGAGCGCGGCGACGAGGTCTTCGAGAACTTCGTCGAAATCTGCGAGTCGGCGTAGGACCGCCCGCTCTACGCTTCCGGCCCCCCCGATCGCCCTCCCAGCCGCGCGGTCAACACCGGCGCCTCGCTGTGTCGCACGACCCGCTCCGCGACGGAGCCGGCCGCGAGAAACCGGCCGACCCCGGTCCGACCGTGAGTCCCCATCACGATCAGGTCGGCGCCGTAGTCGCTGGCCGCGTCGAGGATCTCCTCGTGCGGACGGCCGCGCCGGAGGTGTCTCTCGACCGGGACGCCGCGTGCTTCCCCGGTCGCGGCGACGGCGTCGAGCGCCTCCTCGCCGCGCTCCTCCTCGCGCTCGACGACCACGTCCCACCCGTCGGCGCCCGCGATCGTCTCGTCCACCACGAACAGCGCGTGGACGCGAGCGTCCGCCAGCTCGGCGAGATAACAGGCGTGCTCCACGGCCGCGTCGCTCCCTGGGCTCCCGTCGATCGGACAGAGAATCTCGTCGTACATCGCGGCGCCCCCGGTCTCAACTCAGAGCCGGTACCGCCGGACGTGCTCGGTCCCGCAGCTCGGGCACTCCCGGCGGTACTCGACGGTCGCCCCGGTGGTGGCCGCCTCCCACTCGCTCGCGTCGTCGACGAATCCGCACTCCTCGCAGGCGTGCGGCCGCTCGTCCAGCCGCGCGCGAAGGCGCTCGAACGCCGACCTGCCGCCGCTGGTAGAGGACATGTGCTAACGGTACACAATAGCACGATTAATAGTTATCGGTGGGGGATCTGTGCGGCCCGCTCGTCCGGAGACCCCTCGGTAGCGAGTCGGGTACGGACGACGCTGTCGCTGGGGGCGTCGAAAAACGGGAGGAAACGGCCGCCTACTCCGCGAACAGCTCGTCGACCGCCTCGCCGGCGGTCTCGGCCGCCTCGCGGGCGACCGCGTCGGGGTCGGGGTCCTCGGGGGCGTTCAGGTAGACGTCGACGTCGAGCACGCCCTCCTCGAACGTCACCGTGACGTCGAGGTCGGTCACCGCCGACTGGTCGTAGTGGGCGAAGACGACGCCCTCCGCGGCCTCGGCCGCGGTGCGGACCACTTCGTCGTCCGTCGGCTCGTCGCTCATCGCTCGCTTACGCGCCGCCCGCGCCCGGACCGCCCGGGCCCATCGGACCGCCGCCGCCGGCGCCGCCCTGAAGCATCTGCTGGAGTTCGCCCTGCAGGTCGTCGAACTGCTCCTCGACGCGCTCCTCCTGCTTCTGGAGCTGCTCGACGCGGACCTCGAGCGAGTCGACCTTGTTCTCGAGGTCGTCGTAGGCGGACTCGTAGTCCGTCTCGACGAGGACCTCGCCGATCTCGCGGTACATTCCGGCGTCCTCGTCGACGTCCTCGAGGGCGTCGAGCGCCGTCTTCGACTCGTTGAGCGCGGACTGCGCCTGCTCCTTCTGCTCGGCGACCTGCTGTGCGGTCTCCTGCAGCTCCTGCAGCTCCTCGATCTTCTCCTGTGCCTCGGGCGGCATGTTCCCTTGCATGGGCGAAGCGAGGCGACCCGGACGGAAAAACCCACGTCTTCGTCCCCGTCGGCCGTACCGCCGGAGAGGGACCGCGAGCGGGCGGGCCGCAGGGGATCCTCGAATCGAGTCGGCGGCTACCCGCGACCGGGTGCGGCCGCGACTCGCTCCGCGACCTCGACGAGCCGGGACCAGCTGTTGATCCCGGCGCGGAGGGCGACGAGGTCGTCCGCCGCGACGCGGACCCTGACGGCGTCGCCGTCGCGGGAGACGGTCGCGGCCGAGCGGGCGTCGTCGATCTCGCCGATCTCGGGCGCGAGCGCGTCGGCGACGAGCCGTGCGCGCCGCTGGGAGGGGTAGGCGAACGAGAGGACGGTCTCGTGTGCGCGGGACGCCGTCACGGTCGGTGAAACCGAACGTTACTCGACGTTGACTTCCTTCACGTCGCCGCCGCGCTCCTTCAGGAGGACGCGGTGGCCGCAGTACGGGCAGCGCACGCCGCCGTACTCGTCGAGGGTGACGTCGCGCTTACAGCGGGAGCACTTGTAGCTCATCGTCCTATTCCTCGTCGGCGAGCGCGGCGCGGATGGAGCGGCGGACGGTGCGACCGCCGGGCGTCTCGGGGCGGTACGCGCCGCCCGTGAACGTCTCGCCGGTCTCCTCGTTCACCCAGATGCCGGTGCCTTTGCGCGTGACGTCGTCGCCGTCGACGGTCGCGTTGCGCATCTCTGCTTCGATGTCCTGGACCCGCTTGCGGGAGACCCGGCCGTAGCGAGCGCCGAATCGGCCCGCACTACCGGTGCTTCGTGCCTTGTCCTCAGCCATAGTGAGTCCGTCTACCGCCAGCGCGGGTAAAAAGGCTACGAGTCGGGGGCGTCGAGGGGGACGGGCCGACCGAGCCAGAGACGCGGAGATATCGACGCTTCGACCCCGCTTCGGGCGCTCGATTCGCGAGTCTGGCGTCGGTGGTCGACTACGACACTGAAGTGGCGGCGCGCCGCCGAGCGGTCGCAATCGGCGACCGCGAGGGGCCCGCGAGGGACGCGGTGAGCGCTCGAAGAGCGCGAACCGCGAGGCTGGGGAGGTGTGAGGTGCGGTTGCTGTGCGGTCGGGGAGGACTCAAAGGGGCAGCCGCGGGGCGGGCGCAGGCGTTCACGAGAGCTGTGCTCTCGTGAGCCAATCAGAACGCTGTGCGTTCTGATGACGACGTCAAGCACCGCAGGAACGAGCGCAGCGAGTGACGAGGAGCACAGCGAGCGTGCGCCCCGCGGCTGGGGCTTTGGCGGTGTTCGCCGGCGATCCGGTACCAGTCACGTCTAGCCGAGTGGCTCGGGCTTTGGAGGCGTTCGCTGCCGTTCCAGCGGGTACTATTTATAAATAATCGACCGGATCGCCGGGTCCGTACTCCGCGTATCGACCGCAACGCCTTTCACAACTAAGTAATATCACTAAGTTGTATGCACGGATTCGACGGCTTCAGCGACGTGAGCGAGACCGACGTGACCCGCGCTATCGGCAACGAGTGGACCGACGGCTTCCTCGAGTTCACCGACTCCGACGTGATCGTGCTCGGGGGCGGCCCCTCCGGGCTGATGGCCGCCAAGGAGCTGGCCGAGCGCGGCGTGAAGGTGATGATCGTCGAGAAGAACAACTACCTCGGCGGCGGCTTCTGGCTCGGCGGCTTCCTGATGAACACGGTGACGGTCCGGGACCCCGCACAGGAGATCCTCGACGACCTCGACGTCGACTACGAGCCGGTCGAGGACGTCGACGGGCTCTATACGGCGCCCGGTCCCGAGGCCTGCTCCGGGCTGATCAAGGCGGCCTGCGACGCCGGCGCGCGCGTCCAGAACATGACGGAGTTCACCGATCTGGTCGTCCGCGAGGACCACCGCGTCGGCGGGATCGTGATGAACTGGACGCCGGTCCACGCGCTCCCGCGCGAGATCACCTGCGTCGACCCGATCGCGGTCGAGTCCGACCTCGTGATCGACGCGACCGGCCACGACGCGGTCGCGATCAGCAAGCTCGACGAGCGCGGCGTCCTCTCGGCGCCCGGCATCGAGCACGCGAAGGAGCACAACACCGGGATGGACCAGACCGCCGACGGCGAGTACGGCGCCCCCGGCCACGACTCGCCCGGTCACGACTCGATGTGGGTCGGCGAGAGCGAGGACGCGGTCGTCGAGCACACCGGCGTCGTCCACGACGGGCTGATCGCGTCCGGCATGGCGGTCGCGACGGCCCACGGTCTCCCGCGGATGGGGCCGACGTTCGGCGCGATGCTCGTCTCCGGGAAGCGCGCCGCGCAGTCGGCGCTCGACGAGCTCGGCGTCGACGGCCCCGAGGTCCGGCTCTCCGCGGGCGACGCGCCGGCACCGGCCGACGACTGAGGCGCTGACCGCCCGGCCTGCGCGCGAGCCGCCGCCCTCGCTGACGGCTCTTCCTCCTCCCTCCCCCGACGGATTTATTATCCGTATCCCCGGAGCGTCGCGCATGTACTGGCGGGGCCACGTCGGGATCGCCCTGCTCGCGTACGCGCCGGTCGCAGGCGCGGTCCGCCTCGCCGGCGAGCCCGAGCTGACGGTCCTCGGCGCGGCGGTCGCCGTCGCGTTCTCGACGCTTCCCGACCTCGACCACCGGCTGCCGGTTGCGCACCGCGGCCCGACGCACACGGTCGCGTTCGCGGTCGCGGGAGGTGCGTTCGTCGCGCTCGCGGCCGCGGTCGCCTCCCTCGCGGGCGGTGGGCTCGCCCTCGCCGCGGCCACCCCGGCCGGCACCGCCCTCCCGCCGTGGACCCCGGTCTTCGCCGGCGGCGTCGCGGCCCTCGCCCTCTGCTCGCACGTCGCCGGCGACGCGATCACGCCGATGGGGATCCGACCGTTTCGCCCCCTCTCGGGGTGGCACCTCACGCTCGACCTGACGCCGGCGGCGAACCCGCGCGCGAACCGGCTGTTCCTCGGGATCGGTGTCGCCGCGATCGCGCTCTCGGTCGGGCTCACCCCCTGATCGGGCGCAAGGTCGCGTCGCGTGCCGGCTACGCGATCGCGTCCGACGCCCGGCGAACGTCACGAACGTTCACTCGATCCCGACTCAACCGTGTGCCTTTTTGCGCCCGTGCGTCGAACGCGGCGGTATGCGCAACGCCAAGATCGTCTGTACGATCGGTCCCGCCTCGGACGACCGGGACACGATCCGCGCCCTCGCCGACGCGGGGATGTCCGTCGTCCGGCTGAACGCCAGCCACGGGACGACCGCCCACCGCGAGAAGGTCATCGAGCGGGCCCGCGCGGTCGACGACGCCATCGACGACCCGCTCGCGGTGATGGTCGACCTGAAGGGCCCGGAGGTCCGCACCGCCGAGCTCGAGGACCCGATCTCGCTCGCGACGGGCTCCGAGGTGACGTTCGTCGAGGGCGACGACGCCACCCCCGAACGCGTGGGGCTCACCCACTCCATCGCGGCCGCCGGCCCGGGCGACACGGTCCTCCTCGACGACGGGCGGATCGAGTGTCGCGTCGAGCGGGTCGACGGCGAGGAGGTCGTCGCCACGGTCGTCTCCGGCGGGAAGCTCAGCTCCCGAAAGGGCGTCAACCTCCCGGGGGTCGCCATCGACGTCGACCTGATCACGCCGGAAGACGAGGCCGAGCTCGACCTGGCCGTCCGGGCGAACGCGGACTTCGTCGCGGCCTCCTTCGTGCGCGACGCCGACGACGTCTACGAGATCGCCGACGAGTTGGAGCAGCGCGGCGGCGACGACATCCCCGTCGTCGCGAAGATCGAGCGGGCCGGGGCGGTCGAGAACCTCGACGGCATCGTCGACGCCGCCGACGGCGTGATGGTCGCGCGCGGCGACCTCGGCGTGGAGTGCCCGCTGGAGGACGTCCCCGTCGTTCAAAAGCGGATCATCCGGAAATGCGTCAACGCGGGCGTCCCCGTCATCACCGCGACGGAGATGCTCGACTCGATGGTCCACTCGCGCCGCCCCACCCGCGCCGAGGCCTCCGACGTCGCCAACGCCGTCCTCGACGGCACCGACGCGGTGATGCTCTCCGGCGAGACCGCGATCGGCGACGACCCCGTCAACGTCGTGGAGACGATGGACCGCATCGTCCGCGAGATCGAGTCCAGCGACGAGTACGCGGAGACGCGCGAGCAGCGCGTCCCGGCCGCCGCCGAGGGCTCCCGGACCGAGGCGCTGGCGCGCTCGGCGCGCTACCTCGCCCGCGACATCGGCGCGTCGACCGTCGTCGCGGTGTCCGAGTCCGGCTTCACGGCTCGCAAGACCGCGATGTTCCGGCCGGGCGTCCCCGTGGTCGCGACGACGCCGGACGACCGGGTCCGGCGGCAGCTCGCGCTCTCGTGGGGGGTCCGCCCCGTCCTGACGGAGTACGCCCGCGACATGGAGACGATCCTCGACAACGCGGTCGACGCCGCGCTCGACACCGGCGGCGCCTCCTCCGGGGACACGCTGGTCGTGCTCTCCGGCATGCTGACGGAGTTCGAGGGGACGAACACAACGAACACGCTGAAGGTCCACGTCGCGGCCGAGACGCTCGTGACGGGGAAGGCGACCGTCGCGGGCCGCGTCGCGGCGCCCGTCTATCGGACCGACGACGGCGACTTAGACGAGATCCCCGCGGGGTCGATCGTCGCGCTCGGTCCCGACTTCGAGGGCGAGTTCTCGGGCGACCTCGACGTGCTCGCCGGCATCGTCGACGCCCACGAGGGGATGACCGGCTACCCCGCGGTCGTCGCCCGCGAGATCGGCGTCCCGATGGTCTCCGACGCGACGCTCCCCGAGGGCGTCGCCGACGGCGACGTGATCACGCTCGACGGCGAGCGCGGCGTCGTCTACGACGGCGACGTGATCGCGGCGACGCGCAAGCGGTAACCCGCCTTCTCGCCCTCCCGCCCTCCGCACCCGCCAGCCATTTACCGACGACGCGCCTACCCTCGGGTATGCAGAGCGACGAGGCCGACGACGACGCCAACGTCACCGATGGCGCCGACGCCGCCGACGGCGACACGCGTATCCGGGCGAACGAGACCCGGGCCGACGCCGAGGAGAGCGACGAGCGCCAGTGGCGGTTCGCCGTCGACGACGTCGGCCCGGACGGCATCACGGAGGACAGCGGCACTCCCGAAGACGAACCGATCGAGCCCGGCTCCATCGACTTCGAGAACGCCGCCCTCGTCGCGCTCGGCGTCGCGATCACGGTCGGCGTGCTGCTGTTCGGGTTCTGAGTCGGTCCCCGTTCGGTTTCCGAGTCGGTCTTCCCGCCCGACCGCGCTCGTACCATCACTTATACCGCCGCGGCCGTACGTCCGGACATGGATCTGCTCTTCGGGTTCGGGTCGCTCCTCCAGTCCGGGCTGATCGGGCCGGACACGCTGCCGCTCCTGCTGTTGACGGCCGGTCTGCTGCTTTCGATGGCGGAGGCGCTCGCCCCGGGCGCGAACTTCATCGTCGTCGGCATCGCGCTGATCGGCGCGGGGCTCGGCGGGCTCCTGCTGGCGTCGCTCGGCGTCGCGGGGGCGGGTCTCACGCTGATCATGGCCCTCCTGACGCTCGCCTTCGGCGCGGCCGCCTTCTACGGCTACCATGAGTTCGATCTCTACGGCGGAAAGGGCCAACAGCAGACCAGCGACAGCGACTCGTTAAAAGGGAAGACCGGCACCGTCACCGAGACGGTGACGACCTCGGGCGGCGAGGTGAAACTCACCGGCGGCGGGTTCAACCCCAACTACTCCGCGCGTTCGATCGAGGGCACGATTGAAGAGGGCGAGGAGGTGATGGTCGTCGACCCCGGCGGCGGCAACGTCGTCACCGTGGAGTCGATGGGGTACGTCGAGGACGATATCGACCGGGAACTCGCGGCGGACCGTGCTCGGAAGGAGGCCGCGGAGGCCGCAGAGGCCGCCGAGGCGCCTGACGGTGACGACTCCGAGACGGAGACCGGCGGGGAACGCGAGGCCGACCCCGAGACCGAGACCGAACGCGAGTGACCGCGCACGGCGGAGTCGACCGCGGTCCGAACGAGCGGGACCCGATCCGACTCCGGCGCGGTTCGGATGAATAAGACATTTGTGCGGTCTCGCGGATACCCCGATGATGCCCTCCCCGCTCGCCGCGCTCTCCGCAGCCGTCGGGTCGCTCCTCGACCGCTCCCGCCGCCACTTCGAGACGTCGCGCTCGCGGTCCGGCGCGGTCGCGGTCGGGCTCGTCCTCCTCGTCACTCTGGCGACGGTCGGCGGGATCGTCGGGCTCGGCGCGGCCTTCGACGCGACGATCGACCGCGAGGTCACCGTCGACAACCCCGACCGACCGTCCGAGACGACCTGCGAGTCGTTCGGCGACGACTCGCTCATCGGCGAGCAGTGCGACCGGCCGGAGCGGATCGACGTCGACGTCGGCGAGGAGCTTCGTCGCGCGACCGGCGACTACGTCGCGTACGGCCTGTTCGGCGTGCCGATCTGGTGGGGGATCTTCGCGCTCGCGCTCCACGGCGGCGCGCGCCTCGCCGGCGGGGACGGCTCCGTGGGCGACTCGTTCGTGATCGCGGCGTGGGCGCTCGTCCCGGAGATCCTCCGGCTGGCGGCCGGGCTCGCCGCGGTCTGGTACGCGCTCTCGACGGCGACGGTCGGCGGCGAGACGATCCGGGCGATCGCGAACGAGATCGTCGCGGCGATCGGGACGATGCAGGTCCCCCTGATCGTCGCCTCGGCGCTCGTGATCGCGGTCCAGTGGGTGATCGTGGTGGGCGGCCTGGAAGCGGCCCACGACCTCGATCGCGGGACGGCGGGGGCGGTCGCCGGCGCGTTCGCCGTGCTCGGGTTCCTGCTCGCGGCGGTGTGAGCCGTGTTGTCGCGACCGCGGCGGTGTGAGCCGTGTTGTCGCGACCGCGGCGGTGTGAGCCGTGTTGTCGCGACCGCGGCGGTGTGAGTCGTGTTGTCGCGACCGCGGCGTCGACGGCCGGGAGAGGCTCGACGCCGCATTCGGGAGTTTTTAAGCCGAGCGGGCTCCGTCTCCCGACATGATCCTGTCGGACGCGGACATCCTCGACCGGCTCGCGGACGGGGACCTCGTGGTCGAGCCCTTGGACGACATCGACCAGCAGGTCCAGCCCGCGAGCGTCGACCTGCGGCTCGGCGAGCGCTTCCTGGAGTTCCAGCGCACCAACATCCCCTGCATCCACCCGACCGAGGCCGACGAGGTCGGCGAGTACGTGACGGAGACGACCGTCTCGGAGGGCGACGAGTTCATCCTCCACCCCGGCGACTTCGTGCTCGGGACGACGACCGAGCGCGTCGAGATTCCGGACGACCTCGTCGCGCACGTCGAGGGGCGCTCGTCGCTCGGGCGGCTCGCGATCGTCGTGCACGCTACCGCCGGCTTGTGCGACCCCGGGTATAAGGGCCAAATCACGCTCGAGCTGTCGAACCTCGGCACCGCGCCCGTCGCGCTCTCGCCGGGGATGCGCGTCTCCCAGCTCACGTTCACGGAACTGAAGTCGCCCGCCGACCGCCCGTACGGCGCGGAGCGCGGCTCGAAGTATCAGGAACAAGACGGCCCGCAGGCGTCCAAGATCGGCGACGACCCGGAGTTCGCGGGGGAGGCGGACGCGTCGAGTGATGCGGGCGACCCCCCCGCGGAGGACCGCCCGTGAGGTTCATCGAGGAGGTCGTCGTCGACGAGTTCCTCCCCACGGTCCGCTCGATGCTGGCGGAGGACCTGCGCGACCGCGGCTTCACCCAGCGGGAGGTCGCCGACGCCCTGGGCATCTCGCAGTCGGCCGTCTCGAAGTACGCCCACGGCGACGTGGCGCGCCACGAGCGGATCGTCGCCGACGACCGCGTCCGCGACTTGGTCGACCGGGTTGGCGCGGGCCTCGCCGCCGGCGACCTGAGCCCGGTCGCCGCGCTCGTCGAGATCGAGGTGCTGATCCGGCGGTTAGAGGAGGGCGACCTCCTCGCGGACCTCCACGAGGAGGCGATGCCGGCGCTCGCCGACGCCGACGTGGAGTTCTCGGTCCACGACCCGGACAGCGGGCTCCGCGAGCGCGAGCGCGTCCTCGGCTCGGTGCGGCGCGGGCTCCGTACCCTGACGAACGCCTCCGGCTTCGCCGCGCTCATCCCGAACGTCGGTGCCAACGTCGCCGAGTGCCTCGACGACGCGCGGACGATCGACGACGTGGCGGCCGTCCCCGGTCGCCTCGTCGACGTGAAGGGGCAGGCGATGGTCCCCGGCGAGCCCGAGTTCGGCGTAAGCGAACACGTCGCGACGGTGCTGCTCGTGGCCCGGGAGGCGGGGTCGACCGCCCGCGGCGCCGTGAACGTCCGATACGAGCCCGACACCGTCGCGGCGCTCGCCGAGTCGCACCCGACCGTCGAGTTCGACGCCGAGCGGTCGACCGAGGAGGCGGTCGCCGACGCGGTCGCGGGCGCCGATCCGGACGACACGCTCGTCCTCTACCAGACCGGCGCGGTCGGCATCGAACCGATCGTGTACGTCCTCGCGCCGACGGCGTCGGAGGCGGCCGCGATCGTCCGCGAGATCGTGTAGGCGAGGCGCACGGCCCGACGCGGTCGCTCCAGTCCCGGTCAGTGGCAGGTATTCATTACCACGGCGGTCCAACGTCGCGTATGACGGGTCCCGACGCGGTTCGGATGGAGGACGACGAGCGCGACGAGTTCCTCGGGCGGTCGGGGACGGGAGTGCTCTCGCTGTCGACGGCCGGCGACGACCCCCCGCACTCGGTCCCGGTGTCGTACGGGTACGACCCGGTCGAGGAGGCGTTTTACTTCCGTCTCGCCGTCGGACAAGAGAGCGGAAAGGCGAATCCCACCGATCGCGGAATCACGTTCGTCACCTACGGCGAGCGCGACGGGCGGTGGCGGAGCGTGGTTGCGAGCGGGCGGTTGACGGCGACGACCGACGAGTCGCTGTCAACCGAGTCGCTCGCCGGGCTCGAACGGACGGAGCAGATCCCGATAGTCGACGTGTTCGGCGAGCCGACGAGCCGAGTGGAGTTCGAGTTTTACCGGCTCGACCCGGACCGGCTCACCGGCCGCGTCGAGCGGTCGATGGACCCCTGAGCGGCGTCCCCTCGGAATCGTCGCCGGGAGGTCCTCCTCGGGGGCCGTCGCCGGGAGGTCCTCCTCCGGGCCGTCGCCGAGAGGCCCCGTGCGAAATCCGTTTCGGGCGAGCGGGAGTGGCTCCGCCGACGCGATCCGTCCGTCTCGATCTCACCCGAAAACCAGCGGGCTTTAGGCCCGTATCCACGACAACTCGATACACACACCACATGAGCCACGAGGACTTCCCCACCGACGACCCGGCGGTGGTGACCTGTGGACTGCCGTACGCCAACGGCGACCTCCACATCGGCCACCTGCGCACCTACGTCGGCGGCGACGTGTACAGCCGCGCGCTCGAACGACTCGGGCAGGAGACCGCGTTCGTCTCCGGCTCGGACATGCACGGGACGCCGGTCGCGGTCAACGCCGAGCAGGAGGGCGTCTCCCCCGAGGACTTCGCGCTCGACTGGCACGAGCGGTACGCCGAGACGTTCCCGAAGTTCAACGTCGAGTTCGACAACTACGGCCACACCCACGACGAGACGAACACCGCGGTCACCCAGGAGCTCGTCCGCGACTTAGCGGACGGCGGCCACGTCTACGAGAAGGAGATCATGGTCGCGTACGACCCGGTCGACGACCAGTACCTCCCCGACCGCTACGTCGAGGGCACCTGCCCGTACTGCGGCGCGCACGCCCGCGGCGACGAGTGCGACGAGGGATGCCAGCGCCACCTCGAGCCCGGCGAGGTCGAGGATCCCGAGTCGACGATCACCGGCAACCCAGCCGAGTACCGCGAGCGCACCCACAAGTTCTTCGAGGTCTCGGCGTTCTCGGAGTACCTCTCCGGCTTCCTCGACCGGCTGGAGGGCACCTCGAACGCCCGGAACCAGCCCCGCGAGTGGATCGAGCAGGGGCTCCAAGACTGGTGTATCACCCGCGACATGGACTGGGGGATCGACTACCCCGGCGGCGAGGCGACTCCGTCGCCTCGGGAAGGCGGCGAAGCCGCCGGCCACGACCTCGTCTTATACGTCTGGGTCGACGCCCCGATCGAGTACATCTCCTCGACGAAGCAGTACTCCGAGCGCGTCGGCGCGGACGCCTTCGACTGGGAGGCGGCCTGGTTGGAGGGCGCCAGCGACGCCCATCCCGAGGGCGGCGAGATCGTCCACGTGATCGGCCGCGATATCATCCAGCACCACACGATCTTCTGGCCCGCGATGCTGGAGGCGACGGGCCACGCCGAGCCGCGCGCGGTGATGGCGAGCGGGTTCGTCACTCTCGGCGGGAAGGGCTTTTCCACCAGCCGCGACCGCGCCGTCTGGGCCGACGAGTACCTCGACGAGGGGTTCCACCCCGACCCGCTGCGCTACTACCTCGCCACCAACGGCGGCTTCCAGCAGGACGTCGACTTCTCGTGGGAGAAGTTCCGCGACCGCGTCAACACCGAGCTGGTGGGCACGGTCGGCAACTTCCTCTACCGCTCCCTGCTGTTCGCCCACCGCAACTACGACGACGCGCCTATTGCGGACGCGACGAGCGACGAGGTCGAATCGCGCATCGAGGAGGCGATCGCCGACGTCGAGGCCGCGGTCAACGACTACTCCGTGCGCGCGCTCGGCGACGCCGTCACCGACCTCGCCCGGTTCGGCAACGAGTACATCCAGCGCAGCGAGCCGTGGAACCTCGTCGACGAGGACCCGGACGAGGCCGCGCAGGTCATCCACGACTGCGTCGCGATCGCGAAGGCGATCGCCGTCCTCTTCGAGCCCATCGCCCCCGAGAAGTGCGAGCGCCTGTGGGCCCAGCTCGGCGAGGGCGGCTCCGTCCACGAGGTCACCGTCGACGCGGCCCGCGAAGGACCCGCCGGCGACCTCGCGGAGCCGACCGAGCTGTTCGAGCAGATCGAAGACGAGCGCGTCGAGGCGCTCAACGAGAAGCTGGAGTCGCGGGTCGCCGAGGCGGAGGCGGCCGCGGAAGGCGAGACCGGTGACGCCGACGCCGACGGCGACAGCGGCGGAGAAGCGGACGGCGAAACCACGGACGACACCCCCGACACCACCGACGACACCGACATGACCGACATCGAACCCCTCAGCGACGACCGCATCGGCTTCGACGACTTCCAGGAACTGGACATCCGGATCGGCCGGATCGAGAAGGCCGAGGGGATCGAGGGCGCCGACGACCTCCTGAAGCTCCGGGTCGACCTCGGCGCGGAGACCCGAACGATCGTCGCGGGACTGAAGCAGCTTCACGACGTCGACGACCTGCCCGGAACGAAGGTCGTCGTGCTCGCCAACATGGAGAAGGCGGAGCTGTTCGGCGTGGAGTCGAACGGGATGGTGCTCGCCGCGGGCGACGAGGCCGACCTCCTCACCACCTACGAGGACGCCGGCCCGGGCACGAAAGTCAAGTAAGAACTCGTCCGCTGTCCTCCGTTCTCAGGCGTCCAGCACTTCGATCAGGTTACCGTCGGGGTCGACGACGAACAGGATCGTGGTGCCGCTCTCGGTCGTTCGCGGCTCGCTGAGCGTCTCCACGCCGTCGTCGAGACCGCGGTAGAACGCCTCCACGTCGTCGACGGAGAGCCCGAGGTGAATCGCTCCCGGACGGTTCAGCGCCGGGTCTTCCGTCGGTTCGCCCTCGGGTTCGTACGCGACGAGCTCCACGATCGTCTCGGCGCCCTCCCCGCCGGCGACGAGGTGCGCGAAGTCGGCGGCCGCGCCGTCGACGGCGACGGCGTCCGCGAACGCCTCGCCGCCCACGGCGAACTCGGCGGCGACGGTGAGGTCGAACGTCTCGGTATAAAAATCGACGGCGCGGTCGAGGTCGGAGACGGTGACGCCGACGTGGTGGGGAGTCGGATCGGACACGGTTCGACCCACGGCGACCGTTTTAAAAACCGTGTCGGCCTGTACCCGTCGCCCCCGCTCGGCGGGCGACTCAGAGGAACGCGGCGAGCCCCATCGCGTCCGCGAGCGGGACGCCGGCGACGACGGAGCCGATCAGGTAGCCACCGATGGCGCCGCCGTTCAACAGCGGGAGCCCGGCGTGCGGTCGGCCCTTTATCACCCAGCTCATCAGCACGAGGAGCCCCGCGAGGCTCCCGACCATCGCGAGCAGCGCGGGGAGGTTGACGCCGACGAGCGGGACCGCGAGCCCGGCCGCGGGGGAGAACGTCGCCGCGCTCGCGACCAGCACGGCCGGGATCACGGCGTCGCCGAGCCCGATGAAGAACGCGTCGCGCTCCTCGATGGGCGTGGGGTCCGAGACGTCGACATCCCCGTCTTCGTCGGCGTCGGCAGCCTCGTCGCTTTCGTCGTCCCCGTCGCCGCCTCCGTCGTCCGCCTCCTCCCCGTCGGCGCCCAGCAGCGAGTACGACAGCGACAGCGGGATCACGAGGACGACGGGGATGTTCAGGTCCATCACGCCCTCCGCGAGCGACAGCATGTGCTCGGTGCCGTAGACGGAGATCGCGTCGTAGACGGCGAGGAACGCGAGCAGGATCAGCGCGGGGAGCAGCCCGAAGGAGATGCCGAACAGCCCGGCCGCGCCGGCCCCCATCAACACCCCAGCCGTGTCGATGACGTACCACTCGGGGTAGACGAGCAGCCCGACGCCCACCGCGGCCGCCGGCACGGCCGCCGCCAGCGGCGACACCAGCGCGGAGAAGACGTACCAGGAGAGCCACGCGGAGGTTCCGACGATGAGGAGCCGGATCGCGCCGTCGAAGTTGTACTTAAACGCCGCGAGCATCACGCCCGTCATGACTAAGATTGCGAGGACGTACACGACGCTGTTCGTCGGGTCGTCCGGGTTCTCGACCGCCTGATACCCGCTCTCGGCGAACTCGGGGACCAGCGCCAGCGCACCGAGCTGGACGGCGAGGAACAGGCCGACGACGAAGGCGACGCCGCGGTACTCGCGGGGGAACATTCGACCGACGGTTCGGCGTCAGGGGGTTTTTCGCTTGCGCTTCGGCTCGGCGGGGAGTCGCGGCCGCGCGCCGCAGAAACGGGTTCGGGTACGGTGTGGGAGCGGGTCGGACCCGAACCCGAGAGCCGACGGACGACGGACGGTGGAAGCGAGTGTCCCGCCGGCCCGTCCGAAACCGGGCGAGCCGGCCGGGTTCGTCCGCGGCGTTTTCCACCAGCCCGATCCGAAATAAGAAGCTATCGCCCGAATTATCGCAGCCGATACTCAACCCTACCGGCAGCGGGTGCGGTTGTGAGTGATGAAACGGAAGGGAAGTGATGAAACGGAAGGGAAGAGGCGGCGAAAGGCGAAGGTGGGACGAGAGGCGGGCGGGCGGCGGCCGGACAGCGGACCCCCGGGCTGTCGTCGGCGTCGCCGCCCGAGCGGTCGGGACGGGCGCGTTGTGTTGTCGCCGAACTCCAACGAGAAAAGCGTCGGACTTCGGCAACACACGCTAGTCGCTTCTCCGGTATAAACCAGACGGTCCGCGCTCGGACGGCGGGGCAGTATCGGGACCGGCGGTCAACGTCGGTCCCGCAGCGCGGGGAACTCGTCACGCACCGCCGCGACCCGCTCCGGGTCGACCTCGGCGGTCACGGTCGTCGGCTCCTCGCCCGCGGACGCGAGCGTGGTGCCCCACGGGTCGTAGACGGTCGTCCGGCCGCAGAGCGCGTCGCCGTCGAACGCCCCGCTCCCGTTGACGGCGGCGACGTACGCGAGGTTCTCGATCGCCCGTGCCCGACCGAGCGTCCGCCAGTGCTCCACGCGCGGGTACGGCCACGCGCTCGGCACGAGCACGCACTCGACGCCGGCCTCGACCATGTCGCGGAACTGCTCCGGGAAGCGGAGGTCGTAACACGTCGTGACGCCGACCCGCACGCCCTCCAGCTCGACGACCGGGACCCGCTCCCCGGGGACCATCCGGTCGGTCTCCTCGGAGCCGTACCCGAACAGGTGGTGCTTCCGGTAGACGAGCCGGCGCTCCCCATCGCGGTCGAAGAGGACCGCCGCGTTCGCGAGCCCCTCCGGCGCCGGGACGTCGACCCCGTCCGCCGCGGAGGCCGCGAGGTCCTCGACGACGGTGCCTGCGAGGACGTTCACGTCGGCGTCGGCGGCGACCGCAGCGAACCGCGACAGCCGGTCGCCGGCGAGGCTCTCCGCCGCCCGGGCGTACGAGTCGAACGCGAAGTAGCCGACGTCGAACAGCTCCGGGAGGACCACCAGGTCCGCCCCGTCGGCGGCGGCCGCTCGGACCCGCTCGATCGCGCCCTCGACGTTGGCCGCGACGGCGCCACCCTCGACGCCGAGCTGGACGCAGGCGACCCTCATGCCGTCGGGCCCAGCGAGGCGCGGAGCGCGTCCTCCAGGTTGTCGAGCTCCGCGTCGAAGTTGCGCTCGAAGAACGACTCGACCCCCGGGAGCCGACCGTCGACGACGAACTCGTTGGCCAGCCGACAGCCGCCGTCGGTCTCGGTGATCGTGTGCTCGCCGGTCACGCGGAACGCCTTCGACTTGCCGACGAACTTCACCCGGTTCGGCGGGTCGCGCTCGACCTCCTCGGTCTCGACGGAGATCGTCGAACGGATCATCGGGATCGGGAGCGCGACGTGCCAGGTCGCACGCCGTTCGTCGTGGACCTCGAAGGACTCGACCACGCTGATCGCTCCGGCGCGCTTCTCGGCGTCCGAGATGAACGCCCACACGTCCGTGGCGGGCGCGTCGAACTCGAACGTCCGGGAGACTCGGACGGTCATACCCGTCCGTTGGTGCCACGGGGGTTAAAAACACGCGAGTCCGGCAGGGCCGACCGAGCGGAACGCGGGCCTCGTACCGCGGTCCGAACCGCCGCTACCCCTGCGGCGTCACGCGCCACGTCGTCGACCGGGCTCGCCCCCACTTCTCGATGTCGACGTCGTCGGACTTCTCGGCGAGCCGGGGGAGCCGCGAGCCGACCTGCTTGGCCGTGAGACCGATGGCGTCGGCGATCGTCTTCGAGCGGACGTACCGCTCGCCACGGGTGACGCTGTCCGTGAGGTACGCGAGGATGCGCTGCTCCTCCTCGGTGTACTCGCTCATACCGCGAAGGTAGGTGTCAGACGTCCTTAACGGTTTCTCGTTTGTCGGTCGCTCAGCACAATTCAAGATGAGCCCCCGACCTCAAGGAGCGACCGCAGGGAGCGAGTAGGTCGGGGAGGAAATCGACATGGGATGGCACGCTCCTCGTTCGATGGCTGACCGGCTCCCACCGAACCGTTATTAATATAAAAATAAGAAACACGTCTGAAGGACGGATGGAGGTACGTCGCACGGTCCCCGTCAAACTCGACGTGGCCGACAGCGACGCTGCCCTTCTCCGCGAAACCATCTCCGAGTTCCTGTGGGCCGCCAACTACGTCGTCGACCACGCGTGGCAAGGCGAGTACAAGACCACGAGCAAAGCCCAACTCCAACGCGAGACCTACGACGACGTGCGAGCCGAGACGCGACTTCAAGCGAACCTCGTCCAGAACGCCCGCAACAAGGCTGCTGACGCTGTCCAGAGCGTCGTCGCCCGCTGGAAACAGGGCGACTACGCGGGAAAGCCGCGCTTCTCCGCTCCGACGCTCGTCTACGACAAACGGTGTGCCACGTTCAACGACGACCACGCGACGCTTTCGACCGTTGAAGGACGTATCACCGCTAGATACATTCTCCCCGACGAGGACCGCGAGACGCCTCACTCGGAGTATTTGTTCAACGACGACTACGACGTGACGGGTGCAGAACTCCACTACCGCGACGGTGAGTTCTACCTTCACGTCCGCACAAAGGCGGACATGGAGTTCGAGACTGCCGACGAAGGCAACGCCGAGCACAGCACAGTCCTCGGCGTTGACCTCGGCATCGAAAACGTCGCTGTCACGTCAACGGGGACATTCTGGAACGGCTCGGAGCTGAATCATTGGCACCGCGAGTTTGAGAAGCGACGCGGATCGCTCCAACAGCGTGGGACACGGGCCGCTCACGAAACCATCCAGTCGGTTGGACGGACTGAGACGGGACGCTACGACCATTTCTTGCACACCGTCTCGAAAGAACTCGTTGCAGAAGCCGTCGAACACGACTGTGACGTGATCGTATTCGAGAACCTGACGGGAATTCGTGATCGGATGCCGAACGCCAAGAAGTTCCACGCATGGGCGTTCCGACGCTTGTTCGAGTACGTCGAGTACAAAGCCGAAGTCGTCGGCATCTCGGTCGAACAAGTAAGTCCTGCGTACACGAGTCAGCGATGTTCGAAGTGCGGGTTCACTCACGAGGACAACCGTCCTACCTCGAACGGACAGGACGTGTTTGCGTGTCTCAAGTGCGGATACTCACCGCACGCAGACTACAACGCGGTCGCCGGACTGCGTCCGGCGGGCAGCAAAGTCGCGTAGCGACTTTGCGACGGCGAAGGATATCGGCCTGAAGCATCTCCGCTCGGCGCAAACGTCGTCGGGCGGAGGCGCACCCGTAAACGTGCGCTTGAATCGCGGGACGTTGAACGTGAACGGCGATTACGAGCCTGCCAGCGATGGCCAGAACGGGAGTCCACGCGAAAGCCCTCCCCTCAACGAAGCGAACGGCAACGCCGTGAGCGAGTAGGGTAGGGTAGTTTACTCGAACACCTGCACGGCGACGACCGCCCCGAGGGCGAAGACGAACGCCGCCGCGAACCCCCACGCGCGGCCGAGCTGCGACGGGTACCCGAACATCAACACCGTGCCAACGAGCGCGACCGCTCCCAGCGCCAGCGCCACGCCGATCTCCATGTCAGAGTCGATAGATGCCTCGCTCATACCTGACGCTTCGCGGGCGACTACTTAGTTCATGCGAAGCCCGCGATGCGACAGTGTCCGCCAAGAAGGCGGCGCGCCGACGCGACCGACCGTTTTCAGATGATCTCGACGTGCTCCGACTCCTCGTTCAGGGCGAGGTTCGCGGCGATCTCGGCGTTCCGCATCGCGTACTCGGCGGTGTGCTGGAGGCTGACGAGCACCTCCCGAGTCATCAGCAGCGTCTCGTTGTCGAGGTCGTCCGGGAGCTCGCCGAGGATCTCCTGCTCGCGGTCCTCCAGCCGGGCGAACAGGTCGCGGCACTCGACGGTGAGGTCGTAGTCGCGCTCGACGACCGCCCTGACCGCGAGCGCCGTCAGCTCGTCCACCTGATCGGTGAACTCGCGGATCTGGCGCATCGTCGCGCTGTCGACGTCGAGCGTGTGGCCGTCGGCCTCCATCACGATGTCGGCGATGTCCTCCGCGTTGTCGGCGGTGAGCTCCAGGTTCTTCGCCACGGAGCGGTAGCCGATGAGCGGGAACCCCTCCTCTAAGCCGACCGCGCGGGCGAGGTTCGGGTTCTGGTACGCCGTGAAGATGAGCCGGAGCAGGAGGACGAAGATCTTGTTCGCCTGCCGCTCGCGGTTGAGCGCGCGCTGCGCGAGGTCGGGGTTGCCGTGGGCGAGCGCCTTCACGGCCTCGCCGCGCATCGTCGACCCCGTGTTCTCCAGCCGCTCGAGCAGGTTGTCGAGGGTGAAGTCCTCCGGGTCGACCGAACAGCGGATGGAGATGTCCTCCGGCGTCTCCTCGATGACGCCGAGCCCCATCAGCTGCGTCTCGGCCTTGTAGACGGCGTTGATGTGCTCGCTGTCGAGCGTGCCCTCGCTCCGGACGTGGATCACGCGCCGCCCGAGGACGTACTGCGCCACGATGGCCCGCTCCAGCGACCTCGCGTCGAGCCCGTCGGCGTTGATGACCGCCTCCGACTCCTCCGTGCTGACCGACTCGGGGAGGACGGTGAGCGTTCCCTTTCCACCCATCCGCAGCGACACCTCGTCGCCCTTGTTGACGCCGTGTTCCTGTGCCCACTCGGCGGGGAGCGTCATCGCCAGCGTGGACGGACCCAGCCGTTGGACCTTCCGCGTTTCCATGGAAGACGGTACCGCGGGATCCACCTTAACGTTGTTCCTATGTTCATTATACGCTTGATCGAATATACAAGGGATTCCCAACGGTCACGCCAGGGATCGCCGATCGATCCGCGCGCTTATGCCGTCCACCCCCCGATCGATCGCCATGACCGAGCGGGTGCTCGTCGTCGACGACTCCTCGTTCCAGCGGACCGTGGTCCGGGACGCGCTTGAGGGGTCGTTCGACGTCGTCGGCGAGGCGGAGAACGGCGCAGAGGCGGTCGACCTGTTCGAGGCGTACGAACCGGACGCCGTGTCGATGGACGTCGTCATGCCGGAGATGACCGGCATCGAGGCGACGCAGGCGATCAAAGACCGGTGGCCGGACGCCGTGGTCGTGATGTGCACGAGCGTCGACCAGAAAGAGAAGATGATGGAGGCGGTGAAGGCCGGCGCGGACGGCTACGTCACCAAGCCGGTCGACCCCGACGAGTTGGTCCCGGAGCTGCGGAGTCACCTCCAGTGACCGCTCGCTCGTCTCCGCCGGGTGCGGGCCCGGATCCGGCGCCGCCCGCTTAGGCGGGGTCGAACGACTGGAGGATCGAGGAGAGCGCGCTGGTGAGCTCCTCGAACCGGTCCATCTCCATCGAGTCGGTCGTCACCCACACCCCGTGTTCCCCGGCGATGACCCGCGTGAGGTACCCGTTCTCGAACACGCGAACGGTGAACTGGTAGTCCCCGAGCTGCGTGTTAGCGTACAGCGACTGCGAGTGGAACCCCTGACGCTCGTTCTCAGCGAAGCCGACGAGGTCCGCGGTCCGGCTCAGATCGCTGCGGAGGTACAGCTGCGTGACGTCCTCCTCGGTGAAGTAGGTGAGACTCCGGAGTTCGTCGCCGATCGCCGTCCGCGTCGCACTGAGCAGTTCGTCGACGTGAGAGTCGGGTGGCTGCGACATAGTCACACGATCTATCGTCGGATACATGAGCGTATGGGTGGCCGCAGGACCGGCCACGAGGGTCGACGGACCGGCCCGAGCGCTCCCCGCGGGGGCGATAGGTCGAACGGTCCGCTCGGTCGGTGGGTCCGTCGCGCCGAACGGTCCGCTCGGTCGGCGGGTCCCTCGCGTCGGAAGGGCAGAGTTTAGGAACTCCCCCACCGTCAACCCGCCATGAGCGACTACGACGACGTCTGCGTCCTGCTGCCCACGATGGACGAGGCCGAGACGGTCGCGCGCGTCGTCGACGCCTTCCGCGACGTCGGGATCGAGCAGGTCCTCGTGATCGACGGCGGCTCCACCGACGGGACGCGAGCGGCCGCCCGCGAGGCCGGCGCCCGCGTCGCCGAGCAGTCCGGTCGCGGGAAGGGGCAGGCCGTCCGCGAGGCGGTGCGCGACCACATCGACGCGCCGTACGTCGTGATGGCCGACGCCGACGCGACGTACGACGCGGGCGACGTCGACGCGATGCTCGACCCCCTGTTCGACGGCGAGGCCGAGCACGTCATCGGGAACCGGTTCGCCGACATGCGCCCGGGAGCGATGACCCGGCTGAACCGGATCGGGAACCGGATCATCAACGTCGCCTTCCGCACGATCCACGGCGAGGGCTACCGAGACATCCTCTCCGGATATCGGGCGTTCACCCGGGAGTCGTTCCTCCGGCTCCACCTCACCGCCGACGGGTTCGGGATCGAGACCGAGATGGCCGTCGAGTGCGTGAAGAATCAAGTCCCCGTCGCCGTCGTCCCGATCACCTACCGCGAGCGCCCTGGCGGCTCCGCGACCAACCTCCACCCGATCCGCGACGGAGGCGTGATCTTCCTCGAGCTATACCGCAAGGCGAAGACGAACAACCCCCTGTTCTACTTCGGCAGCGTCGGTGTGGTGTCGACGGCGGCGGGCGCGCTCATGACCGCGTACGTCCTCTACGAGTGGTTCGCGTACGGGATCACCCACGAGATCGTCTCCATCGGCGCCGTGGGCGCGGCGATCCTCGGGGTCCAACTGCTGATCTTCGGCTTCCTGGCGGACATGATCCTCTCGCTGCACCGCGAACAGGTGGACCGATTCGAGCGGGCGATCGAGGCCCGCGGGGTCGACGACCGGCGCGACGGCGACGAGGTCGGGCGGTCGGCAGACGCCGACGACGACTGACGACCGGTCGGGTGCCGATCGTCCGACGAGACCGAGGCTGACCGCCGATCGTCCGACAAGACCGGGACCGACCGCCGGTCGCCCGCGACCGCGACTGGGGTTCGTCCGGGATCAGGCGCATGGTTTATGTTGGGAGACCGAGACGAGCGGCCATGGACGAGAAGCGGTTCGTCATCGCCCTCTTCGGTCTCGCGGTCGCGCTTATCGTGGGATTCATCGGATACCGGTTCGTCGCCCCGCTCACGGTCGCCGTGTTTCTCTACTACTCGACGCGGCGGCTCTTTCACCGGTTGGAACGGTTTCGGCTCCCCGCACGCGTCCGGGCCGTCGTCTCCCTGTCGCTCATCGGGGTCCCGCTGATCGGCCTGTTGAGCTACACCGTACTGCTGTCGCTGATCGAGGCACGCCGGTTCATCGAGCGGTATCCGGTCGCCGAGACGGTCGGCGCCGAGAACTCCTGGGTCGGGGACTTGGCACAGCTCTCGAATCCGACGCTCGAGGGGGTCGTCGCCGCCTACCGCTCCGGCCAGCTCGACCCGCTGATCGAGTTCGTCTCAGAGCAGGCGGGGCTGCTGGCGAGCACGCTCGGCGGGCTCGCGCTCAACCTCCTGATCGTCGTCGTCGTCACGTACTACCTGCTGCTCGACGGGTCGAAGTTCCACGAGTGGCTGCTCAGATTCGACGACGACGCGGTGGTCCGCGAGTATCTCGAAACGGTCGACGCCGAGCTGGAGGCGGTGCTGTACGGGAACCTGCTCAACGTCATCGCCATCTCCATCATCGCGGTCGTCACGTACACCGCCTACAACGTGATCGCGCCGGCGCCGGTCGAGGTCCCGTACCCGGCGCTCGCGGGCGCGCTCACCGGAATCGCGAGCCTGATTCCGGTGATCGGGATGAAGATCGTGTACCTCCCGCTGGCGGCGGCGGCCTCGGTGCCGACGGTGCTCGGCGGCGACTTCGCGCTGCTCGCCTACGTGGCCGGCTTCCTCGTCGTCGCGGCGGTCGTCGTCGACACGATCCCCGACATCGTGCTCCGGCCGTACTTCAGCGGGAAGACGACTCACGTCGGGCTGCTCATGCTCGCGTACATCTTCGGCCCCGTCGTCTTCGGCTTCCACGGCCTGTTCCTCGCGCCGATCGTGTTGGTGCTCGCGCTCACGTTCGCCGACACGGCGCTGATCCGGTTGCTCGGCGCCGACCCAGACGAGACCGGTACAGACGGTCGCTCCGCCGCGGTCTCTCGAGGCCAACGGCGGCTCGACGAGTTCTGACCGACGGCGGCGCTGGCGCGCGGGTCTCCCGTGTCACCGAGCCGAAGGGACGCCTGCGCCGTCGAGCCGAAGAGATAAGCCCCCGCTCGCCGACCGGGGTGACGTATGCGCCTTCACGTCATCGGTCTCGGCGGCGCCGGTGGCCGGATCGCCGACCGGCTCGCGGCCGACCACGGCGGCGACCGGTTCCTGCAGGGGATCAACGCGTTCGACACGGACGCGGCGGCCCTCGACTCTCTCCGGTCGCTCGACGAGTCGCGCCGCTACCGCTTCGGCGATGCCGCCGACGGGAGCGGCCTCGACGGCGATCTCCACGCCGGCCGCCGGCTCGGCGA
>NZ_MWTH01000016.1:178378-180181 GCF_059752395.1 Halorubrum sp. B53 | reverse complement strand
GCCCACGCGAGCGAGCTCGGTCGCGTCATGGACGACGAGAACCCGTCGATCGCGGAGGCGTTCGTGCTCGTCGTCGGCCTCGGCGGCGCCGCGGGCGCGGGCGCGGCACCCGCGCTCGCGGAGGAACTGTCGCGTCTCTACGACGCGCCGGTGTACGCCGTCGGGCTGCTCCCGACGCCGGCGGAGTCGGCGGCCAGCGAGGTCGACCCCGTCCGCGGGAGCGCGACTGATCCCGGGGAGCGCGAGCCCCGGCGACCGCTCGCGGAGAAGAACGCGGCCCGGACGCTCGACGCCCTCTCCGACCGCTGTGCGGCCGTGTTCCCCTTCGACAACGACGCGTGGCTCCGCCCGGGGGAGACCCTCGCCGACGCTCGGGACCGGCTGAACGAGGTCGTCGTCGAGCGGACCGCGGCGCTGTTCGGGGCCGGCGAGTCGGACGCCGGGACGTCGACCCCGCAGCAGGTGCTCGACGCGAGCGACGTCGCCCGCGTGCTCGGTGACGACGGGGAGCTCGCCGCGGTCGGCCACGCCGCGCAGGCGGTCGACCCGCCGGAGTCGGGGTCGCGGTTCGGGCTCGGGCTGTTCGGTTCGGACGAGCCCGCCGAGGTCGACGCCAGCGCCGCGGTGTCGGCGATCGAGACGGCGATCCGGAAGGCGACCCGCGGGAAGTCGACGGTCGAGGTCCGCGAGGGGCGCGCGGACCGGACCCTGCTCGTCGTCGGCGGGCCGCCGCCGTGGCTCAACCGCCAGGCGATCGCCGACGGCCGGCGATGGATCGCGGAGGAGACCGGGTCGGACGCGATACTGAGCGGGGACGCGCCGGATCCGGACGGCGAGGCGGTGTTCGCCGTCGTGTTGCGCTCGGGGATCGACGAACCGGCGCGGATCCGGGAGATCCGGGAGTCGATCGCGTGACCCCATCCCGTCGGGCGGGGCCGGCGGGGACTTCATCCACCCGAACCGATTAACCGCTTGTGGCGCCCAGATCGGTCGTGACCACCCACGCCGACCTCGGGCTCGACCTCGACGTGCGCGACACGGACGCGGTCGCCGACCGGCGCGACGAGCTCGTCGCCGCGGTCCGCGACCACGCCGGAACGATCGCCTACCAACTCGCCAAGCTCCAAGGGGGCGACTACGGCCGTCGGGAGCTGTCGACGCCCGGCGGGACGTGGACCGTCAAACACGAGGCCGGAGAGCTGGAGTTCCTGCTGTTCTCGCCGAAGTCCGGCTCCGACGTATACGTCATCTCGACGAAGCAGCCGCCGGACCCGGAGGACCTCGCGGCCGCCCTCGACGACTACGCGAACTTCGTCGTCGCTTGGAACGAGTACGTCGCGTCGCTGTCGGGCGTCCTCGACGGCGTGAGCGCCGAGTTTCCGGAGCCCGCCTCGACCGACGGGGTCGTCGCCGAGCGCGACCGCGTGCTGGACGCGATCCGCGAGGCCTGCACCGTCATGGCCGGTGAGATCCACCGGTACGAGGGCGACGACTACGGGACCTACACCGCCCGCGTCGAGGGCGACCGTTGGGAGCTGAAGTGGGACGAGGGTACCGTCTCGTACCTCCGCGTGGGCGGCTCCGGCGGCCTCTACCTCCTCTCGCAGTACGAGGCGCCCTCCGCGGCCGACGTCCGCGAGTACGCCGACTCTTTCCGCGGATTCGTCGACGCGTACAACGAGTTCGTGGGAGAGTTGGAGAGCGACCTCGCGACGGTCGAGCTGTAGGGATACCGAGCCTTTCTGTCCGTACTCAGTGCTATTTAAATCCTCAGCGGGAGACGGTTCTCGTATTCTCGATCGT
>NZ_MWTH01000016.1:173645-178344 GCF_059752395.1 Halorubrum sp. B53 | reverse complement strand
TATATATATATATATATATATATATATAAAAATGAATATGTATATAAAAAGCGGTGTTCCCGTCGGCTGTTTATGTGTGATTGACGATACCGCGGTGAGGCCTCTAAAGCCCCAGCCGCTCGGTCATATGCGACTACAAACGGATCGCCGGTGAACACCTCCAAAGCCCCAGTCGCGAGGACTCGCGCGGCTCGCTGCGGTCCTTGGTCAGTCGCTTCGCTCCCTCCCTGCGGTCCTTGCGTCGCCGTGCGTCGCCCTCGCGACTGCCCCTTTGAGGCCTCCCCGACCGCACAGCAACCGCACCTCACACCTCCCCAGCCTCGCCGCTCGCTGCGCTCGCGGCGTCCCTCGCGCGCGCTCCTCGTGGCCGCCAAGGGCGGCCACTCGGAGGCACGCGCCACCGCGGCGGGATTTATAAATGAGTGTCGCCGTCGCTCAGAAGTATTTGGTCGTGCTGTAACGTATCTAGGGGGGAGAGGGATCTCGACAGCGCAGCACGGCATATCCACGAACATGGCCATTTATCCGTGCCATGTGGGAATATTTATGCAGCAACGTCGGGTACGGCCGCGCATGTCGATCACTCTGCCGGGACCGACGCTCGGCGTCGTCGGCGGCGGACAGCTGGGCCGGATGATAGGCGAGGCGGTCGCGCGGCTCGGCGTCGAGGTCGTCGTGCTCGACCCGACGCCGGACTGCCCGGCCGCTCCCGTCGTGAGCGACCAGATCGTCGGGGACTTCGACGACCCCGACGCGGTCCACGAGCTGGCGAGCCGCGTCGACGCGCTGACCTTCGAGATCGAGCTGGCCGATCCGGAGCTGCTGGCCGTGGCGAGCGCGGAGCACGACGTGCCGGTGCAGCCGGACCCCGGCACCCTCGAGACGATCCAGGACAAGCTGGTGCAGAAGGAGGCGCTCGCCGACGCCGGCATCCCCGTCCCGGAGTTCGTCGCGGTCGCGACCGCGGAGGGACTCGAACGCGTCGTCGAGGAGTTCGGCGGCGTCATGCTGAAGGCCCGCGAGGGCGGCTACGACGGCCGCGGGAACGTCCCCGTCGAGAACCCCGCCGACGCCGCCGACGCACTCGACGAGGTCGGCGGGAACGCCATGGCCGAGGAGTTCCTCGACTTCGAGCGCGAGATCGCCGTGATGGGCCTGAAGGGGGCAGACGGCGAGACGCGGACCTACCCGGTCACGGAGACGATCCACCGAGAGGAGATCCTCCGAGAGAGCGTCGCCCCGGCCCGGGCCGACGACGCGGTCGTCGCCGAGGCGGAGTCGGTCGCCCGCGACGTGTTGGAGTTCCTCGACGGCCGCGGCGTCTACGGGATCGAGCTGTTCGAGACCCGCGAGGGCGAGGTCTTGGTTAACGAGATCGCGCCCCGCCCCCACAACTCCGGCCACTGGACGATCGAGGGCGCGCGCACGTCGCAGTTCGAGAACCACGTCCGGGCCGTGCTCGGCTGGCCGCTCGGCCCGAGCGACCTCGTCGCGCCCGCCGTCACCGCGAACGTCCTGGGCGACGTGGACGAGACCGAGCCGGCGACGCTCCGCGGGGTCGACGCCGTCCTCGCCGCGCCCGACGCCGACCTCCACTGGTACGGGAAAGACGACGCGCGCCCGCTCCGGAAGATGGGGCACCTGACGGCGACGGTCGGAAGCGACGACGCGACCGCCGACGGTGACGTCGACCGCGACGCGCTGCTCTCGCGGGCCCGAGCGCTCCGCGACGAGCTGACGTTTCGGGACGCCTGACGTTCCGCGACGCCCGACGCTCGCGCGATATCCGGCACTTCCTTACCGACCTCCGTCGAACCCACGCCCATGACCACGGTGCAGGACCTCATCGACCGGATCGAAGCGGAGGCGGCGGCGGACGCCGACCCGGAGACCACCCCGGACGTGGGGATCATTATGGGGTCGGACTCGGACCTCCCCGTCATGGAGGGCGCGTACGAGGCGCTCGACGAGCTCGGGTTCGCCGAACAGACCGACTTCGGCGACGCCCCGGACGCGCGGTTCACCTACGAGAGCTACGTCGTCTCCGCGCACCGCACCCCCGAGCTCATGTACGCGTACGGAGAGACCGCCCGCGCTCGCGGTCTCGACGTGATCATCGCCGGGGCGGGCGGGAAGTCGGCTGACCTCCCGAACATGACGGCGTCGATCGCGTACCCGATCCCCGTCATCGGGGTGCCGGTCCAAGAGAAGTCCGTCGACTCGGTCATCGGGATGCCCACCGGCGCCCCGATCGTCGCCGTCGACGCCGGGAAGTCGTTCAACGCCGCCCTCTCGGCCGCGCAGGTGCTCGCGCGCGAGCACGACGCGATCGAGGATCGACTCGTCGCGTACCACGAGGACCTCAAGGGCGGCGTCGCCGCCGACTCCGCCGACCTCCACGACCTCGGCATCGACGGGTTCCGCGCGCGCGGCGAGGAGTAAGTCGTCGGCGACCCGTCTCTCGAAGTCGTTGACAACCGGTCTCGCGGGCGAACTGACGACTGCCGGATCGGGCGTTGAACGGTTTCGCGGCCGTCTGCGGTGGCCTCGGGCCGCTGCCCTGAAGACTCAACGCTTATGAGGGGTCGGTCCAAACGCCAGCACGTTACGGAGACCTATATGAGCGATTGGATAGCGATCGGCGCCTTGGCGGCCGTCGGCCTGCTCATCCCCATCGGGATGATGACCGTGTCGGCGTTGCTCCGTCCGAGCGTGCCTGAGACCGGTAAAAGCACCACCTACGAGTCCGGCGAGACCCCGACTGGCGGGACGAAGATCCGGTTCAACATCCAGTACTACATGGTCGCGCTGTTGTTCGTCGTGTTCGACATCGAGACCGTGTTACTGTTCCCGTGGGCCGTCATCTACCGCCCGGCGATCGAGGCCGGCGTGCCGATGACCGCCCTGCTGTGGCCGATGTTGGCCTTCGTCGGGATCCTCGCGATCGGGCTCGTCTGGGCGTGGCGGTCGGGGGCGATCAGCTGGGCCCGGAGCCCCCGCGCGTCCAGGAGAAAAACGGAGCGTGACCTCAACTAATGAGCAGCGATCAACCATTCATCACAGACGAATCGCAAGTGGTAACGGAGACCCGAGACGCCCGGATGACCGGGCAGGGAGACCGGTTCAACTCTCGGCTCCGCGAGGCGTTCGGCTCCTCGCCGTTCATCCTCACTAAGTTCGACAAGTTCCTGAACTGGTGTCGCGGCTCCTCGATGTTCATGCTGCAGTTCGGTATCGCCTGCTGCAGCATCGAGATGATGCACACCTACGCCGTGAAACACGACCTCGACCGGTTCGGGAGCGGGGTCCCCCGCGCGTCGCCGCGACAGGCCGACGTGATGATCGTCCCCGGGACGATCGTCTCGAAGTTCGCGCCGCGGATGAAGCGCGTGTACGACCAGATGCCCGAGCCGAAGTTCGTCGTCGGCATGGGCTCGTGTACCATCTCCGGCGGTCCGTTCCAGGAGGGGTACAACGTCATCAAGGGCGCCGAGGAGGTCATCCCGATCGACATCCACGTCCCCGGCTGTCCGCCGCGTCCTGAGGCCCTCGTGTACGGCGTCGTGAAGCTGCAGGAGCGCGTCGCCAACGGCGAGGCCGCGCCCGTGACGGTCAAGCCGTACGAGCTGGAGGAGTTCTCCGACCTCGAGCGCGACGAGCTCGTCGACAAGCTCGCCGACCAGATCGACGACGACGAACTCGTCATGCGGTACAATTTCGCTGATTCACCATGAGCCTCGAACGACCGGACACCACCGACGACGCGGTGCCGGAGCGCACCCCCGACGAGCTGGAGGCCCTCCTAGGCGACCTGGTCGTCGACCGCGACGACCACCTGAACGCTCCCGGCTTCGTTATCCGCCCGGACACCGTCCAGGAGACGCTCTCGATCCTGAAAGAACAGGCGGGGTACGACCACCTCTCGGTGGTCACCGCCCAGGAGTACGAGAACCGCTACGAGTCGATCTACCACCTGAAGAAGTTCGACGACCCGACCCAGGAGGTCAGCGTCGTCGTGCCCGCCGACAAGGACGACCCGGTCTCGGAGTCGGCCGAGCCCGTCTTCCGCACCGCCGACTGGCACGAGCGGGAGGCGTACGACCTGATCGGCATCGAGTACGACGACCACCCCGACCTGCGCCGGATTCTGCTGCCGGAGACGTGGCAGGGCCACCCCCTGTCGATGGACTACGACAAGGACCGGCCCCAGATCGCCACGCTGCCCGAGCACGCGAACCCGCTGCAGGAACACCACAAGGACGCCGAATCCGACACGATGTTCCTCAACATCGGGCCGCACCACCCGGCGACCCACGGCGTGCTCCACCTGAAGACGATCCTCGACGGCGAGCAGGTCGTCGACGTCGAGCCCGACATCGGCTACCTCCACCGCAGCGAGGAGCAGATGGCGCAGTCCGGCACCTACCGCCACCAGATCATGCCGTACCCCGACCGCTGGGACTACATCTCGGCGGGGCTGCTCAACGAGTGGGCGTACGCCCGCGCGGCCGAAGACCTCGCCGACATCGAGGTGCCGGAGTACGCGCAGGTCATCCGGACGATGGGCGCGGAGATGTGCCGGATCGCCGCGCACATGCTCGCGCTCGCGACGTTCGCGCTCGACGTGAACGGCGACTTCACGGCGACGTTCATGTACGCGATCAACGACCGCGAGCGCGTCCAGGACCTGCTGGAGGAC
>NZ_MWTH01000016.1:117677-173635 GCF_059752395.1 Halorubrum sp. B53 | reverse complement strand
CGGGCCAGCGGCTGATGTTCAACTACTTCCGGCTCGGCGGCGTCGTCTGGGACCTGCCGGAGCCGCGCGAGGAGTTCTTCTCGAAGACCCGCGACTTCCTCGACCAGCTGCCGGAGTCCGTCGAAGAGTACCACAACCTCGTCACCTCCAACGAGATCTTCCAGATGCGGACGATCGACACGGGAATCCTCCCGCCGGACGTCGCGAAAGACTACGGCGCGACCGGTCCCGTCGCCCGCGGCTCGGGGATCGACTACGACCTGCGTCGCGACGACCCGTACGGCTACTACGACGAACTCGACTGGGACGTCGTCACCGAGGACGGCTGCGACAACTTCAGCCGGCTGCTCGTCCGGATGCGCGAGGTCGAGGAGTCCGCGAAGATCATCGAGCAGTGCGTCGACCTGCTCGAGGACTGGCCGGAGGACGAACGGACGATTCAGGCGAACGTGCCCCGCACGCTCCGCCCGGACGACGACGCCGAGATCTACCGCGCCGTCGAGGGCGCCAAGGGCGAGCTCGGCATCTACATCCGCTCCGACGGCACCGACAAGCCGGGCCGGTTCAAGATCCGGTCGCCGTGCTTCTCGAACCTCCAGACGCTGCCGGAGATGGCCAACGGCGAGTACATCCCTGACGTCATCGCGGCGCTCGGGAGCCTCGACATCGTTCTCGGGGAGGTGGACCGCTGATGGGGACGGCACCCGCACAGCTGTTCCCCGAGTTCCTCGTCGAGACGTTCGGGCTGCCGGGCGTGCTCGGCGAGGTCGTCGCGGCGCTGATCGCGGCGGCCGTCGTCGGAAACATCGTCCTCGCGTTCACCGGCGTCGCCGGTCCGTGGGCGAAACGGAAGATCACGGCGGCGTTCACCGACCGGATCGCGGTCAACCGGATCGGGCCGTTCGGCCTCCTGATCATCCCGGCGTCAGCCGTCCAGCTGCTCGCGAAGGAGCTTATCGTCCCCGAAGGCGTCGACCGTCCCTCGTGGGACATCGCCCCGATCATCCTTCCCGCCTCTGCGCTGCTCGGATTCTCCGTGATCCCGATGGGTCGCCTCGGCCCGATCAACTTCCACCTCGCCGACCCCGAAGTCGGGTTCGCGCTGGTGTTCGCGTTCGCCTCCATCGCCTCGATCTCGCTGGTGATGGCCGGCTACGCGTCGAACAACAAGTACTCCCTGCTCGGCGGGCTCCGCGCCGTCGCGCAGAACCTCGCGTACGAGATCCCGCTCATCGTCACGGCGATGTCGGTCGTGATCTTCGCGGGCACCCTCCAGATGAGCGGCATCGTCGGCGCGCAGACGACGACGCTGGTGACGATCGCCGGGATCGACATCCCGGCCTGGTACGCCTTCGTGAACCCGTTCGCGTTCGTCCTGTTCCTCACGGCGAACATGGCCGAGATCGGACGGAACCCGTTCGACATCCCGGAGGCGCCGACGGAGATCGTCGCCGGGTACCAGACCGAGTACTCCTCCGCGTACTTCGTGCTGTTCTACCTCGGCGAGTTCGTCCACATCTTCCTGGGCGGCGCGATTCTCGCCGTGACGTTCCTCGGCGGCGCCTCCGGGCCGGGCCCGGAGAGCATCGGCTTCATCTGGTTCGTGGTGAAGATCTGGGGCTTCTTCCTGTTCACGCAGTGGGCCCGCTCCGCGCTGCCGCGCGTCCGCATCGACCAGCTGATCGAGATCGGCTGGAAGGGAATGCTGGTGCTGTCGTTCGCGAACCTGGTGCTCACGGCCGTAATCGTGGGGGTGATCGCGTAACATGATCGGACTCATGAAATCCATGGCGACGACGATGAAACACGCGCTGGACGGGTCGACGTTCACGGTGGAATATCCGGAGGACGCGCCCGAGGTGAGCCCGCGGTTCCGCGGGGTCCACAAGTTCAGCCAGGAGCGGTGCATCTGGTGCCGCCAGTGCGAGAACGTCTGTCCGAACGACACGATCCAGATCGTGCAGGACGACCAGCGCAACGGGGAGCAGTACAACCTCCACATCGGGCAGTGCATCTACTGCCGGCTCTGCGAGGAGGTCTGCCCCGTTGACGCGATCATCCTCACGCAGAACTTCGAGTTCACCGCGGACACGAAGGACGACTTCGTGTTCAACAAAGAACAGCTCAAGAACGTCCCGTGGTACAAGGGGATCGATCCGCTGGAGTCCCGGAACCCGGATCGCGGTGCGTGGGTCGGGGAGGGCGACGGCGAGGTCGACTACCAGTAGCGGGCGCGTCTCGAAATCTTCAAAGGGGTTCTCATAGGAGACAAACACAATGGTTTATGCTACCATCGCGTTCGGGCTGTTCGCCGCAGTCACGCTGGCGTTCGGCCTCGGGGTCGTCCTGGCGCGCGACGTGTTCCACGCCGCGCTGCTGCTGGGCGGAGCCCTGACGAGCGTCGCAGTGCACTACGTGATGTTACAGGCGGAGTTTATCGCCGCCATGCAGATCCTCGTCTACGTCGGCGGGGTTCTGATCTTGGTCACGTTCGGTGTGATGCTCACGCGATCGGACACGGAAACGGAGGTGAATAGCGCATGAGCGACGATAACTCGGAGCGGGGCGGGCGTCTCGTGCCCGCTGTTGCGGTCGCGCTCCTGTTCGGGACGATGGCCTTGACAACGCTGTCGGCCGACTTCGCGGCGGAGGGAGCCGGATTCCCGGCCGACGCGTCGGTCGTCCACAACATCGGGTACGCTCTGTTCAATCTCGGCGCGTACGACGTCGCGACGATCCCCTCCGAGGGGTTCCTCGCCGCGTTCCTGATCGCCGCCGTCGCGCTCGACGTCGCCGTCGACGGGGCGGTGTACCTGGCGAAGCGCGAGGAGGGCGGCTCGATTATCGCCGCCGTGGGGCAGGCGCTCACCGACGGGGGTGAGCGGCAGTGACCGCCGTCGCCTCCTCGATCCCGCCGGAGTGGTACCTGCTGCTCGCGGCCGGTGTCTTCTGTATCGGCCTGTTCGGTATACTCACGCGGCGCGACGCACTGTACTTCCTGATGAGCGTCGAGCTCATGATGAACGCGGCGAACATCAACTTCGTCGCCTTCGCGCTGTACTACGGCGACCTGACGGGACAGGTGTTCGCGCTGTTCGTCATCGCGCTCGCCGCCGCGGAGGTCGCGATCGGTATCGGCATCATCCTGGTGTTGTACCGCAACTTCGGTGTCACAGACGTGACCGTTCCAACGGAGATGAGGTGGTAACATGATAGATGTGTTCTCATACGTTCCGGCGATCGTCCTCCTGCCGTTCTTCTCGTTCCTGATCGCGCTCGGTGCCGGCAAGTACCTCCCCAAGGGAGGGGCCTTCGGCGGCATCGCGGCGACGGCGGGCTCGTTCCTGCTCTCGCTGTGGGTGCTCGCGACGGTCGCGGGCGGCGAGGCGGCGAACCGCACGCTCTACACGTGGGCGAGCGCCGGCGGGATCGGCCCGACGGACGTCGAGCTCTCGTTCGGCATCCTCGTCGACCCGCTGTCGGCGCTGATGCTCGTCATCGTCACGCTCGTCGCGCTGCTCGTGCACGTGTTCTCGCTCGGCTACATGAACGACGAGGGCGAGACCGGGCTTCCGCGCTACTACGCCGGGCTCGGCCTGTTCACGGCGTCGATGCTCGGATTCGTCGTCGCCGACAACCTGCTGATGGCGTTCATGTTCTTCGAGCTGGTCGGGCTCTGCTCGTACCTGCTCATCGGGTTCCACTTCCGCGAGCCCGGCCCGCCGTCGGCGGCGAAGAAGGCGTTCCTCGTCACCCGCTTCGGGGACTACTTCTTCCTGATCGGCGTCGTCGCCGTCATCGGGACGTTCGGCACCGCGCAGTTCGCCGGACCGGAGTCGTTCCCGGCGCTCGCCGAGGCGGCGCTCGCCGGTGAGGGCTCGGTCGCGTGGACGCCCGGCGGCGTCGACCTGCAGACGTGGCTCACCGTCGTCGGCCTGCTCGTCTTGGGCGGCGTCGTCGGGAAGTCCGCGCAGTTCCCGCTGCATACGTGGCTCCCCGACGCGATGGAGGGCCCGACGCCCGTCTCCGCGCTGATCCACGCCGCGACGATGGTCGCGGCCGGCGTCTACCTCGTCGCGCGGATGTACGGCTTCTACGCGCTGACGCCGACGACGCTCGCGGTGATCGCCTTCATCGGCGGATTCACCGCGCTGTTCGCGGCGACGATGGGGCTCGTGAAAGACGAGCTGAAGCAGGTGCTCGCGTACTCCACCATCTCGCAGTACGGCTACATGATGCTCGCGCTCGGCGCGGGCGGGTACGTGGCCGCGGTCTTCCACCTCACCACCCACGCGTTCTTCAAGGCCCTCCTGTTCCTCGGCGCGGGCGCGGTGATCATCGCGATGCACCACAACGAGGACATGTGGGACATGGGCGGGCTCAAATCGAAGATGCCCGTCACCTACTACACCTTCCTGGCCGGGTCGCTGGCGCTCGCGGGCATCTTCCCGTTCGCCGGCTTCTGGTCGAAAGACGAGGTCCTCTACGAGGCGCTCGTCCACGCGCCCGGCGAGCCGCTGCTGTTCGGCGGCTACCTGATGGGACTGCTCGCGGTCCCCGTCACCGCGTTCTACACGTTCCGGATGGTGTTCCTGACCTTCCACGGCGAACCGCGCAGCGCGACCGCCCGCGACCCCGAACCCGTTCGCTGGAACGTCAAGGGGCCGCTGACCGTGCTGGGCGCGCTCGCGGTCGTCACCGGCTTCATCAACATGGTGCCGGTCCAGAAGGTCCTCGGCCTGGAGGGGATCGACCTGCTCCACCTCTGGCTGGATAACCACTGGGGCGGTATCGAGGGGCTCTCCTCGCACCACTACGCCGACATCGGGCCGTACAGCAGCGAGTACATCGTCGGCGGCGAGGTCGCCACGGTGCTCGTCGGCGCGGCCGTCTCGCTCGGCTTAGCGCTGACCGGTCTGCTGGTGGCGTGGCGGCTCTACAACGTTCCGTCGCCGACGGAGCACACGGCGAAACTCGGCTGGATCAAAGACGTGCTGTACAACAACTACTACCTCGACGAACTGCAGGTATGGCTCGCGTATCGCACCGAGGACGTCGCCGGCGGTGCCGACACCTTCGACCAGGGCATCATCGACGGCGTCGTCAACGGCGTCTCCTCGGTGAGTCTCATCGGCGGTGACCGGATCCGGCAGGTCCAGAACGGCGTCGTCTCGCAGTACGCCGCGCTGCTCACGCTGGGGCTGGTCGCGCTAATCTTAGTGCTCGGCGTCACCGGGGGGTGGTTCGTGTGATACTCGAAGCGCTCATCGCGGTGGCGTTCGCAAGCGCGCTCGTCGTCCTGCTCTCGCCGAACGAGTGGGCTGGCCGGCTCGCGTTCGCCCTGAGCCTGATCCCCTTTGTCGGGTCGTTATACCTCTGGTCCGGCTTCGACGGCTCCGGCAACGCCCTCACCGGCGGCGAAATCGCCTACCAGACGCAGATCGAGTGGCTCGAAGTCGGCGGCCGCTCGGTCTCGTGGTTCGTCGGGCTGGACGGCATCAGCCTCCCGCTCGTCGTGCTCACGACGTTCCTCGTCCCGCTGGCGATCCTCAGCGCGTGGACGCCGATCGACTCGCGGCAGAGCCAGTTCTACGGGCTCATGCTGTTCATGGAGGCGAACCTCCTCGGCGTGTTCACGGCGCTGGACTTCTTCCTCTGGTTCGTCTTCTGGGAGGCCGTCCTCGTCCCGATGTACTTCCTCATCGGCATCTGGGGCGGTCCCCGGCGGAAGTACGCCGCGATCAAGTTCTTCGTCTACACGAACGCGGCGTCGCTGCTGATGTTCATCGGGTTCATGATGCTGACGTTCGCGCTCGGCGACTCCGTGAGCTCGTTCGCGCTCCCGGAAATCACGGCCGCGATAGCGGACGGCGGCCTCGAGACCTGGTTCGGTATCTCACCGGGCCGGCTCGCGATGGTCGCGTTCCTCGCGATGTTCCTCGGGTTCGCGGTGAAGGTCCCGATCGTGCCGTTCCACACGTGGCTGCCGGACGCCCACGTCGAGGCGCCGACCCCCGTGTCGGTGCTCTTGGCGGGCGTCCTCCTGAAGATGGGGACGTACGCGCTGCTCCGGTTCAACTTCACGATGCTCCCCGATCAGGCGTCCGCGCTCGCGATCCCGATCGCGGCGATCGCCGTTATCAGCGTCATCTACGGCGCGATGCTGGCGCTCGCGCAGAAGGACCTCAAGCGCATCGTCGCCTACTCCTCCGTCTCGTCGATGGGGTACGTCATCCTCGGGCTCATCGTGTTCACCGAGTACGGCGTCGGCGGCGCGACGTTCCAGATGGTCGCGCACGGCCTCATCTCGGGGCTGATGTTCATGGCGGTCGGCGTCGTCTACAACGCGACCCACACGCGGATGGTCGGCGACATGGCCGGCATGGCCGACCGGATGCCGGTGACGGTCGGCATCCTCGTCGCCGGCGCGTTCGGCTACATGGGACTGCCGCTGATGGCCGGCTTCGCGGGCGAGTTCTTCATCTTCGTGGGGTCGTTCTCCGCGCCGGCGCTCCCGTACGCGCCGGTGTTCACGGCGCTCGCGATGTTCGGCATCGTCATCGTCGCCGGCTACCTGCTGTCGGCGATGCAGAGCACGCTGTTCGGGCCGTTCGAGCTCGCGACCGACTACGAGATCGGTCCCGCGCCGTTCCACGACGTCGCCCCGCTCGCGGTGCTTCTGGCGGCGATCATCGTGCTCGGCGTCGCGCCCGACATCTTCTTCGAGATGATCCGTGACGCTGCCGTTCCCGTGGTCGAGGGGGTGAGCATTAATGGTTAACACGCTCCCGCAGGTGACGGCGCTGCTGCCCGTGCTGCTGCTCGCGTTCACCGGGCTCGCGCTGCTGCTCGTCGACACCCTCAGCCCCGACACGCGGTCGAACACCTCGATGGCGGTCGTGAGCGCGCTCGGCGCGCTGGCCTCGCTGGCCGCGACCGTGTGGTTCGTCGCCTCCGGCACCGGCGGCGGCGACACCGGCGGCGCGATTCTGCTGTTCGCCGACGCGGTCAAGGTGGACACCATGGCGCTGTTCTTCACCGCCATCTTCGCGTCCGTGACGTCGCTCGTCGTCGTCGCGGCCCACGACTACTTCCACGACCACCCGAACCCGGCGACGTTCTACTCGCTGACGCTGTTCGCGGCGACCGGCATGTCGCTGCTCGCGGTCGCGAACTCGCTCGCGGTCGTGTTCGTCGCCCTGGAGATGGTGTCGCTGCCGTCGTACGTGCTCGTCGCGTTCCTCAAGCAGAACCGCGGAAGCGTCGAGGCTGGCCTGAAGTACTTCCTCGTCGGGGCGCTCTCCTCGGCGATATTCCTGTTCGGCATCTCGCTGGTGTACGCCGCGACGGGGTCGCTGATGCTCGGCGACGTCGCCGGGGTCCTCGGCGACATCGCCGCGGGCACTGACGGCCTCGACAGCCGGAGCGGGATCGCCGGCCTCGGGATCGTGATGATCCTCGGCGGCGTCGCGTTCAAGACCGCCTCCGTCCCGTTCCACTTCTGGGCGCCGGAGGCGTACGAGGGAGCGCCCGCGCCCGTGAGCGCGTTCCTCTCCTCGGCGTCGAAGGCGGCCGGCTTCGTGGTCGCGTTCCGCGTGTTCACGGAGGCGTTCCCGGTCGGCGCGTCGCTGTCGGCCGACATCAACTGGGTGCTCGCGTTCGGCATCCTCGCGGCCGTGACGATGACGCTCGGTAACTTCGCGGCGGCCGTCCAGGAGGAGGTCAAGCGGATGCTCGCGTACTCCTCGATCGGCCACGCCGGCTACGCCCTCATCGGCGTCGCCGCGCTCACGGCCGACGGGAGCGGCAACGGCGCGGTGATGGGCGCCGCGATGGCGCACCTGCTCGTCTACGGGTTCATGAACACCGGCGCGTTCCTCTTCGTCGCGATGGCGGAGCGGTGGGGCGTCGGCCGGACCTTCGAGGACTACGCCGGACTGGCCAAGCGTGCGCCCGTCGCCTCGACGGCGATGGCCGTGTTCATGTTCTCGCTGGCCGGCCTCCCGCCGTTCGCCGGCTTCTTCTCGAAGTACTTCCTGTTCATGGGAGCCATCGACAACGGCTTCGTGTGGCTGGCGGCCGTCGGCGCCGTCAACAGCGTGATCTCGCTGTACTACTACAGCCGGGTCGTGAAGGCGCTGTTCATCGACGACCCCGCGTCGCCGACTGCGCTGGACGCGATCGACGTGCGGCCGACGGCGCTGTACGCCGCGGTCGTCTTCGCGGCGGTCGCGACGGTGCTGCTGTTGCCCGGCTTCGGTCCGGTCATCGAGACGGCCGAAGCGGCCGCGTCGGCGCTGTTCTAGCGGCCTCGCGGTCCGGTGCCGTTTTTCGCTCCGCTCCGTTCGGTCTCCTCGTCCGTCCCGCTTCGATCGCTCGTCCGGTACCCCCAGGTATTCCCGCGTCCGGCCCCTCGATCCGGGTATGAGTAGCAATCGGACGTACCGCTGTCTGAACTGCCTGGAACACACCGTGAGCCGAGCGTTCGACACGTCGCACCTCTCGGTGACGTGTCCGAACTGCGGTTCGTTCGAGCGGTTCGTCAACGATGCGGTGTTTCAGCAGTTCCGCGCGTTCGAGGAGTCGCCACCCGCGGAGCTCGATTGGGCGCGGCTGGACCGCACGGAGAAGCTGATGGTCTCGGAGCGGCTCGTCCGCTCGACGAAGACGCTGGCGGACTTCTCCGTCGTCGACGGAGAGGCGTCGCCCGGAGAAGGGGAGGCGGCGGCCGGAGAAGGGGAGGCGGCGGCCGGGGACTGAGTCAGCGCGCGTACAGCTTCCCGCCGACGAGAGACGTGAGCCCGTCGTCGTCGCTCGGCGTGACCGCCACGTACGGCCTGTCGACGGGGCCGAACACGTCGACGACGCGGCCGACCGTCGAGAGCGACTCGTCGACGACGGCCGCGCCGATCCGCGGCGGTTCCTCGCCGCGGTCGCCGCGGGCGATCGCGAGCCCCCCGGCGGTGCGGACGACGGTGCCGACGCGCCGCATCGTCACTCTCGGATGACCCCGAGGTAGGCGGCGACCGCCTGCACGAGGTCGTTTTTCGCGGTGTCTTCGGTGCCTCGGACGACCACCGCGCCTCGGGGCTCGAACTCGCGGGAATACGTCTTGTCGCGTTCGATCACCGCGTCGTAGCCGACCTGCTGGACCGCCTTGGCGATCTCGTCGACGGTCGGCTCGGGGACCGCAAGATCCGTCGGGACGCGACGGCCCTCCGAGCGCGACCGCTCGGCGTCGAAGTACGCGGGATAGACGACGTTCTCGACCATACCGGAGAGGCGAGCGCGCGGCCTAAGGTCGTTTCGGACCCGCGCGGTCGCGGTCGGCGGACGGTCCGGGGCGCGCTCGGGCGGTCCCCGGTGCGCTCGCCCCGGTAGCCCGCCCGCGGGCCGCCCCGGAACCCTTTTGGACGAACACGGGTCACGTTCCTGTAATGAGCGATCTCGAAGCGGAGTACCGTCTCGATTACTTCGAGGAGGAGGGGTTCGTCCGGAAGGAGTGTCCCTCCTGTGGCGCGCACTTCTGGACCCGGGACGGCGACCGCGAGCTCTGCGGGGAGCCGCCGTGCGAGGACTACAGCTTCATCGACGACCCCGGTTTTCCGGAGCCGCACTCGCTGTCGGAGATGCGGGAGGCGTTCCTCTCCTTCTTCGAGGAGCACGGGCACGAGCGGATCGACCCGTACCCGGTCGCGGCGAACCGCTGGCGCGACGACGTGCTCTTAACGCAGGCGTCGATCTACGACTTCCAGCCGCTCGTCACGTCGGGGCAGACGCCGCCGCCCGCGAATCCCCTCACCATCTCGCAGCCGTGCATCCGGATGCAGGACATCGACAACGTCGGCAAGACGGGCCGGCACACGATGGCGTTCGAGATGATGGCCCACCACGCGTTCAACACCCGCGAGGAGGTCGACGAGGACGAGTACGCCTATCACGGCGAGGTGTACTGGAAAGACGAGACGGTCGCGTACTGCGACGAGCTGTTCGAGAGCCTCGGCGCGGATCTCGAGGAGATCACCTACATCGAGGACCCGTGGGTCGGCGGCGGCAACGCCGGCCCCGCCATCGAGGTTATTTATAAAGGCGCCGAGCTGGCGACGCTCGTCTTCATGTGCATGGAGCGGGACCCCGACGGCGACTACGAGATGAAGGACGGGCACACGTACTCGTTCATGGACACGTACATCGTCGACACCGGCTACGGGCTCGAGCGGTGGACGTGGATGAGCCAGGGGACGGCGACCGTGTACGAGGCCGTCTACCCCGACGCGATCGACTTCTTAAAGGAGAACGCGGGGATCGAGCACACGGAGGCGGAACAGGAGCTCGTCCACCGCGCCGCGAAGCTCTCCGGCCGGCTCGATATCGACGACGTCGACGACGTGGAGGACGCGCGCGGCGATATCGCCGACCGCCTCGACGTCGACGTCGAGCGACTGCGGGAGCTCGTCGAACCCCTCGAATCAATCTACGCGATCGCCGACCACTCCCGGACGCTCGCGTACATGTTCGGCGACGGGATCGTGCCCTCGAACGTCGGCACGGGCTACCTCGCCCGGATGGTGCTGCGCCGGACGAAGCGGCTCGTCGACGAGGTCGACGTGGACGCGCCCCTCGACGAGCTCGTCGACATGCAGGCGGAGCGGCTCGGCTACGAGAACCGCGACACGATCCGCGAGATCGTCCGCACCGAGGAGCGGAAGTACCGCGAGACGCTCGAGCGCGGCTCCCGCAAGGTGGAGTCGCTCGCCGACGAGTACGCCGGCACCGGCGAGCCGATCCCGACAGAGACGCTCTTAGAGCTGTACGACTCCCACGGGATCCAGCCGGACATGGTCGCCGACATCGCGGCCGAGCGCGGCGCGACGGTCGACGTCCCGGACGACTTCTACGCGCTCGTCGCCGACCGCCACGAGGAGGCCGACGCAGACGAGGGCGGCGACGAGGCCGACGAGCGGCTCGGCGAGCTCCCCGAGACGGAGAAGCTGTTCTACGACGACCAAGGCCGCACCGAGTTCGAGGCCGTCGTCCTCGACGTCTTCGAGCGCGAGGAGGGGTACGACGTCGTCTTGGACCAGACGATGTTCTACCCGGAGGGCGGCGGTCAGCCCGCCGACCGCGGGCAGCTCACCGCCGGCGAGACGGCGGTCGACGTGGTCGACGTACAGGAGGAGGGGGGCGTCGTGCTCCACCGGACGGACGCCGACCCGGGGAAAGGCGAGTTCGTCAAGGGACAGGTCGACGGCGACCGCCGCGACCGGCTCCGCGCGCACCACACGGCGACCCACCTGATCGGCCACGCCGCCCGCGAGGTCCTCGGCGAGCACGTCCGGCAGGCGGGCGCCCAGAAGGGGATCGACTCCTCGCGGCTCGACGTCCGCCACTACGAGCGGATCTCCCGCGAGGAGGTCAAGCGCATCGAGCGCGTCGCCAACGAGCTCGTCCGCGACGACGTGCCGGTGCGTCAGGAGTGGCCCGACCGCAACGAGGCCGAGGCCGAACACGGCTTCGACCTGTATCAGGGCGGCGTCCCGCCGGGAACGAACGTCCGGCTGATCCACGTCGGCAACGCCGACGTGCAGGCGTGTGCGGGCACGCACGTCGACCGTACCGGCGAGATAGGCGCCGTGAAGGTGCTGAAGACGGAGCCGGTTCAGGACGGCGTCGAGCGCATCGTGTTCGCCGCGGGCGGCGCGGCGATCGACGCGACCCAGCGCACGGAGGACGCGCTGTACGACGCGGCCGACGCCCTCGACGTCGATCCGCTCGACGTCCCCGAGACCGCCGAGCGGTTCTTCGAGGAGTGGAAGGCGCGGGGCAAGGAGATCGAGTCGCTGAAAGAGGAGCTCGCGACCGCGCGGGCCTCCGGCGGCGCCGACGCCGAGGAGGTCGAGATCGGCGGAGCCACCGCGGTGATACAGCGGCTCGACGGCGACGCCGACGAGCTGCGCGCGACCGCGAACGCCCACGTCGACGACGGGAAGGTCGCGGTCGTCGGCAGCGGGGCGGACGGCTCCGCGAGCTTCGTGGTGGGCGTTCCCGACGGCGTCGACGTCAACGCCGGGCAGGTCGTCTCCGAGCTCGCCGGCCGCGTCGGCGGGGGCGGCGGCGGACCGCCGGACTTCGCGCAGGGCGGCGGGCCGGACGCGGACGCGCTCGACGACGCGCTCGCGGCGGCGCCGGACGTGCTACGAAGCCTGCAGGAGGCCTGACGACACCCCAACCTCCCATGCCACACGCGACCAACGGCGGCGTCTCGATCCGATACGAGGTCGACGCGCCGGACGCGGGCGATCCCGACGAGGCGGTGGTGTTCTGCGGTGACGTGGGGCTCGGCGCGTGGCAGTTCGGCTGGCAGCACGCCGCGCTCGCCGGGCCGCACACGGTGATCACGCCCGAGACGCGCGGCGTGGGACAGTCCGACGCTCCGCCCGGTCCGTACGCCGTCGAAGACCTCGCCGCGGACGTCGACGCGGTGTGTGCCGCGGAGGGGGTCCGGAACGCCCACCTCGTCGGCTACGGCCTCGGCGGGATGGTCGCGCTCGCGGCCGCCCTCGCCTCCTCGCGTCCGGCGAGCCTGACGGTCGTCGGCACGCCGCCGTCGGGCGACGCCTACAACGCCGGCGGGGTGTGGGCCGACCCGTCCGACCCCGCGGCGGTGGAGGGGTCGCTCAGCGGGCTGGTCTCCGTCGACTTCCGCGAGGCGCACCCGGACGCGCTCCCGCGGATCGCGGAGTGGCGGCTCGCCGAGGACGCCGGCCGCGAGACGTTCGAGGCCCACCGCGCGGCCGTCGAGTCGTTCGATATCACCGACAGGCTCTACGAGATCACGACGCCGACGCTCGTCGTCCACGGGACCGACGACGCCGTGTGCCCGATGACGGCGGCGGAGACGCTCGCGGAGGGGCTCCCCCGCGGCGAGCTCCAGGCGGTCGAGGGGGCGCGCCACCTCGTCGGCGTCGAGGCGTCGGCCGCGGTCAACGACGCGCTGGTCGGGTGGCTCGCCGAACACGCGACCGACACGGTGACGTGACTGTCTGCGGCCGGGCCGGGACGCTGGAGCGGCGGCCAGTGGGTGCCGATGCCACGGTGTCGTGATCGTCGACAAATCTTACTCGATGCTGACGGAGATTCGCTCACTCTGCGAGGTGATCTCATCTCCCGGCGGTCGTGCGTCTGGTGGCGTTCGTGGGTCTCACGGCAGGGGTGATCGACCGGACGATTCACGACTGTCGTCGCCGTGTCTCGCCGTGAGACGGCGGTTGCGTTCGTTTCTACCCGGCGGCTGCATTCGTTTCCACCGGATGAGAATAGCAAGTAGCATTATTAATAATTACATAAACATTTAGTCATGGTAACCTTATCTGACAGCGTCGTCGTCGTCACCGGTGCGGCGTCGGGGATGGGTCGATCGATGGCGCACGAATTCGCCGATGCGGGCGCGGCGGTGGCCGTCGTCGACATCGACGCCGACGGCGCAGCGTCGGTCGCCGATGCGATCGGATCGGCCGGCGGGGAGGCGATCGCGGTAGACGGTGACGTGACGGACACCGAAAGCGTCGAGCGCGTCGTCGATCTGACCGTCGACGAGTACGGCACGATCGACGTGCTGTGTAACAACGCCGGCGTCCTCGACGACTTCGCGCCCGTCGGAGAGACCACCGACGATCTCTGGAACGGGATCTTGGACGTGAATCTGACGGGGCCGTTCTACCTCACCCGCGCCGCGCTCCCCGCTCTCCGAGACGGGAGCGACGAGGGGGTCGTGATCAACACGGCGTCCGTCGCCGGCAAAGTCGCCGGGGGAGGCGGGGCCGCGTACACGACATCCAAACACGGCCTGATCGGCTTCACGAAACAGCTCGCACACGATTACGGCCCCGAAATCAGGGCGAACGCCGTCTGTCCGGGCGCCGTCGAGACGGGGATGACCGAAGAGATGATCGAGGACTTGGAAGCGATGACGGCCGACACGCCCGCCGGCCGGTACGCCGATCCCGAGGAGATCGCGAGCGTCGTCGCGTTCCTCGCGAGCGACGAGGCCTCGTTCGTCCACGGCACCGCGGTCGACGTCGACGGCGGGTGGCTCGTCGACTGATCCGACACCGGGACGGCGTGGCGACTCCGCCGCCGTCGGGGGAGGAGGACACTCGGCGTCGAACCGGCGCGGCGGCGTCCACGGACCGAGCCCGACGGCGGAACGCGGGGAGCGACAGGCGACGATTGCCCTCCCCGACGCCGGTAGGGCTTCCCGTCGCCGCAACCGTTTTGCGTCCGTCGCGCCTCGGTGCGGCTAATGACACGGCTCCGGTTCGCCCTGCTGAACGCGGCCCACGACGGCGCGAACACCCGGCGGAACTTCCGCCGGGAGCTCGACGCCGCCCTCGTCGAGTTCGACGCGACGGACGGTCAGCTCCCCGATCACACCGACTTCGACGGCGTGGTGGTCACCGGCTCGCGGTCGTCCGTCTACTGGGACGAGGCGTGGATCCCCCCACTCGTCGACTACGTCGCGGACGCCGCCGCGGCCGGCGTCCCGGTGCTCGGCGTCTGTTACGGCCACCAGGTGCTCGCGGAGGCGCTCGGCGGGCGCGTGGCGGGGATGGACGGCTTCGAGATCGGATACAACGATGTCCGTCGGCGCGGCGACGACGAGCTGTTCGACGGGGTCGGCGAGGAGTTCACCGCGTTCACCACTCACGGGGACACGGTGGTCGATCTGCCGCCGAGCGCGACGCTGCTCGCCGAGAACGACCACGGCGTCCACGCGTTCCGCGACGGCCACTGCTGGGGCGTGCAGTTCCACCCGGAGTACGACGTCGAGACCGCACGCGAGGTCACCGAGGGGAAACGCGAGCGGCTCGGCGACGCGCGCGTGGACGCCGTCCTCGACGAGATCACTCCGGTTGCACACGACGCCGCCTGCGAGGCGAAGGGGCTGTTCGACAACTTCACCGAGTACGCCCGGCGGCTCCGAACGGAGCGGGCGTCCCCGGCCGCCGCCGACGACTGATCGGTCGGGTCGCGGCCGCGGTCGCGGGACCGTTTCGACCGCGCGTTCGGGGATACCACCCGGGTCGAACACCCTTATACCGTTCCCGCCCGGAACCACGGTATGAACGTAGTACCGGACACCAGTGCGGTCGTCGACGGCCGCGTGTCCGAACACGTCGCGGACGGGACCTACGAGGGGGCCACGGTGCTCGTCCCCGAGGCCGTCGTCGGCGAGCTGGAGTCGCAGGCGAACGACGGGCTGGAGTCGGGCTGGGACGGTCTGAGCGAGCTCAAGCGGCTCGCCGATCTCGCCGACGAGGGAACGATCGAGCTGCGGTACGTCGGCGAGCGCGCCGACGGGGACGCCCGGTCGCACGCCCACGAGGGCGACGTCGACGCGTTGATCCGCGGGATCGCCGCCGACCACGACGCGACGCTCCTCTCGAGCGACATCGTGCAGGCGGAGGTCGCCCGCGCGAAGGGGATCGACGTCGAGTACGTCGAGCCGGTCGCTCGCGGCGTGGTCGACGAGCTTCCGATTCAGGACTTCTTCACCGACGAGACCATGTCGGTCCACCTCAAGACGGGGACGAAGCCGAAGGCGAAACGCGGGAGCCTCGGCGAGATGCGGTACGTCACCATCGACGAGGCGCCGACGAGCGAGGAACAGATGGACGAGTGGGCGACCGCCATCGTCGACCTGGCGCGCCAGTCTAACGAGGGGTTCATCGAGCTCTCCGACGACGGCATGGACATCGTCCAGTTCCGGAACTACCGGATCGCGGTCGCGCGGCCGCCGTTCGCCGACGGCATCGAGGTCACGGCGGTCCGACCGATCGCGAAGACGACGCTCGACGACTACGAGTTCGCCGACGAGCTCCGCGAGCGGTTCAAAGAGCGGAAGCGCGGCGTGCTCATCTCCGGGTCGCCCGGCGCCGGGAAGTCGACGTTCGCGCAGGCGGTCGCGGAGTTCCTCAACGACAGCGACTACGCGGTGAAGACGATGGAGAAGCCGCGCGACCTCCAGGTCGGTCCGGAGATCACTCAGTACGGCGCGCTCGGCGGTGAGATGGAGAACACGGCGGACTCGCTCCTCTTGGTCCGCCCCGACTACACCATCTACGACGAGGTCCGGAAGACGAACGACTTCGAGGTGTTCTCGGACATGCGGATGGCGGGCGTCGGGATGGTCGGCGTCGTCCACGCCTCTCGCGCCATCGACGCGCTCCAGCGGCTCGTCGGCCGCGTCGAGCTCGGGATGATCCCGCAGATCGTCGACACCGTGGTGTACATCGAGGCGGGCGAGGTCCACACCGTCTACGACGTGACGACCGAGGTGAAGGTGCCGGCGGGGCTCACCGCCGAGGACCTCGCGCGCCCCGTCATCCAGGTGTCGAACTTCGAGACCGGTCGCCCGGAGTACGAGATCTACACCTTCAACCGGCAGGTCGTCACGGTCCCGCTGAACGACGAGGACGGCGAGGGGGAAAGCGAGAGCGGCGTCGGCCGCATCGCCAAACAGGAGATCGAACGCGAGATCCGGTCGGTCGCGCACGGTCACGTCGACGTCGAACTCAAGGGGAACGACGAGGCGATCGTCTACGTCTCCGAGGGCGACATCGGCACCGTCATCGGCAAGGGCGGCGGCCGCATCAGCGACATCGAGAACCGGCTCGGCATCGAGATCGACGTCCGCACCCACGACGAGAAGCCGGAGGGACGCGACGGCGCCGACGGCTCCGGCGGCGGACGCGGCGGCAACGGGCAGGGTCGGGGCGGGCAGGTCGGCGAGGAGCGCGGGACCGTCGTCCAGCCGGAGATCACCTCTCGACACGTCGTCATCGACGTCGACGACGGCGTCGGCGAGACGGTGGAGGTGCGCGCGGACGGCGAGTACCTCTTCACCGCCACCGTCGGCCGCGGCGGCGAGGTCCAGGTGTCCCGCGGTTCCGCGATCGCCGAGGAGCTGGAGGACGCGATCGACCGCAAACGGACTGTGACGGTCGTTCCGGCGCGCTGAGGCGGCCGACGCACTCTCGGCACTCCCAACTTCTGCCGTCGTTCGACTCCACTACGTTCGTCGATCGTCGTACGCTATCCCTCCTGAAAGATAACGCTTTTTTGGCGGTGGTCGGAAGGTCACAGCATGTCAGACGAGTTAAAGCGCGGGCTCGAAGGCGTCCTCGTCGCGGAGTCGGAGCTGAGCCACGTCGACGGCGAGGTCGGCAAGCTCGTGTACCGTGGGTACGACATCGAGGACCTCGCTCGCGGCGCGAGCTACGAGGAGGTGTTGTACCTCCTCTGGCACGGCTCGCTGCCGACGCGCGAGGAGCTCGACGCGTTCACCGCGGACCTGGCCGCGGAGCGGGCCGTCGACGACGACGTGCTCGAGACGGTCCGGACGCTCGCCGACGCGGGCGAGCGACCGATGGCCGCGCTCCGGACGGCCACCTCCATGCTGTCGGCGTACGACCCCGACGCCGACGCGGACGACGACGGCGACGCCACGGCGCGGGCCCGGCGGCAGGGCCGTCGTATCACGGCGAAGATCCCGACCGTCCTCGCGGCGTTCGAGCGCGCGCGGCAGGGCGAAGCGCCCGTCGCGCCGGACCCCGACCTCTCGTACGCCGGGAACTTCCTCTACATGCTCACCGGGGCCGAGCCGGACGACGTCAGCGAGGAGACGTTCGACATGGCCCTGACGCTCCACGCCGACCACGGGCTCAACGCCTCGACGTTCACCGCGATGGTGATCGGCTCGACGATGGCCGACGTCTACTCCGGCGTCACCGGCGGGATCGGCGCGCTCTCCGGTTCGCTCCACGGCGGCGCGAACCAGGACGTGATGGAGGTGCTCCACGAGATCGACGAGTCGTCGAAGGACCCGGTTTCGTGGGTGACAGACGCCCGCGAGGACGGCCGGCGGATCCCCGGCTTCGGCCACCGCGTGTACAAGGTGAAAGACCCCCGCGCGAAGATCCTTCAAGAGAAGCTGCGGGACCTCTCCGAGTCGTCCGGCGACACGAAGTGGCTCGACTACACCACCGCCATCGAGGAGTACCTGACCGAGGAGGGGTTACTCGACAAGGGGATCGCCCCGAACGTCGACTTCTACTCCGGCTCCGTCTACGACTCGCTCGGGATCCCGGTCGACATGTACACGCCCATCTTCGCGATGAGCCGCGCCGGCGGCTGGATCGCTCACATGGTCGAGTATCAGGCCGACAACCGGCTTATCCGCCCGCGCGCTCGGTACACCGGGCCGGAGAGTGCCGAGCTCGTCCCGATCGACGAACGGTAGGCCGCGCCGCGGTCTCTCGACGCGCGTGCGATTTTTATACTCGTTATAAATAGACGGTGTAAGTAGACGGTATACGCAGACGCTGGAAGTAGCCGTGATGAATAGACGCGCTACGACCCCATCCGCTCGCGGGCGAACTTCGCCAGCAGCGGGAGGTCGTCGAGGTGGAGCAGCTTCGCCATCGCGGACTTATCGCCCTGGTTCGCCTTCTCCAGCGTATCGTCGTCGGTCCGTCGGAGGTCCTCCATGAACCGGTCGTACCGCTCGTTCGGCGCGAGGTACAACAGCCGGGTGAGCATCAGCCGGGAGCGCATCCGGGGCGCCACGTCCCGGTGCCAGAGCCGCTCGTAGACGGCGAGGCTCTCGGCGTCCACGCGCCGCTCCGAGTCGGTGAGACACCGGTCGATGGTGGACGCCGCCGCGCGGGCGGACTTCATCCCCTTGTGGATCCCCTCTCCCCACAGCGGGTCGATGGTGGGGACGGTGTCGCCGATCGCGAGGAACCGGTCCGTGTGCATCGCGTCGGGCATCTGGATGTGCGCGGAGCCGCGGTGGACCGCGTCGTCGATCTGTTCGGCGTCGGCGAACCGCGGGTCCCGCTCGATCCAGTCCTCGAGGTAGCCGTCGACGGTCTTCCCCTCTTTCGCGAACTCGCGGTGGCGGTCGTTCTGGATGTAACAGATGCCGACCTTCGCGGTGTCCTCGCCGGTGGCGAAGATCCACGAGTAGCCGCCGGGCGCGATGTCGTGGTCGAGCCGGAGCATCATCGCCCGGCGCAGGTCGGCGTACTCGGGGTGGTTCATCTCGACGCCCTCCATCTCGTACTCGATGCCGATCGCCTGATTCTCTCGCTCCAAGTCGACCACGTCGAGCGCGCTCGCGATCGGCGCGGCCGGGCCGGTGGCGTCGACGACCACCTCGGCGTACACCTCCTCGTCGCCGTCGTACCGAACGCCCTCGATGACGCCGTCGTCGTCGAGGATCGGGCGGGAGACGCGCGAGTCGAACCGGTACTCCGCCCCGTTCTCGCGACCGTCCTCGACGAGGAAGCGCTTGAAGTCGGCAAACTCGAGGACGGCGCCGGGCTGGTAGCTCTCGTAGTAGCTGTTCGGCGATTCCAACACCACGTCGTCGGTGTACGACATCACGACGTCGTCCGGGATCCCGAAGGCGGACATCATCGAGGGGAACGTCCCCGCGGTCGACTTGTTGCTCTGGCGGGGGAACTCGGCCTCCGGCTCCGTTTCGAGAACGACGACGTCGTAGCCGCGCGTCGCCAGATCGCGGGCGCACTGCGCGCCCGCCGGTCCGGCACCCGCGATAACGACGTCGTAGCGATCAACCATATACCACGTAATTCGGACCCACGTAATTAGGCTTGCTGAAACGGGTCGCGAACGGGCCCTGACCCGGCTCGGTCGCCGAAATTTGGCTATCGAGGGAGGTCGGAATGTCGGCGGTCCCGGTGATCGTCGGTCTCGGAAAAAACGGCTCGGAACGGCGGTGGCGGCGTCAGTAGAACTCGCGGACCAGGTCCGTCGCGCCCTCCGGCGCGCCGTCCGGGATGACGGACATGTCCTCGTCGACGCCGTGCTGCTCGTGGTACGGCACGGAGTCTTCGTCTTGGTAGATGACGCCCTGATACTCCTGCTCGGAGTTGAGGATGGCGTCCTTCGCGTCCTCGCGGTCGGTCGGGTCGTGGTCGGTCTCCTTCAGGTCGACGAGCGAGTCGCGGAAGTAGTCGTACGTGTCGACGTCGTTGAAGGTGACGCACGGCGAGTAGACGTTCACGAAGCCGAACCCGTCGTGCTCGACCGCCTTCTGGATGATCTCCTGATGGCGGAGCGCGTCCGAGGAGAACGACTGCGCGATGAACGTCGCGCCCGACGCCAGCGCCAGCGCGTGCGGGTTGACGGGCGGCTGCTTCGGCCCGTCCGGGCTCGTCGACGTCTCGAAGTCCTCCCGGGAGGTGGGCGACGCCTGCCCCTTCGTCAGCCCGTAGATGCGGTTGTCCATCACGACGTACGTCATGTCGACGTTGCGCCGGACGGCGTGGACGAAGTGGCCCGCACCGATGGAGTAGCCGTCGCCGTCGCCGCCGGCGACCATCACTTCGATGTCGGGGCGGGCCATCTTGACGCCGGTCCCGACCGGAAGTGCGCGCCCGTGAACGCCGTGGAGCGCGTAGCTGTGCATGTACGTGCCGATCTTTCCGGAGCAGCCGATGCCGGCGACGACGAAGGTGTTGTCGGGGTCGTTCCCCGTCTCCGCGAGCGCCTTCATCATCCCGTTCATGGTCCCGAAGTCGCCGCATCCCGGGCACCACGTCGGCTGCTTGTCGGACTTGAAGTCGGTGAATCGAATGTCTGAGCTCATTGGTTACGCCTCCGCCCCCTCCGCGAGGGTCGCTTTGATCTCCGCTGCGAGTTCGTCGGCCTTGAACCGCACGCCGTTGTACTTGTTCACCCGGTCGACGCGCTCTAAGACGTCGTGTTCGACCAGGTCCGCGAACTGTCCCTGCTCGTTACACTCGACGACGACGACGGTCTCCGCGTCCGCGACGTCCTCGGAGAGGTCCGGCCGCGGGAAGATGTACGGGACCGAGAGCACCCGCACGTCCTGCCCCTCGTCGTCGAGGATGTCGACCGCCTCGGCGAGCGCGCCCTCGTTCGAGCCCCACGTGATCACGAGCGTGTCGGCGTCGGCGTCGCCGAACTCGCGCGGGCTCCAGTCCTCGCGCTCGCGGGCCGTCTCGACCTTCCGGTTGCGCTTGTCGACCTGTTCGACGCGCATCTCGGTGTCCTCGGTCCGGCGGCCCTGCTCGTCGTGTTCGAGGCCGGTGGACATGTGCGCGCCGTCGGCCGTGCCGGGGAACGCCCGCGGCGAGACCCCGTCGTCGGTGATCTCGTGGGGCTGGAAGCCGCCGGAGTCGCTCATGTGGTCGTCGATGTCGGCCTCGTCGACGACGAAGCCGCGGTCGACCTCCACCTCGTCCATATCGAACGTGTCCGGGGAGAACGTCTGCTCGGTGACCGCCATCGAGAGGTCGGCGGTGAGGTAGACGGGGAGCTGGTACTTCTCGGCGAGGTTGAACGCCTCGACCGTCTTCCAGAAGCACTCGTCTATCGTCGTCGGCGCGAGGACGAACCGCGGCACCTCGCCGTGGCCGCCGTACAGCATCTGGTTTAAGTCGCCCTGCTCCTGTTTCGTCGGCATCCCGGTGGAGGGACCCGAGCGCATCACGTTACAGATGACGAGCGGCGTCTCCGAGGTGGCGATGAGCCCGAACGTCTCCGTCATCAGGTCGATCCCGGGGCCGGAGGTCGCGGTCATCGATCGCGCGCCCCCGCGGGCCGCGCCGAGGGCCATGTTGATCGCGGAGAGCTCGTCTTCCGCCTGCACGACGTGGCCGCCGTAACGCTCGATCCGACCGGTGAGATACGTCATCACGTCGGTCGCGGGCGTGATCGGGTAGCCGGCGTAGAAGCGGCAGCCGGCCGCGATGGCGCCCATCCCGATGGCCTCGTCGCCGTTGAGGAGAACGTAGTCCTCGTCGGTGGTCTCTAAGTCGTAGTCGAACTCGTGGTCGAACTCCTCGGCGACGTACGACCGCCCCGCGCGGGCGGCCTCCTTGTTGTTGTCGACGAGCTTCTGGCCCTTGTCCGCGAACCGCTTCTCGAGGGCGGAGTCGAGGTTCTCGATGGGGAACTCGGCGACCTCGCAGGCCGCGCCGAGCGCGACGACGTTCCGCATGATCGCGCCGCCGGCCTCCTCGGCCAGCCGCTTGAGGGGGACGTCGATCCCGATCATCTCGTCGGGGATCTCGACGTCCTGCATCGTGGTCCGCTCGCCGTCGTAGATGATCACCGACCCCTCGTGGAGCTCCTCGAGGTTCTCCTCGATCGTCCGAGGAGTCAACGCGATGAGCACGTCGAGCCGGTCAACGACGCTCTGTACCTTGTCGACGGAGGTTCGCACCTTGTAGGCGGTGTAGCCGCCCCGGATCCGCGAGGCGAAGTCCTTCGACGTGAACACGTGTCGACCCGCCCGAGAGAGCGCTTGCGCGAAGATCTTCCCGGTCGAGTCGATGCCGTCGCCGGCCTCTCCGCCGACGGCCCAGTTGAAGTCCGCGGCCATACTATGACGCAGTTTTCGCCGGACTCATCAAAAGACTTCTGGAAGGAGTCACCGGAGCGTTTTCGAACGTACGTACACCTCCTCGCGAATATTGTCGCATATAGGCGTGACTTGCCGTCATTAACGGAACCTGAGTGGACGAATGTTTTCCACTTTCCTCACGATCGACCCTTCTCGTCGGTGCGAGTTTCGACGTTCGTCGAACGAGTTCGGCGGACGCGGGCGCGTCTCCGCGCGGGTCGCGCTCGACGGCGAGGCGGGCGCCGGCGCGGACGGGAACACGTTTGTGTCCGCCGACCGGATCGGTGGTATGGACACGACAGCGACGGTCAGCGCGGTCGAGTCGGTCGGCCGCGACACGTATGCCCTCCGGTTCGACGCGCCGGACGGGTTCGCCGCCGAACCCGGTCAGTTCGTCAAGCTCGGCACGGAGATCGACGGCGAGTCGGTCGCCCGGTTTTACACTCTCTCGTCGCCGACGGTCGGCGACACCTTCGAGGTCACGGTCGAAATCGACCCCGAGGAGGGCGGCGACTTCTCCGCGTTCCTCGCCGGCGTCGAGTCGGGCACGGAGATGACGCTCTCCGGCCCGTTCGGCGACCAGTACTACGACGGCGAGCCGCGAGCGGTCGTGATCGCGGGCGGTCCGGGCGTCGGGCCGGCGGTCGCCATCGCGGAGCGCGCGCTCGACGACGGCGCCGAGGCCGCGGTCGTCTACCGCGACGACGACGTGTCGCACGCGGACCGGTTAGAACGGCTGGAGGAGCGCGGGGGCGCGGTCCACTTGCTTGGCGCCGACGAGGAACTGGACGACGCGGTCGCCGAGGCGCTGACGGGCACCGAGGGCGAGACGGTCTTTGTCTACGGCTTCGCCGATCTGGTGGCCGACGCCGAGGCCGCGATCGAGGCCGCCGGCGGCGACGCCGACGCCGCGAAGGTCGAAAACTTCGGCTAAACTTGACGTATTTCGCTCAGGGTGACCGTTTATAAATAGCGGATCGCGCATCGACGGCGAACAGCTTCAAAGCCCCAGCCGCTCGCTTATAAATAATTGATTGCGGATCGTCGGCGAACAGCTTCAAAGCCCCAGCCGGGAGGCGGGCGCACACTCGCTGCGCGCTTCGGTCGTTCGCTTCGCTCACTCCCTCCAGTGCTTGCGTCGTCTGCGCCCGCCTCCCGGCTGCCCCTTTGAGTCCCGCCCCGCACAGTACCGCACCTCACGCCTCCCCAGCCTCGTCGCTGGCGCGGAACGCGCCAGCGACTCCCTCGCACGCGCTCCTCGCGGCCGCCGAGGGCGGCCGCTCGGAGGCGCGCGCCACCGCACTCTGTCCCGGATCAGTCGCCGAAATAGTCTGCCAGCCGCTCCGCGGCCTCGACGGCGCGCGGGGTGACGAGGGCGAACCGGATCCACTCGTCGCGCGCGTTGCCGAACGCCTCGCCGGGCATCCCCGCGACGCCGGCCTCGTCCACGAGGCGCTTCACGTTCGCCATCGTCCCGGGGAACCCCTCGAAGCGCGCCAGTACGTAGAAGGCTCCCTCGGGGCGGCTGTACTCGGCGCCGGCCGCGTCGAGCGCGTCGGTGAACGCGTCCGCGCGCTTTGCGAGCAGCTCGCGGGCCTCCGCGTAGTACTCGGGCGGCGTCTCCGCGAGCGCGTGGTGGACCGCGTACTGCGAGGGTCGCGCGCCGGCGACGTTCACGAGCATATGCCGCGTCTTCGCGTCGCCGACGTGCTCGTCGGGGAACACCCCGTATCCCACTCGGAACCCCGTGATCGCCATCGACTTCGAGAAGCCGCTGGTGACGATCACGCGGTCGGAGTCGAGCGTCAACGCGGACTCGAACTCGCCGGTCAGGTCGAAGTGATCGTACACCTCGTCGACCATGACCAGGGCGTCGACCTCGTCCGCGACCGCGACCACCTCCCGGATCGCGTCGAGGTCGTAGACGGCCCCGGTCGGGTTGTTCGGCGTGTTCAGGACGATAAGCGCCGTGTCCCCGCTCGCGGCCTCGCGGATCGCCGCGACGTCGAGCCCCCCGTCACGCTCGGTCGGGACGAACGTCGCCTCGCCGCCGAGCATGTCCACCTTCCCCGGGTAGTACGGGTAGACGGGGTCGGTGAGGATGGCCTCGTCGCCAGCGTCGCGCTCGAAGGCGCGCGCCATCGTGAGGTAGTTCGCCTCGCCGGTCCCGTTCGTGACGACCACGCGGTCGACGTCGACGTTCCGGCGCTCGGCGATCGCCTCCCGGAGCTCGAACAGTCCCTCGCTCGGCGGGTACTGGAAGTCGTCGGGCGGGAGGTCGGCGTACCCGCGGAGCGCCTCCCGCAGCGCGGCCGGCGGCTCCCAGTCGGGGTTGCCGCTCACCATGTCGATGACGTCGCCGTCGGCCGCGGCCGCGTACTGCATCACGTGGAAGAACTTCGGCTCCTCGTACTCCATACCGACCGCTGGGCGGCGCCCGCCGTGGCTCTTTCGACTGCCCGCCCACGCCTTTTCGCCGCCCGACCGCGTGCGCTACGCCGAACCTACTTCTCGCCCGTTCGGATCCGGTGGTTTCACTTACAGCCCCGGACTGCCGTTGGTATGAACAAACGCGGTCACGTCCTCAACGCGCTGTTGCTCGCGCTCGGACTCGGCTTCGTCATCGAGCCCGGCCTCGACATGGCGACGGCGCGGACCACCGCCCAGATCACCGTGCCGATCGTGTTGGGGGCGCTGTTCCCCGACGTCGACACGGCGTTCGGGCGCCACCGGAAGACGCTCCACAGCCTCCCGGTGCTCGCCGTCTTCGTCGCGTACCCGCTCGTCTTCGGCAACCTCCAGTACGTCTGGATCGGCGTGTTGACCCACTACCTCCTCGACGTCGTCGGGAGCCGCCGCGGCATCGCGCTGTTCCACCCCCTGTCGGACACGGAGTACGGGCTCCCGAGCGGTGTGACGACGAGCAGCAAGTACGCCGACCTCGTCACTGTGGTCATCACCGCGCTGGAGCTGGCGGCGTTCTGGGCGCTCCACACCTACGTCGTGACGCTCGACCTGGACGTTTCGGCCGCGACGCAGGCCGCGAGCGAGGCGGCGGCCGGGTTCGGAATCTGACGGCGCTCGCTCCGAGTCCCCAAACCGACCGCTCGCTCACTTCGGCCGGTAATCCGACAGCGTCCCGGAGTAGACGCTCACGTCGTTGAACCGGCCCTCGTAGGCGACGTTGCTCGGGAGGGTCGGCTCGTCGCCCGAGAGGAACAGGCGGTCCAGCTTCTCCCAGGTGTTCTCGTAGCCGAGGTGGGCGAACTCGAGGAGCCCGCGGAGCTGGTGCCGGACCCCGCCGCGGTGGACCACCGTCCGGGGACGCTCCTCGCGGAAGGCGTCGACGACTGCGTCCGCGTCGGAGAGGTCGCCGTCGAACTCGGTCCACGCCTCGCCGACCGTGCCGGGCAGGTGCGCGTACGAGGAGCCGAAGCCGGGCATGTCGGTCACCTCGGCGATCCGCCGCGTCCGGGTGTTCTGGTGAGGGAGGAGCTTGGTGTTGTACGTCTCGACCGCGGCGAGGCGCTCGGCGTGGGCCGCGATCTCCGGTCGGGTGAGCGAGATGGTGGCGAAGCCGGGGTGCGGGACGAGCACGACGGCGTCCTGCCGCTCGACCTCGGCCATCGCCGCCTCGAAGGTGATGTAGTCGGGGACGGGCTCGTGCAGTCCGAGAACGAGGAGGTGTCGGCGGTTTCCCCAGTCGCCGGTGAACACCTCGCGGGCCGGGACGATCGTCAGGTCGTCGTCGGCGTATCGGGCCGCGCGCTCTTGGACCGTCCGGAGCCGAGTGAAGTGCGGCGCGTACACGAGTGCGTCGATCCCCCGCTCCTTCGCGAGGGCCACGACGTCGTCGTCGAGCACCTTGACGTGGGCGTCGACGCGCGTTCTCGATCGGGTCACGTTAGTGGACGGTGTGCATGCCGGAGCAAAGGGGTATCGTTTGACGGCGAGCGGATCCGGTTCCGGTCGCGGCCCGGGATGGCCGACCGTGCCGGAAGTACTGACCAGGGAGTGGACTCGCGGGGAGCCGGTGAACGCGACTCGCGGGGGTGATTAAACGCAAGTGAACGGAACTACGCGAAGAACCGACTGAACTGGTGGAGCGAGTAGACTCGCGGGGGTCCCGTGAGCGTTAGCGAACGGGACCACGCGAGGGAACGAGACGAACGAAGTGAGTCGAGTGGACTCGCGGGGATTTGAACCAGAGCCAGACGTGCTCGCTCACTCCGTTCGCTGCGCGCGACTGGCAGGGTTCAAATTCCCGCTCGGCACAGTTTCGCGCCGCTCGCGATATTGCTCGCGGCGCGAAAACATGGACTCGCGGGGGTCCCGTGAGCGTTAGCGAACGGGACCACGCGAGGGAACGAGACGAACGAAGTGAGCCGAGTGGACTCGCGGGGATTTGAACCCCGGGCCTTCCCCGTGCCAGGGGGATGATCTACCACTGATCTACGAGCCCTCGTACGCGTTCCATCGTTCCCCGCTGGATATATTAAGGCCTTCGACTCGGCGACGGCGGGAGTGCCGTCTCACGCGCGTGCCTCTCGCCTCTCAGATCCGCTCGGAGTCGACGTACACGTCGAGGTCAACGGTGCGGGTCGAGCCCTCTAAGTCGCGGACGGCGCGCTGGACCACGCGCTCCGCCTCGGACCGGATGAGGGGGACCGCCTTCTTTAACACCCAGTCGAAGGAGACGAGCCGGGGCAGGTCGAGCGCGTCCGGGCTGGCGGATCCCGGGTCGAACTCGACTTCGAGCGCGACCTCGCAGACCGGCGAGTCGCCCGCGTTTTCGCCCCCGTCCGCGTCCGTTACCGGCGTCACGCGCCAGCAGCCGCCGGCGTCGATGTCCTTCGTGATCTCCCAGTCGATCCGCTCGGGCGGCTCGACGCCCGTCACCCGCGAGTGGGCCGTGTAGGTGATCTTCCACCACGCGAACCTGAGCGCGTAGCGGGTGCCGGGGCCGCCGTCGCCCTCGATCGTCCGCACGCCGTCGAGGTACTTCGAGTAGCGCGCGTAGCCCGGGAAATCGAGCAGGAACTCGTACACCTCCTCGGGGTCGGCGTACACCTCCGTGCTCACGACGAGTTCGTCCACGGAGGTTCGTTCGAGCGGCGCGTAATAAGCGGTCCGGCGAGACTACGTGTGAGAGGATCGGGTTATTCGTCGTGACGGAACAGCGAGTGTTGACAAATCGCCCACCGTTCATTTATAAGTGAGTTCTGCGGTTAACAACACCAAAGCCCCAGCCGCGAGGACTCGCGCGGCTCGCTGCGGTCCTCGGTCACTCGCTTCGCTCGTTCCCTGCGGTCCTTGCGTCGCCGTGCTTCGCCCTCGCGACTGCCCCTTTGAGTCCCACCCAACCGCACCGCGACCGCGCCTCACGCCTCCCCAACCTCGTCGGTCGTCCTCCGCGTTGCTCCGGACGACCGACTCCAGGGAGGGACCGAAGGTCCCTCTGGCAGCCGGCGCGTCGCGCCGGCGACCTCGCGCACGCTGCTCGCGCCCGACGGGCGCTCGCAGGTGCGCGCCGCCGCAGATTTATTTATAAGGTGTAGTCGTGTTCGCCGGTCTCGGAGTCGAGGAACGCGGTGAGGAGGTCGATCGTCGCGGCGACGTCGTCGCCGTCGGCGGTCTCGGTGACGGTGTGGAGGTACCGCGTCGGGATCGAGATGGCGCCGACGGGCTTGGCGCCGGCCGTGTTCTGGAAGCCGGCGGTGTCGGTGCCGCCCGCGGGCAACACCTCGTGCTGGTGGTCGATCCCCTCCGCTTCGGCCACGTCGGTCAGCCGACCGTGGACCTTCGGGCTGGTGATCACGGAGGAGTCCTTGAGCTTGATCGCGGTCCCCTCGCCGAGCTCGGTCACGGCGTCGGCCGGCTCGCCGATCTGCGGGACGTCGTTGGCGACGGTGACGTCTAAGGCGACCGCGAGGTCGGGGTCGATGTCGACGCCGAGCGCGCTCGCACCTCGGAGCCCGACCTCCTCTTGGACGGTCGCCGCGAAGTGGATCGTCACGTCGGGGTCCTCGATCCGGCGGGCGGCCGAAAGCATCGCGAACACGCAGATCCGGTCGTCGAGCGCCTTCCCCGTCACGCGGTCGCCCATGCGCGTCGTCGTCTGGTCGAGGGTGACGAGGTCGCCGACGCCGACCAGCTCCTCGACCGCCTCGGCGTCGCGCCCGAGGTCGATGAACACGTCCGAGACCTCGTCGTCTTTCTCCTGCTGCTCCTCCGTGAGCGTGTGCGGCGGCACGGAGCCGATGACCCCTGTGAGGTCCTCGTCGCCGTGGACCGTGACGCGCTGGGCGCGGAGCACGCGCGCGTCGAACCCGCCGAGCGGGTCCACCTGCACGAACCCCTCGTCGGTGACGTGGCGCACCATGAAGCCGATCTCGTCCATGTGGGCCGCGACGGCCACGGAGTAGTCCGAGTCGCCCTCGACGGTCCCGACGACGTTCCCCATCGCGTCGGTGCGGACGCGGTCCGCGGTGTCGGCGAGCTCGCGGCGGACGATCTCGCGGACGTCGTCCTCGTACCCCGGCACGCCGCGGGCCTCGGTCAGCTCTCGCAGCAGGTCGAAATCGAAGTCGAACGGCATGGACGGGGGGTCGTGGCCCAGCACCAAAGGTGGGGAGGTTCCGGCACTCTCGTCGGCGTTTCGGAAGCCCGCCGCGCTCTCGTCACCCGAAACTGCAAACTAGTTTACCGTTGTTCCGCAACCCTTTTGCGGTGGCTCGCGGGATGGGAGTGTATGAGTGACGTCAGAGCGGAACTCCGCGAACAGTTCCTCGACGCGTTCGGCGGCGCCGACTTCCCCGTCGAGAACCAGATGGACCTCGTCCCGGCGCTCCCGGACGGCCCGGCCACGAAGTTCGAGGCCGGCGACGTGAGCCTCACGGCGATGGAGCTGGCCGCGAAGCTGGGGAGCGAACAGGAGTTCCCCTACGACACCCCCGAGGAGCTCGTCGACGACATCCTCGACGGGCTCGAGTCGAAGGGGATGATCTGACGCCGGCGCCCGCTCTTTTCAACCCGTTGACCGCCGCCCGGAGAGCCTCGCGGCTCGCGCGCGCCGAGCGCCGCGAGTCCGGCGAGGGGTTGATAGGCGCCGAGCCGTTACCTCGGGCGTGGTCGTCGAGCTCATCGGCACGGTGCCGCCGTGGATCCTGATAGGGACCGCGCTCGGCGTCGTCGCCTCCGCGCTCGCGGCGGTCGTCTTCTACCTCGGGAACCGGTTCGTCGCCCCGAGCGTCGCCGCGGCCGGCGACGGCGGGAGCGCCGCTGGCGACGAGCGGCGCCGCGGCGAGATCCGCGAGTACCTGACGGCCATCGACGAGCGGTTCCGCGAGGACCACGCGCTCGGCGACGTGGCCGTCCCCTTCTACCTCCCCGAGCGCGGGGTCGCCATCACGTTCGACGCGCACGACTACTTCAGACTGGAGGGCGAGGGCGTCTACACCGTCCTCTGCGAACACGAGATGCCGGGCCGGGGGCTGGGCCGCCGGCTCCCGTTCGACGTGGTCGAGCCAGACTGGGGGCCGGACCCCGCCGCCGAGGGCGGTCGCCGCGACCCGGTCGCCGCCGCGTTCGCGGAGCTCGACGTCGACCGCGACGCCGACGCCGCCGAGGTGAAGCGCGCCTACCGCGAACGCGTCAAGGAGACCCACCCGGACCAGGGCGGCGACGAGGAGTCGTTCCGCCGCGTCCGCGAGGCGTACGCGACCGCCCGCAACCACGCCGGCGGCGGGAGCGAGGAGGCCGATCGGAGTCGTCCGGCCGCCGGGGCCGCCCGGGCCGCCCGGTCTGACCGCACCGATCCCCCGACGGGCTTCGGCCGGTGACGGGGAGCCGTCGATGACGGGAATCGCGTTCGGAGAGCGCGCGGCGTACCTCGGTCGCCACGACGCGCTCGTCGTCGCCGACCTCCACGTCGGCCGCGGGGAGGCCTCCGCGGTCTCGCTCCCGCTCGGCGAGCGTGAGGACCTCGTCGAACGGCTCGTCGGGCTCCTCGCCCGGTTCGCACCCGAGATCCTCGTCGTCGCCGGCGACGTCGTCCACACGTTCGACCGAGTCAGCGACCGGAGCCTCGGAACGCTGGACGCGCTCCGCGACGCCTGCGAGTCGGACGACGTCGCTTTCGAACTCGTCGCGGGCAACCACGACACGGCCCTCGCGAGCGCGTGGGACGGCCCGGTCCGCGAGGAGTACGCGCTTGACGCCACTGACACCGACCCCGACGCGCCTCGCACCCTCGTCTGTCACGGCCACGAGGCGCCCTCGACGACGGCGGACCGGTACGTGATCGGCCACGTCCACCCGACGATCGAGATCGAGGGCGACCGCCGCCCCTGCTTCCTCCGCGGCGAGGGGACTTACCGCGGCGCGGACCTCCTCATGCTGCCCGCGTTCACCCGGCTCGCCCCGGGCGTGGCCGTCAACGACATGCGAACGGAGGCGTTCGACTCGCCGCTCGTCGCCGACGCGGATCGACTGGCGCCGGTCGTGGTCGACCCGGGAACCGTCGGGGCAGGCGACGCGGGTGGCGGGGGCGACGCCGGGGAGCCGCTCCGCTTCCCGCCGCTCGGGAAGTTCCGCGAGCTGCTGTGAACGCCTCTGACGCTTCGCATGTCGTGAACGCTTTTGTCCGTTCGTGCGTACTGTGGGCTATGAACACGGAGAACGCCTGCCTCGGCTGCGGCGAGCCGTTCGACTGGGGGGAGGGCGAGTGCCCGGAGTGCGGCTGGGACCGCGACGAGTGGGCCGCGAGCGGCCGGCACGGACTGGAGAAGGAGGGACACGGCGAGCCCGAGGAGGACGGCGGGTCCGGCGGCGGCGGGCTCGGTGGACTCGGCCCGATCCGCTGAGGTCGGGAGAACGCGCTGGGGCAGAGAACGCGATGGAGGGGATATGAGGAAGTCGGCCGCGACTCAGTCGTCGGAACTGAGCGTCCATGTCGAGGTGAACTCGTCGACGTCGCCGTCGTACGCCCGCTCGTCTGGGTCCGATGAATCGACGTACGACGCGCCTGACCCGTCCGGGCCGTCGGGCCCGTGGCGCGCGCGGTGGAGCGCGTCGCACACGGCGCCCTGACCGCCCATGTTCACGCTCGCGAGCCGGGATCGCTTCTGGACCACGTCCAGCCGGTCGGCCGGGATCGGGTCGGCCTCCGGCGTCAGGAACAGCGTGTCGTCTGGTTCTTTCACGTGGCCGCTCGTCTCGACGCGGTCGATGTAGTCGGCGACCGGCGCGGCGTCGACGACGACCGACAACCCGTCGAGGTCGACGTGCGCCTCGTCGCCGGCGACGTCGACGTCGGCCCGTTCGAGGGCGACGACCTGTTCGGGGTCGACGCCGGCGTCGATCAGCGCGCCGATCGCCTCGCGCTGCCTCGAGACGCGGGCCTTGTCGGCGATCGCCGCCCGCACCTCCGCCACCCCGCCGTCCGCGTCGGGGAACGTCTCGCCGAAGGCGTCGCGCGCGTTGACGCCCGTCGTGATCTCCGCGCCGTGCATGTGGTCGCACAGCTCGATCCGCGCCTCGCGGACCCAGTCGAGCGCCTCGACCTCGTCGCGGGCGTCGGTCGCCATCATCCACGCGAATGCGGGCGAGCACCACGCCGTCGGGAGCGTGAACCGGACCTCGACGCGGTCGCCGTCGATATCGATCGCGTCGATGTAGTCGAGCTCGACGATGGAGCGGGCGAGCTCGGGGTCCTCGACGCGGTCCAGCCGCTCCCTGACGGCCGCCGTCCCCTGCGGGTCGCCCGTCGGGTCGGCGGGTTCGCTCGTCCGACCGTCGCCGGCGTCGCTCGTCGGGTCCGCGCTGCTCCCCGACATCAGTCCGCCGCGGCCCCCGCGTCGCCGCCGTAGTGGGCCTCGAGGTCGAACCGCTCGGTGATGTCGTCGTCGCGGAACTGACGCTTCTTCTCCTCGATGTCGATGTCGTACAGCTCCGCGGCGTTCTCGCCCATGATCTTCTTCATCGTCTCGACGTCGAGCTCGACCCCGTACTCGTCTCGCTGCTCGTCCGTGAGCTCCGCGTTCATCACCTGGTCGACGAGCCAGTCCGGGTTCCACAGCGCGTAGTCGGAGCCGAAGAGGATCCGGTCCTCGCCGAGCCAGAAGAGGAGCTCGCCCATGATCTCACCGAACTTCCGCTCGCGGTGGGTCGACATCGCGGAGGCGACCGCGAGCCCGCCGTACACGTTCGGCTCCTGGGCGGCGATCCAGCAGAAGTCGTCGAGCCGCGGGAGCCCGACGTGGTTGACGATGAAGTTGAGCTCCGGGAACGACGACGCGGCGTCGTCGACGTCCCTCACGTCGAACGCGTCGCGGTTGAGCGGGCGGATCGTCGGCCCCTTGTGGGCGTTGATGTTCTCGATGCCGAGCTCGGCGCACTTCTCTAAGAACTCGAAGGCGTCGTCGCTGTCGAGCCGCCACCCCTTCGAGTCGCCGCGCCACTCGGCGGTGTACAGCTTCACGCCGGGGATGTCGTACTCCTCCTTGAGGTGTTCGAGGTAGCGTAACCCCTCCTCGCCGTCGCGCGGATCGAAGCTCCCGTTGAGCACGAACCGCTCCGGATACTCCTCGGCGAGCTCGGCGTTCTGCTCGGTCGTGTTGAACCCCTCGTCGTAGAAGTCGTCGAGGTACGTCGGCTGGAAGATCGCCATGTCGGCGGCCGCGTTCCCGAACAGGTCCTCGGTCATCTTGTCGGCGCCGTAGTGTCGGTACGTGTCGATGTCCCACTGCTCCTCCTCGGGCGTGAATCCGGTGTGGTAGTCGTAGAAACACTGGAGGAACTGCTCGCCCCCCTCGTGGATGATGTTCTCTTCCCGAGCGTCCCACATGTGGACGTGACCGTCGATGACGAAGATCTCCTCGCCGTCCTTCTCGTACATACGAATGGGCCTGTGGTTTGGTCACATATAACTATAAGGATCGTTCAGTATTTTTACTATTAGAGAATCGAGTCCCTTCGCGGCGGTCGGCTGGAGCCGGGCGGTTCGTCGATCCATAACGAACGTTTATGATGGGGGGCGAATGTGTGTGTAACACATGCAAGCTGCCAGACTCCACGAGTACACGGACGACATGAGCGAGGGACTGACGATCGACGATGTCGACCGGCCGCACGCGACCGGCGCGAGCGACGTGATCGTCGAGGTAGAGGGCGCGGGCTGGTGTCAGACGGACAATCACATCATCGAGGGGATGTGGACGGAGTACGTCCCGCAGGAGCTGCCCATGACGCTCGGCCACGAGAACGCCGGCACGGTCGTCGAGACGGGCGAGGACGTCGACCTCGTCTCGGAGGGCGACCCGGTGATCTGCCACCCGGTCCAGACCTGCGGTACCTGCCGCCCATGCCGGCTCGGCGAGACGATGTACTGCGAGAACGACGCGTTCAACGGGCTCACCGTCGACGGAGGGTTCGCCGAGTACCTCCACACCAGCGAGCGCTCGGTGATCCCGCTGCCGTCCGGCGTCGAACCGATCGACATCGCGCCGCACGCCGACGCCGGGATCACGGCGTACCACGCCGCCAAGAAGGCGGTCGCCGACCTCAACCCGGGCGACCACGCGGTCGTCATCGGCGTCGGCGGGCTCGGTCACATCGGCCTGCAGTGCCTCGACGCGATGAGCGCGGCCCGGATCACCGCGGTCGACCTGAAGGAGTCCGCCCTCGACCTCGCGGAGGGGTACGGCGCGGACCACCTGATCAACCCGGGCGAGGAGGACGTCGCGGCCGAGATCGAGGGGATCACCGACGGGAACGGCGCCGCGCAGGTCCTCGACTTCGTCGGCGAGGACGTCACCACCGCGTACGCCCCGGACATCACCGCCGCCGGCGGCGACCACCACATCATCGGCTACGGCGGGCACGTCCACGAGCCGGCGCAGGCGCTGGTGAACGGGGAGTTCTCCTTCGTCGGCAACATCGTCGGCCGGTACGCGGAGCTACAGGAGCTGGTCGCGCTCGTCGAGCAGGGCGACGTCGACCTCCACACCAGCCGGTACGACCTCGGCGACGTGAACACGGTCGCGGAGAAGCTCGAACACGGCGAGATCGACGGCCGGGCCGTGATCACGCCCTGAGCGCGGCGTGACCCGTCGCACGTAGCCACGCGGCCGGTGGAAGCGGAGAGGGAGTCAGCCGCCGCTTCTCCGTTCCCCACCCGTTTCGCCTCTGTTCTCCTCCCACACTATTATTCTCGTTGACAGAATATCGGGGCCCATGAACGTTCGTCGCTGGACGCCGTTCACGTTCATCGCGCCCGACCGCTACGTCGACCGCGACGACCGGTGGGACGCCTTCGACCTCGAAGCGTGGTCGGCGTCGGAGTACGACTGGACGCAGGACCGGTGGAACGGGATCAGGGATTTCGCCAAGAAACCGGGCGAGTGCGTCGACGCCGGTCGGGGAGACTGCGAGGACTACGCCCTGGTCGCCCTCTCTTGGGCGTTCGCTCACGACCGCGACGGCCTCGGAATCGGGTTCTGTTGGGACCTCCCCTGGCCCTGGCCTCGGCACGTGATCGCGTTCGACGACGAACGCGTGTACTCGTCGGGCGAGATCCACGAGGGGAGCGTCGAGGAGTGGGAGGCCGACTCGAAGTACGCGTACGTGCTCAAGCGGTCCGTGACGGACCCGGCGTGAGCGACCGTGGGCGGCGACAGCGTGAGCGACCACCGGGCGGAAACAAGGGGAATCGGCGACGATCAGAAGTGCCGCTCGACGATCTTCTCGCCCGTCCGAGCCGCGAGGGCTTGGCCCGTGTTCGTCGGGTTCGCGCCGCCGACCCCGTTCGCGAGGACGGAGTGATCGGCGACGAAGAGCCGGTCGACGTCGTGGGCCTCGCACGCCTCGTCGACGACTTCCCCCATCCGCATCGTGCTGTGGACGTGCAACGCGGTCGGCGGCGAGTCGGAGCGGTGCACGTGGGACGCGCCGGCCTCACGCAGGATGTCGGCGGCGATCCGCGCGAGCTCGTCGCGACGCTGCCGATCGCCCTCGCTGGGCTCGTAGTTGACGATGGGGATCGGTCCGTGTTCGTCGGCGGCCCCGGGAGCGACCGTGACCCCGTTTCGCTGATGGGGGCGGTCGTCGGTCACGACGAGGATCTGTAGCATTCGGCGGTAGTCGGAGAGCAGCCGCTTGAGCTCGGTCCCGGCCAGTCGACCCATCGTGTCCCACGGCTCGCCCGCGGTGTCGTTCTGGAACGCGAACCCCGACGCGCTGGCGCCGAACCCCAAGATCGCACCGATTCCGGGGGCGGTGCCGACGGTCTGGAGCATCCCCACGCCCGGGTAGTCGAAGCGGGCGGCGATGTCCTGCCCCTCGTGCTGGTCGATCGTGTCGCTGCCGATCGTCTCCTCCAGGTCGTCGGGGTCCCACAGCCCCATCACGTTGTCCCCGAAGTGGATCGTCAGCCCGCGACCGACCCACTCGTTGGCCGGGAGGTCGGCGTTGAGCCAGAGCCGCGGCGTCTCGATGGCTCCCGCGGCGAGGACGACGACGTCGGCGTCGACCTGCTCCCGCGATCCGGACCACGTGTCCCGAAACTCCACGCCGATCGCCGTCGGCGTGTCACCGCGGGGCGTCACGGTGATCACGTCCGTGACGAAGGCGTTGGGCCGGATCGTCACGTTCCCGGTGCGCAACGCGGGCGGCACGAAGCTGACGTTGCTCGCCCGCTTGGCCTTCTCCTCGTACGGGGCGCCGCGCGGGTGCGGGTTCCCGGCGATGTCGCCGAGCGCGAGGGTGTCGCCCTCGACGTCCGGATAGGTGAAGTCGCCCTCGTACCCGGCGTCGACGTGGAGCGCCTCGTCGGGCTGTCTGATCGCGTTCGGCTGCGGGCGGTACCCCGGCTCCGTCACGTTCAGGTCCTCGATCAGCTCCCAGCCGGCGTCTGCCGCGCCACGGAAGAACAGCTCCTCCTTGGCGGTGACGGGGGCTGGCGTCACGTCGCACATCTCCTCGACCTCTTGGTAGTAGGGGATCAGGTCGGCGTACTCGATCGGCCAGTGCCCCTGCTCGTCGATCGACGCCGGATAGGCGCGCGGATGACACCCGGTGTAGTGGAGCGTGGTCCCGCCGACGCCCGCGCACTGTAAGATCGCCCCGTCGCCCGGGAACTTCCGGAACCAGAACCCCCGCTCGTGGTCGGCCGGCCCGAAGACGAGCTTGGTGATCATCTCGAACTCGCGGGTGGTGAACTGCTCGTCGAGCAGGTCGCCGCTCAGGTCCTCGGCGCTCGACGAGGCCTCGCCGCCCGGGTCCTCGTTGGGGCGCGGCCACTGCTCGTTCCCGTAGAACGGGCCGGCCTCGAGGACGAGCACGGAGAGGCCCGCCTCCGCGAGCTTCCACGCCGTAACCGGTCCGTCGCCTCCCGCTCCGACCACGACCGCGTCGTAGCTGTCTCGGACCATCGCCGCTCACCCCGACTCCACGGGGAACGGTTCCCCGTAGTCGCTCGTGTCGTAGTCGTTCTCACGGAACGCGCCCGACTCCCGGACGATTCGGACGCCGGCCGTCTCGTCGACGGTCGCCCACGTGTCCCCGTCACCCAACGGGCTCTCCGCCGTCCCGACGTAGCCGCGGAGCGCGGCGTACCCGTTCGCGAACCCGGGGAACCCGGTCTGTCGCCAGCTCTGGACCGCGGACCGGTCGTTCGGGTGGACGCGTCGGCTCGGCGGCTGGGTGAACTCGTCGTACCCCTGCCACTCGCTGTAGTAGATCATCTCCATGAACCCGATGACCAGCTGCCCAACGAGGCCGGCGTCCAGCTCGAGCAGATCGTCGTCGGTCGGCGAGAACTCGACGTCGAACTCGTCGACGATGGCGATGGCGCGCAGCCGGTCGCGCCGCGAGAGCTTCGCGAACGGGCCGACCACGTCCTCGACGACCGTCGGCGACGGGTCGTCCGGGCCGAGCAGCGACAGCGCCCGATCGACGTCGGGATCGCGCTCGTTGTCCCCGCGCTCCAGAAGCGTCAGCGCCGCCGAGTCGAGGAGGTGGGCGATCGGGTCCGCGATCGGGATGTTCCCCTGCGGCCCGAGGTGTGGGAGTCCGAGCTGGAACCCGTCGTCGACGTAGGTGACGGCGAACTCGTCGAGCTCGACCGCCAGGCCACCGGGGACGTGTTCGGGCCCGATCTCCCCCGCGAGTCCCGGTGTCTCGGGGACGACCGCGTCCGCGATCGCCCGGAACGTCACCTTCGTGTGCGGGTCGACGTCTGGACCGATCCCGGCGAACTCGAGGAGCAATCCCCCGGTGGACGCCAAACTTTGCCATGCGACGGCCAGCCACTCCCCTATGCGACTAGTTACCATACCCTGTCGTCGAACGAGTGGGTAAAAAAGATTGTCCCGATGACATCTGTCTCCGTCGACTGCATCGGTTCCTGATTCGATCTCCGAGGTAGGTCGGCCGTGACGCGATGCAACGACGGAACTACCATCTACAATTAAATAGCTCGATGATATGTCGTAGCGTATGTGGGTGATGATAACTAGCATGGCAAACGGTGGTAGACACACGCACCGGCGACAGCGCGCGACCGCACCGTCTAACACGCCGTAACCGAGCATGATATCGATAAACCTCTGGGACGTCGTCCACGTCCCGTTCGACGTCGTTCGAGACGGCTACCGACAGCTACGGAAGGCGCTGTTCACGCAGCCGCGGCCGTCCGGTGAGTATTTCGTGGTGGACCGGCCCGTCGAAGAGATCGAAGCGGAGCTCGGCGAGTACAGCTTCGCGCCGAACTGGGAGTTCTCGTACCACAAGCGCGGCGAAGTCATGAACCTCGCTCGCGTGGTGCACGAACGCAACACCGCCGACGGAACGACGTACCGCTGGTGGCAGACGCATCTCCGCGGCTGGCGCAACGACGACGGGCAGATCGAGCTCCACGCCCACTGGGAGCTCGAGCCGACCGAAAACGGGAACCCCCACATCGACGGCGTCGGCTTCGACTTCGACCGCGGGATGTCCACGCTGCGGTCGTTTCTCGACGAGGCCGGGATAGAGTACGAGCGGACGACGATCGAGCCGAAGAACGCCGACAGCTGACTACCGACACGCCACGAGCGCCGTCGCGCCGGGGATCACCGGCGGAGCCGCTTCCGGAGCGCGTATCCCACGGCGATCGCCAGTCCCACGCCGACTGCGCCCGTGAGCACGGCGGTCCGGCGAGGCGGTCGGTTCGCCTCCGGCGGCGCCTCGCGCCACGCGGCCTCCCCCGCGTCGACGTACTCCTCGACGGAGTCGTGTGCGACAACGTCGAACTCGACCGTCCCCGCGTGGTCGATCGGGTCGATCAGCGACCGCAACGCGTCGACGAACCGATGGGCGTCCGCTTCGCTCGCCCACTCGTACAGCTCGAGGAACTCGCCCGGCCGCTCGCCCGCCAGCCAGAGCTTGCGGCGGAACCCGGGGAGCCCCGCGAAGAACGGCGTCGCGACGTTCGCGATGGGGTCGAACAGCGCGGTCCGGAACGGGCCTCGGGCCGCCGGATCCGTCACCCGCATCCTGAAGACGAGGACGGCCCCGTCGTCGGAGCCGTTCGAGTCGGCCGAGCGGCGGACCGTCTCTCGGTAGACGACGAACGTGGTCCCGTCGGCCGTTTCGATCGCGTCCTGCAGCCTGCCGTCAGGGAACTCGATGTCGCCCGCGACCAGGTACCGGACGGAGCGTATTGCGGCGCCGCCGAGCGTCGCGCCGTCGCGAAGGTTCATGCGCGGGATATATCAACCGTTCATAATGAATGTTTCCGCGGCCGCGTATGGCCACCGAAGATTTTTACTGCTCGTTTCGAACGACCCGAGTATGGACCGCAGAGCCCTCCTCTCCGCGATCGGTGGGTCCGTCGTCGCGCTGTCAGGGTGCGCCGGCGACGACCCCGCCACGGACTCGGCGGCGAACGGGACCGACGGCGACTCGGCGGGAGCCGACGGCGAGGCGTCGGACGACGGCGACGGGACGGCCGGCTCGCTCGACGTCGAGCTCCGAACGGTGCCGCACGTCGTCACCGCGTACGAGCCGTCGCCGAGCCGCGGGATCGACCCGGAGCACGTCGTTCCCGAGTCCGAGGTCCCGGCCGCGCTGCGCGAGCCGCTCGCCGAGGCGATCGGCGGGCGGTTCGAGACCGACGACCCCGGCGACGACCTGCTGGCCGCAGTCGACGAGTTCCGCGTCTACGACCGGGGCGAGCTCAAGCCGTACGTCGAGCTGGACGGGACGCGCTACGCGTTCGAGCCGGCGCTCCCGACGTTCACCGCGGAGCTCGTCGACGAGGAGGCCGATGGGTACGACGAGGACCGGGTCCTCAGAGAGGCGCGACGGCACGATGACCTCGGCTCGGCGGCGGTCGAGGCGTTCGTCCGCGCGCTGACGGCCTCCGGCACGCACATCCCGCGAGACGAGTACCGCCGGTGTCTGCTCCCGGACGCCGTCGCCGCCTTCCTCGACGAGTACGACTACCTGGAGGACCAGCTGGGCGTCTCCCGGATCCGCACGGCCGTCGAGAACGAGAACCCGCCGTACGCGATCACGGCGCGCGAGCTGACCGAGGCGGCCATGTGGGACCGGCCGGTGGTCGACGAGTCGGCGCTCGACGCGGAGCTGGTGTCGTTCTTCGAGCGGGCGCTGGCGTCGGAACATCGGGCGCCCGCGTTGACGACGCCGGACCGCAGCCAGTACTTCACCGACGACGTGCCGGACGCCCACGAGGAGCTCGCCGCGGAGTACCAGGAGCCGCCGTACTACCGGATCGACGGCACCGTGTACAGCGTCTTCGTCGGCGAGTCGCGGTACGACCGGCTCCCGGTGTCGGTCTCGGTCGCTGCGAGCGAGGGCGCGCCCCGGCGGTTCACGATCAGGGTCGCGCCGGCGCCCGAGAACGCCGACGGCGAGGCCGAGGGCCCCTACACGTTCACGAGCCGGGGAGCGCTGCCGAGCGCCCTCTGGGTGATTCACGGGGGCGAACGGGAGGAGCTGGACGTCGTCGAGACCGAGGGCATCGAGGGGCCGCCGCCCAGCCGCAGCGACGGCGAGGCGCTGGAGTCGCTCACCGCGGGCGACGAGATGGCCGCGACGTACTCGGTGCCAGAAGGGCTCCCCGCGGGGGAGTACGTGAGCCGGGGGCTGTTCGGGGTCTCCTGGAACGTCCCGGGTCAGACGCCAGGGGAGCACGGGGCGTACCCGTTCGAGCTGGAGATCGCGGTCGAGTGAGCCGAGGCGGCGCGGACGCCGAGCGAGGTCGCCGAAGCGGTCGGCGGGTGTGACGGCGTCGCGGGGGAGACTCAAGCCGGCGTTTCACCCAGGGGAAACGTTTTACTTCGCTTTCACGACGTGCGGGTATGGACGACGTTCCCCGGTCCGAGTCGAGGCCCTCCTCTCCGCGACGGTGGGCGCTGATCGCCGGCGTCTACGCGTTCGGCTGTGCCACCGTCACGGCGTTCGCGCTCTCCGACATGCTCGGCCTCTTCGCGGAGGTGATCGGCCTCCCGCCCGCGTTCGCGATGCCGCTCCTCGCGACGCCGGCGCTCGTCGCCGGCGCGGGGCTCTGGTGGGCGCTCGTCGAGCGGCCGGGGACCGTCACGTACCCCCGCGGCGCCGCGTTCGGGCTGCTCACCGCGCTCGTCACCGGCGCCCTCTGGACGGCCCGGTTCGTGCTCGTCTGGGGGCCGGAGATGCTCACGGCCGGCCCCGTGCCGCTGCTCGTCGGGTTCGTGCTCGGCATGGTCGCCGTCGCGGGCGTCCTCGTCGGCCTCCCGATCGCGTACGTCCGCCGACGGAGCCGAGACCGGTCGGCGGCCGCCGCGACCGCTAACTCCTTGTGACCGGCGCACACACCGATCGCCCATGGACGAGAACGGCGCCGACGCCGCCGGCTCCACCGATTCGCCTGCCGACCCGTCCGACGCCGCGACCGACCCGCTCGCGGACGCGGACGTCTACCGCGTGCTCGGGCCGGACGGCAGCCCCCTGCCGGACGCGACGGTCCCGGACCTGTCGGACGAGCGGTTCCGCGAGATCTACCGCGACCTGGTGGTCACCCGCCGGTTCGACGAGCGCGCGGTCAGCCTCCAGCGACAGGGGCGGATCGGGACGTACGCGCCCTGCGCGGGACAGGAGGGGTCGGCGGTCGGGTCGACCCACGCGCTCGCCGAGGACGACCTGATCAGCTACCAGTACCGCGAGCACGGCGCGGTCGTCGTTCGCGACCTGCTCTCGGAGTACCTCCCCTACTGGATGGGTCACGAGTCGGGGACCGAGGCGATCGCCGACGGCAACGTGTTCCCGCTGAACATCGGGATCGCGGCGCACCTCCCCCACGCGGTCGGCGCGGCGTGGGCGTTCGACTACCGGGACGAGGACCGGGTCGCCGTCACGCACTTCGGCGACGGCGCGACCAGCGAGGGCGACTTCCACGAGGCGATGAACTTCGCGGGCGTCTTCGACACGCCGACGCTGTTCTGCTGTCACAACAACGGCTGGGCGATCTCGATCCCGCAGTCCCGCCAGACCGCGAGCGACACCTTCGCGCAGAAGGCGACAGCGTACGGCTTCGAGGGCGTCCGCGTCGACGGGATGGACCCGCTGGCGAGCTACGCGGTCACGCGGGAGGCGGCCGAGCGGGCGCGGGGAGGCGAAGACGGTTCCGACGGGGACGACCCGCGCCCGGTCCTCATCGAGTTCGTCGAGTACCGGTTCGGCGCGCACACGACCGCCGACGATCCGACCGCTTACCGCGACCCCGACGACGTGGACCCGTGGCGCTCCCTCGACCCGCTCGACCGGATGGAGGCGTTCCTGCGGGAGACCGGACGGATCGACGACGAGGGCGTCGCGGCGATCCGCGAGGAGGCCGACGACGTCGTCGCCGAGGCGATCGACGTCGCGGAGGCGGTCGAGGCCGACCCGAGCGACATGTTCGACCACGCGTACGACGAGCTCCCGCCCGAGATCCGCCGCCAACGCGAGGAGCTGCTCGCGGCGGTCGACGAGCACGGCGAGGCGTCGTTCCACCGGGAGGAGTAGGGTCCCGTGGCGTGAGGGAGGAGCGGGAAGATGCGGCTCTATTTATAAATGCTCGCCCGCCGCGTCTGCCGCCGCCCGCCCGCTCTCCAGCGCGCCCTGAATCGACGACCACTCCGTGTAGTCGCCGGCGAGGACGACGGGGCCATCGGGGTCGTCGGGCTCGGGGAGGTCGGCGTGGACGCCCGGCGGCTGCGCGAACTGCGCGAACCGGATCCGGTGGACGTCGACGGTCTCCAGTCCGGAGAAGTCGCGGCCGGGGTACCACGCGTCGAGGGCGTCCCGGACGTCGTCGCGGAGGGCGTCCGTCGGGCGGTCGAGGGAGTCCTCGCCGAGGAACGTCGCGGCGAGCAGCGCGCGGTCGTCGGGGCCGTACTCTGGCGCGACCTCCGACATCGGGACCACGGCGTTGGGCGACTCGCCCGCGGCGTTGAGCAGGATCCGCTTCCCGGTCTCGAACGACTCGCCCGCCGGGAGCGCGTACCAGCCGGTGACGTTCGGGACGGCCTCGGTCGGGACCGACTCGACGCCCGTGAGCCGGCGCGCCTCGGGCGGCGTCGCCGCGACCACGACCGCGTCCGCCTCGCGCGTCGAGCCGTCGGCCAGTTCGACGGTCGCGCCCTCGGCGTCGCCGCTCCCGGTCCGGAACGGGACCCGACCCTGGTCCGCGGTCCGGACCGAATCCACGTCCTCGCCCGTCTCGATCGCCACGCCGGCCTCGCGGGCGCGGGCAGCGAGCGACTCGGGGATCGTGCTCATTCCCTCGGCGGGGACGCCGATGGCGCCGCGGCCCATCGCGCGGAAGGTGTACTCGAACACCTGCTTCGAGGTCGAGAGGCTCCGGTCGAGGGTGATGCCGCCGTAGAAGGGCTCGACGAAGTGCTCCACGTAGTCGTCGGCGAACCCCCAGTCGCGCAGGTACTCGCGGATGGAGGCGTCGTCCGGGCCGCCGGAGGAGTCGTCCCGGCCGGCGAAGAAGTCGTCCTCGTCGCGGTTCGAGAGGTCGTACCGGAGCGCGAGCGTCCGGAGCTTGTCCGAGAAGGAGACCTCGTCGTTCAGGAGGGAGGGGATCGCCCCGCGGGGGTCGCGGAGGGGGTCCGAGAGGGTCGAGCGCGATCCCGGCCGGCAGATCGTCGCGCCGGGGGCAAAGCGCCGGACGTCGAGGGCGTCGATGTCGAGCTCGCTCGCGACCGCCGGGTAGCTCGTGAACAGCACCTGGAAGCCGCGGTCGAGGGTGAATCCGTCGACGGTCTCTGTGCGGACGCGCCCGCCGACCTCGGGCCGTCGCTCGTACAGCGTCACGTCCGCGCCCGCCTCGGCGAGCCGGGCCGCCGCGACGAGCCCGGCGAGCCCGCCGCCGATAACGGTGACGTCTCCGTTCATACGTTGCGTATTAGCTTGCGGGTTTATAAGTCGTTGATGACGGATACGTGACCGATTTCTTTGCGGCGAACACCTCCAAAGCCCCAGCCGTGAGGAGCGCGGACGCTCGCTGCGCTCCTCGGTCGCTCACTCCGTTCGCTCCCTGCGGTGCTTGCGTCGCCTCCGCGCTCCTCACGGCTGCCCCTTTGAGTCCCACCCGCACAGCGACCACAACCTCACGCCTCCCCAGCCTCGTCGGTGGTCCTTCGCTTCGCTCCGGACCACCGACTCCCTCGCACGGGCTCCTCGCGCCCGAAGGGCGCTCGGAGGCGCGCGCCACCGCACAGCGAACGCATCATCTCGATCGCTGTCCGTCTCCGAGAGGGAAGCGATTAGTCGCCGCCGCCGCAAGGGTGAGTATGGAGCTGACGGAGACGACGACGGCGTTCCGCGGGCTGGAGAGTCGCGCGTCGGGTCGCGTCCACGAGACGGCCGACCCGACGACCGTGTCGGCCGAGGAGCAGGCCCGGGGGCTCGACCCCGCCTACGACTACGACGCGGTCGACCCGGAGACGCTGCTCGGGGCTCCGCGCGACGGGCCGGCCGGGACGGGGCGGGGCCACTGGCGCTTCGACGCGCTGCTCCCGTTCCCGGCGGAAGCGGCTATCTCGGCGGGCGAGGGCGCCACGCCGCTGGTCCCGACCGACCGGCTCGCGGACGAGCTCGACGTCGACGCGGTGTACGTCAAAGACGAGGGACGGAACCCCACGGGCACCGTGCTCGACCGCGGGCTCTCGGTCGCGCTCACCGCGGTCGCGGCGCGGGCGGACGAGGGACAGGACGTCGAGCCCCTCGCGTGCGCGAGCCCGGGCAACGCCGGGCAGTCGATGGCGGCGTACGCGGGTCGGGCCGACCTGCGCTCGTACGCGTTCGTCCCCTCGCGGTGCGCCTTCTCGAACAAGGCGATGACGAACGTCCACGGCGGCGACATGCGCGTGGTCGGCGGCCGCTTCCCGGACGCCGCCGACGCGGTCGACGAGCAGCTGGAGACCGACTACACCGACCTCGGCGAGTTCGCGACGCCGTACCGCCACGACGGGGTGAAGACGCTCGCGTTCGAGCTGGTCGCCGACCTCGGCGCGGCGCCCGACGTCGTCGTCGTCCCGACCGGGACCGGCGAGGTCGTCGCCGGCGTTTATAAGGGGTTCGCGGAGCTGGCGCGGGTCGGCGCGATCGACGCGGTCCCGAAGGTCGTCGCGGCCCAGGCGGCGGGCTGCGCGCCGATCGCGGCGGCGGTCGAGCGCGGGCTCGACGAGCCGGAGCCGTGGGAGACGCCCGACACGATCTGCGGCGAGCTGGAGATCGCCGACCCCGCGGGCGGCGCGGCCGCGGTCGAGGCGGTGGCGGAGAGCGGCGGGACGGCGGTCGGCGTCGAGGACGAGGACGTGCTCGCGAGCGCGGTCGCCGTCGCCCAGAACGAGGTGATGGAGATGGGCGCCACCGGCGGCGCCGCGCCCGCCGGCGCCTGGGCGCTCAAGGAAGACGGGTTCTTCGACGGAACGGAGACGGTCGTCCTGATCAACAGCGACGCCGGGCTCAAGACGCCGGACGTGCTGCGCAGCCACCTGATGGGCCAAGGCATTTAAATAGCGACCGGCGGCGGTCGCCGCGATCGCGGCGGTCGCGACCTCGGAAGTCGCCGGCGCCACGCGGGGAACCGTTTTTACGTCGGCCCGCGTACGTGCAGATATGTACGTCCGCGACGCCAAGAACCGTGACGAGGCGTGGTTACTGGACGCGATCGAGCGGCTCGGGCTCGACGACGTCGCCTTCCGGTCACGGGACTACGTGATCGCGGTCGACCAGGAGTCGGGCGACCGGGCCGGCTTCGGCCGGCTCCGCCTGCACCGCGGCGACGGGGACGAGGAGAACCGGATCGAACTCACCGGGATCGGCGTGCTCCCCGAGTGGCGCGGCCGCGGCGTCGGCGCGCACGTGGTGGAGCGCCTCGTCGACACCGCGGCCGCGGACGGGTTCGAGACGGTGTACGTGCTCACCGACCAGCCCGAGTACCTCACCCAGTTCGGCTTCGAGGAGGTCGACACCGAGGACCTCCCCCCGGCGCTCTCCGACCGGCTCGACGAGAAGCGCGAGTTCCTCGGCGGCGGCGTCGTCGGCCTGCGGCTCCCGACTGACGAGTTCGACATGCCGGACCGCTTCCGCGAGGCGTTCAAGAAGGCCGAGCCGGCGGACGCCGCGGCGGAGGACACGGAGGAATCGCCGGAGGACTTCGGGATCGACCCCGAGTCGGCCACGTATAAGTACGACACTGGACGGTGAGCCCCGCCGCGGGACTCCGCTCCCGCCGCCCGCGACATCGCCGCCGTGCTCGTGCTCGCCGCCCGCGACCCGACCGCTTAACGCCCCGCCGACCGACGGCCCGGTATGGATCTGATCGAGGCCGCGCGCGACGCGCTCGACGACGCGCACGTCCCGTACTCCGAGTACCGCGTCGGCGCCGCGCTCCGGACCGCCGACGGGACCGTCTACACCGGCTGCAACATCGAGAACGCGAACTACTCCAACAGCCTCCACGCCGAGGAGGTCGCGCTCGCGGAGGCGGTGAAGAACGGCCACCGCGAGTTCGACCGGATCGCCGTCGCCTCCGGCGTCCGCGACGGCGTCACCCCCTGCGGGATGTGCCGGCAGACGCTCGCGGAGTTCGCGGCCGACGACCTCGTCGTCGTCTGCGACGAAGGGGACGGCGAGACGAGCGAGTACACGCTCGGTGAGCTGCTCCCGAACACCATCTCGGAGGGGACGCTCGACGACGCGAGAGGGGTTTGAGTCAGGTCGTCGAGGGGGTTGAGTCAGGTCGTCGAGGACACGGAAGCCCCCCGACAGACAGGCCGCAAGACGGAACTACTTTTAAACGGCTCGCCGAAGGGCGAGGACATGACCGAAGACAGCGAGACCGACGGCGGCGACGGCGGCGCGGGCGACAGCGAGGACCCCAACGCCGAGGCCGGCTACCACGTCGAGGTGGGCCCCGCCGACGTCGCCGACGCCGTGCTCCTCCCCGGTAACCCCGAGCGCGTCGACAAGATCACGGCGCTGTGGGACGAGTACGACGAGGTCGCGCACCACCGCGAGTACCGTACCGCGACCGGCACGTACGACGGTGCGCCCATCTCGGTGACGTCGACGGGGATCGGCTCGCCGTCGGCCGCCATCGCCGTCGAGGAGCTCGCCCGGATCGGCGTCGACACGTTCGTCCGGGTCGGCTCCTGCGGCGCCATTCAGCCGGGGATGGAGGTCGGCGACCTGGTGATCTCCACCGGGGGAGTCCGTCAGGAGGGGACGAGCGACGAGTACGTCCGAGAGGACTACCCGGCCACCGCCGACGGCGAGGTCGTCTCGGCGCTCGTCGCCGCCGCGGAGAGACTGGGATACGACTACCACACCGGCGTGACGATGAGCGCCGACTCCTTCTACGCCGGGCAGGGGCGTCCCGGCTTCGAGGGGTTCGAGGCGGCCGGCTCCGACGAGCTGGTCGCGGAGCTGCGGGACGCGAACGTGAAGAACATCGAGATGGAGGCGTCGGCGATCCTCACGATCGCGAACGTGTACGGGCTCAGAGCGGGGGCGGTCTGCTCGGTGTACGCGAACCGGGTGACCGGCGAGTTCCGGACCGAGGGCGAGTCGCGGGCGGCCGAGACCGCGAGCCTCGCCGTGAAACTCCTCGCGCGCATGGACGAGGTCAAACGGGAGGCGGGCGCCGACCGCTGGCACGCCGGGCTCTCGCTGTAGCGCGCGGCGCGCATCGCCGGCGTCACCGACGTTTCAAAGCGTCTTTATCCGCTCACCGCGCACAGATCGACATGAGTACACAGGTCGTCGTCGTCGGCTCCGGCTACGCCGGGGCAGGGGCGGTGAAGGCGTTCGAAGACGAGGTCGGCGAGGGCGAGGCGGAGCTCACGTGGATCTCCGAACACGACTACCACCTCGTCCTCCACGAGGTCCACCGCGCCATCCGCAACCCCGCCGTCGCGGACAAGATCACCATCCCCGTCGACGAGATCAAGTCGTCCGAGTCCGACTTCGTGCAGGGCCGAGTCGTCGACGTCGACACCGACGAGCGCGTCGTCGAGACGGAGGACGGGACGACCGTCGACTACGACTACCTGCTGCTTGGCGTCGGCTCCACGACCGCCTTCTTCGGCATCGACGGCCTGGAGGAGAACGCCCACCAGCTCAAGGGCCTCGACGACGCGAAGGCGATCCACGAGGACGTGCGGTCGGCCGCGGCCGAGGCGACCCGGTCCGACCCCGTCGAGGTCATCGTCGGCGGCGCCGGGCTCTCCGGCATCCAGACCGCGGGCGAGATCGCGGAGTACCGCGATAAGCACCGCGCTCCCATCGAGATCAAGCTCGTCGAGGGCCTCGACGAGGTCTTCCCGGGGAACGACCCCCAGGTCCAGGGCGCGCTCCGACAGCGGCTGGAGGAGGCCGACGTGGAGATCCTCACGGGCGACTTCATCTCGGAGGCCGACGGGGACGCGGTCTACCTCGGCGGCGGCGAGGAGGAAGAGCCCGAGGAGCTCACTTACGACGTGCTGGTCTGGACCGGCGGCATCACGGGCCAGCCGGAGCTGGCGGACGTCGAGGTCGACAAGGACGAGCGCTCGAACCGCGTCCACGCCGCCTCCGACTTCACCACCAGCGACGACCGCGTGTTCGCCATCGGCGACACCGCCCTCATCGACCAGGGCGACGACGACGTCGCGCCGCCGACCGCGCAGGCCGCCTGGCAGGCCGCCGAGGTCGCCGGCGAGAACCTCGCGCGGGCCGCCCGCGGCGCGCCCATCCAGTCGTGGGAGCACAAGGACAAGGGGACCGTCATCTCGGTCGGCGAGGAGGCGGTCGCCCACGACGTGATGGGGATGCCGATCAAGACGTTCGGCGGCACCCCGGCGAAGCTGCTGAAGAAGTCCATCGCGGTGCGGTGGATCGCGAAGGTCTCCTCGGCAGGACGCGGCGTGAGCGCGTTCGGCGACATGTAGCGTCGGCGAACCCGACACCCGTCACGGCGGCGTTTCTCGTTCGCAGTCGGTCCATTCCGAGTTTGAGAGCGACGGTCTCGAGTCCGGGAGCGACGGTTTCGAATCCGAGAGCGGCGGCTTCGCTCGGGGCGTCGAACTGTCTCGGGAGAGCGTAAAGAGCGGAGCTGCCGGCGAAACAGTCAGTGCTCGGCGGGCTCGTCGGGCGCGCGCATGTCGTCGATCCGGAGGATGAGGATGTTCGCGGTGTCGTCTTTCCCGTCGACGGTCCCGTCGATGACGAGCTTCGAGAGCGGCGTCGGGCCGACGGTAACGGAGTCGCCCTCGTGGAAGTTCCGGACGGAGCCCTGGACGTGGATCTCGGCGCGGCAGAGCTCGGGGTGATGGACGCTGGAGAGGTCGATCCCGTCGACGTTGACCCCCGTTACCTCCTCGCCCTCGTGGTAGATGGGGACGTCGGCGGGCTCGTCCATGCGCTGGATGTCGAGCGCCTCGTAGGCGTTCGAGGTGGGCTTGTAGCCGCCCTTCGGGCCGGGGACGCCCTCGACCAGCTGGAGCGCCTTCAGGCTCTGCATCTGGTTGCGGATCGTGCCGGGGTTGCGGTCGACCTCCTCGGCGATCGCCTCGCCTTTGACGGCGTCTTCCTGTTCCCCGTACAGGTTGATGAGGGCCGTGAGGATGCTTTTCTGACTCGATGTGAGCTCGATCGATGACATGGAGCCGAATAGACGGCGCCACCGCTTAAATGCGGTGGAAGGCCGTTATAAACGATCGTGCAGAATCTCAATATTCGTACCGTCTGCGCAGCCGGAGGTACGCGAACGGGCTGGAGAGCGCGACGACGACGCCGACCCCGATCAGGGCCAGTCCGAGGTCGCTCACGAACAGCGCGACCCCGGCGCCGACGAGACCGATCACCGCCCCGGTGAACGCCACGGCGATCATGGCGCCGATCGGTTCGATGTCGCTGCCGTCGATGTCGGCGGGATCGAACTCGGGCGGCGCGTCGTCCGCCTCGCCATCGGAACCGGTCATGGCGTCCGGTTGGAACGGGGCGACAAAACCGTGTGCGATCGCGCTCGCCGAGTCGCCGCCGCGGGACCCCACCATTCAAGCGTCGGGGCGCCGCGCCTGCTGACATGACCACCGTCAGGATCATCGGCGCGCCGACCGACTACGGGGCGAACCGACGCGGCGTGGACATGGGGCCGTCGGCCATCCGGTACGGCGGGCTCGCCGACCAGCTCGCGAGCGCGAGCGTCGACGTCGTCGACGCGGGCGACCTCGCGGTTCCACGCGCGGAGGAGCGCGACCCGGACGCGGACGCGCCGAGCGCGGGGAAGGCGAAGTTCCTCCGGGAGACGGCCGACGTCTGCCGGCGCCTCGCGGACGAGGTGGGCGGGACGCTCGCCGACGGGGCGGTGCCGCTCGCGCTCGGCGGCGACCACTCCATCGCCATCGGCTCGCTCGCGGGGTCCGCGCGCGACGCGGACATCGGCGCGGTGTGGTTCGACGCCCACGCCGACCTCAACACGCCCTCGACGACGCCCTCCGGAAACGTCCACGGGATGCCGCTCGCGGCCGCGCTCGGCTTCGACGAGTTCGCGGGCTCCGAGTGGGCGAACGCGCCCGGGCTCTCCCCGGAGAACGTCGCCCTGGTCGGGCTCCGCTCCGTCGACGCGGCGGAGGTGGAGGTCATCCGCGACCGCGGCTTCGCGGCGTACACGATGTCCGACATCGACGAGCGCGGGATCACCGACGTCACCGAGGAGGCGATGGCGACCGCGGGCGAGGGCGTCGACGGGGTCCACGTCAGCCTCGACCTCGACTGGCTCGACCCCAAGGAGGCGCCCGGCGTCGGGACGCCGGTCCGCGGCGGGGTCACCTACCGGGAGGCCCACAGCGCGATGGAGATCGTCGACGAGGCCGACTCCCTCCGGTCGATGGAGCTCGTCGAGGTGAACCCGACGCTCGACCAGCACAACGAGACCGCCGAGCTCGCGACGGAGCTGGCGGCGAGCGCGTTCGGAAAGCGCGTGCTGTAGGTCGGCCGGTCGGCGGGACCGGCAGGAAGGAATCGCCTAGACGCCGCGGTCCAGCTCGTCGACGACGCGCTGGAGGTCGGCCTCGTGCTCGATCTCCCGTTTGATCTCCTCGCGGCGCCGGACGGCCGCGGAGTCGGCCTCGTACGCGCGGACGAACTCGGCCCGGGTGTGCTCGTCGAACGCGTGCCGGATCGCGAAGTAGCCGTCCGGGACGATCGTGCCGCACACCTTGCACTCGTGGCGCTGGTGTTCGTCGGTCTGGTGGACGATAGCCGACTCTACGTCGTCGAAGGCGGCGTCGCAGTCGCCGATTCCGCACGTCCAGCGGGGCATGTCTTCCCGTCGCTCCCGCGGGGGATTAACCGTTTCCCCCGCGAGTCCACTCCGTCACTCCCTTCGGTCGTTCACTCGTTCCCTCGCTTGCCCCCACTCGCTTCGCTCATGGGGACCCCGCGAGTCCGCGTTCCCCTCGCCGTCCTTCAGGTGTCAACTGCGAGTATCGGGGCGTGTCTCTCGCGTTCGCTCGGTCCCGCTACGTGTCGCCGGCCCAACGCAACACCTCGCTTCGGCGGTCGAGCAGCGTCCCGAGGTGGTCGGTCTCGGCGGTGACGAGGGTCGCGTCGCTATCGGTCGCGAGGTCCCGGACGCCCGACAGCGGCGCGTTCTCGTCGCGGGTCCCGTGCCACGCGCGGACGGCGGCCGACGGCCGACCGATCCCCGGCCACTCGCTCCCGAACCACCGGTTCTCTCGGGCGACCGCCCGCGCTCCCCGCCGCAGGGCCTCGTGAAAGTCGGCGGCGACCGCCTGCGAGACCGCCGCCGACACCTCCCGGTCGGTGTACTGACCGACGACCGCGTCCGGGCCGGCGACCGACGCGTAGGCGCTCGACAGCCGGAAGAGGACGCGGACGGCGAGGGGGATCCGGGACAGCCGCACGAGGCCGACGTCGGCCGGCGGAACGACCGCGCTGACCAGTCCGACGCGGCGCACGCGGTCGTTCGCTCCGGCCGCGAGCGCGAAGGGGCCGCCGCCGGAGAACCCCACGACACCGGCCTGGTCGACCGATTCGGCGTCCAGAAGCGCCGCGAGATCGCCCCGCCAGTCGCGCCAGCTCCGGTCTTCCGACGGGGGCGACGAGCGGCCGTACCCCGGTCGGTCCGGAACCACGAGCCGAACGCCCGCCTCGGCGGCCGCGTCGGCGAGGAGCGACGCGAACAGCCGGGAGCCCGGAGTCCCGTGGTGTGCGACGACCGGCGTCCCGTCCTCGTCCCCGGCGACGGCGTAAGCGAGCGTCCGGCCGTCCGAGAGCGGACACGTCTCCGTCGACGGCGCGGCGCGCTGCGATCCGTGAGACTTCGCTTGCATGTCTCGGCCTTCCGCTCCGCCCGGAATAACTAGTCGGAAGCCCCAAATCGATCTTTTAGTCACCGCCGATTCCGCTCGCCCCACGCGCTCCGGCTGACACCGGTGTTACCAGAAGCTCATGAGGAACGGGCACGTGGATCACCGTATGTCGACACCCGAGGTCACGGCGGAGCGGCCGGACAGCGTGCTGCACGCGACCGGCTGGGACCACGTCACCCTGATCGGGAGCAACGCCGACGACACGGTCGCCTTCTCCCGCGACGTCCTCGGGCTGCCCCTCGTCGTCAGGCAGCCCAACCTCGACCGCGAGGCGGTCGAACACCTCTTCTTCGACGCGGGCGACGGGCGGTTGGTCACCTTCTTCGTCGACGAGTCGCGGGACTCCGCGGAGACGCAGAACCCGGGGATCGGTGGGGTCCACCACCTCGCGTTCGGCGTCGAGCCAGAGGGGCTCCCGACGATCCGCGAGCGCCTGCTCGACGCCGGCCACAAGGTGAGCGAGTTCGACCGCGGCGCCTTCCACTCGCTGTACACCCACGACCACAACGGGCTCGTGATCGAGCTCGCCGCCGACAAGTTCGACCTCCCGGACGACCGGAGGGGCGAGGTGCTCGCCCACGCGCAGGCGGCCCGCGTCGCCGCCGGCGACGAGTACGTCGCGACCGAACACTTGGAGGCCGCCCTCGAGGAGCTCGGGCTCCCGGTGGAGCGGTACGACCTCCCCGACGCCCCGACCGGGCGGGATTTCTGAGGGTGCCGTGAGCCGCAGATCGGATGTTCTCGACGTTCTCGCGTGCGACGAGGGCGACCTCCGGGGCGCGCTTCGGGCCCTCCTCGCCGGTCACCGGGCGGCGCTCGGTGACGGCCCGGAAGACGGCGTCGAACGGGCCGCCGCCGCAGAGCGTCTTCGACTCGACCCCCATCGACTCCCGCGCTCGCCCTCGGCGGCCGCCCCGCCCGCCGCGGTGACCGACTCCGACGACCTCACCGACCGGGACCGACGCCTGATCGAGCGCGTTCGGCTCCTCGACGACGCGCCGCTGGGGGTCACGCTCTGCGGGCCGGCGTACCGCGACACCCCGATCCTGTACGCGAACCGGACGTTCCGCGACCGCACCGGCTACTCGCTCGCGGAGCTTCGCGGCCGCAACCCGCGACTGCTGCAGGGACCGAAGACGGGCGACGCCGCGGTCGACGCCCTCCGCGAGGCGGTGTCGATCTGGGAGCCGGTGACGGTGGAGGTGTGGAACCACCGGCGCGACGGGACTCCGTTTTTAAATCGCGTCTCGCTTCGGCCGCTGCCCGGCGACGACGGGACGATCACGCACTGGGCCGCCGTGCAGGATGCAGTCGAACGGCCGAACGACAGGGGGTGATCCCCGCCTTCACCGCAGCGTCGACGTCGGCACCACGGACGGGAGCACGCCGTCGCCGGCGGCGTCCTCGATCACGGCCTCGGCGACGTGCTCGCCGCTGAGCAGGCACATCGGCATCCCGATCCCGGGGTTCGTGTACGCGCCGACGTAGTAGAGCCCGTCGACGCCCGGCGCCCGGTGCGCCGGCCGGAGCGGCCCGGTCTGCCCGAGCGTGTGCGAGAGCGCGAGCGCGGTGCCCCGCGGGGCGTTGAACCGCTCGCGGAAGTCGGAGACTGACGCGGTCTCCTCGAAGACGATCCGGTCGCGGAAGTCGACGCCGGCGTGCTCGGCCAGGTCGTCGAGCACCAGGTCGCGGAAGCGCTCGCGGGTCTCGGGGTCGTCGTCGAGTCCGGGGGCCAGCGGAACGAGGACGAACACGGCCTCGTGATCCTCGGGTGCCGCCTCCGAGTCCGTCTTCGAGGGGACGTGGACGTAGTACGCCGGGTCCTCGGGCCACGCCGGGTCGTCGAAGATCCGCTCGAAGTGGGGCCGCCAGTCGGTCGGTAACACGAGCGCGTGGTGGTCGAGGTCGACGTCGCCCTCGACGCCGAAGTACATGAGGAACGCGGAGGGAGCGTACGTCCGCGACTCCCAGTACGCCTCCCGGCGCGCGTACTCGTCGGGGAGGAGGTCGCGCTCGACGTGGGGCGGCGCCGCGTTCGCGACGACGCGGTCGAACCGCGCGTTCGCCCCCCCGGCGCCCACCTCGAACTTCGGCCCCGCCGCCGCGACCGAGGGCTCGATCGCGGTCACCGGCGTCCCCGTGCGGATCTCGGCGCCGAGGTCGGTCGCGAGCGCCGCCATCCCGTCGACGACGCTCGCGATGCCCCCGGTCGGATGGTAGACGCCGAGGTTCATGTCGACGTGACTCATCAGCGTGTAGATCGCCGGCGTGTTGTACGGGGACCCGCCGAGGAAGACCAGCTTGTACTCCGCGATCTGCCGCAGCTTCTCGTGGTCGAAGTAGTCGCCGACGTAGTCGTCCATCGTCCGGAGCTTCGGGAGCGCGCGCCCCGACCGCAACACGTCCGCGTCGACCATGTCGCGGAGCCGCGAGCGGCTCGGGTAGACGAACCGGTCCATCCCGAGCTCGTACGCCTCCGCGGCGTCGTCGAGGTACGCGTCGAGCCGGTCGCCGGCGCCCGATTCGTACGACTCGAACAGCGCCTTCTGCCCCTCTCGGTCGGCCGGCATCGTCGCGCGGTCGCCGTCCTTCCAGACGACCTCGTAGAGGGGGTCGAGCTCGGTCAGCTCGTAGAACTCGTCGGTCGACCGCCCGAACTGCTCGAAGAAGCGGTCGAACACCTCCGGCATGAGGTACCACGAGGGGCCGGTGTCGATCCGGAAGCCGTCGCGCTCGATCCGGCCGGCGTACCCCCCCGGATGCTCGTTGCGCTCGAACACCGTCACGTCCGCGCCGGCGTCGGCGAGGTACGCGGCCGCGGAGAGGCCGCCGAACCCGGCGCCGACGACCGCGATATCCGCTCCGGCGAGGCGCTCGTCGTCGCGTGAGCGAGGGCTCATCGGGCGTTTCTACGGGCTATATCGGATTCACTCCCCGGCCATACTATGTGGGGATTTTACCTCCGCCCTGAGCCGTTGCCCTCGCTCGCGGTCGACCGATCTCACGCCCCGTCCTCCCGCGGCGCTCGATCCTGCAACCGCCGCGCGGCCAGCGCGAAGAGCCCGGTTCCGACCAGGTAGAGCCGCCAGCCGGCGTTCGCGACCGGGAAGATCCGCTCGACCGGCTCGTCGGTCACCTCGTCGGGGTCGCGCGGCTCGACGGGGTTGTTGACGTGGACGGTCTCCGTGGTGCCGCCCCCGCCGGCATCCACCGTCCGGCTCCCGGTCTCCGGGTCGACCCGCAGGTCGACGAACGTCTGGACGACCCCGTCCGCGGTCGACAGCAGGACCTCCCCGTCGAGGACGTAGAAGCGGTCCCGCAGCGGCCAGAAGACGTTCACCCCCTCGAGGTGGACCCAGTCGAGCGGGACGTGCGCGAAGACGTGGACGAACAGCCCGACCCACGCGACCGCGATCCACCGGTCGGCGAGGCGCTCGCGGAGCGCGGACCGCTCGCGGAGGCGGGTGTCGTAGTAGAGCAGCGCCGCCGCCGCCGCGGGCAACACGAGGTTGTGTCCGACCGTCCGATGCGCTCCGGGCATAACGAATCCGAGGACGCTGTCCGCCTCGGGGATCACGACGATC
>NZ_MWTH01000016.1:117462-117667 GCF_059752395.1 Halorubrum sp. B53 | reverse complement strand
CCCCCGCCGGTCGTAGTACTCGCCGAGCAGCCCGGCCGCGAGCAACAGCGCGAAGCCGGCGTGGACGACCGACGAGACCATCTACCGGCTCACCTCCGCGGAGTCCCCGGTCGACTCCGCCCGGCTCTCCCGGCCCGCCTGGCTTTCCCGGTCCGTCCTCCCTCCCCGCCGGAACCGGATCGCCAACAGCGAGGCCGCGGCGGCG
>NZ_MWTH01000016.1:92922-117452 GCF_059752395.1 Halorubrum sp. B53 | reverse complement strand
CGACGAGCTGCCACCCCGTCCGGACCAAGTGCAGTTCGCGCTCGGCGCCGAGCGAGAGCCCCGGCCGCCCGTCGGGGTTTATAAACGTCGGAATCGCGTACGAGTCGGTCGTTCCGAGCGTCTCCAGGGGGAGGACCCCGGATCCCTCCGCGCCGAACGAGACGAACGTCTGGACGATCCCGTCCTCCGTCGAGAAGAGGAACCCGCCGCTGACGAGGTAGTAGGCGTCGCCGAGCGGGTACAGCAGGTTCACACCCTCGCTGCCGAACAGGTCCGGGCCGACGCCGGCGACGAGGAACGCCGCGAGCGCGACCCACGCGACCCGGACGCCGCGCCACCCGGCCCGCTCGCGGAGCCGCGAGGCGTCCCGCAGCCGGGTGTCCCAGTAGAGGACGACCCCGGCGGTGAGGGGGAGCCAGACGGCGTGGAGGAGCGCGTTCGTCGCGCCCGGGACCGCGAGGCTCGCGACCGCGTCGAGGTCGGGGAGGACCGCGGCCGCGACGACGACCGCGACGGACCGCCGGTCGAAAGCGGCGCCCAGCAGGGCGGCCCCGAGCAGCGCGCCGAACGCGGCGTTGACCAGCGTCGGTGCCATATCCGCCCTGACGCCCGCACGCGAATAAGTCGCTCGGGGGCGTCCTCGACTCAATCGTCGTCGTCGCCGCGGTCGTCGGGCTCGCGGTTGTCGGGGTCGCGGTCGGCGGGGGCTGGATCGTCCACGAAGTCGAACTCGCCGTCGGCGTCACCCGCGTCTCCGGCGCCGGCGGGCGCGCCGTCGCCCTCCGGTCCCGAAGCCGACCCGGTCTCTCGGCGGCCGAGCAGCGCGACGGCCATCTGCCGGGCCGCGTAGGCGACGAGGTTCGTGAGGTGGAGCGCGAGGAGAACGCCGACGACCCCGAGCGGGAGCGCGACCAGCGCCTCCGGGAGCGTGTCGATCGCCCACGTCACGGGTTCGCCGTTGACCTCGCCGAAGCCGGCCGTGTACGGGTACCGGAGCGGCGCGGCGACCAGCGGGAGCGCGTTCGCCAACAGGACGAGGGGAACGAACGCGAAGAGGCTCACCCAGAACTTCAGCGAGAGGAACCCGAGCCCCGCCCACGTCGAGCGGGCGTCGACGTACTTCTTGACGCCCGCGAGCGCGCCTTGGGCGTCGACGAGATCGTCGGGCCGGGACAGCTTCGTGCCGAGCAGCGCGTTCGCGAGCCACCGCTCGAAGCCGGCGACCAGTCGGGAGCCGATCAGAGTCGCCAGCAGGATTACGACCCCGACGAGGGCGACGGAGAGGAGGAGCCCGAACGCGACGCCGAACGTGAACAGCGTCGAGTAGACGAACCCGAGCGGGACCGCGAGCAGGAGGTACAACAGGTGCCTGTACGTTCGGCCGTCGACGAGGACGCCGACGACCGGAATACCGGAGGGCTGACGGAGGGAGACCATACGCGCTCGAAACCGGTCGCGCTATCGACATAAATCGGTCGCTCGACGCGACACGGAGCGGTCCCGAGCATCGTCGCGATTCGACCCCGGAAGCCGTCGCCGCGACCCGCTCAGCCGACAAAGAAGTCGATGGCGTTCCCCTTCGACTGTCCCTTATAAAGCTCCGAGTAGCCGCAGTTCGCGCACGAGACCACGACGAACGCGCGGTTCTGGACGTCGAACATCTTGGTGAGACCGGTCCCGCTCGTCGCGATCTCGTCGGTCTCCGTCTCCTCGCTGCCGCACTTCGGGCAGCCGTCGCCGTCCCCGGTCGCCAGCGACTCGTGCTGTCCTTCGGTTCGAGCCGAGTCGGGGTCCGCGCGACCGTCGTCTTCCGCGTCGGCCCACTCGCCGCTCGGTTCGTTGCCGAAGACGGAGTACTCCGTCTCGTCGTCGTTGTCGGAGGGCATCGGCCGCACCTGCTCACGCGACGGATAAACCTCTTGTGGCGCCGATCCGGGTGTCCTCGCGGTCGTTCGCGAGGAGGCGCCTACTCGTCGATCTCGTCGACGAGATCGTCGGCGACGCCGACGTATCCCGCCGGCGTCAGCGCCCGCAGCTCCTCGCGCACGTCCTCGTCGACGTCGAGGTCGGCGAACAGCTCGCGGAAGTCCGCGAGCGTCACCGACCGCCCCCGCGTCAGTTCCTTCACGCGCTCGTAGGCGTCGGTGTCGCCCTCGCGCCGGAGGATCGTCTGGACGGCCTCGCCGATCACCTCGGGGGTCGCCGCCAGCTCCTCGCGCATCACCGCCTCGTTCGGGACGACCTTCGCGAGCCCGCTCTCGGCCTTCCCGTAGCCGATGAGGCAGTGCGCCAAGGCGGCGCCGACGTTGCGCTTGACCGTGGAGTCGGAGAGGTCGCGCTGGAGCCGCGAGCTCGTCACGTAGTCGCCGAGGAAGGTGAGGTCGCTGTTCGCCTTCGAGAGGTTCCCCTCGCTGTTCTCGAAGTCGATCGGGTTCACCTTGTGCGGCATCGTCGAGGAGCCGGTCTCGCCCTCGACCGCCCGCTGGCCGAGGTACCGGTCGGAGACGTAGAGCCACGCGTCCAGGTCCAGATCGAGGAGCACGTTGTTGACCCCGCGAAGCGCGTCGAACAGCGCCGCGAGGTCGTCGCAGGGGTTCACCTGCGTCGCCAGCGGCGTGTGCTCCAGATCGAGGCCGTGCACGAACGACCGGGAGAACGCCCGCCAGTCGACGTCCGGGTAGGCGGCGTCGTGGGCGGCGTACGCCCCCGAGGCGCCCGCCAGCTTCCCGGAGAGGTCGCCGTTCGCGACGACGACGCGGCCGAGCGCGCGGCCGAGCCGCGAGGCGTACACCGCCATCTCCTTGCCGAACGTCGTCGGCGTCGCGGGCTGGCCGTGGGTGCGCGCGAGCATCGGCGTCTCCCGGTGCTCCTGCGCGAGGTCGACGAGGGCGTCCCGGACCTCGCGGACCGCGGGCACGAGCACTTCGCTCACCGCGGGCTTGAGAAGGAGCCGGTGCGCGAGGTTGTTGACGTCCTCGCTGGTGAGCCCGAAGTGGATCCACGGGTACAGCGCCTCCGCGTCGGCGATCGCTCCCGACTCGTCTAACCCGTCCAGTCGCACCCGGAGGAAGTACTCGACCGCCTTCACGTCGTGGTTGGTCGCGGCGTACCCCTCGGCGCCCTCGACCTCGAGCGCCTTTATGAGTCGCGCGTCCTCGGCCGAGAACTCCTCGACGACGTCGCGCAGCCCCGCCTCGGCGTCGTCGTCGAGCGCGATCGGGGTCGCGTCGAGCGCGGCCAGCTCGATCAGGTACTCGACCTCGACGCGGGTCCGGGCGCGCATGAGCGCGGCCTCGCTCGCGTACGGCGACAGCGGCGCGGTGCGGGAGGCGTATCGGCCGTCCAGCGGCGAGACGGCGGCGAGGGGGTCCGACCGCGACAGGCCCGAGATGGCGTGGTCCGTCATGTTCGCGACTGCCTCCGGAGCCAGCAAAAGCGTGTCGATGGCGTGACGCACGGACGTGGATAGGTTCATCGCCTTTCCCCGCCCGGGTGGCGGATATTATCCGTAAACGTGGATACTCTGACGGGACGGACCGCAATCGATATACGCGATCGGTCGGACCAGTCTCGTATGAAGATCGCCGGACTCGCGAGCAACCGGGGGCGGAACCTCAGACACATCGCCGACGTCGCGCCGGGCGGCGCGGAGCTGTCCGTTGTCCTGACGAACCGAGAGCAGGCGCCCGTGTTGGAGGCCGCGACGGAGCGACGTATCCCGACCGAGGTCGTCGAGCGGGAGGAGGGCGAGTCGCGCGCGTCCCACGAGCGACGGATCTTAGACCGGCTCGCCGACTACGACTTCGACCTGGTCTGCCTCGACGGGTACATGCGCGTGCTCACCGACGAGTTCCTCGACGCGGCGCCGACGACGCTGAACGTCCACCCCTCGCTGCTCCCGGCGTTCCCGGGCATGGACGCCCACGAGCAGGTGCTCGACGCCGGCGTCCGGACGACGGGCTGTACGGTCCACGTCGTCACCGAGGAGATCGACGACGGCCCGATCGTCACGCAGGAGCCGGTCCCCGTCTACGGCGACGACGACGCGGACTCGCTGAAAGAGCGGGTGCTTCACGACGCGGAGTTCACGGCGTACCCGCGGGCGGTCCGGTGGTTCGCCGAGGGCCGCGTGACGGTCGAGCGCGAGGGCGGCGAGGACGGGGACGCCGACGGGGACGGACCGGTCGGCGCGGTGACCGGTGTGACCGTCGAGGGCGACGCCGGCGGCGACTTCCCGGAGCGCCGATTCGCCTCCGAGGAGCGCGCCGACACGCTCCGTTACGGCGAGAACCCGCACCAGGACGCCGCGCTCTACGCGGACGACGGCTGCGAGGAGGCGAGCGTCGTCGGCGCCGACCAGTTGAACCCCGGCGCGAAGGGGATGGGGTACAACAACTACAACGACGCCGACGCGGCGCTGAACCTCGTGAAGGAGTTCGAGGAGCCCGCGGCCGCGGTTATCAAGCACACCAACCCCGCCGGCTGCGCGACGAGCGACACCCTCGCGGACGCGTACGACCGCGCGCTCCGCACCGACGCGAAGTCGGCGTTCGGCGGCATCGTCGCCCTGAACCGCGAGTGCGACGCCGACACCGCGACCGCGGTCGCCGACTCGTTCAAGGAGGTCGTCGTCGCGCCCGGCTACACCGACAGCGCGCTCGACGTGCTCCGCGAGAAGGGGAACCTCCGCGTGCTCGACGTCGGCCCACTCGGCGAGGGCGTGGACCGCTTCTCCGAGCGGTTCACCGAGAAACCGGTCGTCGGCGGGCGACTCGTGCAGGAGCGGGACTTCCAGTCGCCGACCGTCGCGGACCTGGAGATCGTCACCGAGCGCGAACCAACCGACGAGCAGCTGGAGACGATGCTGTTCGCGTGGAAGACGCTCAAGCACGTCAAGTCGAACGGCATCCTGTTCGCGACCGGCACCGAGACGGTCGGCGTCGGGATGGGGCAGGTGTCCCGCGTCGACGCCGTGACGCTCGCGGCGATGAAGGCCGAGAAGGACGCGGAGGGCAAGTCCGCGGAGGGCGCCGTGATGGCCTCTGACGCCTTCTTCCCGTTTCCGGACGCCGTCGAGGAGGCCGCCGAGGCCGGGATCGAGGCCGTGATCCAGCCGGGCGGCTCCGTCAACGACGAGGACGTGATCGCCGCCGCCGACGAGCACGACATGGCGATGGCGTTCACCGGCTCGCGCTGCTTCCGTCACGACTAACCGGTGAGCGACGGCGAGGATTACTTATAAAAGACGGATGCGGTCGGCGCGCCTGCGAGCGGCCGCCACCGGCGGCCGCGAGCCAGCCCGCGAGGGACGCGGTGAGCGCTCGCAGAGCGCGAACCGCGAGGCTGGGGAGGTGTGAGGTGCGGTTGCGGTGCGGGCGGGGTGGGACTCAAAGCCCCAGTCGCGAGGGCGACGCACGGCGACGCAAGGACCGCAGGGAAGGAGCAAAGCGACTGACCGAGGACCGCAGCGAGCCGCGCGAGTCGTCGCGGCTGGGGCTTTGGAGGCCTTCACCGTCAAAATCGGATCAGCTCCTTAAAAACGAGCGGCTGGGGCTTTGGAGACCTTCACCGCGGAAGCGTCGATCACTTATAAAAATCTGACAGCGACACCACGATCGGGGTTATAAACGACTTCGCTCACGACGTACTACACTCACTCCCGCAATCGCTCGCTGCCGTGTCCGTATCGACCGCAACCGAGACGGAGCGTCTCCCGACGGAGACCACAACTGACCCCTCGCTACCTGTCGCCGTTCGTTCCGTCCCCGACGAACTCCATCCCGGTGATCTCGAACCGCGCCCCGCCGGCGGCGCTCTCCGTCACGGCGATCTCCCAGCCGTGCGCCGAGACGACCTGCTGGATGATCGTCAGCCCTAGCCCGGTGCCGGACGCGCCGGTGGTGTAGCCGTCGACGAACACCTCGTCGCGCTCGGCCTCCGGAATCCCCGCGCCGTCGTCCTCGACGTAGATCCCCGACCCGTCCGGGAGGTCGCCGACTCGGATCGCCACGTCGGCGCCGCCGTGCTCGACACTGTCGCCGGGCTCCGCCCGGCTGCTAGTGGAGCCATGCTCCACACTGTTTCTGAACAGGTTCTCGAACACCTGCTGGAGGCGGCTCCAGTCGCCGAGGGCGACGCGGTCGGTGTCGACCGCCAGCGTCGCGTCCCCGGCGCTCACGAACGACCAGGACTCGCGGGCGAGGTCCCCGAGGTCGACCTCCTCGCGTCCCCCGATCGTCTGTCCCTCGCGGGTGAGGAAGAGCAGGTCGTCGATCAGCGACTCCATCCGGTCGACCGCGTCGCGGCACCGCTGGAAGTGCTCCGGATCGCCGGTCTCTTCCGCCATGTCGAGGTAGCCGTCGAGGATCCCGAGCGGGTTCCGGACGTCGTGCGAGACGACGCGGGAGAACTCCTCCAACTGGTCGCGCTGCCGCTGCATGCGTTCGGTCGCCTGCTTCCGGAACAGCTCGTAGCCGACCCACTGGGCCAACAGCTCCACGAACGTCTCCTCGTCCTCCGAGAAGGGACGGTCCCGAGCCGCCGTATCGGCGAAACAGAAGGTCCCGTACACCTCGCGGCTGACCACGACTTTCGCGCCGATGTACGCCTCCAGCCCGAACTCCTCGTAGGCGGCGTCGCTCTCCCACCCCTCCACGCGGGCGTGCTGGACCGTCAGCGCGCCGTCCATGTCCACGGTCCGCCTGCAGTACGCCTTCGACAGCGGGCAGCTCCGCCCGGCCTGAAGCAGCTCGTGGTCGCCCCGCGCGTCCACGATGACCTGCGTCTCGCCGTCGATCTCGGTGAGGAAGCCGGTCTCCACGTCGAGGTACGCGCGACCGAGATCCAGCAGGTCTGGAAGCTTCTCCTCGAAGGGACGCTCCTGGTCGGCGGTGATCCGGTACATGCGGCGGAGGGCGTCTCCCTCGGACAGTGCGTCACTCATCGTCGATTACGACCGCGATGCGATATTATGGTCTCCGTTCGGCTTAAACCGGACGGTGCCGGCCCGGGCGTTCGTCGAACCCGGCCGAACCGACCGAAGCCGTCGGATACATGCGGCTCGCACGGATGCTATCCCCATGGCTGCCGACGACTGCAACGCCTTCGAGGTGTACCGCGATCGGGTCGACCGGCCGCTCCTCCGACTGGTCCGGGAGTACGGCGCCGGCGAGGCCCACTGGCTCGTGATCGGGATGGCCGCGAACGTCGTCGCCCGCGTCGCCGGGCTGGTCCCGCCGGTCGTGCTCGGCGTCGCTATCGACGCCGTGTTCATAGGCGACGGCCCGTACACCCTCCCGGTCGTCCCCGACGCCTGGCTCCCGGCCGACGGCCTCTACGTGAAGCTCTGGGGCGTGCAGGCCGGCGAGATCGAGGAGCTGCCGGAGGAGTTCGTCGACCGCGCCCGCGAGCGACACGTCGACCGCGCGGTCGAGCGGGCGATGGGAAAGGAGGCGGTCGAGAGCGAGGCGCTCGACGACTGACCGTGGAGCTCTATTTAAAAGACAGACCGAACGGCGACCCGCCCTCCGATCAGTCGTCGCTCGACGCCTGCCCGGTCGGGTCGCTCGCGGCGCCGGGGACGGTCTCGGCCGCCGCCGGCGGCTCGTCGCGCACGTCGGCGCCCTTGCCCTCGGCGATGACGTCGGCGTACGCGTCGGGGAAGACGCGCACGAAGTCGTCCAGCGTCGCCGCCCAATCGTCGAGCAGTTCGGCCGCGCGGTCGCTGCCGGTGTACGCCCGGTGGTTCTCGACGAGCCGCCGCAGCATGCGCTCGTCCGACTCGTCGAGCGTCGCCGATACCGATACCATCCCGCGGTTCACGCGCTCGTCGAACCGGTCGTCCGGGTCGTACACGTAGGCGACCCCCCCGGACATCCCGGCCGCGAAGTTCCGGCCGGTGTCGCCGAGCACGGCGACGACCCCACCGGTCATGTACTCGCAGCCGTGGTCGCCGACGCCCTCGACGACCGCCCGCACGCCGGAGTTGCGGACGCCGAACCGCTCGCCGGCGACGCCGTTGACGTACACCTCGCCGTCGGTGGCGCCGTACAGCCCGACGTTGCCCGCGACGACGTTCTCCGCGGGGTCGTACCCCGCCTCGTCGGGGGTGTTGACCACGATCCGGCCGCCGGAGAGCCCCTTCCCGAGGTAGTCGTTGGCGGCGCCGGTCAGCTCTAAGGTGACGCCGGGCGCGAGGAACGCGCCGAAGCTCTGGCCGGCGTAGCCGTCGAACCGGCAGGTGACGGTGTCGTCCGGGAGCCCCTCGCCGCCGTGCTCGGAGACGACGCGGTTCGAGAGGGTCGCGCCGACCGCGCGGTCGACGTTCTCCACGTCGCGGGTGAGCGCGACGGGCGCGCCGTCCTCGATGGCCGGGGCCGCCTCGTCGATGAGGTCCCAGTCGAGCAGGGCCTCGATGTCGGCGTCGTCCTGCTCGCGGGTCTTCGTCCGGGCGTCGCCCGCGGGCTCGGCGATCACCGCCGAGAGGTCGAGGTGCTTCGCCTTCTCGTGGTCCGTCTCGCGCTGGGTGAGCAGCTCGGGGCGCCCGATGAACTCCTCGACCTCGGTGTACCCCAGCTCGGCCATGAGCTCGCGGAGCTCCTGGGCGATGAACGTCATGTAGTTGATGACGTGGTCCGGCTGCCCGGGGAAGCGCTGGCGGAGGTCCTCCCGCTGGGTCGCGACGCCGACCGGGCAGGTGTTCTCGTGGCACTGCCGGGCCATCACGCAGCCCGAGGTGACGAGCGACGCGGTGCCGAACACGTACTCCTCCGCGCCCAGCGCGGCCGCGACCGCGACGTCGCGGCCGGTCTTGAGCCCGCCGTCCGCGGTGACGCGGATGCGGTCGCGCAGGCCGGTCGCGCGGAGCATCTGGTTCGCCTCGGCGAGCCCGAGCTCCCACGGGAGCCCCGCGTTCTTGATGGAGGTCTTCGGGGACGCGCCCGTGCCCCCGGAGTGACCGGAGACGTGGACGACGTCCGCGTTCGCCTTCGCGACGCCGGCCGCGATGGTGCCGATGCCGGCCTCGGACACCAGCTTCACGTTGACGTCGGCGTCCGGGCTCGCGGCCTTTAGATCGAAGATGAGCTGCTTGAGGTCCTCGATCGAGTAGATGTCGTGTTGCGGCGGCGGCGAGATGAGCCCGACGCCCGGCGTGGAACACCGGACGTGCGCGATCATCTCGTTCACCTTCTCGCCGGGGAGGTGACCGCCCTCGCCGGGCTTCGACCCCTGCGCCATCTTGATCTGCAGCTCGTCCGCGCTCGCGAGGTAGTCGGCGGTGACGCCGAACCGGCCGGAGGCGACCTGCTTGACCGAGCACTCCTTCTCGGTGCCGAACCGCTCCGGCGGCTCGCCGCCCTCGCCGGTGTTCGACTTCGCGCCGATCCGGTTCATCGCGATCGCGTTGTTCTCGTGGGCCTCCGGCGAGATGCTCCCGAGGCTCATCGCGGCCGTCGAGAAGCGCTCGACGATCGACTCGACCGGCTCGACCTCCTCGACCGGCACCGGATCGCGGTCGGACTCGAACTCGAGGAGCCCGCGGAGCGTCTGGAGCTCCTCGGACTGGTCGTTCACCAGCTCGGCGAACTCCCGGTACTGCTCGTAGTCGCCGCCGCGGACCGCCTGCTGGAGCGTCCCGACCGTCTGCGGGTTCCAGCCGTGTTTGATCCCCGACGAGCGGTGCTCGTACTCGCCCGTGGTCTCCAGCTCGGGGTCGGCGCCGAACGCCATCGCGTGGCGCGTCCGGAGGTCGTCCTCGATCTCCTCGATCCCGATCCCCTCGGTGCGGATCTCGGTCCCCTCGAAGTACTCGGCGACGAACTCGGAGGCGAGCCCGACCGCCTCGAAGATCTGGGCGCCCTGGTACGACTCCATCGTCGAGATGCCCATCTTCGCCATCGTCTTGAGGAGGCCGTCCTCCAGCGCGCCGCGGTACGCCGCGAGCGCCTCCGATTCGTCGGCGCCGTCGGGCCCAGCGACGACGTCGGCGATAGACTCGTACGCCAGGTACGGGTCGATCGCGTCGGCGCCGTAGCCGACGAGCGTCGCGATGTGGTGTACTTCGTGCGGTTCGCCCGATTCGACGACGATTCCGGCGCGGTTCCGCAGCCCGTTCCGGACGAGGTGGTGGTGGACCGCGCCGGTCGCGAGCAGGCTCGGGACCGCGAGCCGGTCCGGGCCGACCGCGCGGTCGGAGAGGACGACCACGTCGGCGCCGTCCCTGATCGCGGCCGCGGACTCGTTGCGGATCCGCGTGACGGCGTCGACGAGCGACGCCTCGCGGTCGTACGTGATATCGACGGTCACCGAGTCGAAGGCGGGGCCGTCGCCGTCGACGGGGCCGCTGTCCAGCGCCTTCAGCGCCGCCGTCTCGGCGTCGGTGAGGATGGGGGAGTCGGAGACGATCTGCTCGGCGTGCTCGGGAGTCTCGTCGAGCAGGTTCCGCTGGTTCCCGATCCGGGTCTCCAGCGAGGTGACGAGCTCCTCGCGGATGTAGTCGATCGGCGGGTTCGACACCTGCGCGAACAGCTGCTTGAAGTAGGTGAACAGCGGGCGGTCGACGTCGGAGAGGACCGACAGCGGCGTGTCGTCGCCCATCGAGCCGACCGGGTCCTTCCCGTCTTTCGCCATCGGCTCGACGAGGTGGTTCAGCGAGTCGGTCGTGTAGCCGAACGCGGCCTGGTGCGCGCGGACCGTCGGGGCCTCGTCGCCCTCGTCGTCGGCCTCGGCCGGGCTCTCAGATCCGCTTTCCTCGTCGACCTCGACGACGACCTCGTCGAGGTCCACCTGGCGCTCGTCGACCCACTCGCCGTACTTCTCGTCGGTGAGCTCGGCGAACACCTCGTCGTCCGGGACGATCCGCCCCTCCTCGGGGTCGGCGACGAATATCTCGCCGGGCTGGAGCCGCCCGCGGCGCTGTACGTCGGCGGGGTCGGTCGGCAGCGCGCCGACCTCGCTCCCGACGATCAGCCGGTTCTCCTCGGTCACCTCGTACCGGCACGGGCGGAGCCCGTTGCGGTCGAGGACGCCGGCCACGCGGTCGCCGTCGAAGCCGATGACGAGGGCGGGGCCGTCCCACGGCTCAACGAGCGAGGCGTGGTAGTCGTAGAAGTCGGTGCGGGCCGCGTCCATCAGGTCGTCGTCGCGGAACGCCTCCGGGATCAGCATCCGGAGCGTGTGCGGGAGGTCGCGGCCGGCCTGGAGGAGCAGTTCGACCGCGTTGTCGACGCTCGCGGTGTCCGACTGGTTCGGGTCGTCGATCACCGGCTTGATCGTGTCGAGCTCGGCGCCGAACGCCGGATGGTCGAGGTCGTTCTCGCGGGCGCGCATCCAGTTGACGTTCCCGCGGATCGTGTTGAACTCGCCGTTGTGGACGATGTTGCGGTACGGGTGCGCGAGGTGCCACGCGCCGAGCGTGTTCGTCGAGAACCGCGCGTGGACCAAGGCGACGTGGCTCGCGAAGCGCTCGTCGGTCAGGTCCGGGTAGTAGTCGGCGAGCTGCGAGCCCTTCAGCAGGCCCTTGTAGACGACGCGCTGGCGGTCGAGCGAGCAGACGTAGAACCGCCCGGCCCCGTCGACGTCGGCGACCGCGTTCTCGATCTCGCGTCGGGCGGCATACAGCGCGCGGTCGAACCCGAGCAGCTCCGGGTCGACGTCGTCCGGGCGGGTCTCCTCGCTGGTGAACCGCTCTGCGAGACCGGCACCCTCGACGGGCGCGGCGAACAGCTGGGCGACCTCCGGCTCCGAGTCGAGCGCGGTCGCGCCGAGGTCGGCGTTATCGGTCGGGACGGAGCGCCACGCGAGCACCTCCAGCCCGTAGACGGAGAACACCTCCGCGATGACGTCGTGGATCTCCGCCTGGACGCTCTGCTCGGTCGGCATGAAGACGGAGCCGACCGCGTACTCGTCGGGGAGGTCGGCGTCGACGACCTCGCGGAAGAAGCCGTCCGGGCGCGCGACCATGATGCCGGCCCCGTCGCCGGTGTTCTCCTCGGCGCCCGTGGTGCCGCGGTGCTCGAGGTTCTCCAGCAGCCGGACCGCATCGGTCACTGTCTCGTGGTTCGGGTCCCCGTCGAGGTCGACGATCCCGCCGATCCCGCAGTTCGATCGCTCGTCCGATACCGTCGCAAGCCCCCCACCGCGGCCCGAGGACTCCGAATCCCCCCGGGTGTTACTACGTGGCTCGGTCATGCCCCGCACTCACAGATGATCGCTTAAAGGTATGACCCTGATACGGGTAGGATCCCTCGTACACACATTAGGGAATATAAGGTAATTATCCATCATGGGTGCATAACCGTTGACACGCTCGACGCCCGATCAGTTATGTGCCGGATTAGTTCTACTAGAGCCTCTCAAACGAACAAATCTGTGCCGTTACGGGCCCGAATCCCGAAAATAATACTGTATTGTTAATCGTCGAACGTTCGCCGTTTTTGACCGAGCCGGAGTTCGTCGCCGAGCGAGACGAGCCCGGTGTGAGACGGGCCGGTCACTCGCGCAGGGGCGTGAACGACCCGTTGATGTCCCACTCGTGGATGCAGTAGACCTCGCCCGGTTCGTCGGCGATCTGCCAGCCGGTGGCCTCCTCGTCCCACCGCTCCCGGCGACCGCACAGCTCGCACTCGCGTTCCCGCGGCGGGGTGATGGTCACGCTCATACCTCACGGGAGGGTGCGGTCCAGCAAAAGGATACCGCCCGAGTCGCCGCGGGACTGCCGGAACACGCTCTCACGGGCCCCGACTCCGCCGTCGCGCGGCGAGTCTCCCGGTGAGCAGGAGCGCGACTAGCGTGACGAGCGGGCCGAACCCGGGCACGTCGTCGGCGGTCGTCCGGATCGGCGCGTCGTCGTAGCTCGGCGTTTCCGGCTCGCCGTCCGGTGACTCCGACTTCGCTGCCGGACCGTCCCGCACGTCTGACTCGGCGTCCGCCCCGTTCGCTCCCGCCACCTCGGTCGCCTCTGCCCCGCTGTTGTCGCCGCCCGCGCGGTCCGATCCGGCGTCGCCGCGATCCGCGCCCGGCTTGGACGAGGGGGCGTCGCCCTCGGTCGGACTGGCACCCGCGTTGGCGGAGGCCACCGTCGGCGAGACGGACGCGGGCGACGCGATCGAATCGCCGCCTGCGACCGGTCGGACGTCGGCCACCGGGCGGATCCCGAACCGGTCCTCGTTCCGTCCGGGACCGATCACGGACCGGTCCCCGTTTTTCCTGTTCGGTTTCTCCGCCTCTGAGCCGCTCGGCGCGGCTCCCGCCCCCGGCGTCGCCTCCGCCGGTCCGCTTCCGCCGGCGGTCGCACCGCCGCCCGCGCCGGTACCGCCGCCGGACGCTCCTCCACCACCGCCAGCTCCCCCGCTACCACCGCCACCAGTACTACCACTACCGTTACTGCCACCACCGCCACTACTACCACTACCGTCACTGCCACCACCGCCACTACTACCACTACCGTTACTGCCATTACCGCCACTACTACCACTACCGCCACTACTACCACTACCGTTACTGCCATTACCGTCATCACCGCCGCTGCCGCCTCCAATCGGATCGTCGCTTGCAGTATCTTCGTCCCCCTCGCTCGTCGGGAGCGCCTCGAAAGTCACCGTCGTCGACACGGCGTGGTCGTCCGTCGCGTCCGACGCGGCCTCGCGCAGGCGCTCGTCCTCTACGCGGAACTCGGCAGTAAACGTCTCTCCGTCGGCGGGCGTCTCATCGGTCGCGAGCGCGTCGGCGCCCTCGGCGACGAGGTAGAGCCCCGTGCTGTCAACGTGGACGGACGAGTTCGGTGGGACCGGCCCGTCTGCGTCGGTCCCGTCGTCATCCGTCGCCGACGCGTTCGACCGCACGCCAAAGGCGAGCCCGCCGAGCTGACTCAGGTCGGCGCCCGTCTCGGGGGTCGCGTTCTGCGCGGCCGGCAGCCCGGTCAATCCCGTGGCGTTCGCGGCGTACACGACGGTCTCGTTCGAGGCGACGGTCGACGTCGGCGAGAGCGTTCCGTTCGCGATCGCCCGTCGCACCGCGTCGGCCGTCCCGAGGTCGCCTCGGTCGAGGGCGGTCGTCGCGTAGGCGGTCACACCGTTCGTCGAACGGCTCCCGATCGTGACAGTGGCCTCGTCGGCTGTTGAGGCGAGTCCCTGTTCGGAGCGGACGGCGATCCGGTACGTTCCCGGAGGAAGCGTCCTGTTCGATATCGACGTGTCGACCGATTCCACGGTCGCGCCCGGCCCCGCGGTGACAAACCTATCTGTCAGCGATTCGTTGCCGAGGGCATACGTATTCACCCCAATCGATGTGCGTCCGGGAGCCGGTGTAGAGAGGTTAGCAGTTGCGATTGTTCTATTTGACTCAGTGATTATTTTCAGCTCCGAGTTGTTGTAAATGGACGATATTTCAGCATTATATTCTGTTCCCAAATAACTCTCATTTGGATCTGAATCAAACATCAGATTTGAATCTCTATTCTCCAAAATCTGTATTGAACGTCTGACTACCTCTCCAGAATGTGTATCTCTGATTCTTAGATTGTATTCTCCTGGCTCTGAGACCTCGATGGATGTATTTCTCACCTTATTTTGTTCTAATTCTATCACTTCTCTAGCTGTGCTTGTATCACTTTTATTGTGGACGCTAATGGCTAGATGTCGGTTTATTGAAGGCGAGCTAAAATTGATTATAATCCCCGTTGATTCAGCTGTTGTTGGAGTCTTAGCAGACAGTGAATCTTCAGTTATATTGATCTGGCTACCATTTGTTTCAGATCCAGATTTAAGTATGTATTCTCCAATAGGGATCTCTGATGTGTCTATAACCTTATTATAATTGTTATCACCCGGCTCGCTAAGGTCAACAGACGAATTATCCGAAGAAAGATAGACCTCTTCAGATTCGCTTGATGATAATACTATTTTTGTTCCCTGTGCAACTGTTGTGTTTGTTGTGTTTGTTATTAGATCACTCACTCTACTGGTGTTAGATATGGTTCTAGAGATCTCTTCTCCTCCGTAAACTGATTTTACTCCGTTAACGCCGATTCTTTGTATGTAACGCTGTGTCTGAGGATCCTCTGTTGAATTGAAAAATAGATACAGTTCATTATCAGACAGCAATACATTATCTGACTTATTTTGCACGCTAATATTGGACGAATTCCCATTAATATAGTTGATACTTATTTCTCCTTTATTATCTCTTATTTTTGTATTGAATTCAAAGTACACCGATTCAGAATATTGTTGACTGAGGTTGTCATTTTTCGGATAGTATATTGGCTCTTGTAGTAATCTGGCAGAGATAGGTGCTGTAACAGTTGTCTGATCTGCTGCGTAGATTGTCTCTGTTGAATTTGTCCACCCTGGATGAATTGTGACAGCAATATTCTCCTTGCCTTTGACAGAATTATTTTCAATCGAGATCGATTCTTGTCTACCTTTGATGGCTGCAATCCTTTCGGTGAGATCACCATCTGATGATTGTTTCCAGACAATTATTCGATCACTTGAGTTATTGGCCAGGCTAATATTTTCAAATTTGATCGTATCTGTCATATTGTCGTATGATCCTGATTTAATAGAGACGTTTGCGGATGTCTGAACAGAAAATGTAGTCTGATCAGGTTGTCCTCCCTGTATTATTTTATATTCGATATTTCTGTTGATCTCTTCTATATCCTGGTTATATTTGCTTACATTAGTTGTATTTATGTTTTTGATCTTAACATCAAATGAGGTCGTACTATCTAACGCAGAAGGTTCTACGATAATAGTGGCATTTGTTGAATTTGCATTTTTAATGTATACCTCCGACTCATTCGCACTTTGACCGTTCTCTAAATCATATGAAGTGTTCCTTACATCAAACTCAGCACCCGCATCTACAAGACTCCCTACTTGAATCTTAACAGGATCTTCCTCGCTGTACACCTTAATTCCGCTTACAGTTTGGCTTTCGTTAGGACCCACTGAAATATTGTCTGTATGATCAACATTCCATAGAAAGCCATTCACTGATATTGTTCCGATAACCATCGCGACACCTGAAATAACAACCATACAAATGACGAAGATGACCACCGGTTCGTAGGTTGAGTTTTTTCGATCCATCGTGGCGAGCCACGATCGATAGGGCAGCGGCTAGAGAGTGTCTGCGCTGTGATATCCGACGAACTCGCTACACCGCTGTCGTCTCGAGTCGTGGGATATGCGAATTCGGTTGATTATTTATTAAATCAGTTACGGACATCGAAGCTTCCACTCACGGAAACGAATTCGATCGAAATCGACTCAGGTCGGGCGATTAGCGAGGTAGATTTTGCGGTGCCGTCGCTTAACAGACGCAGCCGACGTGTCAGCGGTCGATCAGTGCTCGGCCTGTTCCATCAAGGAGAGAACCGAGTCGCGGGCGTCGACCGCGGTTGGGTGGACGCCGATGAGCGCGACCACGTCGTCGTCGTGCTGAACGGTCGCGATGTAGATGAACACCGGGACGTCCTCGACGCTGCCGCTCTGATTGCCGCCGGCGCCGACCTCCGCGTCGACCGTGGTTTCGAGGATCGACACCTCCACCTCCTCGCCGAGGATGGTCCGCGTCTCCGAGCCGCGGTTCTCGATGTCCTCGGCCTCGATGTCGGTTCCCTCGCCGCCGATCCCGCGCTGCTCGACCTGCTCTAACAGCCGGCGGATCAGTTCCGCGTCGTCGGCGCGAACCAGCGGGTTGACCGACTGCCCGCCCACCGACGCGTTCGGGGTGCTCGCCACGAACAGCGCGGAGCCGTTGTTCTGGTTCTCGTACCCCGCCACCCACGTGGTCGCCGACACCTGGGCGTTCACGCCCGCCACGTCGAACTCCTGCTCGATGGTGAACGACTCCGGCTCCTCGCCCGTATACCCGGCCTCTGAGGCCGCCTCCGACGGGATCTGTGCCGGACTCGCGTCGTACTCGTAGCTCCCGTCTTCGCCGGCGGCACACCCGGCGAGGGCGACGGACGTCGATGCGGCGACCGCCGCGAGCAGTCCACGTCTATGCATGAGCGATGATAGGCCCGCTGAAACGGTTAAGCGTATCGGCGCAGGGCGTACCGTCTGATAATCGGGGCGTACTGACAGACGCCCGAACGAAGGCACAAAGTTCACGGTGTGGCGTGCGCGAGGTGAGCCAAATGGAACGCCGAGGACAAACCAGTCTGGTGGAAGCGCTCCTCCTTGACGTCGTCCGACTCCACGAGACGTGGATGGAGGTCGTCTTCCCCAGACAGCTCGATCCGAGCGCGGTGCTGGGGAAGTGGAAACCGGAGACCTCCGTCCAGACCGTCGGGTACTACCTCTGGGCGATACTCGGCGCCCCGCTCGTCGCGGTCGCGTACCCGCTCCTGCTCGTCGGGTTCGCCACGCGGTACTACGCCGCGAAGCTCGACTCCGCGGTCGCTCGCTTCGGCGTGCTCGGCGCCGTCGTCGTCGCGACGCTCGTCTGGGGCTCGCTCACCCTGCTCGCGCACTTCCAACTGCCGACCGAGGTGATGCTCGGAATCGGCGGCGCCAGCGTCGTTGCGGTCGTCTCCGCGGGCGCGGCCGCCGGGTTCTCGAAGACCGGCGGGCGGTTCGTCAGCGTGCTCTTAGCGTACCCGTTCGCGATGACCGCGATCTTCCTCCCGCCGGTCGTCGCCGGGCTGCTCACGCCCTCCATCTCGAGTTTGGTGCTCGACCCGAGCTACCAGCTCGCGGTTTGGATCCTCGATACGATCCTCGGCGTCGGCGGGATCAACGAGACCCTCCGCAGCGCCTTCGACCTGGAGACGTTCGGCGAGCAGTGGGGCGTCGCCGGCCTCGGCTACGTGCTGATGTGGGTCGGTATCTCCGTCCCGCTCGGGTGGTTCCTCGGTGCGCTCGTCGCCCTCGCGAACCTGATCCGACCGCGGCCGGACGCCTGAAGACGGCCGCTGAACCCGACGGAGCCGTCCGCCTCGACTATTCGCTTTCGTCGAACCGCTCGCCGGCCGTCTCGAAGGCGGACTCCGACTGCTCTTTGCTTCGCCGGCGCTCTCGCTCAGCGATCGCCTCGGGGTCCGGACTCGCGTCGTCGTCGATCCGCGCGAACGACTTGTGGACCTTCGTGTGACACCAGCGGCACAGCGCGACGGTGATCTCGTGGGGACCGGCGTCGTCGGGGTGCCCGCCGGCACCGTCGTCGGGGTGCCCGCCGGCACCGTCGTCGCGGTCCGCTGTCGCGACGGGTCCGTTTCCGCCGTACGAGAGGTGGTGTTCCTCCACCAGCGGTCGGGCGTCGTCGTGGGCGATCCGGACCTCTTCGAGCCCGCAGCGGCGGCACTCGCGGCCGTCGGTCGTCGAACGGTAGTGGGGACACGCCCGCCACGCGTCGTCTGGACCGACGTGGCAGGCGTAGCCGTCGGCGCGGCGGGCCGCGGCGAACTCCGGGTCGTCGCCGGTGCGGGTCAGCGCGAACCGACAGCGACCGTCGTCGGTCAGGCGGTCGCAGACGCCGGCGACCGCGTACGGGTCGTCGACGCCGACCGGGGTCCCGTCCGGCGTCCGTTCCATCTCAGATCAGGCTCGCGCCGTCGAGGTCGGTCCGGCCGTAGTCGACGTCGAGCAGTCGCAGGAGCGTCGGCGCGACGTCGAGGAGGTCCGCGTCCTCGACGTTCGCGTCCGGGTGGTCGACGAACAGGGCGGCGTCCTCGAAGGTATGCATCCCCGTCCGCGGGCCGTCCGGGTCGAACACCTCGTCGTGGGGGCGGAAGCCGGACTTGAGGTCGAACCCCTCGTTCGGGATGACGACGAGGTCCGGTGCGATCTCGTCGTGTTCGCCTCGGAAGACGGTCTCGCGCTCGACGACGCGCTTCGCGACCGGCTTCCCGTCCGGGCCCTCCCATGCTTTGAGGGCCTCTTGCAGCTCGGCGCGCACGGACTCGTACTCCGACTCGGGCACGACCCCCTCGGGTTCGCGGCCCTCCAGGTTGATGTAGAAGCGACCGGGGACCAGCGAGTACGCGCGGGTGTCGTCGTCGATGTCGGTCAGCGCGCCGTGGTCGTCGGCGTCGGCGTACGAGAGCCACCCCTCCCGTTCTAACCACTCGTTGCAGTAGACGTCGTAGCGGAGCCGCGTGAACCCGTGGGTCGAGCCCACGACGAGGCGAACGTCGTCCGGGAGGGCCTCCCGGATCGCGCCGATGTGCTCGTCGAGCGCGGCGTAGAAGTCGAGGAGGTCCTCGCCGTACCGGCCGGATTCCGCGTAGTCGCCCCACAGGAAGTGGTTGATCCGGTCCGGCGCCGTGAACACCCCCACGAACAGGTCCCAGTCGTCGCGCTCGACGTACCTGGAGAACGCGGCGGCGCGGGCGTCGAGCGTCTCCCGGGCGTGCTCGATGAACTCGGACTTGTCCGCCTTGTGACCGAGCTTCGCGTTCACCGACAGCCGGTAGTCGCTCTCGGTGAGGTACTCGCGGAGCTCCTCGGGGTGTGCGGCCTTGTCCACGTCGGGCGAGAGGTAGCCGGACACCATCCGCTGGACCGTCCGCTGGGGCGGGAACGTGACGGGGACGTTCATCACCGTCGCGTCGAGCCCGGCGTCGGTGGCGCGGTCCCACACGCGGGTCGCCTGGACGTCCCGGCCCATCGGCACGTAGGTGTCGTAGGTGCCGACCTCTCGGTCTTGGAAGCCGTAGACCCCGGTCTCACCGGGGTTCTGGCCGCTAGTGAGCACGGGCCAGCACGCGCTCGACTCCGGCGGCACGATGCTGTCGATCGGCCCGCCGTCGCCGTCGGCGGCGATCGCCGAGAGCGTCGGGAACGTGTCCGGATTGTCGGCGACGAGACCGTGCGGGAGACCGTCGATCCCGATGAACGCCACGCGCGGGGTGTCGGTTCCGCGCAACCGGTCGAAGAGGCCCATAGGGGTACATCCGCCGTCGAGGGCAAAAGGGTTGACATCGTCCCGGGCCGGCTCGGGACCCTTTTTTACGGCGCCCCACGAGGGTGACCCATGGAAACGCGACGCGCGCTGCTCGTCGACGCGTTCACGGACGAACCGCTGGCCGGGAACGTCGCCGGCGTGGTACCGGACGCCGCCGGACTGAGCGACGACCGCATGGAGAGGATCGCCGCCGAGCTCGGCGCCTCGGAGACCGCGTTCCTCTCCGAGCCGGACGCCGGGGGTAATGAGGCCGACGGCGACGCCGGCGCCGACGAGCGGGTCCGCTACTTCACCCCCTCGACGGAGGTCGACCTCTGCGGTCACGCCACGATCGCGAGCTACGCCGCGCTGTACGACGCCGGAGCGATCGACGCCGGCGAGCGCACCCTCCGGACGAACGTCGGCGACCTCTCGATCCGGGTCGACGAGGACGGTACGGTCTGGATGCGACAGAACCCGCCGACGGTCGAGCGGGTCGCCGAGGCCGAGCTCGGCGCCGACCGCCTCGGCGACGCGCTCGGGATCGACCCCGCCGCACTCCGGGACGTGGGCGCCGACCTCCCCGTCGCCGTCGCCTCGACCGGGCTCCCGTGGCTCGTCGTCCCTGTCAACTTCTTGGAGCGGCTCGGCGAGGCCGAGCCCGACGCGGCCGCGATCGAGGCGATCTCGAACGCACACGAGGTCGCCGGGATCTACGCGTTCACCTTCGACGCGCTCGAGGCGGAGTCGACGCTCCACGGCCGGGCGTTCGCGCCCGCGGTCGGCGTCGCCGAGGACCCCGTGACGGGCACGGCGAGCGGCGCGGTCGGGGCGTACCTGCGGACCGTCGACGCGTTCGACGGCGAGTTCCCCGACGAGCTCCGATTCGAACAGGGCCACTTCGTCGACCGCCCCGGGCACGTCAGGGTCCGGGTCGACGGTGACGAGGTCCGGGTCGGCGGCCGTGCGGTCGTCTCCATGGAGGGCGAGCTGACGGTGCCGGAGGAGCCCGACGACGACGAGATCATCGAGGCGTGACGGGGTGAGCCCGCGCGACGCCGCCACCGTCGCCGAGCCGACCGTTTCGATCGCTATCGCCGGGCCGACCGTTTCGATCACTATCGTCGAGCCGAACGTTTAGGCCGTCTCGGGACGAACCCCTGACATGGAGTTCGACCTCCCACGGGCGGCGGCGCTGCTGGTACTGATCGTCGCGGTCGGCACCGCTGGACTGATCGGAAGCGGGATGATGCCGGTGCAGACCACCCTGATGATGGTCGTCCCGTCGATGCTGCTCTTCGGGGCGCTCGCGTTCGCCATCGGCGTGAAACACGGCCAGTTCCGGGCGACGCACGCCTGAGCCGGCGGACGGGCGACCGGCTTCTCCGACCGCTCCGAACCACGGCGCTTTTTAAAATGCCGACGACAATCGGGAGCCGTGTTGCTCGGGTCGCCGCTCACTGAACTGCTGCTCCTCGTCGGCGGTGCCGCCTTCCTCTACGCGGGCGCCGAGTTGCTCGTCAAGGGCGCCAGCGACCTCGCGCTCGCGGTCGGCCTGAAGGCGTCGACGGTCGGGGTCACCGTCATCGCGTTCGCGACGACCGCCCCCGAGCTGTTCGTCTCGCTGCTCGGCGCCGTGACCGTGTCGACGGACGTGGGGCTCGGGACCATTCTCGGATCGAACATCGCCAACATCGGGCTCGTGCTGGGCGTCTCCGCGCTGATCCGCCCGCTCGACGTCTCCCAGACGGTGTTCGAGCGCCACGTCCCGTTCATGGCCCTCGCCGCGCTGCTGCTCGTCGGCCTCGGCTGGAACGGCCGGATCGGTCGGCCGGGAGGGGTCCTCTTGCTCGGCGTGCTCGTCGCGTTCACGGTCGTGGTCATGCGCCGGATTCGGCGGACGCAGTCCGGTATCTCCACCGCGGAGCGCGCGGAGATGCCGGACGCGAGCTTCCGCGACGTCGCCGCCGTGGTCGGCGGCATCGTCGCGTTGCTGCTCGGCTCGAAGTGGCTGATCGACGGCGGGGAGTCGCTGCTCTCCGCGGCCGGCTTCTCCGACATCTTCATCGGGCTCACGGTGCTCGCGCTCGGCACCTCGCTCCCCGAGCTGGCGGCGAGCGTCGTCGCCGCCGTCCGCGGCGAGGCCGAGTTCAGCGTCGGCAACGTCGTCGGGTCGAACATCTACAACGTCCTCGCCGTCATCGGGATCATCGCCGTCATCCGACCGATCGGCGTGAGCCCGGGCGTCCGCGGCTTCGAGTTCCCCGCGCTCCTCGCTTTCACCGCCCTCTTCGTCGGGCTCATGTACCGCGGCCAGCGCCTCTCGCGCGTCGACGGCGCGGTCCTCATCGCGGCGTACGGCGTGTTCGCGTACCTGCTGTTCCCGTGAGCGCGAAGAAACACTCGAAGACCGACCGTTGACGAGCGGTGCCATTTATATATAGAGCTGAATCTCAGCGGTGGCGTGCGCCTGCGAGCGGCCGACAGGCCGCGAGCAGACCGCACGAGGGAGTCAGTCGTCCGGAGCGAAGCGAAGGACGACTGACGAGGCTGGGGAGGCGTGAGGTTGCGGTGCGGTTGCGGGCGGGTGGGACTCAAAGGGGCAGTCGCCGGCGGCGAAGCCGCCGGCTGCCAGAGGCGCTTCGCGCCTCGCTGCCGCGAGGGCGAAGCACGGCGACGAAAGCACCGGAGCGAAGGAGCGGTAGCGACTGAGCGAGGAGCGCATCGAGCCGCGCGAGCCGTCGCGGCTGGGGCTTTGGAGGTGTTCGCCGGCGTAGCGACTGCAACGGGGTATAGCCGAGCGGCTGGGGCTTTGGAGGTGTTCGCCGGCGTAGCGACTGCAACGGGGTATAGCCGAGCGGCTGGGGCTTTGGAGGTGTTCACCGTCGACCCACCAGCAACCATTTATAAACAAACGACTGTCGCCTCAGCCGCGCCAGTCGCCGATCACACACCCTCGTATCGCGCTCGAATCGACGCCTATTCGGCCGCCCGACCCCGACCGCAGTTCGTGATAGCGATCGTCGTCAGCCGGGCCGACAGCGCCTCCGAACACATCGGCGAGCGCCTGCTCGCGGTCGGCGACTGGGAGCGACGCGAGGACGAGACGCGCCCCGACGCCGCGGGCGGCGGGACCTACTACCGGACCGACGGGTTCGAGCTCCGGGAGTTCGACGAGCTACACATCGAACTCGACGACCCGGCGGTCGCGTTCGGAAGTGACGACGCGGCCGAACCGGATGACGCGACCGACCCGGATGACGCGACCGACCCGGACTTCCTCGTCTTCGTCTCCAGACACTCCGGGGAGACGGGGCGGCTCCTGACCGCCCACGTCACCGGGAACTTCGGCCCGGCGCCGTACGGCGGCGAGCCGGAGACGCTCGCGAACGCGGCCCCCGGCGCCGAGAAGCGCGTCGTCGAGGCGCTGGCGGCGCACGCCCCGGACGGGTACGACGTCGGCATCGAGTGCACCCACCACGGACCGACGGACGGCTCCGTCCCGTCGCTGTTCGTCGAGGTCGGCTCCGACGAGCCGCAGTGGGCGGACCCGGACGCGGCCGAGGCGGTCGCCAGGGCGGTCCTCGACCTGCGAGGCACCGGTCCGGACCTGGTCGACGGCGACTCAGACGACGCGGGCGACCCCGCTCCCCGCCACGTCGTCGGCTTCGGCGGCGGCCACTACGCGCCGCGGTTCACGCGGATCGTCCGCGACACCGCGTGGGCCGTGGGCCACGTCGGCGCCGACTGGTCGCTCGGCGAGATGGGCGCGCCCGAGGCGAACCGTGAGACGATCGAGCAGGCGTTCGCCCGCAGCCGCGCCGACCGCGCCGTGATCGAGGGCGACAGGCCCGAGCTCGCGGCCGTCGTCGAAGGGCTCGGGCACCGCGTGGTGAGCGAGACGTGGGTCCGCGAGGTCGGCGACCGCCCGCTCCCGCTGGTCGAGCGGCTGGAGCGCGACCTCGCGACCGTCGACGAGGGGCTTCGATTCGGCGACGTCGTTCCCGGGGACTCCGGCCCCGCGGAGTCGGGATCCGACGCGGTCTCGAACCCCGACGCGGGCTCCGCCCCCGACGCGGTCTCGATCCGCGAACTCCCGGACGCGCTCCTCGCTCGGGCGCAGGGGATCGACCCCGAGGCGACCCGCGACGCGGTGGCGGCGAACGCGGTCGCCTTCGACACCGAGCAGGCCGGCACCCGCGCGGCCGGAGCGGCCGCCTTCGCCGACGACCCGGACGCGCCGGGATACGCCGATCTTGTCGACGGCCTCGCGGCGGTGCTCGCGGGCGGATACGACGCGGTCGAGGTGGCGGAGGGCGCGGTCGTCGCCCGCGAGACCGCGTTCGACCCCGACCTTGCCCGGGACCGCGGCGTCCCCGAGGGGCCGGCGTTCGGTCGGCTCGCCGACGGCGAGTCCGTCGAGATCGACGGCGACACGGTGACGCCGGCCGACGTGTCGCGGGCGCGGACGGAGCGGTTCCCGGTCGACGCCGAAGACGCGGAAGAGTAAGCGTCGAAATCGACCCCGCTCCCGCGCGCTGGAGACGGTCTCTCGGCGTCCGACCCGCGTCAGACGATCGGGCAAAAATAAATACGTCCGGGTCGCAACCACACCACATAATGGACTCTATCGT
>NZ_MWTH01000016.1:77184-92896 GCF_059752395.1 Halorubrum sp. B53 | reverse complement strand
ACGAAGCCGAGGAATCCCCGGCGGACGACGCCGGGGAGGCCGGCGCCGGCGCGAGCGACGCGACTGCCGGCGCCCCGCCACAGTCCGGAACGATGACCGACGACGAGCTGGAGGACGTCCTCCAGGACCTCCAGACGAACATCACCGTCGTCGGCTGCGGCGGCGCCGGCGGGAACACCGTCAACCGGATGACCGAGGAGGGGATCCACGGCGCGAAGCTGGTCGCCGCCAACACCGACGTCCAGCACCTCGTCAACATCGAGGCCGACACGAAGATCCTCATGGGCCAGCAGAAGACTCAGGGACGCGGCGCCGGCTCCCTCCCGCAGGTCGGCGAGGAGGCCGCCATCGAGTCCCAAGAGGAGATCCAAGACGCCATCGACGGCTCCGACATGGTGTTCGTCACCGCCGGGCTCGGCGGCGGCACCGGAACCGGCTCCGCGCCGGTCGTCGCGAAGGCCGCCCGCGAGTCGGGCGCGCTCACCATCGCCATCGTCACGACTCCCTTCACGGCCGAGGGCGAGGTCCGACGGACGAACGCCGAGGCCGGCCTCGAGCGCCTCCGCGACGTGAGCGACACGGTCATCGTCGTCCCCAACGACCGCCTGCTCGACGCGGTCGGGAAGCTCCCGGTCCGACAGGCGTTCAAGGTGTCCGACGAGGTGCTGATGCGCTCGGTGAAGGGGATCACGGAGCTCATCACGATGCCCGGGCTGGTCAACCTCGACTTCGCCGACGTTCGCACGGTCATGGAGAAGGGCGGCGTCGCCATGATCGGCCTCGGCGAGTCCGACTCCGACTCGAAGGCGCAGGACTCCGTGAAGTCCGCGCTCCGCTCGCCGCTGCTCGACGTCGACATCTCCGGCGCGAACTCCGCCTTAGTTAACGTCACGGGCGGCACGGACATGTCCATCGAGGAGGCCGAGGGCGTCGTCGAGGAGATCTACGACCGGATCGACCCCGACGCCCGGATCATCTGGGGGACCTCGGTCGACGACGAGCTGGAGGGCGAGATGCGCACCATGATCGTGGTGACCGGCGTCGAGTCGCCGCAGATCTACGGCCGGAACGGCGAGCCGCCGGAGGGGGCGGCCGCGGAGATGGAAGACATCGACTACGTGGAGTGATCCGCCGCCGACGCGCACCGTCCCGATAGAGTTCCTGTTCGCCGTCCTCGCTCGCGGATTCGGAATCGCGTCGCATCAAAAGGTAAAAACCGTCTCGCCTCGAAGCGCGTCGTAACATGGACGTTCCGTACGACCTCAACAGCTACGTTCGGGTGCTGAAACTGGCGAGCACGCCGAGCACCGACGAGTTCCTCCAGGTGTCGAAGATCGCCGGCGCCGGCATCCTCCTCGTCGGCTTCATCGGCTTCCTGATGTTCGCGATCATGAGCCTCCTGCCGGGGGTCGGCGCCTGATGCCGATCTTCTCGGTCAAGACCACCGCGAGCCAGGAGCGGACCGTCGCCGACATGCTCGCGGAGAAGGAGATGCCGGAGATCCAGGCGGTCATCGCCCCCGACCAGCTCACGAGCTACGTGATGGTCGAGGCGACGGACGGCAGCGTGTTCGCCCGGATCCTCGACGAGATCCCGCACGCTCGCGGCGTCATTCAGGGCTCGGAGGGGCCGGCCGAGAGCCCCTTCTCCGAGGTCGAGCACTTCCTCTCGCCGACCCCCGACGTCGAGGGCATCGCCGAGGGCGACATCGTCGAGCTGATCGCCGGGCCGTTTAAAGGCGAGAAGGCCCGCGTCCAGCGCATCGACGAGGGGAAAGACCAGGTGACCGTCGAGTTGTACGAGGCGACCGTCCCGATCCCGGTCACCGTCCGCGGGGACCAGATCCGGGTGCTCGACTCCGACGAGCGCTGACGGCGCCGAACCGCGTTTCCCCTCTACTTCTTTTCGTTTTCCCCCGCTCGCATCTCCCCGACCGACCGTCGGCAACGACAAGGGCTTTATCCGACGACGACCGACGGTTCGGACATGTTCGGTCCCGGCGTGCCGGCGATCCTGAGCCTGATCCCCGACACGTTCACCTTCGCTTGGCTCGTCGCGATCCTCTTCGCCGCCGCGTGGCTGCTCGACAGTCGCGGGCTGGCGGCGGGTCGGTCGCTCGCGGCGGGCACGTGGGCGCTGTTCGGGCTGTTCTGGCTGACGACGGTGCCGTACTTCGCGTTCGAACACCAGAGCTACGTCGAGTCGATCCTCGCCTTGGTCGGCGTCCCGGCGTGCATCTACGCCGGCTACCTGCTGTACAACGGCCGCGCCTCGCTGTTCACGCTCACGCGGGCCATCTCGCTCATGCTGTTCATCTACCTCCCGTTCGAGACGATCCCGGCGTTCTCGGTCGCGGGCGTCGCCGTCCCCGAGCCGCGCCGGATCCTCATCGAGGCCGTCGCCACTCAGACCGGGTTCCTCATCGACCTGCTGGGCTACGCGCCGGAGCGCGTGACGAGCTACGAGGGGTACAACGCGGCGTACGCGTGGACGCTCGCCGACGGTCACACCGTCACGATCCACGTCGTGCTGGCGTGTACGGGGCTCGGGAGCATGGCGATCTTCGGCGGCCTCGTCGCCGCCGTGCAGGCGCCGCTCTCGCGCAAGCTCCGGGCGCTCGCGGTGTCGCTCCCGCTCATCTACGTGCTCAACATCCTCCGGACGACGTTCATCTCCGTCGTCGCGGGCAACCAGTACATGCAGTGGCAGACGGACCTCGTGCTCGCGATGTTCGGCGCGACCGACCCGTACCGGGTCTCCTTCCTCATCTCCGACCGGATCATGAGCCAGCTCCTCGCGGTCGTCGCGCTGATCGGGATCACGTTCCTCGCGGTGCGGGAGCTCCCGGAACTCGCCGTCATCCTCGAGGACGTCCTCTACCTGCTCACCGGGGAGGAACACGACCTGACCGAGTCGCTGGACCTCCCGCGCGAGCCGACGAATCGCTGACCCGTCGGCGGTCGGCGGGCATGCCAAACTATAGGGTCGGGTGCGCGAGACACCGGGGTATGCACGGGACGTCTCGGTCGGCGCGGCGGGACTGCCGGGCTCGGGGTGACCAGCCGTGGTGACCTCCGCGGCGGTCGGCGCGGCCCCCGTCGACCCCGTCGGCTACCTCCAGACTCCCGTCGCGAAGCTGGTGTTGGCGACCGCGCTCGGGATGTTCCTCGGACTCGAACGGGAGTGGTCCCACAAGTCGGCGGGGATCCGGACGTTCGCGCTGATCAGCCTCGCCGCCGCGGTGTTCTCGCTGCTCGGCGACGACGGGCTCCTGATCGTCGGCGGCGTGCTGATCGTCACCATCGCTGTCCTGCTGGCGGTGCGGAGCTTCGTCGAGCCCGACGTCGACGGCCTCTCGCTCACCACCTCCGTGTCGATGCTCGTCACGTACGGGGTGGGGGCGCTCGTCGCCGAGGAGTTCTTCATCGAGGCGGTGACGGTGGCGATGCTCTCCTCGCTGCTGCTCGTGTTGAAGCGGGAGCTCCACCAGTTCGCGTGGGGGCTCTCCCGGGAGGAGGTCCGCAGCGCGGTGGAGTTCACGATCCTCGCGTTCGTCGTCTTCCCGCTGCTCCCGGCGGAGACGGTCGACCCGTGGGGCGCGGTCCAGCCGCGGCTGATCTGGTCGCTCGTCGTCGCCGTCAGCGCCATCGGCTTCGTCAACTACGTGCTCGTGAAGCGGTACCAGGGGCGCGGCTACGCGGTCACCGGCTTCTTCGGCGGGCTCGTGAACTCGACGGCGGTCGTCGCCGAGATGGCGAAGCGGGCGAAGGGGAAGGCGGACTTACTCGACATCGCGGTCGGGTCGATCCTGCTGGCGAACGCCGCGATGGCGCTCAGAAACGCCGCGGTCGTCGCCGCCTTCGTCCCGGAGGCCGCCCTGGTGGTCGGCGCGCCGCTCGGCGCGGTCACCCTCGCCGGCGTGCTCATCGCCGTGTGGCGCAGCGACTGGCGGACGACGTTGGAGGCGGAGCTCACCTCCCCGTTCAGCCTCCGGAACGCCCTGACGTTCGGCGCGCTGTTCGTCGCGGTGCTCTTGGTCTCCGCCGGCGCGGAGCGGGCCTTCGGTGCGGGCGGGTTCGTCGCCACGTCGTTCCTCGCGGGGCTCGTCTCCTCCGGGAGCGCGACGGCGACCGCCGTCTCGCTGCTCGGTACCGGACAGATAACGGTCGACACCGCGGTCGGAGGCGTCGTCGCCGGAACGGCAGCGAGCATTCTGGTCAAGACCGCGTTCGCGGCGAGCATCGCGCGCGAACTGGTCCGACCGGTCCTGCTCTGGAACCTCGTGCTGATCGCGGTCGGGGTCGCGGTCGGCGTCCCGCTGCTCCTGTTTTAACAGAGAGCCCGGCGTTTTTCGCGCGCTCCGCGACTCACGAGAGCTGTGCCGCCACGTCGGTCGACGAGACCATGCCCACGTAGTCGTCGTCGACGACGGGCAGGTGTTTGACGCCGTACATCGTCATCATCGCGGCGACCTCCTCCATCATGAGGTCCGGCGTCACCGTCTCGACGTTCTCGGTCATCACGTCGCGGACGACGGCTTCGTCGAGGTCGCGGCCGTCGGCGACGGCGCCGATGATGTCGCTCTGCGTGACGATACAGCCGCCGCCCGTCGTCACGACGAGCGCGCTGATGTCGTCGTCGGCCATCCGACGCGCGGCCTCGCGGAGCGGTTCGCTCGCGCCGATCGTCTCCAGCGGCGTCGACATGACCTCGCTGACGCGGGTCCGGTCGTTCAGATCCATACCATGTCGTGTGCTACCGATTCTGATTACTCTTCCGGTGCGGCGCTCGAACGAGCATATATACGCGTTCGTGCCTGTATGTGTGTATGGCCGGAGTTCTCAGTTCGTTGGACGATTTCGGGACGCGGTCGTTACTCACGCACGCCATCATGTCGGTGACGCTCCCGTTGGGATTCCTCATCGGACTCACTGTGGACTCACAGCTCGGGCTGGTGTCGTTCGTCGCGCTGTTGAACTTCACCGCGGGGATGTGGATCTGCCAGTCCATCCACTCGCTCGGCGCGGAGGCGAGCGAGGACGGCTACGACGGCGTCATTAACGAGCTCAGAACCTATGTCAGGTGACGACGGGCTCGACGCCGGGCGGTTCGGGCGTCTCCTGCTGCTGATCGGATTCGTCACGGCGGTCTCGCTGCTGACGTCTGCGCGAGTCCTCCCGAGCGACCTGTTCTCCGTCGCCGTCGTCGCTATCGGGAGCATCGCGCTCGTCACCGCGATCATCGGCTTCCTGATCGCGGCGGGCGCGACGTACGACGAACAGGTGGCCGACGCGAACCGCTGATCGGCGACCGGGCGACCTGCCGTCGCCCGGGGAGAGACGCCGTCAGCGACGGTGTTCCGAGAGGTACGTCGTCAGGTCGGTCGCCGAGACCATCCCGACCAGCTGATTGTCCGCGTTGACGACCGGCAGGTGCGTGTACCCCCGGTCCGTCGGCGCCGCGAGCTCCTCGACGGAGTCGTCGGGGGAGACGGTGACGACGTCCGTCGTCATGAACGCCTCGACCGGCGTCTCGTCCTCCGGGTCGTTCCGCCGGACGAGCGAGACGAAGTCCGTCGCGGTGATCAGCCCGGCCAGGCGCCCGCCGTCGTCGACGACGAGGAGGGAACTCACCCCGGTCTCCAGCATGCGGCTCGCCGCGTCCGCGGCGGCCGCTCCCGGGGCGATCGTGACGAGGTCGGTCGACATCAGGTGCTCGACGGGAACGTCTGTCATGGACGATAATGACGCGGGACGGGGATATCAAACGACCGGTCGGTCGGAGACGCCCCTCGGCGCGCTCGCTCGCCGAGGCTCACTCTTCCACGAGCTCTCGCGGGGCCCCGGCCAGCCCCGCGAGCGCGTCGGCCTCGACGTGGTGGAGGTCGCCGGGGACCACGAGGAGGTGAAGCGGGTCGCCGAACTCTCGGTCGGCCAGCGCGCTCAGTCGGTCGGCGGCGACCACCGCGTCGGGCGAGCCGGCGCGGGCGACGACGACGGCGAGCTCGTCGCGCCAGCCCTCGGCGAGCAGTCCGGCGGCGGCGTCGGCGGTCATGTACTCCTCGTGGTCCGGGTCGGGACCGGACGGGCCGGTGCCCACCTTGATGTCGAGGTAGACGACGGTGTGGAGCCCGCGCTCGCGGTTCGCCTCGATGGTCTCGACCACGCTCCCCGGGACGTCGTCGCCGCCGTGGGCGTACGGGAACGGGAGCGTCGTCGCCTTGCCGAACCGGTAGTTCTGGAGGCCGGTGAGACTCGACGCGGCCGACTGGGCCGTCACCCCGTGGATCACGCGGGTGTCGATCCCGCGCTCCTCGGCGCGCAGCCGGAGGTCCGTGTGCGTCGTCGAGATCATCGTGTCGCCGGCGGTGCAGAAGGCGACGTCGCCCTCGGCGGCGGCCGCGAGGATCGGCTCCGGGTCCTGCTCGACTCCCTCGCGGGCGCGGACCTCGATCTCGGCGTCGTGGTACGCTTCCAGCTCGTCGACGTCGGCGCCGACCAGCCTGCTGGTGTAGAACTCGGCGAAGACGCGGTCCGCGTCGCGCAGCGCCTCGCGTCCCTCGACGGTGACCGACCGCTCGTCGTAGAGGCCGAGCCCGATGAACGTGAGCATATCCCCCGTCGGAGGGGCCGCGATTAAAACTGCGCGGAACGAACCGCCGGCCCGCAAAGGCGGGTCGCGCCCGCGGATCTTTCATGATTGTTCCTTGTGATTCCATAGCAAGCCCTAAGAGGTAACCACCACAACTTCTGGTCACAGGCCCTCACGGGCTCACATACCACTATGACTGACGACGAACTCATCTGGCGAATATCGGGGGGATCCGGCGACGGGATCGCTTCGACGAGCCAGAACTTCGCAAAGGCCTTGATGCGATCGGGGCTCAACGTGTTCACGCATCGCCACTACCCGTCCCGCATCCGGGGCGGTCACACGTACACCGAGGTCCGCGCGTCGGCGGACCCGGTGAACTCCCGCGGTGACGGCTACAACTTCCTGCTCGCGCTCGGCGACTCGTTCGCCCGCAACCCGCAGGAGGAGGCTGTCTACGGGAACGAGGAGATCAAACCGCTCTCGGAGAACCTCGACGAGCTCCGCGAGGGCGGCGTCATCGTCTACGACGAGGGCCTCCTCGACACCGCCGAGATCCCGAACTTCGACGAGCGGGCCGAGGAGAACGACTGGCACGTATACCCCCTCGACCTCCGCGGGCTCGCCCGCGACATGGGTCGCGAGGTCATGCGCAACACCGCCGGCGTCGGCGCGACCTGCGCGCTGACCGGCATGGAGCTCGACCACGTCGAGGACCTGATGCGCGACGCGATGCCGGAGAAGATCCTCGACCCGAACTTGGAGATTCTCGAGACCGCTTACAATCAGGTCCTCGAGGAGTACGACGCCGACGCACCGGACGTCAGCGTCCCGACCGGCGAGCATGACGAGACCCAGCTGCTCATGTCCGGCTCGGACGCCATCTCCTACGGCGCCATCGACGAAGGCTGCCGGTTCATCGCCGGCTACCCCATGACGCCGTGGACCGAGGTGTTCACCATCATGACGAAGCACCTGCCGAAGGTCGGCGGGATCTCCGAGCAGGTCGAAGACGAGATCGCGGCGGCCGCGCTGGCGGTCGGCGCCTCGCACGCCGGCGTGAAGGCCATGTCCGGCTCTTCCGGCGGCGGGTTCGCGCTGATGTCCGAGCCGCTCGGGCTCGCGGAGATGACGGAGACGCCCGTCGTCCTCGTCGAGGCCATGCGCGCCGGCCCCTCGACCGGGATGCCGACGAAGCCGGAGCAGTCCGACCTCGAGCACGTCCTGTACACCTCGCAGGGCGACTCCCAGCGCGTCGTCTTGGCGCCCGGCACCGTCGAGGAGGCGTACGAGCAGTCGCGGATCGCCTTCCGGCTGGCCTACGAGTACCAGATCCCGTCGATCCTCCTGTACGACCAGAAGCTCGGCGGCGAGATGACGAACGTCCCCAAGAGCCACTTCGACCGCGAGCCGAACCCGACGCTCGGGAAGACCCTGAGCGAGGACGCGCTCGCCGACGAGCCGCACTCGGCCGACGGGAAGTTCCACCGGTTCCAGCACGACGTCGAGGACGGCGTCTCCCCGCGGTCGATCCCCGGCCAAAAGGGCGGCCGCTTCCTCGCGACCGGCAACGAGCACGACCCGACCGGCCACATCGCCGAATCGCCGGACAACCGCGTCGCGCAGATCGACCGGCGGACGCAGAAGCTGGAGGCCATCCGCGCCGACCTCGACACGGTCGACACGGGCTCGTACGCCGGTCCCGACGACGCCCAGTACGGCATCCTCACCTTCGGGAGCCAGCAGGGCACCGTCGAGGAGGCCGTCGGGCGCCTCAACGACGCCGGCGTCTCCGTGAAGTCGTACGGGGTCTCGGACATGGCGCCGTTCCCGACCGAGCAGGTCGAGGCGTTCGTCGAGAGCGTCGACGAGGTCCTCGTCGTCGAGATGACCGCCTCGGGACAGTTCCGCGGGCTCGTCCAGAAGCACCTCGGCCGCTACGGCGAGAAGCTGTCGAGCCTGCTGAAGTACAACGGGAACCCGTTCGAGCCGGCGGAGATCGTCGACGGGTTCGAGGCCGCGGTCGTCGAGGGCGACGGCGACGCGTCCGGCCATCAGACCACCTTCGTCCCAGCCGCAGGTGATTAATCAATGAGCACGTTTTCAGCGATCGGAGAGGAGCGGGAGATCGACCGCGACGAGTACACCCCCGGCGTCGAGCCGCAGCCGACGTGGTGTCCGGGCTGCGGTGACTTCAGCGTCCTGAAGGCGCTCAAGCAGGCGCTTCCGGAGGTCGGGCGCACGCCCGAGGAGACCCTGCTGTGCACCGGGATCGGCTGTTCCGGCAAGCTGAACAGCTATCTCGACACGTACGGGTTCCACACGATCCACGGGCGCTCGCTGCCCGTGGCCCGCGCCGCGAAGCTCGCCAATCCCGACCTCGAAGTCATCGCCGCCGGCGGCGACGGCGACGGCTACGGGATCGGCGGGAACCACTTCATCCACACGGCCCGGGAGAACCACGACATGACGTACATCGTCTTCAACAACGAGATCTTCGGGCTCACGAAGGGGCAGACCTCCCCGACGAGCCCGAAGGGCCACAAGTCGAAGACGCAGCCGTCCGGCAGCGCCAAGGAGCCGATCAAGCCGCTCTCGATGTCGCTGAACGCCGGCGCCTCCTACGTCGCCCGCACCGCCGCGGTCAACCCCAATCAGGCGAAGGAGATCCTCATCGAGGCGATCGAGCACGACGGGTTCGCGCACGTCGACTTCCTCACCCAGTGTCCGACCTGGAACAAGGACGCGCGCCAGTACGTCCCGTACATCGATGTCAACGAGTCCGACGACTACGACTTCGACAAGACGGACCGCGTCGAGGCCGCGGAGATGATGCGCGAGACCGAGGAGTCGCTCTACGAGGGCGAGGTCCTCACCGGTCGCTTCTACGTCGACGAGGACCGCCCGTCCTACGGCTCGGAGAAGCAGTCGATCGGCGAGATGCCCGAGGAGCCGCTGGCCGAGCGCTACTGGGACGACGACTACGAGTGGGAGCGCTCGCACGACCAGTTCCTCGACAAGCACGCCTGAGGTCTCGGCAAGCGCGTCTGAGGCGGTCGTAGACCGGGATCGCCGCCCGATCCCGGAACGGTTCGTCGTCTGTTCGTCTCTTTTTTCGGTTCGCAAGGTATTTTTTCCGTGGTGACAAAGAGTCGGGTATGAGTACGGTATCGACGGAAGAGCGGATCCTGTCGGTGTTAGAGGAGGACGCGCAGGCCTCCTGCGCGGAGATCGCCGACCGAGCCGACGTCTCGAAACCGACGGTGCGCAAGTATATCGACCGCCTCGAGGAGAAGGGCGTGATCGTCGGGTACTCGGCGGAGGTCGACCCGAAGAAGCTCTCGTCGCAGTCGATCGCCATGGTCGGGATGGACGTCGACTCCGGGAAGTACGTGGGGGCGACCCGCGAGCTGAAAGAGCTCGAGGAGGTGCAGGCGCTGTACACCTCCTCGGGCGACCACATGCTGATGGCCGAGGTGCGCGCCGGCGACGGCGACGAGCTCGGCGACGTCATCTCCGAAAAGCTGCTGGCGATCGACGGCGTCACCGCCGCGCACCCCTCGTTCCTGCAGGAGCGTCTGAAGTGAGGCCGGGGCGGCCGACCGGTTCGGCACCGCGGAGCGTCTTTTAAAAGTAGCGCGACCGACGCGTCACCGGAGCTCGCACGCGTCGGCGACGACTATCGATTCGTCGCCGGCGTGGCCCCGCCGGGTCCCGCGCGGGCTGAACCCGTGCGCGGCGAAGAACTCCTGCGCGCCGGGGCTGTCGGCGGGGACGCTCGCCCGGAGCGTGTCGACGTCGCGGTCGGTCACCGACGACGCGACGCGAGAGAGCAGTTCGGCGGCGACTCCCTCGCCCGCGTGGTTCGGATGGACCCACAGCGCGAGCAGCTCCGCCTCCGTTCCCTCGGCGTCGGGGTGCGCGATGGCGACGCCGACGGGACCGTCCTCGTCCTCCATCAGGAACGACCACTCCGCCTCCGCGGCGGCCTCGCGGACGCCGGCGGCGGACACGTCCAGAAGAGGGGATCCGATGTCGTCGAAGACGGTCGCCTCGCGGGCACGCGAGACCGCCGTCCGTAGCGTCTCCGCGTCGTCGGGCCGCGCCGCCCGGACATGCATGGGTAACCATGAGTAAAGAACTCACCTATAGGTTTCGGGACGAGAATTGTTGGCACATTACCGACGGTGCGAACGCAAAGCGCGATCAGTTTCGCGGCCGGTCCGTCTGCCGCGCGACTGACGGGCACCTTCCGCGATCGAACCCGTGCGAACGGCGTCCTACGCGACCGGCTCGATCCCGATCGTCACGACGACGTCCTCGACGTCCCACTCCTCGACGAGGCCGTCCCCGTCGTCGGCCGCGTCGCTCGGGTCGTCGAGCCACTCGTCGGCGCGCACCTCGCCGGCGATCAGGTCGGCGTGCTCGTCGACAAAGCCGGCGATCCGGTCGTTGTCGACGGCGACCCCGACGCGGATCCGCGCTTCGACGTCTAAGTCGAGCTCCTTGCGCATCTCCTGGATCCGGCGGATCACGTCGCGGGCGTACCCCTCCGACTCGATTTCGGGGGTGAGCGAGGTGTCGACGTAGACGGTGCCGCCGTCGAAGTCGGCGCCGGAGACGTTCTCCGGCGGTTCGGCGACGTACTCGACCATCGCGTCGTCGAGGTCGACGGGCTCGCCGTCGACGGTCACCTCGCCGCCCTCGACCGCCGCGCGGGTCGCGCCCTGCACCGCGTCCATCACCTTCTGGGCGTCGGCGCCGAAGGCGGGGCCGATCTCGGCCATCTGCGGCTCCGCGGTCTCGACGAGCTCGTCGAACGCGGCGGTGACGGTCACCTCGCGGGCGTTGACGCGCTCGCCGATCAGGTCGGCGAGGCGCTCGACCGCGGCGGTCACCTCGTCGTCGTCGCTCTCGACGACCACGCGCGGCACGGGCCAGCGGAGCTTGCGGCCCGCCTGCTGGCGGGCGTTCGCCGCGGCCTCCTCGACGTCGCGGAGGACGGCCACGTCGCGCTCCAGATCGGGATCGCGGAGCCCGTCGTCGGGCTCCGGGTAGTCGAGCTGGTGGACGGTGGTCGCCGACCCGTCGAGCGTCTGGTACATCCGCTCGGTCATGTACGGGGCGATCGGGGCCAGCAGCCGGACCACCTCGTCGAGGACGGTCGCGAGCGTCGCGTAGGCGCCGCGCTTCGACGCGGAGTCCGCCTCCTCCCACATCCGGTCGCGGACGGCCTTCACGTAGAACCGCGAGACGTCCTGCGTGACGAACTCGATGACGGCGTTGACCGCGTCGCTGACGCGGTAGTCGGCCCACGCCTCGGTCACCTCGGTCTCGACGGACTGGAGCCGGGAGAGCACCCACTCGTCGACGAGCTCTAACTCGCCGTCCGAGAGGTCGGCCTCCGCGGGGTCGTAGCCGTCCAGGTCCATGTACTCCAGCGGGAAGCGGAACACGTTCCAGAGGATGTTGAGCTTCCCCTGCAGCTCGCCGAGCCCGTCCCACTCGAACGCGAGGTCGACCCCCTGCTGGTCGTGGCTGAGGAGGTACGTGCGGAGCGGGTCGCGGCCGGCGCGCTCGATCGCCTCCTCCGGAGTGACGATGTTGCCGACCGACTTCGACATCTTGCGGCCGTCCTCGTCGTTGGCGAACCCGTGCATCAGCACCTCCTCGTAGGGGACCTCGCCGACTGCGGCGGTTCCCATGCCGAGCTGCGACCAGAACCAGCCGCGGGTCTGGTCGTGCGCCTCGACGATGAGGTCGGCGGGCCACAGCTCGTCGTGGGCCTCCTCCTCGGACGGGTAGCCGAGCGTGCCCCAGCTGGCGACCGACGAGTCGAGCCACACGTCGAACACGTCCTCGACGCGGCGGTACGTGACGCCGTTTTCGACGATCGTCAGGTCGTCGACGGCGGGGCGGTGGAGGTCGATCGAGTCGGGGTCGATGTCCTCCTCGACGCGCTCGGCGAGCTCCTCGCGGGTGCCGATCACGATCATGTCCTCGTCGAGGTTCCCCGCCTCGGCGTCATCGGGCACCCAGATCGGGATCGGGACGCCCCAGTAGCGCTGCCGGGAGACGTTCCAGTCGGGCGCGTCCTCGATGAAGTCGCGGAACCGGTTGTCCCGGGCCCACTGGGGGTGCCACTCGGACTCCTCCATGTTGTCGAGGAGGTCATCCTTCACGTCCGTGATCGAGATGAACCACTGGTCGGTGACCAGCTGGATGATCCCGGTGTCACAGCGCCAGCAGTGGCCGTAGCTGTGGTCGACGGTGCCGTGCGCGAGCATGTGGCCGTCGGCGACGAGGTCCTCGACGATGTCGTCGTTGGCGTCGCGCACGAACTGGCCGGCGTACTCGCCGGCCGCCTCGGAGAACTCGCCGTTGGGGCCGACGGGGCAGTAGATGTCGAGTCCCAGCTCCGTGCCGCGGTGGAAGTCCTCCTCACCGTGACCCGGCGCGGAGTGGACGAGCCCGGTGCGGTCGGCCTCGACGTAGTCGGCGGCGTACACCCGGCCGGCGCCCTCGAAGTCGGGGTACTCGGCGACGTGGTCGGCGAGCGGGTGGTCGTACGCCCAGCCGACGAGCTCGTCGCCCGTGAGCTCGGCCTCGACCTCGTACGACTCGTAGCGGCCCTCCTGGAGCACGTCCTCGACGCACTCGGCGGCGACGTAGAGCAGCTCCTCCTCGCCGTCCCGCTCGGCGCGGACCGCGTTGTAGGTGAGATCCTCGTCGACGGCGACGAAGGTGTTGGCGGGGATCGTCCACGGCGTCGTCGTCCAGATGACGAGGCTGCCCTCGCGGTCGGCGAGCGGGAATTTCACGTAGATCGAGGGGTCTTCGACGTCCTCGTACTCGACCTCGTTGTTGGCGAGCCCGGTCTCGCAGCGCGGGCACTGCGAGATGGAGCGCTTCCCCTGCTCGACGAGCCCGTTGTCGGCGACGTTCGAGAACGCCCACCACGCGGCCTCCATGTACTCGGGGTCGATCGTCTCGTAGGGGTCCTCGAAGTTCATCCAGACGCCGATGGATTTGAAGTCCTCGTCCATCGCCGCGCGGTTGGTGACGGCGAACTCCTTGCACTTCTCGATGAACGACTCCATCCCGTACTCTTCGATGTCCCGCTTGTTCTCGAAGCCGAGCTCCTCCTCGACTTTCACCTCGATCGGGAGCCCGTGCATGTCGTAGCCCGGGCGGTCGGTGACGCGGTGGCCGGTCATCCGCTTGTGGCGGATGATCGCGTCTTTCAGCGTCTTGTTCCACGCCGTGCCGAGGTGCATCTGCCCGGAGGTGTACGGCGGCCCGTCCACGAAGAAGAAGGGCGGGTCGTCGGCGTGCGCCTCCTTCGCCGCCTCGTACGCGTCCGCGTCGTCCCAGTACTCGTCGACCGCCGACTCGACGTCCGCGGGCGCGTACTGGTCGTCGATATCGTCCATATCCGTTGGTCTTCGCGCGCGTATTTGAATACGGCGGAGTCGGGGTCGGGACCGGCGACGGAGCGGGGGGCTGGACCGCGGCGGAGTCGGGGTTGGAGCCGACGGCGGACCCGCTGTCCGTGAGGGAAGAACCGAGGGAAACGGCGCGCTTTCCCGAGTAATTGGCCCATAGCAATATACTGCCGGAACCCATATCTCCATATGCATGAATTTCACACGCGCGGCGCTCGTCGGGGTGGCTGTACTGTTCGTCGCGACCGTCGCGATCGGCGGCGCGGCCGGTCAGGGCGCCGACCCGGTGACCCTCACCGTCGCCGTCGTCGACCAAGATGGCGACGCCGTCGGCGGCGTGACCGTCGAGGCGACGTGGGAGACCGACTCGGGCGAGGCGGGGACCGCGTCGGGAACGACGGCGAGCAACGGGAAGGTGTTCCTCGACGTCCCCGAGGGGTCGAGCGTCGAGCTGGACGTCGACGACGACACCTACGTCCGGAACCGGCCGCTCGAGGTCGATAACGCGACCGCGAGGGACGTGGAGCTCGGCGTCACTCGGAGCGGGACCGCGACGGTGACGGTCCTCGACGGCGAGAACCGGTCGCAGGCCGGCGCGAGCGTGGTCGTCCGCGAGGACGGGCGAACGGTCGACCGCGGGGAGACCGGCTCGGACGGGACCTACGAGACGGCCCGCCTCGAGCGCGGCGCGTACAACGTCACGGTCGTGAAGCCAGGCTACTACGAGACGGAGCGCGAGGTGACGGTGTCGCTGAACACGGAGGAGACCGTCAGGATCGAGCGGGGCACCGTGACGCTCGACGTCCGCACCTTCGACGACCACTTCGACCCGCCCCGGCGGATCGATGACGGATCGGTTCGGCTGGTCTCGTCGGTCTACGACGCCGAGGTGACGGTGACGGAGGGGACGGCCTCGCTCAACGTACCCGTGAACACCGCCTACACGGTCGAGATCGTCAAAGACGGGTACGACGCCTCGTCCGAGCGGATCAGGGTGCGGGAGTCCCCGGCGACCGTGAACGCCACGGCCCAGCGGACCCCCACGCTGTCCGTCACGCCGGCGAACGACCGCGTCCTCGTCGGGGAGACGACTCGCGTGACGGTGCGGAACGCGTACGGCGAGCCGGCGGCCGGCGCCGCGGTCGAGGTCGACGGCGAGGACGTCGGCGAGACGGACGCCCGGGGCGAGGTCGACGTGGAGATCTCGTCCGCCGGCGACCGAACGATCGTCGCGCGGGACGGCGACGTCGAGTCCGACCCGGTGACCGTCGAGGGCGTCGACACCGCGTCCGAGGCCGATCCGGGCGCGAACGGGTCGAACGCTACCGGCGACGACGGTTCCGGGGACACCGACGACGGCGCTCCCGGCTTCGGCGTCGTCGCCGCGGTCCTCGCGGTCCTCGCGGCGGCCGCCGCCGCGGGTCGGTATCGCGGTCGCTGAGGAGGTCGCGGTCGCTAAGCGGCGGAGAAGACCGCTGACACCGCACCGGCCGCCCGGTCACCACGCCGCGCGCAGCACGCCCTCGATCGCCTCCGGCGTCGTGTCGAGGCCCTCGGGCGCCCGGTCCATACACCAGTCGTCGACGACGTACTCGGCGATCGCGGGCAGGTCTCCCTCCTCGGTCGCCGGAACGTCTCGGAGGCGCGACGGGACGGGGAGGTCGTCGCGGACCGCG
>NZ_MWTH01000016.1:0-77160 GCF_059752395.1 Halorubrum sp. B53 | reverse complement strand
GCGACAGCGTCGACGACGTCCTCCGCGATCGCGTCGTCGTCGCGCCCGTCGACGTCGACGCCGAGCCCGGCCGCGAGCGCCCGCCGGCTCGCGTCGACCTCGTCGAAGAGGTACGCGAGGACGTGCGGGGCGACGACCGCGTGGACGTCGCCCTGCTGGACGTCGTAGCGGCGCGCGAAGCCGTGGCCGAACGCGTGGATCACCGATATCTTGCGGTCGAGCTGGACGAGCAGCGCGCCGACCACCGCCCGGTCCGTCGCGGCCTCGCTCCCCGGTCGGTCCCCCGCCACCCGCGGGAGCGCGTCCGCGAGGAGCCGCAGCCCGTGGACCGCGCTCGCGTCGCTGACGGGAGTGGCGTCGCTCGCGTACGGCGTCTCGATCCCCTTGTCGAAGCCGTTCATCGCCGACCCCGCGAGCACCGACGCGGGGGTCGTCTCGAACAGCGCCGGGTCGGCGAGGTCGACGACCGGCATCGGCCCGTCGCCGCTGACGGTCAGCGGCTGGCCCGTGGGCGACTCGTCGGCCGGCAGCACCTCTAACGAGCCGCCCGTCGACAGGTCCGCGCCGGCGAACGTCGTCGGGATCACGACGACCGGCAGCGAGGGGTCGCTCCCGGGCGCGAGCGACCCGAGCGCGTCGGGGCCCTCGGCCGCGTCGTCGCAGAGCTCGGTCAGGTCGCGGCCGTCGACGTCGAGCATCGCCGCCTGTCGGGCGACGTCGAGGCTGCTGCCGCCGCCGACCGCAACGAGGGCGTCCGCGCCGACCTCGGCGCGCTTATCCAGGAGGTCGTACGCCGTCTCGACGCGCTTGTCGGGGGTCGTGCCGTCGAAGACGCCGGCGAGCCGGTCGCCGAGCCCCTCGCGGATCGGGTCCATCAGGTCGTCGTTGGCGCCGACGTTGGAGCCGCAGACGACGAGCGCGTCGCCGAGCCCCCGGTCGGCGAGGACCGCGCTCAGCTCGTCCGCGCGACCGCGTCCGTACAGGATCTCGCAGCCCCGGTAGCCGTGCTCGAAGGCGTCCGCGATCGGTAGCATCGCGCGACGCTACGGCCGGCGGCCGCTTGTAACTGTGGGAGTCGGGGGTTCGTCGGGTGACCAGTGCCGACTCCCCAAGAGCCAACCCGCTGCGGGTCGGAGCCTCCGATCCGGTCACCCGACCGCGACACCATGCGCCAGTTCCCGCCGCTCCCCGACCTCGACGCTCCGGAGGCGCCCGACGACCTCCTCGAGGGCCACCTCTGGCTCCTCGAACTGATCGACGGAACGGGCCTCCGCTTCTCGATGGACGAGTCCGGGCTCCTCCGGTTCGGGGGTCCGGAAGCGACGTACGCCGACCTCGACGCCGTGCCGCTCGCGCTCCGGCCCGCGGTCCGACGCGTCCGGAGCCGGTTCGACCGGGAGGCGCTTCGGGAGGCCGTCGCCGACCCCGCCGGAGTGACGTTCCTCGGCGTCGCGACCCACCGCCGCGGGACCGATTACGACTGGGAACGCATTCCGCCGTTCCTCGGAACCGACGTGTGGACGGGGGCGGACGACGGAACCGACGACGAGACGGTCGAGGGGGCGTTCCGACCGCCCGACGCCGCCGTCGCGATCTTCCAAGGGGTCGGGCTCGCCCCGGTCAACGCGGTGGCGCGCGAGGTGAACGCCCGCGACTTCGATCCCGACGGATACGCCGTCCCAGCGTCGGCGTGGCGAGACGGCCCGGCCGCGGGCGTCGTCGTCCGGAACAAGCGAGGCGGCCGCGGGAAGATCGCGAGAGAGGCGGGAGACGGCGGTGACGACGGGGACGGCGATCGCGCGGACGGCGACGATCCGGCCGACGCCGGGACCGGCGATCCGACCGACCCCGACGACCTCGCCTCGATCCACGCCGGACGCGAGCGGTTCGAACGGATCGTCGCCGCCCTCGAACGGCGCGGCGAGCCGGCGACGGTCGACGCCCTCGCGGACCGGACCGTCGAGGCGGTCGCCAGGGAGACTCGCCTTCAGTTCGGGGAGGGGGAAGCCGACCCCGCCGGGGTCGACCCCGTCCGATTCCGCGCGTCGGTCGTCGAGCGCGCCCGGGCGTTCCTCGATGGGCGCCGGGACGGGGAGCTCGGCTGACCGACGGCGAGGATAACTCGGGATTCGGTCGGGAGGGAAGCCGGGCGGAAGCCGACGCCCCCGACCAATTCTTTCGGCGTCCTCACGCCCGCGTGCGCGTGCGCCGGGTTTATAAGCCGGCACTGACTAAATCAGTCAAGTTCTATGCCAGAGCAGAGTGAATACGGAGCCGGCCAGATCCAGGTCCTCGAGGGCCTGCAGGCCGTCCGTAAACGTCCGGCGATGTATATCGGGTCCACGGACGGTCGAGGGTTACACCATCTCGTCTACGAGGTCGTCGACAACTCCATCGACGAGGCCCTCGCGGGATACTGCGACGACATCACGGTCACCATCCACGGGGACGGCTCCGTCAGCGTCAGCGACGACGGGCGCGGGATCCCGGTCGACACCCACGAGAAGTACGACCGCCCGGCGCTCGAAGTGATCATGACCGTCCTCCACGCCGGCGGGAAGTTCGACTCGAAGTCCTACCAGGTCTCCGGCGGGCTCCACGGCGTCGGCGTCAGCGTCGTCAACGCCCTCTCCGAGCGGCTGGAGGTCGAGGTCAAACGCGACGGCGGCGTCTACCGCCACGAGTTCGCCCGCGGCGAGCCGGTCGAGGACGGGTTCGAGCGCGTCCGCGACATGGACGAGGGCGAGGACACCGGGACGTACATCCGCTTCTGGCCCGACGGCGAGATCTTCGAGACGAACGAGTTCGAGTTCTCGACGCTCGCCAACCGCCTGCGCGAGCTGGCCTTCCTCAACTCCGGGGTCGCCATCACGCTCGCCGACGAGCGCGACGCGGACGGCGACGCCGACGACGCGGGCGACGAGCAGACGTTCCTCTACGACGGCGGCATCCGCGAGTTCGTCGGCTACCTCAACGAGACGCGGACGCCCATCCACGAGGACGTCATCTACTTCGCGGACGAGGACGAGGACATCCACGTCGAGGTCGCGATGCAGGCGACCGAGGAGCTGCAGGGCTCCGTCCACGCGTTCGCGAACAACATCAACACCCGCGAGGGGGGCACCCACCTCACCGGGTTCAAGACCGCCCTGACGCGGACCGTCAACGACTACGCCAACGAGAACGGCCTCGTCGACGACCTCGACGCGAACCTCAAGGGGGAGGACGTCCGCGAGGGGCTCACGGCGGTCATCTCCGTGAAACACCCCGACCCGCAGTTCGAGGGGCAGACGAAGACGAAGCTCGGCAACAGCGAGGTCCGCGGCATCGTCGAGTCCGCGACCCACGAGAAGCTCGGCACGTTCTTCGAGGAGAACCCCGACACCGCCCGGAAGGTCATCCACAAGGCCGCGGAGGCCGCCCGGGCGCGCAAGGCCGCGAAGAAGGCCGAGGAGCTCACGCGCCGGAAGTCCGCGCTTGAGTCGACGGCGCTGCCCGGCAAGCTCGCCGACTGCCAGACCCGCGACCCCACGGAGGCGGAGCTGTTCGTGGTCGAGGGCGACTCCGCCGGCGGCTCGGCGAAGCAGGGCCGGAACCGCGAGAATCAGGCGATTCTTCCGCTTAAAGGGAAGATCCTCAACGTCGAGAAACACCGGCTCGACCGCATCCTGGAGAACGACGAGATCCGCGCGCTGATCACCGCGATCGGCGCGGGGATCGGCGAGGAGTTCGACATCGAGGACGCCCGGTACAACAAGATCATCCTGATGACTGACGCCGACGTCGACGGCGCACACATCCGGACCCTCCTCTTGACCCTCTTATACCGCCACATGAAGCCCCTGCTGGAGGCGGGCTACGTGTACGCGGCCCAACCGCCCCTCTATCGCGTCCGCTATCGCGGCGAGACGTACGACGCGATGACGGAAGCGGAGCGCGACCGAATCGTCGAGGAGGAGTGCGACGGGAACCCGGATCAGGTCCAGCGGTTCAAGGGGCTCGGCGAGATGAACCCCGACCAGCTGTGGGACACGACGATGGACCCGGAAAACCGTATCCTCAAGCAGATCAACATCGACGACGCGGCCGCCGCCGACCGCATGTTCAACGTGCTGATGGGCGACGCGGTCGAGCCGCGGAAGCAGTTCATCAAGGAGCACGCGACCGAGGCCGAGTGGGTGGACATATGAGCTCGGACATCCCCGACGCCGACCCGAACGACGTCCGCGCCGCGCAGGTGACGAACGCCCGCATCGAGGACGAGATGGAGCAGTCGTATATCGACTACGCGATGTCGGTCATCGCGGGCCGCGCGCTCCCCGACGTGCGCGACGGGCTCAAGCCCGTCCACCGGCGCATCCTCTACGCGATGCACGAGGCGGGCGTCACGAGCAACTCCTCGCACCGGAAGTCCTCCTCCATCGTCGGCGAGACGATGGGGGACTACCACCCGCACGGCGACAGCGCCATCTACGACACGCTCGCGCGGATGGCCCAGGACTTCTCGATGCGGTACCCACTCGTCGACGGACAGGGGAACTTCGGCTCCGTCGACGGCGACCCGCCGGCCGCGATGCGGTACACGGAGGCCCGGATGGCCCCCATCGCCGAGGAGCTGTTGGCCGACATCGAGCGCGACACCGTCGACTTCACCTCCAACTACGACGACCGCCTGGAGGAGCCGGAGGTGTTGCCCTCGGCGGTGCCGCACCTGCTCGTCAACGGCTCCTCCGGGATCGCGGTGGGGATGTCGACCAACATCCCGCCGCACAACCTCGGCGAGGTCGTCGACGCGACGGTCGAGCTGATCGAGAACCCCGACGCGACCGTCGAGGACCTGATGGAGCACGTCAAGGGGCCGGACTTCCCGACCGGTGCGAACATCGTCGGCCGGAACGCGGTCCACGAGGCGTACAAGACGGGCCGCGGTCGCGTCCGCGTCCGCGCCGAGTTCGAGGTCGACGAGGAGGAGGGCCGGATCGTCATAAGCGAGCTCCCCTTCCAGCAGAACAAGTCCCGGCTCGTCGAGCGGATCGCCGAGGACGTCAACGAGGGCGCGATCGAGGGCATTCGCGACCTCCGCGACGAGTCCGACCGCGACGGGATGCGCATCGTCATCGAGCTCAAGCGCGACGCGATGGCGGAGGTCGTCAAGAACCAGCTGTTAGAGAGCCACCTCGAGCGCACCTTCGGCGTCATCAACCTCGCGCTGGTCGACGGCTCGCCGCAGGTGCTCGACTTAAAAGAGACGCTCCGTCACTACGTCGAGCACCGCCGAGAGGTCGTGCGCCGGCGCTCCGAGCACGAGCTCGCGGAGCGGGAGGACCGCGCGCACATCCTCGAGGGCAGGCTGAAAGCGCTCGAACAGGTCGACGACGTGGTCGAGACCATCCAGAACTCCGACGACCGCGACGCCGCGAAGGCGGCGCTCGAGGCCGAGTACGAGTTCAGCGAGGCGCAGGCGGCCCACATCGTCCGGATGCAGCTCGGGTCGCTCACCTCGATGGAGACCCAGGAGATCGAGTCCGAGTACGAGGACGTCACCGCTCGGATCGAGCGGCTGGAGACGGTCCTCGACGACCCCGACGAGCTCGACGCCGTGATCGTCGACGAGCTGCAAGAGATGAAAGACGAGTACGGCGACGAGCGCCGCACGAGCTTCATCGAGGACGTCGGCAACGTCACCCACGAGGACCTCATCCCGGAGGAGGAGTGCGTCGTCGTGATGACCGAGGACGACTACATCAAGCGGATGCCGCTGGACACGTTCCGAGCGCAGAACCGCGGCGGCAAGGGGATCATCGGCACCGGCCTCAAGGACGGGGACCGCGTCTCCTCCGTCTTCGCCGCCAACTCCCACGACTACCTGCTCGTCTTCACCAACCGCGGGCAGATCTACGAGCTGAAGACGTACGAGATCCCGGAGATGTCCCGGACCGCCCGCGGGAAGTCCGCGGTCAACCTCCTCGATCTGGACGGCGGCGAGGAGATCGAGGCAGTGGTGAACACGGAGGATCTCGACGACGACGAGTTCCTCACGATGGTCACCCGCGACGGGTACATCAAGCGGACCGCCGTCGACGAGTTCGGCAACATCAGGTCGACGGGGATCCGCGCGATCCGGCTGGAGGACGGCGACGAGCTCGTCGACGTCGAGGTGACCGACGGCGACCGCGACATCGTCATCGGGAGCCGGAACGGGATGGCGATCCGCTTCGACGAGTCGGAGGCGCGCGCGATGGGCCGGACCGCCCGGGGCGTGATCGGGATCGACCTCCGCGAGGGCGACGCGGTCGCCGGCGTGGCCGCCATCGACGACGAGTACCACAACTGGGTGCTCACCGTCACCGAGAACGGCTACGGGAAGCGCTCCGACCTCGACGAGTACCGCCTGCAGTCTCGCAACGGGAAGGGGCTGATCGACATCAAGACCGGCGACCGCAACGGCGAGGCGGTCGCCATCGAGGCGGTCACCTACGGCGACCACCTGGTCGCGATGAGCGGCGACGGCCAGATCATGCGGACCCGCGTCGAGGAGATCTCGACGGTGAGCCGCAACACGAAGGGCGTCATCGTGATGAACCTCGAGGCGGACGACGAGGTCGCCTCCGTCGACATCGTCCCCGAGGCGGCGTACGCCGACGATGGGGCCGGTGACGAGAAGACCGCCGCGGACGAAGGCGATGCCGACGCCGACCTCTCGACCGACGCCGACCTCTCGACCGACGACGACCTCCCGACCGACGCCGAGTAGACGCGCCCGGCGGGGCCGGCGTCCGGACGGGCCCCGACCGCTTTTATAAAAGCCTGTATCGACCCAGAGACCCGCATCGACCCAGCGGACCGTACCGAGCCGGACGGTCGCGTCTGCGGGATTCAAGTCCCGCGGCGACGAGACGACCCCATGAATCGACGCAGCGTCCTCGCCGCGGCGACCGCGAGCGCGATGACGGGAGCGGTCGCGGGCTGTCTCGGAGTGGGAGAACCTGAGCCCGGCCGGCTCGACCTGACGGTCCGGAACGACGGCGCCGACCCCGTCGACGTCGACGTGGTCGTCCAAAGCGACGACGGGACGACGCACGAGGAGGCGAGCGAGCGGATCGACCCCGGCGTCGCCCGAGCGTTCGACGTGGCGGTCGGGACGGCCGATCGCCACGAAGTCGCGGTCACGGGCGCCGACTGGGAGGGCCGGCTTGCCTGGGACGCGGGGGTCTGCGCCCGCTACGACGGGACCGTCGCCGTCGACGGGGAGAACGTCGCGGTCGCCGGGGAGTGCGTCGACCCGCGGTAGCGGAACGTTCAGGAAAATTACTTACGGATACCGCGAAAACGGCCGAACGAGATGGACGAGTACGAGGGGATAGACGAGGTCGTACACGAGCCGAGCGCGGCGTTCGCCGAGTCGACGAACGTCGCCGCGTTCATGCGCGAGTACGACATCGACGACTACGAGGCGCTGATCGAACGCACCACCTCGGAGGTCCCGGGCGAGCCGGCCTCCGGCGTCGACTGGTTCTGGGACGAGATCGTCGACTACCTCGACATCGATTTTTATATCGAGTACGACGCGGTCCGCGACAGCGCGGATCGGAGCTCCGCGGGCAACCGGACGCAGTCCGGTGACGACAGCGACGGCCCGCAGTTCACCGACTGGTACCCCGGCGGCGAGATCAACGTCGCGCACAACGTCGTCGACAGACACGCCGCGGTCGACTCGCCGAACCGCAACCGAGTCGCGCTGATCTGGGAGGGGGAGCCCGGCGACGTCCGCGAAATAACCTTCCACGAGCTGGCCCGGCAGACGAACCGCGTCGCCAACTACCTGGAGTCCGTCGGCGTCGGGATCGGGGACACGGTGGCGCTGTACATGCCGATGGTGCCCGAGGTCGTCTCGATCCTCTACGGCTGCCTGAAAGTGGGCGCGATCGCGGTGCCGATCTTCTCCGGGTTCGGCACCGAGGCGACGGCGACCCGGATCGCCGACGCCGAGCCGTCGGTCCTCTTCACGGGCGACGGCTTCTACCGCCGGGGCAGCGAGGTCCGGCTGAAGGCGACGGCCGACGAGGCGATCGCGAACGCGGGCCACGTCGAACACGCGGTGGTGTACGACCGGCTGGGCGCCACTCCCGACGGTGACTCGGACGACCCCGTCCCGTGGGACCCGGAGCGAGACGTTACCTGGGAGGAGGCGATCGCGTCGCGATCGACCGACTACGAGACGAAGCGGCTCCCCAGCGACCAGGAGTCCATGCTGCTGTACTCCTCGGGGACGACGGGCGAGCCGAAGGGGATCGTCCACACCCACGCGGGCGTTCTCACACAGTGCGCCAAGGAGATCCACTTCGGCTTCGACCAGAAGCCCGCCGACCGGTTCTTCTGGGTCTCCGACATCGGTTGGATGATGGGGCCGTGGACGCTGATCGGGAACCACGCGTTCGGCGGGACGGTGGTGATGTACGAGGGTGCGCCCGACCACCCCGAGCCCGACCGCTTCTGGGAGCTGATCGACCGACACGGAATCACGCAGTTCGGCATCTCGCCGACGGCGATCCGCGCGCTCCGCAAGCACGGGGACGAGTGGGTGGAGGGGCACGACCTCTCCTCGCTCCGGATCCTCGGCTCCACCGGAGAGCCGTGGGACCCCGAGTCGTGGCGGTGGTTCTACGACGCGATCGGCGGCGGCGGCGACTGCCCGATAATCAACATCTCCGGCGGCACCGAGATCTGCGGCTGCTTCCTGATGCCGATGCCGAACCAACCGCTGAAACCCTGCACGCTCGGGGGACCGGGGCTCGGGATGGACATCGACATCGTCGACGAGAGCGGCGAGTCGGTGAAGGAGGCGGGCGAGCGCGGCTATCTCGTCGCGCGCGACTCCTGCCCGTCGATGACGAAGTCGCTGTGGTCCGGCGACGAGCGCTACCTCGAGGAGTACTGGTCGACGTGGGACGACCTCTGGGACCACGGCGACTTCGCCCAGAAGGACGCCGACGGATTCTGGTTCCTCCACGGTCGCGCCGACGACGCGTTAAACGTCGCCGGCCGGAAGGTTGGCCCGGCCGAGATCGAAGGCGTGCTCATCGATCACGACGCCGTCAACCAGGCGGCCGCGGTGGGCGTCCCCGACGACACCACCGGTACCGCGGTGGTCGCGTACGTCGTCCTCGAACCGGGCGTCGAGCCGAGCGACGAGCTCCGCGAGGAGCTGCGGGCGGTCGTCGGCGACGAGCACGGGAAGCCGTTCCGGCCGCGCGAGCTGCTGTTCGTCGACGCCTTCCCGAAGACGCAGTCCGGGAAGATCATCCGCCGCGCGATCGAGTCGGTTTATAAGGGTGAGGACCCCGGCGACCTCTCCTCGATGGAGAACCCGGAGTCCCTAGACGACCTCCGCGACGCGGCCTGAGGGTCGGGTTCGAGGGATTCGCGGGAGTGATCCGTTCGGGGGCGGGACCCGTTCGCGCGCGGCCTACGCGGCCGCCTCGGCGACCGCGTCAGCCAGCGCGTCGTACTCCGGCTCCTGGCCCGAGTGCTCCGCGAGCCAGCGGTACGTCACGACGCCGTCGCCGTCGATCACGAAGACGGCACGCTGCGCGACCGTGTCGACGCCGTAGTCCTCGAACGACTCGATGACGTCGTACGCCTCGATCGCGCGGTGTTCGGTGTCGGCGACGAGCGAGAACGGGAGCTCGTACTGCGACCGGTAGGCCGCGAGCGCGTGCGGGAGGTCGGTGCTCACGCCGAACAGCGTGCAGTCGTCGCGGTCGAATCCGTCGCGGAGCGCCTCCATCTCGTCGGTGCAGGTGTTCGAGAACGCGGCCGGGAAGAAGGCGAGCACCACGGGCTCGTCGCCGAGGTGGTCGGCCAGCCGGAACGGTTCGATATCGTCGTCCACGAGCGAGGCGGTGAAGTCGGGGGCGTCGTCGCCGACGGCTGTCATACCCACCGCTTGCGCCGCGGGCGTATCACAGTTTCGGCGTCTATCGGTGGCGTTCCCGATACGGCGGGGTTCCGGGGGCGTTGCCCGGCCAACGGCGACCCGCCGTCGGCCAACCGAGGCAAAAAGACTATAGTCGCAAGAGGGCTACTCCGGGATAGAGATGATAAGTGCGATTCCACTGATCGGCGGCATCCCGGCGGGTCCGGAGCTCCTCATTATCCTGCTCGTGCTGGTTCTCCTGTTCGGGGCGAACAAGATTCCGAAGCTCGCCCGGTCGACCGGCCAGGCGATGGGCGAGTTCAAGAAGGGACGCGAGGAGGTCGAAGACGAACTGAAACAGATGCAGGACGGCGACGAGGACGACTCGTCCGTCAGCACGGATTCGACCGACGACGAGGAACTCGAAGACCTCGAAACCGAGAAAGAGACGAGCGCGTAATCCGGTTCCGCGACGCCGACCGATCCCCGCTGCGACGTTTTCTCCAACCGCGTTGGGCGCGTGGCCTAGCGGACAGGGCGAGAGGTTCCTAACCTCTCGATCGCGGGTTCGAATCCCGTCGCGCCCGTTCCTTCGCTTCGCTCAGTCACGGGCGCGACTGGCTCCACGCTCGCTCACTGCGTTCGCTCGCGTGGATCCCGCCGTGCCCGTTTTCATTTAGTTGGCTCTGTTCAGCCCCCTCCCAGACCGGTTCTGGTCTGCAACAGCCGGGTGCTGAAGCGCACAAATTGACAGGCTACCGATCAGATACACTGCCAGGTAGCCCCGAAGTAGTCGCGTACGTTGCCGGCTGATTCACCGGAATAACTCCGGCCAACTGGCAGAAATACGTACTTATAATGATTTATTAAGTTAGGATCCTATGTATATTCATGAAAATTTTGAATATGTTTGAAGGCGAGATGACAACAAAACAAATGGGGGTCATCATGATCATCTATATGCTGGCTCTGGCCGTTTTTGGGGTAGTGGCAGTCATCGTGATACACGGTTTCAGATGGCAATGGCTCTAGCGAATCACTGTGACGCGGCGTGGTCGGTCGACAAACCGAACGGATCGGCCGGGTGACCAGCGAGGGTCCGTGTCCAAATTCGACTCTGTTGAAAGCCTCTACAAGCGACATATTCGGCCCCAGTTCCGCTCGGATCTTATATTTTCCCGATACGTTACCGTAACGGCGCCGTGTGGCCCCTGTGACGACAGTACCGACGCGCTCACCTGTGAATTTGACAACTCTGGAATAGTATGATGTCCGACGCGTGTCGGCACCTGCCGGCGGCGTCGAGGTTCCGCATCGGCTATCGGTGACTCGTTGATCCCTCGAGGACGCCCCCCGCTCAGTCGCCCTCGCCGAGCCGCGGGAACGACCGCCACGCGAGCCACACCGCGAACCCGGCGATCGCGAGCGTCGCGCCGGCCAGCAGGGGTCCGGGCTCGTATAAGAGGGGCGGGTGGTAGCCGAGTCCGTAATCGAGGGCGACGTTGCCGACGGCGACGGCGGCGGCGACGGCGAGCGCGCCGCGCGTCGTCCGACCGAACGCCGGGAACAGCAGCGCGAGCCCGACGAAACAGAGGTGCGTGCCGAGCACGCCCCAGTAGTAGATCCAGGCGTCGGAGGCCGCCACGTACTGGGAGAAGGCGAGGTTCAGCGAGACCAGCGGCCAGAGGCCGAACGTGATCAGCCAGACGAACGCGAGCGTCTGGAGGTACGCCAGCGGCCTCGACGTCGGCGCGTCGGCGACCGCGCTCCCGTCGGTCCGAACCGTCGGGACGAGCGTCAGCAGGACGGCGCCGCCGAGCGCGACCGCGACCGCCGAGTCCGCGTACAGCGGCCACAGCGGGACCGGCACGTCGCCGGCGGTCGGGGCGTAGTAGCCGACACCCACCGCGAGCATGAACGCGACGAACGCGAGCACGACGCCGAGGCTGCGGGACGTACCGAGCAGCTCCTCGGCGATCGCCGCGCGGACGCGACGCCGGACGGCCGGCCGCCTGAGCCGACCGAGCGAGCGGAGCGCCGAGGCGTCGTCGGGGCGCGTCACGCCGGTCGCTTCGACCGCGAGGTATAAAAACCGCCTCCCAGCGGGCGATTATCAGAGCCGGTGTTTTGCGAGACACCTTTTTCAACGGTCGCGGCGTTGACGCAGTCATGGCAACCGAGGACGCCGAGCGTTCGCCGCAGTCGCCCGGCGAGGCGGCCGGAGCGGCGTCAGCGTCCGACGCGCCCGTAACGAGGGGGCGCTACTCGTGGCGGGCGTTCCTGACCGACCGCGGCCGGGCCGACGCCGCGGCGGCGCTGTACGCAGACGTCGGCGAGGAGCCGGTAGTCCCGGCGAGCGCCGTCGCCGCGCACGCCGAAGACGGGACCGATCGCGTGCTCCGCGCCTCCGGCGTCGACGAGCCGTTCGTCGCCGACGGCGACACGCCGGTCTCCGGGCACGGGACGCCGGACGCGGGGACGCTCGTGGTCGGCGACGGCCACGTCGTGCTCAGCGGCGACGCCGTCGTCCCCGACGGGACGTCGACGGCGGTGGTGGACTCCGGGGCGTTCGACTCCGAACAGGAGTCCGAACCCGAACCCGAGTCCGAACCGGACTCGACGGGCGAGGAAGGCGAGGCGGAGTACGAGGGGGATCCGGAAGACGCGGTCGGCGGTGACGACGAGGACGGAGACAGCGACGGAGACGGAGACAGCGACGGGGACGACGATGGGGGCGAACTCGCGGTCGGTCTCGGCGGCGTGACCGGGAGGGTCGCCGTCGCCGCCGCCGACGTCGAGATGGTCCCGAGACGCGCGCCGACCCCCGAGGAATGGGCGCGCGTCGACGTCGATCCGAGCGAGTTCCTCGGGTTCGACCCGTCGGAGACGGGGTACCGAGTCCGGGCCGCCGCGGCCGTCGGCGACATCCTCTGGGACCGCTGTTCGGCGCGGTACGACCTCTACTCAGTGCCGGTTCTGAAGGGCTACTACACGTGGGACGACTACCGCGACGAGTACTTCCTCGACGAGGACGGGAACCCGCCGACCGAGGTGAACGAAGAGGGGGAGGAGGTGCCGCTCGAGTTCACCCACGAGGACAAGACTGAGGCGCTGGGGTTCGACCCCGACCGGACCGAGGAGCTGCTGGGGGCCGGCGGGACCGCCGCCGAGGAGCTCGCCGATCTGGTCGACGAGCGGACGGTGAACGTGAACCCCGAGGTCGATGAGGACGAGTTCTTCTCGACGGCCGCGGGCGACACCACGCTCGCGAATCGCTACGACCTGGAGAAGGCGGTGCCGATGCCGAAGAAGACCCACTTCCGCGAGATCGAGCGCTACTGGGTGAACAAGCCGTACGCGTTCGTCATCGTGTTCCGCTCGACGAAGGAGAACGAGGTGAAGTACTACGCGGTCCAGCCGTACCGCACCGAGATCGAGACGGACCTCGTCGAGTTCCTGACGGGGAAGCTCCGGACCTCGATCAAGTACGCCGACGAGGCGATCGCGGGGGGCGACGAGGAGTTCCGCAAGGACGTCATCGTCGACGAGGCGCTCACCCTGCTCGACCGGTACGATCTCTACGAGCGCGAGGCAGGCGACCGCGGGGTGATCGACGACCTCGTCGACGAAGCGGTCGACCGGTTCGGGTTCGACGTCACGGAGGGGATCGCCGCCCGAATCACGGAGTCGCTCGGCTACGAGCCCCCGACGGCGTCGGAGTCGGAGTCGACGCCGAGCAAGATACTCGCCAGGCCCGAGCCGGCGGTGATGGCCGAGGACCCGGAGACGCTGTCGGACCACCAGGTCGAGAAGCTGCTGTACTACCTCAAGCGGGACTTCATCGGCTACGAGCGGATCGACCCGATCAAGTACGACATCAACGTGGAAGACATCTCCTGTGACGGGTACAACTCCCCCGTCTTCGTCTACCACTCCGACTACGAGCAGATCATCACCAACGTCTACCACGAGACCGACGAGCTCGACGACTTCGTGGTGAAGCTCGCGCAGCGCTCCGGGAAGGGGATCTCGAAGCGGCGCCCGCAGGTGGACGCCACGCTCCCGGACGGCTCCCGCGCCCAGCTCACGCTCGGCCGCGAGGTGTCGGACCACGGGACCAACTACACCATCCGGCAGTTCAACGACGTCCCCTTCACCCCGATCGACCTGATCAACTGGAAGACGTTCTCGCTCGACGAGATGGCCTTCCTGTGGCTCTCCATCGAGAACCACAAGAGCCTGATCTTCGCGGGCGGCACCGCCTCCGGGAAGACGACGAGCCTGAACGCGGTCTCCCTCTTTATCCCCTCGAACGCGAAGATCGTCTCCATCGAGGACACCCGCGAGGTCGAGCTCCCCCAGCGCAACTGGATCGCCTCCGTCACCCGCCCCTCCTTCTCCGACGACGACAAGGGCGACATCGACGAGTTCGACCTGCTGGAGGCCGCGCTCCGCCAGCGCCCGGACTACATCGTGATGGGCGAGATCCGCGGCGAGGAGGGCCGGACCGCCTTTCAGGTGATGTCGACGGGCCACACCACGTACACGACGTTCCACGCCGACACGGTCGGCGAGGTGCTCAAGCGGTTCACCACGGAGCCGATCAACGTCTCGAAGACGATGTTCACGGCCCTCGATTTAGTCTCCGTCCAGACGTCGACCCGGGTGCAGGGGAAGAAGGTGCGCCGGAACAAGTCGCTGACCGAGATCAACCACTACGACGCCGAGAACGACGAGATCAACGTCCAAGACGTGTTCCAGTGGCAGGCGGAGACGGACGAGTTCCTCCAGATGGGCGACTCTAACACCCTCGAGGACATCATGTTCGACCGCGGATGGAGCCGCGAGACGCTGAACGAGGAGCTCCGGAAGCGCCGGGTCGTGTTGGCGTATCTCATCGACCGCGGGCTCAACAGCTACGCGCAGGTGGCCGCGACGTTTCAGGCGTTCATCAACGACCCCGAGACGGTGCTCGCGCTGATGGCCAACGAGGGGCTGGAGCGCTCGCTGGAGGACCTCCGGGAGATGGAGTCCGTCCTCATCAACGTCGACCGCGACAAGGAGGAGATGGTGCCCCGACCGGACCCGGACGAGGCGGGCCGGGAGGAGGTCGAGCAGATCCTCGACGAGGCCGAGGACCTGTTCGCGGAGTACCGGGGTCGGATGCCCGACTCCGTCGCCGACGCGCTGCTCGACGTGGCCCCCGCCGTCGACGTCGAGGCGTCGCCGGACGGGGACCACGAGACGCTCGAAGAGACGGCCCGCGAGGCGGCCGCGCTCCACCCCGATGCGCTCGGCCCGGAGCGCCCCGACACCGGCGCGGACAGGGACGACGCAGAGACCGACAGCGCAACGGACGGAGCCGTGACTGACGACGGCGTAACGGGAGACGGCGTAACGGGAGACGACGTGACGGACAGCGACGCGGGCGCCGAGGCCGAGCCTCCCTCCCCCGACCCCGATCCCTCGTCGTCGGAACCGGTTCGTCACGACAGCTTCGAGGGAGTGGCCGACGCGACCCCGGTCGACAGCGACCCGAGGGTCGGTCCGACCGATCGAACGCCGAACGCAGACGACTCGGTGGGCGCAAACGGGTCGGAGGCACCGAGTGAGGCCGCCGACGCGGACGCGGAGGACGGAGCGATTGACTTCGACGAACCGTTCGACGAGGGGATCGACGTGTTGGACCCGGCCGACGAGGAGACCGATACGCCTGCGGTCGCTCCCGCTGATAGGGTCGGCGCCGACGCGCTTCCCGACGACTCCCAGCTTGACGAACCGGGGTTCGGCGCCCCCGGAACCGACGATTCCGGGAGCGATGCCGGAGCCGGTCCCGACGGCGAGGACTCGGACGCGAGCGAGGGCGACGTGGAAGATGACGAGGGCGACGTGGGCGAGGGCGATGTGGGCGACGTGGACGAGCCCGATGAGGCTAGCGAGGGGGACAACGATGACGAAGCGAGCGGGGACGACGACGAGGGGGACGACGAGGACGACGACATCGACGACTGGGGGTTCGGCACGGTCGAGTCCCCGGAGGAGCGGTAGCGCCGTGTCCCCGAGGAGGTGGTCCGCGTGAGCCTCGACACGGGGGTCGGCGACGGGTCCGCCGACGCCGACGTCCTCGCGGAGCTGTTCTACCCCGTCTTCGAGCTGCTGTTCGACCCCGACGGCGACTTCGTCGGGGACGTCGAGCGCAAGCTCGCGGAGGCCCGGATGCCGGACCAAGTGGAGATGTACGTTTCCCGGGCGCTGGGCGTCGGGCTGCTCGTCGGCGGGCTCCTCTGGGCGCTGGGCACGCTGATCGGCTACGGCGTGTTCTCGCTCGGGCTGATCGACCCGAGCGCGCTGTCGCTCGGCATGCCGGCGCCCACGCCGGCGATCCGGGACCTGTTGCGGTCGCTCGTCGTGCCGACCGCGGTGCTGATTAGCGGGCTCGTCTTCGGCTCGATCGGGTTCGCGCTGGGATTCGGCGCCCTCGTCGCGGTCCCCTACTCGCGGGCGTCCTCGCGGAAGCGCGAGATCAATCTCCTGCTCGCGGACTCCGTCTCGTTCATGTACGCCCTCTCCGTCGGGGGGCTCAACCAGCTCGAGATCCTCCGCGCGATGGCGACGGCGGAGGACACCTACGGAGAGGTCTCCCGCGAGTTCCAGAGCATCGTCAACGAGACGGAGTACTTCGGCACCGACTACCGGAACGCGATCCGCCAGCAGTCGATGGAGACGCCGTCGGACGAGCTCTCGCAGTTTCTCGCCGACATGCTCTCTATCGTCAACTCCGGCGGCGACATGGAGAGCTTCCTGAAGGACAAAAAGGAGAAACACCTCCGCACGTCGAAACAGGAGCGCGAGATGACCCTGGAGACGCTGGAGCTGTTCGGCGAGATGTACATGACGCTCTCGCTTTTCCCCCTGCTTCTCATCATCATCCTCGTCATCATGGGGATGATGGGAGAGTCGGACGACTTCCTGCTGTACGCGACGGTGTACGTCCTGATCCCGCTGACGGGCGTCGGTTTCCTCGTGCTCGTCTCGACCGTCAAACAAGACGAGCCCGGCGACGGCTACCTCCACCCCGACGGCGGCAGCGAGCGCCTCAGACAGACGAGCCAAGAGGGGCTGCTCCATTTCGGACTGATCGAGGGATTCGTCGGGCGGTTCGGCGTCTTCGACCGGATCCGCGACCGGGAGGGGACGTACAAGACGAAGCAGATCGTCTCGGCGCCGCACCATTTCCTGCGCGACAACCCGCTGTACACGCTGGCGCTGACCGTGCCGGCCGCGGTCGCGATCGTCGCTATCGCGGCGCTCACCGGCAACGCGCCGACCACGTTCGACGGGTGGGTCGACCGCCCCGTCTGGTCGGCGTTCGTCTGGATCTACCTCCCGGCGTACCTCGTGTTGGTCCCGCTCGCGGTCTTCCACGAGTGGAGCCAGCGCTCGAAGCGGGCGATCACGGGCAAGCTCTCCGAGAGCCTTCGGAAGCTCTCCTCGGCGAACGACACCGGGCAGACCCTGCTCGAATCGGTCCAGACAGTCTCGGAGACGTCGACCGGCCAGCTCGCCGAGGAGTTCGAGGTGATCCACGCGAAGGTGAACTACGGGATGAGCCTCCGGGACGCCATGGTCGAGTTCAACAACAAGTACGCGGTCCCGCGGCTCGCCCGGACGGTGAAGCTCATCTCGGAGGCGCAGGAGGCCTCCTCGCAGATCACGGACGTGTTGACCACGGCGGCGCAGGCCTCGGAGAACCAGGACGACATCGAGCGCGAGCGGATCTCCCGGACCCGGATGCAGGTGGCGATCATCGTGATGACGTACGTCACGCTGCTGGGCGTGATGGCGATCCTCCAGACCCAGTTCATCGACGTGATGGGCGACCTCTCGTCGCAGGGGGAGTCGGCCGGAGGCGCGGGCGCCGGCGCCGGCTTCGGCGGGGGCGGCGGCATCGACCCCTCGGTGCTCTCGATGCTGTTCTTCCACGCCGTGACCCTACAGGCGGTGCTCTCCGGCTTCATCAGCGGCTACATCCGGAACGCGGACATCATCTCCGGCGTCAAGTTCGCGGTGGTCCTGATGACGCTCGCGCTGGGGGTGTGGATCTATGTCGGGTGAGCGGCGGGCGATCGGCGCCGACCGCCGCTCCGCGAGCGACCGCGCCCAGACCCCGATCGACTTCGCCGTCGGCGCGGGCGTATTCCTGCTGACGCTCGGGTTCGTGATCGCGTTCATCCCGACGGTGTTCGACCCCTTCGCCGGCGCCGCGACCGCTTCTCCGGTCGTCAGCGACCGTATCGCCGCGGGGCTCGCCGGTGACCTGCTCGCCGCCTCGCCGACCGAGCCCGGGGTGTTGTCCCCCGCGTGCACGGTCGCCTACTTCGACGGCGACGAAGGCAACGCCACCCTCGCCGACGCGGCCGGCTGCCCGGCCGGGGTCGCGAACGACACGGCCGCGGCGTTCGGGATCGACGACGAGGTGCTCGTCGTCGTCCACGCGATGGGGGCATCGGACCCGATCGGGAACGCCTCGACCGTCTCGATCGACACGCGGTACGGGACGCACCCGGTCGAGCTGCGCCGCAGCACGAGAGATCCGGTCCGCCTCGACCGCGGCGGCGTCAGCGTCTCGCAGCGGCTCGTCTCGATCGAGGGGACGCAGTACCGGCTCACGGTGTGGGTGTGGTGACGATGCCCCCGAGCGAGGACCGCGCGCAGGCGCACACCCTAGAGGCGTTCGCGGCGGCGATCCTGATCGTCGCCGGGCTCACCTTCGCGCTGCAGGCGACCGCGGTGACCCCGCTGTCGGCCAGCACGTCGAACCAGCACCTGGAGAACCAGCAGCGCGCGGTCGCGGACGACCTGCTGGAGACGAGCGCGGCGAACGGCGACCTCGAGGACGCCCTGCTCCGCTGGGACCCGGTGAACGAGACGTTCACCGACGGCCGGAGCCCGAGCTACTTCACGGCCGGCGGCCCGCCGAACGCGTTCGGCGAGGCGCTGAACGCGACCTTTGGAGAGCGACGGATCGCGTTCAACGTTCACATCCGACACGGCTCGGACAACGGCGACGAGACGACGCTGGTGGACATGGGATCGCCGAGCGACAACGCCGTGACGGCGACGCGCACGGTCGTCCTGACCGACGACGCGAACCTGACCGCACCGGGACACGGGAACACGACGCTCCGGGCGCTCTCGAACGGGTCGGAGCCGGGCGAGTTCTACGCGGCCGACGCCGCCGTCGGCGCGATATACGACCGAATGGAGGTGCGCATCGTCGTATGGCAGCTGTGATCCCCGGAGCGGCCGACGGCGACGGTCCGCGCGGCGACCGGCGGTTCCGCGACGCGGACCGCGGTCAGCTCCTGTTGATATCCGGACTCGTCGTGGCCGTCTCGCTCGTGGCGCTCGTGGTGCTGTTGAACGCGAGCATCTACAGCGAGAACGTCGCGACCCGCGGGATCGAGGCCGCCGACGGGGAGGCGCTGGAGGTCCGCGCCGCCGCCGTCGAGGAGACCGGGAAGCTGATCGACGGCACCAACCGGAACCGCCCCGCGAACCACTCCGAAGCCACGGCGGCGGTCGAGGAGGGGATCGCCGACCTCGACGAGTACCTCGCCCGTGCGTACGCCGATCGGGGCGGCGTGACCCGCGTCTCGGGCGACCCCTCGTCGATCCGCGCCGGCCGCTACGTGACGGGGAACCTCACCGCGAACGGCACCGGCGACTCGAACGCGACGCTCGCCGACGGGGTCGCCCAGACGCGGGGGTTCGTCGTCGAGGTCGACCCGGACGAGCTGGCCCCCACGGACGCGGCCGGGGCGCCGGACGACGCATTTTATATCGAGTTCGACGACGGCGTCAACGAGACGCGGGAGGTGTACGTGTACAACGGCACCGGCGACAACGTCACCGTCGCCGTCGGCCAGAACGGGAGCGCCCCGACCGTCGTCTGTTCGACGCCGACCGCCGACCGCGTCGCCGTCGACCTGACCGGCGGGACGCTCGGCGACGAGCGCTGTCCGGGGCTCTGGGCGACGAGCGCCGGGGAGCTGGGCACCCCCTACGACGTGACCCTCGAGCGGACGGACAAGGCGAACGGGACGGTGACCGCGACCGTGCGCCCCGACTCGGGGGACGCCGTCGGATCTGACCTGACGTCGTCGCCGGCGGTGTACGACGCGGAGATCGACCTCAGCTACCGGACCGCGGAGCTCCGGTTCGAGACGACGGTTCGGGTCGCCCCGGGTGAGCCCGATGCGTGAGGGCGGGCGCGGCGACGGTCGCGGTCGCCTCCGCGGCGACGAGCGCGCCGTCAGCGTCGCCGTCGGGTACGTGCTGACGCTCGCGATCGGCGCGGTGCTGCTCTCCGGGATCGTCATCGGGATCGGCGGCGTCGTCGACTCGCAGACGGAGCGCGTCGTCAGGGGCGACCTCGCCGTGGTCGGGCAGACCGCCGTCGCGAACCTCGAGAGCGCGGACCGGCTCGCTCGCGCGGCGGAAGTCGACCGCCCGGACGACGCCGACGCCGCGAACGTCTCGGTCGACGTCGACCTGCCCGACAGGATCGCCGGTCGCACGTATCGGATCGCAGTCGACAACGAGTCGGTGACGCTGCGGACCGACGACCCCGAGGCGGTCGCCGAGATCCCGCACGTCGCGAACCTGTCAGTCGAGCCGTCTCGCGTCCGGGGGGGCCCGATCCGATTCCGGTACAACAGCTCCGTCGGCCGGCTGGAGGTGAGAGAGCGATGAGCGGGCGGGAGCGGAGCCAGACCGTCTCCGTCGGCGGCGTCTCCTCGATCGCGGGCGACGACCGCGGCGTGAGCGACGTCGTCGGCTACATCCTCGTGTTCTCGCTTATCACGATCACGATCGGCACGGTGTTCGCTGTCGGGATCACCGGCGTGGAGGACCGCCGGGAGGCCGAGCGCGTCGCCAACGTCGAGCGCGCGTTCGACGTGCTCGACGACAATCTCCGAGACGTCCAGCGGTACGGCGACCCCAATCGGGCGACGGAGATCCGGCTGGCCGGCGGCACGCTGTCGACGTCCGCCGAGTCGCGGTTCGTCCTCGCGAACACCAGCAACGCCAGTGAGGTCGCGAACGGGACCCTGGCCGAGTGGACGTCCAAGACGATCGCGTACGAGGAGGGCGACACGACGATCGCGTACGAGGCCGGCGCGCTCGTCCGCGGCGACGGTGACGGGTCGGTGATGCTCTCGGAGCCGCGCTTCGTCGCCGTCGACAACCGGACGACCGTGCCGATCGTGGCGCTGGTCCGCGGCGGCGGAGAGGAGAGCGTCACCGGGGAGGGTACCGTCCAGATCACCGCGGTCGAAGGCCCCAACGTCGACTCGGAGACCGAGCGGTTCGACGCCGCGAGCGGCGAGACGCTGTACCTCTGGGTGGAGACGGACCATCCGGACGCGTGGGCGCGCTACTTCGAGCGCGCCGACGGGTTCGCGGACGCGACGCCCGCCGACGCCGACGGCGTCGCGGTGGCGGAGCTGTCTCACGACGATTTGGTGTACGTGCGCGAGGTCGTTCGCGTCGTCGGGCTGCAGCGCTGACGGTCGCCCCGCGAGCGGCCTCGTTCGACCGATTCGTTCGGGCTAGTCGTCCTCGATCGTCACGCCGTGGCGGGAGACGTGTAGGTGACTCACCACGGGAACGGAAGCCCCCCCGAACGGCTTGGCGTTCTTAAGCGACTCGTCGTAGTGGAGACTGAGATCGGCGTCGTCGAAATCGAAGCTCCCGGAGGTGAACGATCCTTTGAACGTCATATTATCGTCAAGCGTCACGTCGCTCGTCGGGGCGTACATGACGCCCGCGAAGTCGATCCCGTCTGTCTGCTTGCCCGCGAAATAGATGTCGTCCCCGCTCGAGTACAGCCACAGGTTCTTTGTCACGTCGTCGTCGGCGGCGATTTGCGCCGTATCCGTCACGTCGACGTTGCCGGTGTTGTACAGCTCGAAGCGGGTGCCGGTGGCCGCCGTGACCGACGCGTCGTTCCGTATCTCGACCGCGCCGTCGACGAACAGGTCGCTGCTGCTCCCGCCCTGCGCGCGGAGGGTCGACTGATCTCGCATCGAGAAGCCGCCCTCGACGAGGACCGCGACGTCGCCGCCCGCACCGTCGAACTCGACTTCGCTGCCGTCCTCGCTCACGTTGAGCCCTCCGTCGACGTGGAGGGTCGCCCCGTCCTCGATCCGGAGCGTGCTGCCGTCAGAGACCGTGATGTCGCCGTTCACGTAGGTGTCCGTGTCGATGGTTTTGACGGATCCGTTGTCGTGTCCGAACCCGGAGACGGTGTTCGATTCGAGATCCTGGTCGCGGATCCGGTTCATCCGCTCGGTTATGGCGCCCGAGATGGGGTCTGCGGGACTCAGCGAGTCGTCGGTCCGCCGCTCGCCGGTGACGTTCAGCTTGTCCTCCTGGCCGGGCGGGATGTTGTACGACTCGGCGATGAGGTCGCCGCGGATCGTGATAATGTCGGTGCCACCGCCCCCGCCGGCCGTGAGACGGAACTCCCCGGTGGTCTGGACCACCGCATTACTACTCGCGTTGTCGCGTCCGGGATAGGAAGTATTGTTTTTAGAGTCGTAGCTGTCGGCGTACAGGCTGTCGATCCCCCCCGTGTCGAGCCGAGAGCGCCCCACCGATGAGACGCTCGCGCTGAGCGTCGGGTGGACCGTCTCCGTCCGGAGCGCGACGCGGACCTCCGTCGGCGAGACCTGCGTGACGTTCGCCCGCGTCCGGGTCTCGAAGAACCGCCCCCACGCCTCCGCGTACTCGCTCTCGACCGTGACCGTCACGTTCCCGCCGAGCAGGGGGTTCGAGACGTTCCCGGCAGGAAACAGCCCCTCCGGGTGGCCCGGGGCGTCCGTGACGACGGCCGCGTCGCCAAGCCGCCCGTCGGTCCCGTTGATCGTCACGAGCGGGAGCGTGAGGGTGTCGCCGCGGTAGTGGAACTCGGGCGGGGAAACCATCCACGAGCCGTCGCCGTTCGACCGCCAGACGCCGCCGCCCTGATACGCGACCCGGTCGTCGCCGCGCTCGTAGACGATCGTCCCGAGCGTGACGTTCCGCGTCGTGGTCTCCAGGTCGCCGGCCGCGTTTTCCGCCTCGACCTCGATGCGCATCACCCCGGCGTCGTCGTCGACGCGCACGTCGGCGCTCCGCCCCGGGCCGAGCCGCACGCGCTGGCTCGTCGACCCGCCGTGCGCGACGAGGCTGGCCTTCGAGTCGAGCTGCGTCATCGTCCCCTCGATCCGCTGGACGTCGGCCGAAGACTGGACGTCGGCGAGCGCGGTCGACCCGAGCCCGACCGTTATCCCGACCGCGGTGATCGTGAGCCCCAAGAGGAGCACGACGCCGATCACCTCGCTCTGTGCGCGGTCGGGACGCTTCATACGGGAACGTACGCCGGGAGCACGGATAAATAGCGACGTCCGAGTATCGTATCTGAGAGCGGCGTCGGCGGCCCGCCGCGCTCGTCCGGCCCGCCGCGCCCCCGCCGCGCCCGCCGCTCCCCGAGCGCACCACCTAAGCCGGCGGAGCCGCTCCGTACGGCCATGACCGAGGAGCTGTACCTCGCAGACGACACGGTGACGACGTTCGAGGCAACCGTCGAGCGCGCGCTCGACGACCGCGTCGTCCTCGACCGGACGCACTTCTACCCGACGGGCGGCGGCCAGCCCCACGACACGGGGACGCTCCGCGCCGCGGACGGGGAGGGCGACCCGCGGTGGCGCGTGGTCGACGTGCAGAAGAAAGACACCATCTACCACACCCTCGCGGCGGGAGGCGAGGGAGACGCCCCCTCGCCGCCCGAGCCCGGTACCGCCGTCGTCGGCGAGATCGACGCGGCGCGCCGGGCGGCCCACTCGAAGTACCACACCGCTCAGCACCTGCTCTCCGCCCTGCTTTTAAACGAATTCGACGCGGAGACCACCGGGAACCAGCTGTACGACGACCACGCGCACCTCGACGCGGCGTACGACCGCTTCGACGACGCCGACCTCGACCGGATCGAGGATCGGCTCAACGAGCTCGTCGCCGACGAACGTCCCGTGACGAGTTACGCGATGGACCGCGCGGAGGCGGAGGCGACGCTCGATCCGGAACGCACCCGAATCGACCTCCTCCCGGACTCGATCGAGGAGCTTCGGATCGTCGAGATCGGCGCGGCGGGCGCGGACGAAGCGGGTCCGGGGACCGACGCCGACCCCTACGACCGCACCGCCTGCGCCGGGACCCACGTCGGCGACACCGCCGAGATCGGCGAGGTCGTCGTTACCGGCCGGGAGACGAAGGGGGCCGAGGAGGAGCGCGTCCGGTTCGCGCTCGCCGAGCACGCCGACAGCGGCGAATAGCGCGCGCACCGACGCGGCGCGGCGGGCGCCGATCCGATCGCCCGCGATCCCGCCGTTTATATACGATCCGCGGTTGGTTCCGCCATGAAGTTCTGCGACGAGTGCGGCTCGATGATGAAGTCCGGCGAGGGCGAGGACCACTGGGTGTGCGACTCCTGCGGCAACGAGATCGGCCGGGACGACGCCGACGACGAGTGGACCACCGAGTCGCAGGTCGAGTCGGAGGTCATCGACGTGAGCGACGCGGAGGACAAGGGGCTCCCGCAGACGACCGCCCACTGCCCGGAGTGCGGCAACGACCGCGCGTACTGGTACATGCAGCAGATCCGCTCGGCCGACGAGTCCGAGACGCGCTTCTTCGTCTGCACGGACTGCGAGCACAAGTGGCGCGAAGACGACCACTGACCGACGCGCGACGACGACGCCTCTCTCTTCCGTCCCGTCGACCTCCGCGCTCTCCCGCCCGCGACCGCTTTTAATTACCTCGCCGGCGAACGCCGACCATGGACCCGCCCGTCGTGCCCGCCGACCGCCTCGGCGGCTGGCGACGCGTCGACGAGGCGACGGACCGGCCGTTCGCCGCCGGCCCGGTCTCGGTGACCGCGAGCACGGTGCGGTACGAGCGGGTCGAGTCGCCGGCGCCGCGGCCGTTCTGCTTCGCGAGTCGCCTGCGGATCCGCCCGGAGACGACGCCGAACGCCGCGCTCACCCGTCTCGTCGAGCGGCGGGCCAGAGAGGGGTTCCGCGACCGGCTCGCCGAGCGCGACGTCGAGGCTGTCGAGCGGCGCGGCGACCGCGAGATCGCGATCGACGATCCGACCGCCTCGCGCGCGACGCTGTGGACGTTCCGCGGCGACTGCCGGATCGGTGAGGTCGGCGGCGACGACGGCGCGGACGACGCCGAGGGCGCGGGGAGCGGCGCCGGCAACGCGGTCCCGGTCGAGGCGCTGCTCGCGGTCTGGGCGACCGACGAGTACCTCCTCGCCGGGGGCGCCTACCCGCTCGACGCGGACGCGTACCCAGACGGTCGGGATCCCGCGGACGCCCGCCGCGAGCTGTTGGGGATCGTCCGAGGCGTGCGCTCCCCGTCGGGCGGAAGGGGCGGAGAGGGGGGAGCGGGCGGAGAGGGAGGAGCGGGCGGGGCGGGCGAGTAGGCGAGACGAGTCGCCCGCGGCGGCTCAGCAGGCCACGGCGCCGGCGCCCGACTCGACCGGGGAGCCGTCGTCGCGGTAGTCGGAGTCGCCAATCGCGCCGCCGAACATCGGGAGGTCGAGCTCGTAGGCGTACAGCACGTCGAACGCCGCGAACGGATCGATCCCGTTCGCGACCGCCTCGCGCGCGGTGAGCCGGACCCCCGCGGCGAGCGTCACGACGGGGACGCCGTCGAGCGCGCCGGCCGCCTCCAGCCCGAACTCGTTGCCGGCGGCGGGATCGGTCAGCACGGAGAGGTGGACGACCGCGTCGATCGTCGCGCCCGTCTCGCCGATCGAGATCGGGTAGCCGTCGCCCGCGAAACAGCGCGTGGGCGGCGTCACGGCGGCGCCGTCCGCGTCGTCGCCCGGCGGGTCGCCGCCCGTCTGCGCCGCTCCGACGCCGACGGCCGCCCCGCTCGCGGCGAGCGCCGAGAGCAGGAGCAGCGCGGTCGCCAGCGCCGCGAACCGGGCCGCTTGGCGGTTGGTCATCGGTGCCGGATACGGCGGACGCTTTTAAAATACCGCGGCTTTCGTTATCCGATCTGATACTCTCGGGCGGTCGGCGTCACGTCGAGCCGAGCAGCCCCTCGACGAGCAGCTCGCCGGAGGCGACGTTGGTCGCCAGCGGGACGTCCTTCACGTCGCAGACGCGGAGCAGGGCGGAGATGTCCGGCTCGTGCGCCTGCGCCGTGAGCGGGTCTCGGAGGAAGACGACGCCGTCGATCGCGTCGTCGGCTATCATGCCGCCGATCTGGAGGTCGCCGCCGTACGGGCCCGACGCCTGGCGGTCGACGGCGAGACCCGTCTCCTCGGCGATGCGCTTCCCCGTCGTCCCCGTCGTCACGAGCTCGCAGTCGTCGAGGGCCGCGGCGTGCTTCGTGACGAACTCCACCATCTCGTCTTTCAGCTCGTCGTGAGCGATGAGCGCGAGACGCATGGGTCGACGTCACCCCGTCGCAATTTAAAAACTCGCGTCGGCGCAACGCGCGGGACGAGGAGCGGATTCAGCGGGCCGACCTATTTGAACCGGAACGTCTCCAGGTTCTTCGGCGCGAACGTCCGCATGTTGTAGTCGTGGTATAACGCAGAGGAGAGGTCCTGCACGGAGCGCTCGTCGCCGTGGACGCACAGCACCTTCTCGGGTCGCGGGTTCATCGTCTTCACGAAGTTCTCTAACCCCTGCCGGTCGGCGTGGCCGGAGAAGCCGTCGACGACCTCGGTGCCCATCTCCAGCGTGAGCGTGTCGCCGCGGCTCCCGCCGCCCCAGCCGTCGACCGGGATCTCGTCCCAGCCGTTCTGGATCCGGCGCCCGAGCGTCCCCTGCGCCTGGTAGCCGACGAAGACGAGGTTCGAGTCCGGGTCGGGGCCGATGTGGCGGAGCCACGACATGATCGGCCCGCCCTCGATCATCCCGGAGGTGGAGATGACGATGCACTCGTCGCCGTCGGCGACCTCCTGCCGCTCGTCCTCGCCGGCGTCGATGTGGTTGAACTGGTCCGCGAGGAACGGGTTCTCGTCGTCGTGGAAGATCCGGTCGCGGAGGTCGTCCCGGAGGTACTCGGGGTAGGTCGTGTGGATCGCGGTCGCCTCCCAGATCATCCCGTCGAGGTGGACGGGCATCTCCGGGATCTCGCCCTTCCGCATCGCCTCTTCCAAGACGAGCATGATCTCCTGGGAGCGCCCCACGGCGAACGCGGGGATGACGACCTTCCCGCCCTGCTCGTACGTCTCGTTGATGACCTCCTTGAGCGCCTCCTCGGAGTCGGCCTGGTCGGTCTGGTAGTCGTCGCGGCCGCCGTAGGTGGACTCCAAGACGAGGGTCTCGACCCGCGGGAAGTCGTTGACGGCGCCGTTGAACAGACGGGTGTCTTCGTAGTGGATGTCGCCCGAGAAGGCGACGTTGTAGAGCCCGTCGCCGATGTGGAAGTGCGTGACGGCGCTCCCGAGGATGTGGCCCGCGTTGTGGAAGGTGAGCTTCACGTCGGGCGCCACGTCGGTGACATCGCCGTACTCCAGCGGGATGGTGTGTTTGATCGCGTCGCGGACCTGCGCCGACTCGTACGGCGGCGTCCGCCCCTCCTTGGCGGCGACGTCGAGGTAGTCAAGCGTGAGCAGGCCCATCAGGTCGCGGGTCGGCTCCGTGGTGTAGATCGGGCCGTCGTAGCCGTATTTAAACAGGAGCGGGACCAGCGCCGAGTGGTCGAGGTGGGCGTGCGTGAGGACGACGGCGTCGAGGGTCGCCGCGCCGGCGCCGAGCGCCTCGGGGACCTGGAGGTACGGCACTTCGCCCTCCGCGCCGGGCTTGTCGCCGCAGTCGATGAGGATGCGCGTCTCGGGCGTCGAGAGGATGAACGCGGCCCGACCGACCTCGCGGCAACAGCCGAGCGTCGTGATCCGGACCCACTCGTCGTCGGACATCTCCTCGCGGTGGATCTGGCGCCCGACGCGTTCGAGGATGTCACGGCGCTCCTCGCGCTCGGTCTTCAGGAAGCCGCGGACGTTCGAGACGGTGGAGGACTCGATCGGCGGCGTCCGAACGACCTCGGGGGTCCAGCCGACCTCCTGGGTGATCTCGCGCAGCGTGGAGCCGCGTCGACCGATCACCATGCCCGGCTTCTCGGCCTCGATGACGACCTCGCCGGTGTCCTCGTGGAAGTCGAGGGAAGTCACGCCGGCGTCGTCGGGGATCACGTCGCGGACTTCTTCCTCCGCTCGCGCCGGCGGGGAGAGGGCGCTGGGGTCGGGGCGGACCGTGATTCGTTTCCGGAGCTTGGAGGCGAGCCGGCGGATCAGGTCGCCGTCGCCGGCGAACCGCTTCGGGTCGCGGGTGTAGACGACGAGTTCCGGGCCCTCGTACTTGACGTCGGTGACCGTGATGTCGTTCGGAATCTCCTGTTCGATCTCTGATTTCAGGGTATCGAGCTGCTTGTCGACTTGACTCATATCTTACCGCGGGTAGTTGGGGTCGCCGCCGCCGTCGGGCGCATCCGCGCGCCGGTCCGTGGCTCGTCGCCGAACGGTCGACCGTGACGGGGTAGGCATAGTGGTAGTACTGTCCGTAGGCGATACCGTGCGGGAACAGCCAGCGAAAACCCGCTTAGGTGGACGTATACCCCCGTTATTATAAAACCCTTCGCAAAGGGCAAACTCCTTGCCCGGCGGCGTCGTCCCCGCTCCCATGCGCGTCACCCCCGAGACGGTCCGCGACGAACGCGCGTGGGTGCGAGACCGCGCGCCGGTCGTCGTCCCTCGCATCAACGAGGCCCGCGAGCGACTGGGGACGCTGTTCGAGACGGACGTCGACCCCGTGACCAGCGAGGCGTACCGCCGCGAGGTCGACGCCGTCTTCGCCGACGGCGAGGTGGCGGTCAACGCCGCCGGCTGCGTCGCGCTCCTCCGCGACCTCGACGTCGCCGGCGACTACCCCGGCTTCGTCGTCGACGAGGTCCTCGGCCGCGAGCTGGCGGCGACGATCGCCGGCGGCCGCCCGCTCTCGCTGCTCGCGGAGGCGACGTTCCACTTCGTCGACGTCCACGTGAGCGGGGACGAGACGGCCGACGGCGCGGGTTCGGCCGGCGCCGACGACCTCGACGCCGCGCTCGCCGCGGGCTTTCAGACGCGGCTCCCCGGCTGGGAGTGGCGAGAGGAAGAGAGCCCGTTCGCGGTGGGGTCGGGCCGCGACGGATCGGACCCGGACGACTGACGCTACGAGGTGAACTTCCGGACGAACTCGTAGCCGCGGTCGAGCAGCGCGTCCGGGAGGAACCGCGCGAGCACGCCGACGCGGGCGGCGGTGCCCGGCTGGACCCGCGCCGGCGGCCGCGTCGCGCTCGCGGCGTCGTAGATGGCGCCGGCGACGAGCTCGGGCTCGACCGCGCCCGGACCGTCGCCGCCGATCAGCTGCGCGTCCTCGAACATCGCGTAGAACTCCTCGTAGGCGCCGGAGCGGTCGATCCCGGCGTCGTCGCCTTCGTCGCCCCCGTCCGCGCCCGAACCGGTACCCGTCTCCGCCTGGGCGCGCTTCGAGAAGTTCGTCTTCACCGGGCCCGGCTCGACGACGACGACGTCGATCCCGTGCTCGGCGACCTCGTTGCGGAGCGCGTCCGACATCGCCTCGACGGCGAACTTCGAGCCGCTGTACACGCCGCCGCCGGGGAACGAGACGCGCCCGGCGACCGACGAGACGTTGATAATCGTGCCGTCGCGCTCGCGGCGCATCGCCGGCAACACGGCCTTGATGAGCCGATGCGGGCCGTACACGTTCACGTCGAACTGCTCGTGGACCTTCGCTGTCGACACGTCCTCGATCGGACCGAACTGGCCGTACCCCGCGTTGTTGACCAAGGCGTCGATCGCGCCCTCCTCGTCGAGGATCCGGTCGACGACGCGGTCGACGTCGGACTGGTCCGTCACGTCGAGCGTGGCGAGCTCGCAGCCCGCCTCGCCGAGCGTCTCGATGTCCGCCGGATTCCGAGCGGTCGCGTACACGGTCCATCCCTCGTCGGTGAACGCGTGCGCCGCGGCGCGGCCGATACCCGAGGAACAGCCGGTGATGAGTACCGTCTTCTGCACGCGTCGTCGGTCGGCCCCCGTCGGCATAACTCTCCCGACCGGGCGTCGACCGAGCGGGGCGGTGTGGGCGCCGCCGTCGCGGGCGGTCCGAGTCAAAAAGCGCTGAGCGGCGAGCGACTCACTCCTCGTCGGCGTCGTCCGCCGCCTCGTCGTCCGCCGCCTCGTCGTCCTCCTCAGTCGCGAGCAGGTCGCGCTCGTCGAGGATCGCCTCGATCTCCTCGTTCGACCGCTCGGTGTAGCCGTCGTCGTCCTCGACGGTGATCGTGGCGACGCCCACGCCGTTGGGAGCTAACTCGCCGTCGTTCGACTGCGCGAGGGTGTCGAGCGCGAGCCCGACCGCCTCGTCGGTGGAGAGGCCCTCCTCGTACTCCGCTTCGAGGTAGTCGCGGAGGTCGCTCCGGTCCGAGCCGATCGAGAGCGCCTGCCACTCGTAGGGGGTACCGGACGGGTCGGTCTCGAAGAGTCGCGGCTCGCCGTTCTCGATCCCGCCGACGATCAGCGCCACGCCGAAGGGGCGCGCGCCGCCGACCTGGGTGTATTGCTGGATGTGGTCGGTGATCGTCTTCGTCAGGGTCTCGATGCCGATCGCCTCGCCGTAGCGCAGGCGGTTCACCTGCGCCTGCCGGCGCGCGAAGTCGATGAGTTGGCGGGCGTCGGCGACGTGGCCCGCGCTCGCGACGCCGACGTGGTCGTCGGCCTTGTGGAGCTTCTCGATGCTCTCCGGCTCCATCAGGGGGGAGCGGGCGCGCTTGTCGGCCGCGAGGACGACGCCGTCCTCGGCGCGGACGCCGACGCTCGCCGTCCCGCGTTTCACCGCCTCCCGGGCGTACTCGACCTGGTAGAGCCTGCCGTCGGGAGAGAAGATTGTGATTCCTCGGTCGTACGCCTGCTGTTGGGATTGGCCCTGCATGATATCACTCGATGTCGAACGCCGCCGCGCCGACGTAACCCGACTCGACCCGCACGTCGCACGCGTCCTCGCGCACGACGGCGGGCCGCTCGGCGTCCCGGAACGCGACGTCTCGCTGTGTAGAATTAGCGCCCGCGCGACCCATATATCTTTCCTCACAGGCACGTACCGTCCCCGAGATCCCACGGACGTGGATCCCGACCGGGTCGCCGTCGATCTCGCTGACGCAGGCGATCGCCGCCCGCGCCTCGTCGACGTGCCCGTGTCGCACTTTAACGATCGCCTCGCCGACGCCGTCGCCGTGCGAGAAGCTGAGGAGGGTCAGGTCCGCGTCGGCGCTGCCGGCGTCGCCGATCAGGTTGCCGGCGGCGTACCAGAGCGCACGCTGGAACGCGCGGCGCCCGACCTCGGCGTCGGGCCACGTCTCGATCCCGACCGCGACGTACCGCCAGCGCGGCCGGAGGTGTTTGGGGAGGTGTTTCACGGCGCGGTCACCCGGACAGCGCGGCCCCGCGCTCCGCGACGATCACGGCGACCTGGTCGTGAACGCGCTCGACAGCGGTCACCGCGAACCCCTCGGCGGTGAACGCCTCGACGAGGGTGCCGACGGTGGCGGGGTCGTCGACCTCGGGGCCGTAAAAGGGTGCCTCCGGGTCCGGCTCCTCGAAGAAGGCCACGTCGCCGAGGACGATCCGGCGCGCCCCGGTCGCGGCCATCTCGCGGATCGCCTCGCGCTTCTCGTCGTCGGCGAGGTGGTGGAGCGCGAAGTTCGAGGTGACGACGTCGATCCGCTGATCGGCGTCGATCTCGGGATCGCGGAACTCGCCGTACGCGAACTCGACGTTCGCGAGACCGCGCTCCTCGGCCTTGCGGCGCCCCTCGTCCATCATCCCCTCGCTAACGTCTCGGGCCAGCACGCGCTCCGCGTCGGTCGCGAGCGCGAGGGCGATCGCGCCGGTGCCGGCTCCCAGATCGAGGATCACGTCGTCGGGGTCCGGGTCAGCGTAGTCGACGACGAGGCTCGCGCAGGCGTGGTACTCGTCGCTCTTCGAGTCGTCGTACTCGGCGGCCTTCTCGGAGAAGCGCGCCGCGTGCTCCTCAACGCTCTTCTTCATACCTGCCACGTCGGACCCCGGGCTCTATGAAGGCCTCGGAGCGCCGCTCGCGGTTGCGGGCCGCGATCGCCCCCCACGCCCGGAGCCCCTCCTCGACCCACTCCGGGTCGAACCCGACGGCCTCGGCGGCGGCGACCAGCTCGCGGGGCGCGCGGAGACCGAGGTGCGAGCACGCGTTCGCGCTGACGACGTGTGGCGCGTCGTAGTAGGTCACGATCTCGCGGAGCTTCCGCAGGTCGGCGAGGGCGCGAACGCGCTTGCCACCGCTCGCGCGGAGCAGCGGGCCGAGGTCGAACTCCACGTGGACCCCGTTGTCGCGGGCCGCCTTCGCGAGGACGTGGTTGAAGTCTCCCGGGCCGTCCATCGGTCGCGCCAGCACGTCGACGCGCGGCTCCTCGACCGCGAACCGGTTGAGGCCGTCGTCGCCGCCGACGAGGCAGACGACGGTGCGCTCGGTCCGGTAGTTGCCCACCGCGCCCGAGGCGCCCGTGGCGTCGTCGGCGTCGACCTCGACCGCGTCGACGACGTCGACCCCGTACTCCTCGCGGAGCGCGGCCGCCTCTTGTGAGGGCTCGCCGTCATCGCCGGCCGGGGTGAGCGCGTCCCGCGTGCGGACGACGACCCCGTCGTAGCCGTACCGCGCCGCGGTGGCCGCGTGGCGGGCGACGGTCGCGTCGCCGTCGGGGTGGGCGTGAACGGCCTCGTACATGGCCGGCCGTTTCGGCTCCGCGGGTATCGTCGTTGCGCTTTCGGGCGGCGGGGGCGACCGCGTCGGGTCGGCGCGGCGCGCGGGCGGCTCGCTCGGCGCCGCGCTCCCCGGGAGGTTTTTGCGTCGCTCGGGGGAACCGGAGCGCATGAGCGCCGACCTGGAGGAGAAGACGGACCGCTACGAGCGGATGCTCGCGGACGCGCTGGCCGCCGCGGAGCCGCGGCCGCCGGCCGACACGCCGCTCGGCGAGGCCGCGGCCGACGTGGTCGAGATGGCCGAGTCGTACCTCGACGACGGGCGGCACTTCCGGGAGGACGGCGACCCGGTGAACGCGCTCGCGTCGTACTCGTACGGGTACGGCTGGCTCGACGCCGGCGTCCGGCTGGGGCTGTTCGCCGTCCCCGACGACACCGAGCTGTTCACGACGTGAGCGGCGGCGCGGCGACGCGTCCTCGTCTGAGCGGCGACCCCCGCTACGCGTCCTCGAGCCGCGAGCGCGCCGCGTCCGGGGCGTCGCCGAGGATCCGGACCGGCGCGCCGGTCTCGATCGCGCCGTCCTCGACGATTCTGGCCCGGAGCCCACCCCGATGCACGAGCGCCTCGCGGACCCCCTCGCGTTCGAGCAGCGACTCGAGGTACGAGCACGGCTCGCAGAGCTCGACGCCCTCGCAGACCGCGTCGCCGACGCGGAACCGCGCCCCGACGAGGCGGTTGAGCCCGATGTCCCCGGTGGTGAGGTTGCGCCGGTGCTCGTCCGGGCCGACGGCGATCCCGTAGTCGCGCTCGACGGCGTCGAGCGTCTCGCCCTCGATCAGCGACAGCTCGCGGCTCACGTCCCGCGCCGACTGCGAGTAGGTCCCGCGCTCGAGGAAGTACCGGTCGCCGCGCAATCCCCGCCCGGACACCGCCTCGACGCGGTCTCGCTCCTCCATCGGCTCGCCCGACTCGGCGGCGACGTGAATCGCCTCGATCCGTCCGGTCATGCCGCGTCAGACGACCACGAGCGACAAAGCGGTTGCGGCGGGACGGTGGTCGACGTATCGTCGTTGTCTTCAGCGGTATCGAACGCCCTACGACGAGTGCGAGGCCCGACCGCCGATACTCCGCCGTCACCGGCTGGCTCATTTATAAGTCGTTGACTGCGGGTCGACGGGGAGCACCTCCAAAGCCCCAGCCGCTCGGCTATACGCGGCCGACAACTCTGCGGTGAACACCGCCAAAGCCCCAGTCGCGAGGACGGCGCACGCTCGCTGCGGTCCTCAGTCGCTCGCGCTGCTCGCTCCTTGCGGTCCTTGCGTCACCTGCGCCGTCCTCGCGACTGCCCCTTTGAATCCTACCCACCGCAACCGCACCGCAGCCTCACGCCTCCCCAGCCTCGCGGTTCGCGCTCTTCGAGCGCTCACCGCGTCCCTCGCGGACTCCTCGCGGTCGCCGGCGGCGACCGCTCGGAGGCGCGCCACCGCAATCTTACTTAAAAAACCTCCGCGGGATGTCGTGATTACTTATAAAATCCCCCTACCGGAGGCTCTCGCTCGCTTCACTCGCCCCGCTCGCGGAGGGCCGCCAGCACCGTCTCCGTCCCGTCCATGTACGCCTCGTCGAGGACGACGTCGGCCGCCTCGCGCGCGGTCGCGTCGGCGTTGGCGACCGCGTACGACTCGCCGGCGACGGCGAACGTGGAGGCGTCGTTCTCGCTGTCGCCGATCGCGACGAACGCCTCGGTGGCGATCCCGAGCGCATCGGCGACGCGTTCGAGGGCCTTCCCTTTGCTCGCGGCGGGCGATTTGACGTGGTACGCGTAGCCGGTGTCGACGACCGTCACGTCGCCGTCGGCGGCCGCGGCGACCTCGCGGAGCAGCGCCTCGTCGGCGTCGAGCGACAGCGCCACCTCCGTCTCGCGCCACCGGTTCACCGTGTCGCCGTCGCCCCAGCCGACCTCCCCGCCGCGCTCGCGGAACGCCTCGACGACGGCCCGGGGCGCGGTCGGGTCGCCGAGGACCGCCGTCTCGCCGTCGACGTACGCGACACCGCCGTTCTCGGCGATCACGAACTCGGGTCGGCCGAGGAAGTGCGCCAGCGCGACCGGGTAGGGGAACGCCTTCCCCGTCGCGAAGACGACCGGCGCGTCCCAGTCGGGCAACAGCTCGAAGACGCGGGGGTCGATCCGGCCGCTCGGCGTCGTCAGCGTCCCGTCGATGTCCAGCGCGAGGGGCGGGGTCATACCGGCGGTGAGGCGGCCGGGCGCAACTGTCTTGCGTTCGCGCTCGGCGTCGCGTCCGTGCGGCGATTTAAAAAGGGAGGTCCGCGGTCGTCGACCGCGGCGGCTTGGTCAAGCGGGGCGGTTCAGGCCGGCCACGACGGCCGGTCGAACAGCTCCCGGAACACGAGCGTCGGGAACCGCGGGACGAGCCGGCTCGGGGGACGGCCCTTCCCGCCGCTCTGGCGGACCGTCACCCGGTCGAGCAGCCCCGCGTCCGCGAGCTCGTACAGCACCCGGCGCACGGTGGACGCCGAGAGGTCGACGGCGGGCCGCGAGGCGATCGTCTCCGTCGCCGCGCTCACCGAGGCCCGGTCGTCCTCCGGCAGGCTGACCAGCTCGTACAGGAGGCGGCGGCGGCTCTCGGAGAGCGCGAGCACGCGGCCCAGCGCCACTCCGGGCTTCGGCACTCCCTCGATCCCCGCGTCGAGGTCCGCCGACCGAATCGTGGAGGCGCCCTCCCGCTCCGCGCTGATCGCGGCGCCAGCTATCGCAGCGAGCGCGTCGTGGGCGTCTCCCTCGGCCCACTCGCCGACCTCGCGGATCTGGTCGTGGCTTATCGCGTCGCGGCCGAGGCCGGTCGAACACCGGCTCGTCAGCAGCTCGACGAGGACGTGGCGCCGGTACGGTTCGAACGCCACGGACGCGTCGGGCTCCCACTCGATCGCCTCCGGCGGGTCCCGACCGAGGCAGACGGGCGCGATGTGTCCGCTGACGTCGGTGAGCCAGTCGACGACGGTCGTCGCGTCCGGCGTCTCCGGCTCGTTGGCGTGGTCGACCGCGACGACCACGTCCGGACCGGTGCGGACGCTCTCCCGGAGCTCGTCGGCGAGCTCGTCGGTGCCGATCCCGTGTTCGGGGATCGGGTCGTCGCCGATCGCCGAGAGGATGGTGTGGTAGAGCCGGAACCGGGTCGAGCCGCGCCGCGCGTCGACGTAGACGAACCCCGGCAGCGTCGGCTCGACCGCGCGCGTCGAGGTCTGGATCGCTCGCCGCGGCCCGCTGTGCGCCGCAAGCCGGTCGAACAGCGCCGAGACGGCGGCCGACTTCCCGCTCCCCTTCGGGCCGTGCACGTAGGTGCTCGGCGGGAGCGACCCGGAAAACGCCGGGCTGAAGGCGTCGAGCAATCGCTCGAACGCCGGCCCCCGACCGATCGGGGACTCCACGTGCGCGACGGGGGAGACGGCGTCGAGGTCGACCAGAACGCCGGCCCCGGCGTCGTACCCCAACCGGCGCTCGATCCGGTCGTCGATGTTCACGGTCGTCCCTCCCGCGTGTCCGGATAAAACTGGCACGAACTACGCTGCCGCGGCCGCCGCCGTCGGCGACCGGGCGACCGCCGCGGTCCTACCAGTGGTCGGGCTTGTACCGGTTTATCAGCAGCGTCGAGACGGCGAACACGGCGGCCGCGACGGCGCCGACGATGGCGCCGGCGACGACGCGCGCGCCGACCGGGCCCTCCGCGGTCACCGTCACGACGAGCGTGACGATCGCCGCGACGACGAGCATGTTGCGACCGTCCCGTCTCTCGAGCCCCAGCGTACCCACGTTCATACCGTCGCCTCACGTCGAACGACGTTAAATCCATCCCGACCGCCTCGGTCCGGGGTCGGTCGGACCCACTGGCGGGGGAGACGTCGGCGCCGCGGACGGCGACGACGCGGTCGGCGACGGCGGCAATCGCCGCGCCGTCCACAATCTTAACCCGTCCGCCCGCCTCCCGCGGAGTATGTCCGAACCAGAGTTCGACGAGTCGGTCGTCAAGGCCGACAAGCGGAGCAAGGCGGTCGCGCTGATCGTCGCGATCGCCGCGTTCCTCCTCGTCCGCGAGCTCGTCGACGACGTCCAGTTCGCCTCGATCGTCGCGGCGACCGCCGGCATCGGCGTCCGGCTGTACATCCCGTATCACGCGAGCGTCCGGGTTCCGGCGTCCGATCGGACGTCGCTCAGCGAACACCCGACGGTCGGTGCGTACCATCACGGCGCCGCCGGAATCGGACTGGCCGTGCTGTCGGTCGTCGCCGCCGCCGCGTTCGTGTTCACTCAAGGGTTCGTTACCTCGGTTGGTGTCGGGATCATCGCTGGTGTCGTTTCGTACGTGGTTCTTTCCTCGGTGCTTCCGACTGGATAAATACGGAAGACCGGGCTTAGGTGCCCGGAACCCAGATCGAACCGAGGACGCCGAGAATCGCCAGCACGGCGAGGATCGAGGACGTGATGAAGATCGCCGCGGCCGGCGGGTCCACGTGCGTGTCCCCGTGCGCGTAGAAGACGCGCTGGAAGGCCTCGCCGATCACGGCGCCGAGGAGACCGAAGCCGGCCCCGGCGATCAGCCCGACCGTGCCGCTGAAGCCCGCGCCGGTGAACGCGGCCCACGCGGTCGCGCCCGGAAGCGTCATGTGGTGGGTGACCGGGATCCGGTCCACGCCGAGGTTCAGGAACAGCAGCGTCGCCGCGCTGATACCGAACCCGAGGAACACGTTTCCGGTCTGGATCGCGGCGTAGGAGGCCGCCAGCCCGGCGGCCGCGCCGATCGCCGCGACGTGCGACCACTTGTACATGTTCGGCAGCCACGGCTCGACCGCGAGGCGGTCCTCGCTGGACTTGTCGCCGTCGCCGGGCACCTCACCGGGGTCGCGCATCTCCTCGCGCTCGAACGGCCCCATGTCGAAGTAGCCGCTCGCCTTGCTGCTGACGTTGCCGATCACGGAGTAGCCGAAGACCGCCCGGTGGACCAGCGCGCTGGCGACGACGGTGAACGCGATCGGGTCCGTCGGGATCGCCAGGTTCCGGAGCGTCTGTTCGAGCACGATGCCGAAGACACCGAACGCCGCACCGACCGCGAGGATGTCCGGGCGACTCCCCAGCGCGAAGCCGATGTCCTTCGCGTTGTGGTAGTCGAAGCCGGACTCCATCGCGCCGTTCTTCGCCGCGTACGCCGCCGCCGCCGCACCGCCGGCGAAGGAGATGTGCGGCCCGAAGACGGGACCGAACCCGACGCCGACGCCCGACCCCATGGCAGCGTCACCGCCCCACACGCCGGCGATGACGAGGAAGCCGGTGAAGATGAACGCCGGGAGCGCACCGAGCGCCGCGCCGAACGCCCCGCCGGCCGCCGCCCCGAGCCAGATGGTCGGGTCGAGCAGGATGTCGAGCACCGCGCCGATCGAACCGGCGTTCCACTGCGCGAGCACTCCGCCCGACTGCGCGAGCAGGTCGCCTGACGCCACCAGCGCCGAAGCCTCGGCGCTCATCTACTCGTCCTCCTCGTCGTCCTGTGCCCAGTTGCGGGAGCGCTCGACCGCGTCGTCCCACCGGCTGTACAGCTTGTCGACCTCCTCCTGGTCCTTCTCGGGGGTGAACTCGCGGTCCACCTGCCAGTTGTCGCGGAGCTCGTCGACGGAGTCCCAGTAGCCGACCGCGAGGCCCGCGGCGTACGCGGAGCCGAGCGCGGTGGTCTCGTCGACCTCCGGTCGCGCGATCTCCGTCTGGATGATGTCGGACTGGAGCTGACAGAGGAAGTTGTTCTTGACCGCCCCGCCGTCGACGCGGAGGCTGGTCGTCTCGACGCCGGAGTCGGCCTCCATGGCCTCGGCGACGTCGCGGGTCTGGTAGGCGATCGATTCGAGCGTCGCCCGGACGATGTGCTCCTTGCTCGTGCCGCGGGTCATCCCGACGATGGTCCCGCGGGCGCGGCCGTCCCAGTGCGGGGCGCCGAGCCCCGTGAACGCCGGGACCATGTAGACGCCGTCGGTCGAGTCGACCGACCGGGCCAGCTCCGCGGTCTGGGCCGCGTTGTTGATCAGGTCGACGTCCTCGAGCCACTCGATGGCGGCGCCCGTGATGAAGATCGAGCCCTCCAGCGCGTACTGGACGGGTTCGCCGGACATCTGGAAGCCGATGGTCGTTAAGAGCCCGTGGTCGGACTCGACGGCCTCGTTGCCCGTGTTCATCAGGTAGAACGACCCGGTGCCGTAGGTGTTCTTCGCGTCGCCCTCGTCGAAGCAGGTCTGGCCGAACAGCGCGGCCTGCTGGTCACCGAGCGCGCCGGCGACCGGAATCTCCTCGCCGAGGAAGCCGTCGGCGTCCGTGTGGCCGTAGTACTCCTCGTCGGAGGAGGGGCGTACCTCGGGGACCATCTCCTCCGGGACGCCGAACTCGTCGAGTAGCTCGTCGTCCCACTCCATCTCCCGGATGTTGTACAGCATCGTCCGGGAGGCGTTCGTGACGTCCGTGATGTGGTTGCCCGTCAGGTTGTAGATGAGCCACGAGTCGATCGTGCCCATGACGAGCTCGCCCTCGCGGGCGCGGTCGCGGAGGTCGCCGCCGCGGGAGCTCTGCATCTTGAGCGGCTCCGCGTTGTCGAGGATCCACTCGGTCTTGGTCGCGGAGAAGTAGGCGTCACACTCCAGTCCGGTCTTCTCGCGGATCTCCTCGACCTTGCCCGCCTCTTGGATCTCCTCGACGCGGTCCGTCGTCCGCCGGTCCTGCCACACGAGGGCGTTGTGGACCGGCTTCCCGGAGTCCTTGTCCCAGACGATCGTCGTCTCGCGCTGGTTGGTGATCCCGATCGCTTCGAGCTGGTCCGCGTCTAGCCCCGCGTCCGCGAGGCCGTCGAGGACGACCTGCTGGGTGTTCTCCCAGATCTCGATCGGGTCGTGCTCGACCCAACCCGGGTTCGGGTAGATCTGTTCGTGCTGTTCGTAAGCGTTCGCGACGACCTGGCCCTCGTGGTCGAACACCATGAAGCGGGTGCCGGTCGTCCCCTGGTCAATCGCACCGACGTACTGTGTCATGTTTTGGATCCCTCCTGTGGCGCTGGTCCGCCCGCGGCGACGTCGACGATCCCGCCTCGGGCGGTTCCCGAGGGGGACGCGTCCCGGCCGGGCCGGGAGTCGACGCCGTGAGGTGCCCCCGCCCGAGAGACCGCGTCCGGCCCGCGCGCCGGCCGCGCGGTCCCGGTTCGGGGGGGCGTCACCGTCGTCGCCGCGGTATATCTTCACGGAAGCTACCACGCCGTTCGTGAACATAATGTACTACCATAATAATCTAACTGTTAAAATCCGCTTTTGAGCGCGATTCAAAAAGGTAATATATAAACAAATCGCTGCTGCCAACGCTTGCACCACTTGAACGTCCCTGATAGTTATGCGAACCCGTGAGGAGGAGGTAAAGTAAAGTGGACGGCGTCCAAGCGGTTGGCTATGGACCAACAGGTGGACGTCGTGGTCGTCGGTGGCGGGTCGACCGGCTGCGGCGTCGTCAGGGACCTGGCGCGACGGGGGCTCGACGCGGTGCTCGTCGAGAAGGGGAACCTGACGCACGGCACGACGGGACGGATGCACGGGCTCCTCCACAGCGGGGGTCGGTACGCGGTCTCCGACCAGAAGAGCGCGAAGGAGTGTATCGAGGAGAACCGGGTGCTCCGCGACATCGCGTCGCACTGCGTCGAGGAGACCGGCGGGATGTTCGTCAAGCGCCCGGAGGACTCCGAGGAGTACTTCCAGGAGAAGCTGGAGGGGTGTCGGGCGTGCGACATCCCCGTCGAGGTGCTCGACGGCGAAGAGGCCCGCCGCCGCGAGCCCTACCTCGCGCGTGACGTCGAGAAGGCGATCGCGCTCCCCGACGGCGCGGTCGACCCCTTCCGGCTCTGCGTCTCCAACGCGGCCGACGCCCGCGAGCACGGCGCCCGGATCGAGACGCACGCCCCGGTGACGGACGTGCTCGTCGAGGACGGCGAGGTCGTCGGCGTCGAGGTCGAACACGAGACCGGCCCCGGCAAGCGGGTCCACCGCGAGCCCGGGACGACCGAGGAGATTCGTGCGCGCCACGTCGTCAACGCGACCGGCGCGTGGGCCGGGAACGTCGGCGAGATGGCCGGCGTCGACGTCGAGGTGCGCCCCTCGAAAGGAGTGATGACGGTGATGAACACCCGACAGGTCGACACCGTCATCAACCGGTGCCGGCCGAAGGGGGACGCCGACATCGTCGTGCCTCACGAGACGGCCTGCATCCTCGGGACGACCGACGAGGAGGTCGACGACCCCGAGGACTACCCCGAGGAGGACTGGGAGGTCGACCTGATGATCGAGACGCTCTCGGAGCTCGTGCCCGCGCTGAAGGACGCCCGGACGCTGCGGTCGTTCTGGGGCGTCCGCCCCCTCTACGAGCCGCCGGGGACCGGCACCGAGGACCCGACCGACATCACGCGCGACTACTTCCTCCTCGACCACGGCGAGCGCGACGACCTGCCCGGGATGACGACCATCGTCGGCGGGAAGCTCACCACCTACCGCATGATGGCCGAGTCCATCAGCGACCACGTCTGCGACACCCTCGGCCACGAGGCGACCTGCGACACCGCCGAGGTGCCCCTCCCGGGCTCGGAGAGCGACGCCCGCATGGAGGAGCTCATGGACGAGTTCGGCCTCCGCTCCCCGGTCGCCCGCCGCTCCGGCCAGCGGCTCGGGTCGCGCGCCGACGACGTGCTCGGGGAGTACGACCCGAACCCGATCGTCTGCGAGTGCGAGGGCGTCACCCGCGCGGAGGTGCAGGACGCGATCGGCGACGCGGGCAGCGACCTCAACGCGGTCCGGCTCCGCACCCGCGCCTCGATGGGCAACTGCCAGGGCGGCTTCTGTACCCACCGGATCGCCGCGGAGCTGGCGCAGGAGTACCCGGAGCCCGTCGTTCGCGACGCGGAAGACGAGCTGTACCAGGAGCGCTGGAAGGGCCAGCGCCACGCGCTGTGGGGCCGACAGCTCTCGCAGGCGATGCTGAACCTCCTGTTGCACGCGACGACGATGAACCGCGACGGCGACCCGGCGAACCTCGATAGCGAGATCGACTTCGGCGCCTTCGACGCCGGCTCGCCGGGCGGCCCGGCCGAGTCCGACGCCGGTAGCGGCGAGGCCGGAACCGCCGCTACGGACGGGGGTCGCTGATGGCGATCGACAGCGACGTCCTCGTGGTCGGCGGCGGGCTGGCGGCGATCACGGCGGCGATCTCGGCGTCCCGCGAGGGCGCCGACGTGCGGCTCGTCTCCCACAAGGCGAGTACGCTCCGACAGGCGTCGGGGCTGATCGACGCGCTCGGCTACGTGCCCGCGACCGAGCCCGCGCAGCCGCTCCGCGAGGGACCGCCGACCGCGGGCCGCGAGCTCGACCGCGACGATTGGCCCGACCCGGAGGGCCCGCTCGCCGATCCCTTCGAGGGGATCGACCGGCTCCCCGAGACGCACCCCTACCGGATCGTCGGCGCCGACGCGCTCCGGGAGGGGCTGGACCTGTTCGACGAGCTCGCGGGCGACGCGTACCGCGGCGGCCACACCGACCGCAACGCCCTGGTGCCAACGTTCGGCGGGAGCGTGAAGCCGACCGCGCGGTACCCGGCCGCCGCGGAGGCGGGGATCGCCAGCGACGACCGGCCCGCGCTCATCGTGGGCTTCCGATCGCTGACCGAGTACGACGCGCGGGCGTTCGCGGGCCGGCTGGAGGCGGCCGGTGTCCCCTTCGACGTCGCCGGCGCAGAGGTCGAGTTCGCCGAGGCGTTCCGGGCCGACACGAAGGTCACCCGCCTCGCGAAGGCGCTCGACCACGACGAGGAGATCGACGGGGTCCCCGCGCGCGAGGCGCTGGCGAAGGCGGTCGCCCCGCACCTCCACGACGTCGTCGACGCGGACGGCGGCGTGGACCGCGTCGAGCGCGTCGGCTTCCCGGCGTTCCTCGGCGACGACCGGGGCGACGAGGTCCGCGCCGAACTGGCCGACCGGCTCGGCGCCGACGCCTTCGAGATCCCGATGGGGCCGCCGAGCCTCCCCGGGCTCCGCTTAGAGGACCGGCTCTACGACGCGCTCGACGCCGAGGGCGTCCGATTCGAGACCGGCAACCCCGTCGTCGGGATCGAGACCGAGGCGGACGGGCGGGTCGAGACGGTCGCGGTCGACCGGAAGGGCCGGGAGACGCCGTACGGCGCCGACGCGTTCGTGCTCGCGACCGGCGGGCTCGTCGGGAAGGGGCTCGACTCGGACCGCGAGGGCGTCCGCGAACCCGTCTTCGACTTACACGTCGAGCAGCCCGACGACCGCTACGAGTGGTTCGTCGACGACGCGTTCGGCGACCAACCGTACGCGCGGTTCGGCGTGCGCCCCGACGAGCGCGGGCGACCCCTCGACGGGGACGGAGAGGCACAGTACGCGAACGTCTTCGCGGCCGGCGGGGTCGTCGGCGGCGCGGACGTGGCGCGAGAGAAGTCCGCGAGCGGGGTGTCGCTCGCGACCGGCCTCGTGGCCGGGCGGCAGGCGGCGACGGAGGCGACCCAATGACACGAGACACAGACGACGACACGGACGGAGCGGGGGAAGAGCGCGACGACGGGAGCGAGCCGGGGGGCAGCCCGGGCGTCCCGGCGGCCGGTCGCGACGAGCGCCCCTCGGTCTTCGTCCCTCACGACGACGAGCCGGAGCGGGCGGTCGCCACCGACGGCGGCGCCGAGCGCGACGCGGCCACTGATGGTGGACGCGCAACGAACGACGCGGCCACTGATGGTGGACGCGCAACGAACGACGCGGCCACCGACGGCGGCGTCGAGAGCGCGACCGGCGGGGCCGAGTCGGCGGAGCTCGACCCGGACGCGTACGACCCGGTCGACGTGTTCCCCGGCGGCGACCTCGACCTCCGCGAGGGGGCCGACTCCTGTTATAAATGCACGAGCTGTGACACCTCCTGTCCGGTCGCCGAGGTCGACGAGGAGTTCCCGGGGCCGAAGTTCCAGGGCCCGGAGCAGTGGCGGCTCAAGCGGAAGGAGGACCACGACATCGACGAGTCGATCACCTCCTGTTCGAACTGCATGCGCTGTGACGACGCCTGCCCCTCCTCGGTGCCGCTCTCGCAGATGCACAACGAGGCGCGCGGCCAGTTCGTCGAAGAGCAGATGGAGAAGCTGTCGGTGGAGTACGTCCGGAACCGGATCTTGGCGAACTACCGCACCTCCGCGCGGCTGGCGAGCGTCTTCCCGCGGACCTCCTCGTTCGTGATGAACTTCGGGCCGGTCCGCTGGGCGATGGAGAAGACGCTCGGTATCCCGAAAGAGCGCGACTTCCCCGAGTTCGCCACGGAGACGTTCCGCGAGTGGTGGAAGGCGCGCGGCGGGGCACAGGTACAGAACCCGGACAAGCGCGTGGCGTACTTCCACGGCTGTTACTCCAACTACAACACGCCGGAGGTCGGCAAGGCGATGGTCCGGGTGTACGAGCACTTCGGCTACGAGGTGATGGTGCCCCCGCAGAAGTGCTCCGGCACCCCGATGTTCGCGAACGGCATGCTGAAAGACGCGCGCCGGCACGCGGAGACGAACGTCGAGAGCCTGATCGAGGCGATCGGCGAGGGCGCCGACGTGATCGCCTCCTGTACCTCCTGCTCGATGTCGCTCCGGCAGGAGTACCCCGAGCTGTTCGACATCCACGGGATCGAGGACGTCTCCGAGCACACTTACGAGGCGCTGGAGTACCTCCGGATCAACGAGGACCTGGAGGGCGAACTGGCGGGGACGAAGCTCGCCGACGAGCGCTCGTTCGCCTACCACGCCCCGTGTCACGCCCGCAACCAGGGGCTCTCCCGGCAGGCCGTCGAGACGTTCCGCGACGTCGACGGCGTGACGATGGAGGACGTCGGCGACTCCTGTTCCGGCATCTCGGGCACCTACGGCTGGAAGGAGGAGAAGTACGAGAAGTCGATGAAGATCGGCGAGGAGATGTTCGAGCACATGGAGGACGCCGAGGGCGACGTGGGGATGACGGAGTGTCCCACCTGCGCGATGCAGATGGAACACGGCACCGGCTACGAGATCAAACACCCCCTCCAGCTGCTCGAAGAGACCGTCAGCGCCTGATCGGTCGCCTCTGTCTCCCACTTCTCCGACCGCCCGTCGACCCGGTCGACGCGTCCGGTTCTCAGACGAGATAACCTCAGACGAACGTTTATTCTCCGGAACTCCGGACAACTGCTCGTGACGCTCGAACAGCTCCTCGATCGCTTCGACGACGTCGAGCGGTCCATCGTCGTGGTCAACCGCACCGACCCGGACCCCGTTCTCAACATGCTCGCCGACACGTTCGGAGAGGGCCCGGTGGAGGTGACCGACGGGAGCCTCGCGGGCGACGCGGGCACCGGGTCCGAGCAACGTGACGCCCGGCCCGACGGGGCCGGCGTCACCGGCGGGTCGGGGCTCTCCGCCGAGCGGCTGACCATGCGAACCGCCGACGCGGGCGAGGGCCCGGTGATCGACGTCGACGCGCTCCGGCGGAACGACGCGGTCCCCTTCGACGGCGACGACCCGTCGGCGGTCGAGAACCTCGCGCTGCTCGTGGAGGGCGACGAGGTCGTCGCCGGCTCGACGCTCGGCGAGCTCGGCGACGCCGTGCTGTTCGTGAACTCCGACCTGTACATCACCGGGACGCGCTCGCTGGAGGACGTCGACCTCCCGGCGGTGGTCAGTCGGCTCAGCGAGACGACCTTCACCCTCCGCGGCTACCCCGAGTCGAACCGGCAGAAGCTCCTCCTCATCACCATCTCTCGGTTCATCGAACGCGCCGCGTGGGTGGCCGGCGACGGGACGCTGCGGTCCTCGTTCCAGCGGCTCTCGCGGCTCGACGACGAGGTCGGGACTCGGGAGGTGTACGAGAGCGTGGCCGACGCCGGCGTCGACACGCACCTGTACGGCGTGCCGGACGACCTGCCCCGCGGCCTCGACGCGGTGATCCACGGGGGCGACGATCGGGACTTCACCCGCAGTTGGTTCGTCGTGTACCGGCCGCCGGAGGGGCCTCGCTCGGTCGCTGACGAGGTGGGAACTGACCTCAGGCGCGGTATCGAGGGGGGCGTCGGCCTCCTCGCCGTGGAGGCGGAGCCGCGGGTGTGGCGCGGCACGTGGACGTTCGACGAGACGCGTGTCCGCGAGCTGAACCGGTACATCGAGCGCAATCTGTAGCGACGCGTTGACACGCTCCCCCCCGCTGAAGCGCGAGGCGTTCTCCTCGATCCTCCGTAACCGAAATCCGTCGCGGTCGGCCGTCGGCGGAATCGTATTTATCGCTCTCGGGCCGAATCCAACCCGTGAGTTCATATTCTCCGAGCGGTGACGGGGGACCATGTTTACGGAGCGGTCCGACCTCGTCGGCGACGACGACCCGATCCGCGGGTACGGCGTCGCGGTGACGCCGGGACTGGACGGACCGCTCGTCTTCGTCGCCGGCTACGGCGAGCCGAACCGCCTGTACGCCCGCGACGGGGACCGCTTCGTCGACACGGCCTGCGGCATCGTCGCCGACGGGACCCGTCACGGGATGGGCGTGTGCGCGGCCGACCTCGACGCCGACGGCTGCGAGGAGGTGTACGTCCACAACTGCACCAAGGGCGTGGACGGGGGCGGCGACCCCGACCTCCTCTTGAGCCGACTCGAATCCGACGCGTACCGCTGGACCGACGTGTTCGCGCTCGACGTGAACGCCGACCGCCTCGACGTGCGCGCCGGCCGGTCCGTCGCCGCGCTCGACCGGTTGGGGACCGGCCGGTACGGGGTCGCCGTCTCCGGGTACGCCGCGCCCCTCGCGTTCTACGAGCTCGGCGACGACGGCGAGATCACCGACATGGCCGACGCCGTCGGGCTGGAGGTCGACGGCGGCTGTCGGTCCCTGCTCGCGGTCCCGCACTGCTCCGGCGAGGGCGACCTGTTCGCGGGCGTCGAGCGCGGCCCGAACCGGCTGTTCCGGAACGAGCGCGGCCACTACGACCCGACCGGCGGCGGCGCGCTGGCCGACCCCGCCGGCGACACCCGCGGCGCCGCCCTCGTCGACGAGGGCGGGACGTTCGCGTTCGCGGTCGGCAACGAGAACGGCCCGAACCGCCTCCTCCGCCACGACTCGGCCGGCGGGTTCGAGGACGTCGCGCCGCCGGCCCTCGGGGAGCCCGACCGCGTCCGGACCGTCGTCGCGGCCGACTTCGACAACGACGGCCGCGAGGAGCTGTTTTACAACGTCTCGGGCGAACCGAACCGGCTCTACAAGCGGATCGGCGGGGACGGGTCCGACGCCGGCGACGACGGCTCCCGCTGGCGGCCCGTCGACCCGGGGGGCGCCGCCGAGCCGGACGGCTTCGGGACGGGCGCGGTGGCGGCCGACATCGACGAGGACGGCGCCTTGGAGCTCGTCGTCGTCCACGGCGAGGTCGCCGCGCAGCCGATCGCGACCTACGACGTCCCGGGCGCCGCTGACGCCGGCTGGCTCCGCGTCCGGCCGACGACGCGACACGGCGCGCCCGCCCGCGGCGCCGTCGTCAGGCTGGAGACGGAGACCGGGATCCAGCGCCGCACCGTCGACGCCGGCGGCGGCTGCCTCTGTCAGACGGAGCCGGTCGCGCACTTCGGGCTCGGCGGCGCGACGCCGCGCCGGGTCGTCGTCCGGTGGCCGGACGGCCGCGAGCGGATCCTCCCCGACCCCACGCCGGACGCGGAGGTCGCGGTCGAACACCCGTCGCAGCAACGGTCGGCACCGACCGGCGGTCGCCGGCTCCGCGGCGACGGGTCGGTCGGGCGGTAGCGCGGCCGACGCGCCGACGTTTCCTCGGTCGAAGCCGATCGCCCGGCCAGAACTGCCGCCCTTCGCGGGTTCAAGTGTCCGGGGACGCACGGACGGGTATGGTAGATCCGACTTCCGACCTCGAGGAGGACGTCGACGAGGAGTCCGCGCCGCGCTGCGCGACCTGTGGGGGGCCGGCGCTGGGCGTCGGTCGTCGAACCGTCACGTGGGTCGACGGGGACGACGTCGAGCACCGGCACTTCTGCTCGCAGGCCTGTCGAGACGACTGGGAGGACGAGCGACCCCGGGCGAACGCCTGACCCGAGAGGCGGCGGCTCGCGGCGCTCGCCGGGTCGGCGACACGCGCCCCCTCGCGGGAGGCTTTTTCAGTACGGGGGTGGTATCTCTGGGTATGATATCGCTCGACGAGGCCGTGACGGCCCGACTTGAGTCGCACGGCGAACGGTTCGAGGTGCTGATCGACCCGGACGCGGCGCTCGCGATGAAGCGCGGGGAGTTCGAGGGCGACCTGGAGGACGTGATCGCCGCCGAGGACGTGTTCGAGAACGCCTCGCGGGGCGACCGCCCGGCCGAGGAGGACTTAGAGACCGTCTTCGGCACGACGGACGCGCTGGAGATCATCCCCGAGGTCGTCGAGCGCGGGGAGATCCAGATCACGGCGGAGCAGCGCGAGGAGATGCTGGAACGGAAGCACAACCAGCTCGTCACCACCATCACGCGCAACGCTGTGAACCCGCAGATGGACGACTCGCCGCACCCGCCCGAGCGCATCGAGCGCGCGTTAGAGGAGGCCGGGTTCCAGGTCGACCCGATGGAGCCGGTCGAGAACCAGGTCGACGACGCGCTCGAGGCGCTCCGGCCCGTCATCCCGATCCGCTTCGAGGAGGTGACGATGGCGGTCCAGCTCCCCGCGGACTACGCGGGCTCCGGGCAGGCCCAGATCCGCGAGTTCGGCGATCTGGAGCGCGAGGAGTGGCAAAACGACGGCTCGTGGGTCGGCGTGCTCACGTTCCCCGCCGGATTACAGAACGACCTCTACGAGCTCGTCAACGAGGTCACCTCCGGCGAGGGCGACGCCCGCGTGATCAAGGACAAAGACGAGCTGCGAACTCGATAACGGAGACGAGCGGCGGACGCGATAGGGCGTCGACGCGCCCGGCCCCCCGCCGTCTCGCCGACAGACGTGCCGCGGCCGAGAGCTTCATACTCCGCCGCGAGTCTCTTTCTCTGCATGCACGAGCGCGCGGCGGAGTTCGCGGCACGGGCGCGGGACCGATACGGCGTCGACCTCGAGGTGCTGGAGTTCGACGCCGGGACGGAGACGGCGGCGGCGGCGGCCGACGCCGTCGGCTGCGACACCGCGGCGATCGCCTCCACGATCGTGGTGTCGCTCTCGGGGAACGCCGACGCTGACGGGGACCGCCTCGTCGCCGCGATCACCAGCGGCGCCAACCGGCTCGACCTGGACGCGGTCGCGGCCCACTTCGGGGCGGCCGAGGCGGCGATGGCGGACCCGACGCGGATCCGCGAGGCCGTCGGCTGGAGCATCGGCGGCGTGCCGCCGCTGTGTCACGACGCCGCGCTCCCGACGGTCTTCGACCCGACGCTGGCCGGCTACGACACCGTCTACGGCGCGGCGGGAACGCCGAGCGCGGTGTTCGCCATCGAGCCGGAGCGGCTCGCGGCGCTCGCGGACGCGACGACCGTCGACCTCACGGAGTGAGCGTGGTCGCCCGCGATCGCGCGATTCCGGGATGCGGTGCGCCCGACCGTAGGGTGGCCGACTCGACCGGCGTTGACACTCGGACTCGCCGTTGTTAATCGAACCCGCTCTCCGCGGAGTGGGTTATTAAAATAGAGTTATGAAGTAATAACATTTTTCTATTAATGCCCGCTAGGGATCGGTATGAGCCACTCACGTCGGTCGGTGCTGAAGCGCGGGGCGGGGCTGTTGGCCGCCGGCACGACGGCCTCGCTCGCCGGTTGCTCGGGCGCCGCGGACGGGGGCGACGCGGGGTTCGACGGCGGGTACGCCGCGTTCTTCACGCTCAGCGACTGGGCGAATCGGGTCGCCGGCGACCGCGCGAGCTTCGAGAACCCGGTCGAGATCGGTCGGCTCGGCCACGGCTGGACGCCGGACGGGAACCTCGCCGCGGACGTCGCCTCGACGGACGCGTTCGTCTACCTCGATAGCCCCGAGTTCGCGTGGGCACAGGACCTCGCCGAGACGCTCGAGGCCGACTACGACTCCGTCGCGGTCATCGACGCGCTCGACGGCGTCGAGGACGACCTCCTCGACTGGGACCACTCGCACGAGGGCGAGGCGGGTGACGACGGCCACGAGGACGACACCCACGGCGAGGAGAGCAACGACGGCCGCCGGTACGACCCCCACGTCTGGGTCGACCCGGTCTTCGCGGCGGCGATGGTCGACACCATCGCGACCGGACTCGGCGAGGCGGACCCCGACAACGCCGAGGCCTACGCCGACAACGCGGCCGCCTACGCCGAGGAGCTCGACGGCGTCGACGCCGCCTTCGAGTCGATCGCCGAGCGCGCCGACCGCGACGTGGCCGTCATCGCGGGCCACAACTCCTTCCAGTACCTGGAGGCGCGCTACGGGTTCCGCCTCCACTCGCCGGTCGGCGTCTCGCCGCAGAACGAGCCGAGCCAGAGCGAGATCGCCGACACCATCGAGCTGGTGAACGACGAGGGAATTGACACGGTGCTGTACGACCGCTTCGCGTCGACGACGCTCGCCGAGACGATCGTCGAGAACAGCGACGCGACGGAGATGGCGGCCGTCAGCCCGGCGGGCGGTACGACGCGGGAGTGGAACGACGCCGGCTACGGCTACCTCGAACAGATGACCGAGGTCAACGTCCCCGCGTTCGAGCGCGGATTCGGCGTCCGGTGAACCGGCGCCGCCGGGCCGCGGCGCCGGCCGACCGCCCCGCCGCCGACGGACTAAAAGAGCTAAACGTTCGGGCGACCCAGAGACGGGACACGCAGTGACCGAAATCGTCGACCTCGACGACGTGACGTTCGCCTACGGCGACACCGTCGCCGTGAGAGACGTCTCTCTGACGGTCGAGGCGGGCGATTTCCTCGGGCTCGTCGGTCCGAACGGCTCCGGCAAGACGACGCTGCTCCACCTCATGCTCGGGCTTCACGAGCCCGACGAGGGGACCGTCGAGCTGTTCGGTCGACCGATCGACGAGTTCGACGACGGCGGCCGGATCGGCTACGTCTCCCAGCAGGCGACGAGCCGCGGCGGGGCGATGCCCGTCACGGTCCGCGAGTGCGTCACCATGGGCCGGTTCGCACACGCCGGCCGGGGGCGGCTCTCCGAGGCCGACCGCGCCGCCGTCGCCGACGCCATCGAGACGGTCGGGATCGGCAACCTCGCCGACCGGCTCGTCACGGAGCTGTCGGGGGGACAGAAGCAGCGGGCGTACATCGCGCGCGCCCTCGCGAGCGACGCGGACCTCCTCGCGCTCGACGAGCCGACCGTGGGCGTCGACGCCGAGTCGCGCGACGCGTTCTACGCGCTGCTCGACGAGCTGAACGACGACGGGATCACCATCATCCTCATCGAGCACGACATCGGCGTCGTCACCGACCGCGCGAACCGCATCGCCTGTATCAACACCGAGCTGTACCACCACGGCGACACCGAGTCGTTCGTCGAGAGCGACGCGCTCTCGGAGGCGTACGGCGCGACCGGACAGGTCGTCCACCACCACCACTGATGAGCGGGACCGCGACGCCGGACGGCGAGAGGGAGGACCCCGCCGAGGAGCCGGCGCCCGGCCGGCCCGACCGTGGACTCCGCCGGCGAGCCGAGCTCGCGGGGATCGGGCTCACGGCCGTCGTCGCGGCCGGGATGCTCGGATTCCTCCTCCTCTACTGGGTGCAGGACCTTCCGGTCGCGAGCGACCTGTACGCCGCGTTCCGCTCGCTCGGGCGGGGGATGGACGCCGCGTTCGGCACGAACGTGTTCCGGCACCCGATCATGTGGCAGTCGATGGCGGTGGGCGTTCTGGTCGGCGTCGTCGCCCCGCTCGTCGGCTCGTTCCTTGTCCACCGGGAGATGGCGCTGATCGGCGAGACGCTCGCGCACACGGCGTTCGCGGGCGTCGCGATCGGCATCCTCGTCAACGCCTCGACGGGGTGGGGCAGCTCGCTCCTGCTCGTCGCGCTCGTCGTCGCGATCGCGGGGGCGCTGGTCGTCCAGTGGCTCACCGAGCGCACCGACGCCTACGGCGACGTGCCAATCGCGATCATGCTCAGCGGGAGCTTCGCGGTCGGCACCCTGATCGTCAGCTACGGCCGCGGGCTGACCGCGATCAACATCGAGGGGTACCTGTTCGGCAACCTCGCGGTCGTCACGGCCGAGGGCGCGCGGCTGATGGGCGCGCTCTCCCTGCTCGTCGTCGGCGGCGTGGCGCTGACGTACAAGCAGCTCCTCTTCATCACCTTCGACGAGCAGGCGGCGCGGGTCGCCCAGCTGAACGTCACCGGCTACAACACGCTGCTCGTGGTGATGACCGCCGTCGTCGTCGTCGGCGCGATGCAGGTGCTCGGCGTCATCCTCGTCGCCGCCATGCTCGTCGTCCCCGTCGCGGCCGCCTCGCAGGTGGCCCGGAGCTTCCGCGAGGCGACGTACCTCGGCGTGATCTTCGGCCAGCTGTCGGTGCTCGGCGGCTTCGCCGTCTCGATCGGCCTCGGCCTCCCCTCCGGCGGCTCGATCGTCGTCACGGCGATCGCCATCTACCTCGCGAGCATCGCGGTCTCGGGCTTCTCGGTGAAGGCCATCTCGGCGCACGGGTAGCCGCCGGGCGAGGGGCCAGATCCTGCGTCGCGGCGCGCGTGCGCTCGCCGCGCGCGCTTTCCACAGACCCTTATATCCAGACCGCCAGTTGCGCGTATGGGAGAGACGGAAACCTACACGATCACCGGTCCCGACGGTGACGAGGAGTCGTTCGAACTGCCCGCCGGTCTCGTCGACGTGCTCAGCGACCAGGGCGAGCAGGGCACCCGCGTCGTCAGCGACGTCGTGGTGCAGGCGATGGCCCAGCAGGCGCACGTCATCGTCCACCACAGCGAGGGCGACGTGCCCGAGGACATCGCGGAAATGAACGAGACGGCCGCGGAGCTGTTCGAGGAGCGGTTCGGGCAGTCGCTGGAGGACGCGCTCGGCCACTCGCACTGAGACGCGCTCGCGTTGTCACCGCTTTTCGCACCAGTTTCCCGCCGCCGGCCGGCCGCTTAAGCCGCCGCGGGACGTACCTCCGTCTATGAGTTCCGACTCGGACGCGCCGGTGCTGATCTTCGACGGCGACTGCCCCTACTGCTCGGTCGCCGCGCTCGCGCTCCGCCGGCTGGAGGGCGTCGTCGCGGTGCCGTGGGAGGCCGACCCCGTCGGCCCCTTCCTCGACGCGCAGTTCGGCTCGCGCCCGTTCGCGATGGTGCTCGTCGACCCGCGCGAGCGCCGGGTGTACGCCGGCCGGTCGGCGGCCCAGGAGCTGGCCGACCGCGCGGGCACCCCGGGGATCGTCGGCGGGCTCGTCCGCGACAACTACGACCGGATCGCCGACGTTGTCGGGACGCTGTCCGGCCGCGGCCGCGACCCGGCCGACGTCCACGAGGAGTACCGGCTGACCGACGCCGCGCGCGACCTCGTCGACGACCTCCGCCCGGCCGCGAGCGACCCGCCGGAGGCGCTGCCGTGAGCGGGGCCGGGTCGCCCGATCCCGACGAGGGCGGTACCTACACTCTCCTCGTCGAGGTCGCGGCCCCAGCCGGGATCGAGGTCGGCGCGCTCGGCGAGCGCCGCTTCGACGCCGGCGCCTACGCGTACACCGGGAGCGCGCTCGGCGCCGGCGGGTTCTCGCGCGTCGACCGTCACCGCCGGATCGCCCGCGGCGACCACGACGTCCGCCACTGGCACGTCGACCACCTGCTCGGCCACCCGGCGGCCCGGATCGACCGCGTCGTCCGGAGCGTCGGCGCCGACGTCGAGTGCGCCGTCGCCGACCGCCTCCCCGCGGGCCCGGTCGACGGGTTCGGCGCGTCCGACTGCGACTGCCCGAGCCACCTGGCCGGCGCCGAAGGAGACTCCCTCGACGCGTTCGCCGCGCGAATCAGAGAGGCGCACGTGGCGGCGGTCGGGGTGCTCGGCGGGAGCGACGCGCCCGACGGGGACGTTACCGGCGAGGGCGACGCCGCGGAGAGCGGCGCGCGCGTCGACGTCGTCGCCGGGGAGTAACGGCCGTCGCAGCGATCGTTCGTTTATACACTGCCGGCCGTCTATTTATATATCGTAGCGCTCGACGATGTCCGTGAGCTGCTCGCGCCGCCCCTCGATCGCCTCGTCGCGCAGGGCCTCCTCCTCCGGCGTCGGACAGATCAGCTCCGGCACGCTCGCGGGGGACCCCTCGTCGTCGAGCGCGACGAACGTGAAGTAGGAGGTGGTCGTGCGGCGCTGCTCGTCGGTCCGCGGGTTCTCCGCGCGCACGTCGACCTTCACGTCGAGGCTCGTCCGGCCGACGTTGAACACGTACCCCTCGATCACGGCGACCTCGCCCATCTCGATGGGCGCGATGAAGTCGACGTGGTCCATCGAGGCGGTGACCACCTGTCGGTTCGAGAAGCGCATCCCGGCGATCGCGCCGCAGATGTCCATCCAGTGGAGGACGGCGCCCCCGAGCGCTCGCCCGAGGTTGTTCGTGTCGTTCGGCAACAGCATCTCTGTCATCTCCGTGTACGACTCCGCGACGGTCGCCGTCTCGTCCATACCGGCGGTGCGCGGGCGCGCGACTTGAATCTCCGGCTCTCCGCCCGGCGGTACGCGGGTCCCGCGCCGTCCGAGTCGCCTCGCCGTCAGGACTCGTCCGGAGGCCCGTCGTCGAAGCGGACGGAGTCCGGGGATCGCCCCGCCTCGTCGACCACCTCGTCGGAGACGACGACGGGGCAGTCGACCCGGACGGCCAGCGCGAGCGCGTCGGAGGGGCGCGCGTCGAAGACGAACCGCTCGGGCTCGCCGTCCTCGTACCGCTCCGCGTCGACCTTCGCGTAGAAGGTGCCGTCGCGGAGGTCGTCGACTCGAACGCGGTCGATCGCGCCCCCGAACTCGGTGAGGATGTCGACCAGCAGGTCGTGCGTCAGCGGCCGGTCGAACGGCTCGCCCTCCAACGCCAATCCGATCGACTGCGCCTGGTCGGCGCTGACGAAGATCGGGACGTACTCGCCCCGCGCGGAGAGAATGACGGCCGGGACGTCGCCGCCCGGCGCGGAGCCCGCTCCGACCCCGACGACCTCGGCTTCGTGTTCCATACCGGATCGTGGCGGCGGCGGCATGAATAGCTGTCCCACGGGCGACGGCGAGCCCCGATCCGGGCGCGCCGTGCCGGTCCGGTCACGCCCCGCTCGTCCGGTACCAGTACGCCCACGCGAGGGTGAACACGAGCGCCGCGCCGAGGAAGAAGACGACGCCGGGCTCGAGCAGCGAGACGGCGTACTCGGCGATGGGGTCGACGACGTACTCGACCGTCCCGTCGATCGCCGCGTCGCCCCCGTCGGCGGCGCCCCCGGTCGATCCGCCGTCGGCCGCGGCGTCCTCGGTGGCGACGCCCGCGTCCCCGCCCCCGGTCGTGGTCGTCACGCGCGCCGTCGGGTCCGCCACCGAGAGGACGCGCTGGGCGACGGCGGCCGCGAGCCCGATGAGCGCGTACCCGCCGAGCAGCCGCATCAACGCGCTTTTGATCCCGGCCGACTCCTCGGCGCCGCCGGCGAACAGCACGAGCGGCTCGTCGGCGGCCGCGTACACGTCCATCTCGCGGCCCTTCTCGGAGTAGGTCGTGTCGACGACGTCGACGAGGTCGGCGCCGTCGAGCTTCGAGAGGTGGTACTGCACGTTCTGGAGAGAGGTGTCGACCTCGGCGGCGAGCTCCGACTTGGTCGCCGGCTCGTCGTGGAGACACGTGAGGATCTCGCGGGCGGTCTCGGAGCCGAGGGCGGCGATGAGGTCGTCCGCGTCCTCGTCGTCGACGCCCACGACCCGCGGCTCCCGGTCCTCGGGAGTCGCGTCGGGCAGGGAGGGCAACAGCCGCGACATGATCGGCCCTCCGCGCTGTGAGGATACAAATTTGTTGGATCGATAACGACCCCGCCGGCCCGGTATCGACTCACAAACCCTAAACGCGGCGAGGAGGTACGTCCCGGTAATGACAGAGACGCCAGGGGGCTCCGACGGTGCGTCCGCGCCCCCGACGGCGAGCGACTCCGGGGCGTCCGGCCCCGTGCCGCCCTCCGAGATAGGCGACGAGGCCGAGGGTGACCCCGTGACGGCCGACGGGGTCGAGGACGGTTCCGTGACGGTCGTCGGTACCGCCCACGTCTCCGAACACTCGGTCGACCGGGTCGAGGAGGCGATCGAGCGCGAGCGCCCCGACGTCGTCGCGGTCGAGCTCGACGAGGGCCGGTACCGCCAGCTGCAGGGCGAGACCCCGGACGACCTCGACGCGGGCGACCTCCTGCGCGGGAACACGGTGTTCCAGTTCCTCGCGTACTGGATGCTCTCGTACGTCCAGACGCAGCTCGGCGACCGCTTCGACATCGAGCCGGGCGCGGACATGCGCGCGGCCATCGACGTCGCCGAGGGGCTCGGCATCGACGTCGCCCTCGTCGACCGAGACATCCAGACGACGATCCAGCGCTTCTGGGCCCGGATGACGATTACGGAGAAGCTCCGGATGGTCGGCGGGCTCGCGTTCGGCGTCACCGACTCGCGGATCGTCGGGGTCCTCGCGGGGCTGTTCGCCGGGATCCTCGCGGGGCCGGCGATCGGCCTGTTCGGCGGCGCGCTCGGGATAACCGACGCGCTGCTGACGAGCGTGACGGGCGGTGTGCTCGCCGCCGTCGCCGTCGGGATCGCCGTCGATCAGGTCGGGAAGGCGGCGCTCTCGCCGGACGGCCGGCTCTACGCGGCGGCCGGGCTCGGCGCGGGCGCCGGGATCGCCGCGGCGGCCTCCGGCGTCGCGAACGGGCTCGTCTCGACGTACCTCGGCGGCCTCGCCGTGACGGCGATCGGCAGCCTCGGCCTCGGGATCGCACTCGGGCTGACGCTCGGCGTGGTCGTGGCGACGCTGCTCGGACTGACCGGCCGCGACGATGAGCCGGACCACGGCGGTATCGAGGAGCTCGACGTCGAGGAGCTCACCGACACCGACGTGGTGACGATGATGATGGAGGAGTTCCGCCAGTTCTCGCCGGGCGGCGCCGAGGCGCTCATCGACGAGCGCGACGCGTTCATCGCCCACCGCCTCGTCGCGCTCCGCGACGCGGGTAAGGACGTCGTCGCCGTCGTCGGCGCGGGCCACCAGGCGGGGATCGAGGGGTACCTCGCGAACCCCGAGACGCTCCCGCCGATGGAGGGGCTCGTCGGCCGCGAGCGCGGCGGGAGCAGGCTGCCGTGGAAGAAGGCGATCGGGTACGCGATCACCGTCGGCTTCGTCGGCTTCTTCGTCCTCTTGGCGCTGGCGGGCGTCGAGAACGCCTTCCTCTTCCGGCTGTTCGGCGCGTGGTTCCTCATCAACGGGATATTCGCCTTCGGCTTCGCGAAGGTGGCCGGCGCGCGGTGGATCTCGGCCGGCGTCGGCGGCGCGGTCGCGTGGATGACCTCGATCAACCCGATGCTCGCGCCCGGCTGGTTCACCGGGTACGTCGAGCTCCGGCACCTCACCGTGAACGTCGGCGACATCGGGACGCTCAACGACCTCCTCTCGGACGAGACGCTGTCGCCCTCGGATCTGGTCTCGTCGATGCTCGACGTGCCGCTGTTCAAGCTCATCGTCGTCGTCGCGATGACGAACGTCGGCAGCATCGTCGCGAGCTTCCTGTTCGCCGTCTACGTGATCCCCGCGATGTTCGGCGCCGAGGTCGGCGGCGTCGACGAGGTGGGCCGCCTGCTGGTCGACGGCGCGTACGCCGGCGCGGAGCTCGTTCGGAATACCCTCCTGGGCGGGGGTGGCGCGTGAACCGAGCCGCGACCGGGGGGCGAGCGTGAGCTCGACCTTCCAAGGGCGCCGGATCGCCGGGCTCTACTTCAGCGGCACGGAGCTGCGGGACCTGCTCGTCGCGTGGCTCGCGCTCGGCGTCGCGTTCACGTTCTTCTTCGTCAACGGCACCGCCGGCTTCGACCGGCTGCTCGCGGCGGGGGTGGTCCCGCCGCTGCTCGTCGGCCTGCTCACCGCGGGCGTCGCGTTCCTCCTCCACGAGATCGCCCACAAGGTCGTCGCGGTCCACTACGACCAGGTGGCGGAGTTCCGGGCCGACAACAGCATGCTGTTCCTCGCCGTGATGAGCTCGCTCCTCGGCTTCATCTTCGCCGCGCCCGGGGCGGTCCACCACCGCGGCCGGCTGACCCCGAAGGAGCACGGCCACATCGCGCTCGCCGGCCCGGTCGTCAACCTGCTCCTCACGCTCGTCTTCCTGCCGGCGCTCCTCATCGGCCCCGTCGTCGGGAGTCCCGTGATCACCCTGATCGGCTCCCGCGGGATCGCGATCAACGTCTTCCTCGCGGCGTTCAACCTGATCCCGTACGGCCCGCTCGACGGGAAGACCGTGCTCGACTGGAGCAAGGCGGCGTGGGCCGGCTTCTTCGCCGTCTCCGTCCTGCTCACGGTCGGGCTCGTCTTCGTGGGCGGGCTCGGCTTCGGCGGGCCGTTCTGAACGGCCCCCGCCGCCCTCCGTCGACGGCGGCCTGCCGCCTCTGTCGCCGCTGGACTCGTCCCCCGTCGCCGCCGCCGCCCTCCCGGCGGGAACGGTGCGCTTTTGCTCCGCCGGCGTCCCTCGACACACATGACCGAGGACGGCGGCGCGGCGGGCGGAAGCGACGGGGAAGCGACGGGCGACGACGAGCTCACCTACGCCGACGCGGGCGTCGACATCGACGCGAGCGAGGCGGCGACCGCGGCGCTGATCGGCGCCGTCGGCGAGGCCGAGGGCGACTACGCCGGTCTCCTCGACATCGGCGACCGGTACCTCGCGCTCGCGACCGACGGCGTCGGGACCAAGCTGCTCGTCGCCGAGGCGCTCGGCGACTACTCGACGGTCGGCATCGACTGCATCGCGATGAACGTCAACGACCTCGTCGCCGCCGGCGTCCGTCCCGTCGCCTTCGTCGACTACCTCGCGGTCGACGAGCCGGACGAGCGGTTCGCCGAGCAGGTCGGCGACGGCCTCGCCCGCGGCGCCGAGCTCGCCGACATGGAGCTCGTCGGCGGCGAGACGGCGGTGATGCCCGACGTGATCAACGGGCTCGATCTGGCGGGCACCTGCGCCGGGCTCGCCGCGAAGGACGCCGTCTTCGACGGCGCGGCGGAGCCGGGCGACGCCCTCGTCGGCTGGCGCTCCTCAGGGATCCACTCCAACGGGCTCACGCTCGCCCGCGAGGCCGCGACCCGCGAGCACGCGTACACCGACCTGTGCCCGTTCGAGGGGTACGAGACGGTCGGCGAGGCGCTGCTGGAGCCGACCCGGATCTACACGGACCTGCTCGACCCCATGCGCGATCACGGCGTGCACGGCGCGGCCCACGTCACCGGCGGCGGGTGGACGAACCTGACGCGGCTCGGCGACCACCGGTACGTCGTCGAGGACGCCTTCGACCCCCAGCCCGTCTTCGAGTTCGTGCAGACCGAGGGGAACGTCCCGGACGAGGAGATGCACCGGACGTTCAACATGGGCACCGGCTTCGTCGCGGCCCTCGACCCCGACGCCGCCGAGTCGCTGGCGGCCGCCACTGACGGCCGTGTGATCGGGCGCGTCGAGGAGAGCGACGCGACCGACGCGACGGGCGACGGCGACGACGGGGCGGCCGGGACCGTCTCGATCCGCGGGCTGGAGCTGTAGGCGCGCGGCCGCTGAGAACGAGATATTTTTGCCGGTAGTCCGGAGCAGCGGCCCGATTTACTCGCGAACGCCGTCTTATACCCGCGAGGGGCGTAGATTCTGCCGATGGCAGACCGATCCGAGCCCACGGAGTCGGACGTCGCCGCCGACGGCGACGCGAGCGCCGGTCCCGAGGGAGACGCCGACGACTCGGATCACCTCGCTGACGTGGAGGACGGGGCGGGCTGTACGGAGATCTGGGAGCATCTCTCGGAACGGCGGGAGGCGGAGCGGGAGAAACCGAAGCGGAACGAGACGAACCGGGAGGAGACGGAGACGAACGAGACGACGCGCAGCGAGTAGCTAGCTACGAGAGGTGCGCGGCGATGTCCGCCTCGGTGATGATCCCGACCGTCTCGCCGCCGTCGGTGACCATCACGGCCTTGTAGTGGTCCAGCAGGTTCCGGACCTCGTCGACGGTCGCGCTCGGCGCGACCGTGGGGAACGACTCGCTCATCACCTCGCTGACGGGGTGGTCCCCGACGTTCTCGCCCGCGTGGACCACGTCGCCCTGACTGATCGAGCCGACGGGCACCCCGTTCTGGAGGACCGGGAGCTGCGAGTACGCCTCCTCCTCCATCAGGTCGACCGCCTCGCGCACCGCGTCGTCGGGCGCGACGCTGATCACCGTCTCGTTCATCAGGTCGCTCGCGCGCACGACCTCGCCCTCCGCCTCGTGGAGCGCGTTGACGATCCGCCGGAGCGTCGAGAGCCGCGGGTCGACGTCGCCGCCCTCGATCCGGGCGATCAGGGGCTGGGAGACGTCCGCCGCGTCGGCCAGCTCGCTCTGCGTCAGCTCCAGCGTCGTCCGTCGCTCGCGGAGGTCCTGTGGCGTCGGAAGTTCCATACCCCAAATAACTCCGGGTTATTAGAAAAGGTTTCGGCGACGACCGATATCGCGGCGGCGGTCGCGAGCCCCGTTCGACCGCGACACGCTCACTCGTCGCGTCTCACTCGTCGTCGCGGTCGTCGTCCTCGTCGCCCTCCGTCTCGATGATCTCGATGACCTCGAGGGGGACGTCTCGCAGCGCGCCGCCGACCTCGCTCTTCGCGATCCGCTCCGCGTGCTCCTCGCTGTCGGCGTTGAAGATGTCGATCTCCAAGAGGAGCCCGACCAAGGCCGTGTTCGCGGCGAGGAACGCGGCGTCGAACGGCTCGCCGCAGGCCGGACAGCCGGTGACGCCGGGCTCGACCTCGACGTACTGCTTGTCCGTCTCGTTGAGTCGCTTGCCGGCTTCGCTGACCGCGACGCCGATGGCGTCGTCGGTCTCCTCGACGTCACGGACCAACCAGGCGGCTTCCATCGCGACTTCGTAGTTGCTCATACCCGGACGGACGGGCCGCAGGGTTTCCTTTCTTGTGGTTCGACCGCGGTCACCGTGCGAGGCCCTCTCTCGCGGAACGGTCCGGCGCCTAGAGCCGGTCGACGATCGCCGCGGTGACCTCGTCGGTCGTCGCGTCGCCGCCGAGGTCGCCGGTGCGGGGCCCGTCGGAGAGCACGCCCTCCACGGCGTCGCGCACCCGCTGCCCCTCCTCGACGTACCCGAGGTACTCCAACAGCATCGCGGCCGACAGTATCGCCGCCGTCGGGTTCGCGACCCCTTGGCCGGCGATGTCGGGCGCGGTCCCGTGGACCGGCTCGAACAGGGCGTTGTCGTGGCCGACGTTCGCCGACGGGAGCAGGCCGAGCCCGCCCACGAGCCCGGCCGCCAGGTCCGAAAGTACGTCGCCGGCGAGGTTCGGGCAGACGATCACGCCGTACTGCGTCGGGTCCATCGGGAGCTTCGTCGCGAACGCGTCCATCAGCTCCTCGTCGGCGTCGACGCCGCGCTCCTCGGCGACCGCGAGCATCTCCTCGCGGAACCGCCCGTCCGTCTCGCGCATCACGTTCGCCTTGTGCGCGACGGTGAACCCGTCCTCGGGGCCGCCGGCGGGCCCTCGACCGTCCTCGACGAACTCGCAGGCGTACTCCGCCAGCTCGCGGGAGGCGGAGGAGGTGACCACTCGCGTCAGCGTCGAGAGGTCCTCGGAGAGCCGGTCCTCGTGGCCCGAGTAGACGCCCTCGGTGTTCTCGCGGAGGAAGACGACGTCCGTCTCCGGGCGGAGCGCGTCGACGCCGGGGTACGCCTTCGCCGGCCGGACGTTGACGAACGAGTCGACGGCGTCGCGCAGCGGGAGGATGACGTCGGCGGCGGTCTCGCCCGCGGCGCCGAACAGCGTGGCGTCCGCGCCCGCGGCGAGCTCGTACGTCTCCGCCGGGAGCGCCTCGCCGGTCGCCTCCTTCGTCGCGTCGCCGGCCTCGCCCGCGACGAACTCGAAGGCGAGGTCGAACGCCTCCAACACCTCGAGGGCCGCGGGGACGACCTCCCGGCCGATCCCGTCGCCCTCGATGACGGCGATCTCGTGGCTCACGCCCCGTCCCCCGGGATGTCCGCCTCCGGAACGTAGGGGAGCGACCGGGCGGTCTCGCGGACGGCGCCCGCGTTCGCGCCCATCAGCGCCGTGGTGTCCCAGACGCCCTCGACGAGGGCCTTCCGCTGCGCGTCGTGGACCGTCGCGTCGATCACGGTGTCGCCGTACGTGATCGTCTCGGCGGCCACGTCGATGTCGACGTCGGCGTCCGGGTTCGCCTCGACGTAGTCCTGGAGCGCCTCGATATCCTCCTGGTCGGCGGTGACCGTGGGGATCCCGAGCGCGAGGCAGTTGCCCGCGAAGATCTCCGCGAACGACTCGCCGACGACGGCGTCGATCCCCCAGCGCATCAGCGCCTGCGGCGCGTGCTCGCGCGAGGAGCCGCAGCCGAAGTTGGCGTTGACTACCAGGACGTTCGCGCCCTGGTACTGCTCCTCGTTGAACGGGTGGTCCTTCTCGTTGTCGTCGTCGTCGAACCGCTGGTCGAAGAAGGCGAACTGCCCCAGCCCGTCGAAGGTGACGACCTTCAGGAACCGCGCCGGGATGATCTGATCGGTGTCGATGTCGTTCCCGCGGACAGGGATTCCCGTCCCTGAGACCTCGGTGACCTTCTCGGCCGGCGCCTCGCCGTCGCTGAACTCGGGAGAGCTCATACGGTCGCCACCTCCTCCATCTCGCGGACGTCGGTGACCTCGCCGGTCACCGCCGCGGCCGCGACCATGATCGGACTCATCAGCACGGTCCGGCCCTCCTTCGACCCCTGCCGGCCGACGAAGTTCCGGTTCGAGGAGGACGCGCTCGCCTCGTCGCCCTCGAGCTGGTCGTCGTTCATCCCGAGACACATCGAGCAGCCGGGCTCGCGCCAGTCGAAGCCCGCCTCGGTGAATATCTCGTCAAGCCCCTCCGCCTCTGCGGCGTCGCGGACGCGCTGACTGCCGGGCACGACCATCGCGCGCACGTCGTCGTCGACCTCGCGGCCCTCGACGAACGCCGCGGCCTCGCGGAGGTCCTTCAGGCGCGCGTTCGTACACGAGCCCAGGAACGCCACGTCGATGTCGTAGCCCTCCATCGTGTCGCCCGGTTCGACGCGCATGTGCTTCTGTGCGCGACGCGCGGTGTCGCGGTCCTCCTCGGGGAGATCGTCCGGGTCCGGGATCGGCTCCGTGATGCCCGCGGTCTGTCCGGGCGTGGTCCCCCACGTCACGGTCGGCTCGATCGCCGAGCCGTCGATGGTGACGACGTCGTCGTACTCCGCGTCGTCGTCGGTCCGGATCGACTCCCAGTAGGGCTTCAGCCGCTCGAACTCCTCGGGATCGTCTTCGAACGCGTCCGTCTCCCGGAGCCACTCGTAGGTGGTCTCGTCGGGGTTGACGTACCCCGCGCGGGCGCCGCCCTCGATGGACATGTTACAGATGGACATCCGTCCCTCCATGCCGAGGTTCTCGATGGCCTCGCCGCCGTACTCGTAGACGTGTCCGACGCCGCCGTCGGTCCCGAGCTTCCCGATGATCGTCAGGATGATGTCCTTCGCGGTGACGCCCTCGCCGAGCTCGCCCGTGACCTCGATCCGGCGGACCTTCTGTTTCTCCATGGCGACGCAGCCCGTCGCCAGCACGTCGCGGATCTGCGAGGTGCCGATGCCGAACGCCAGCGCGCCGAACGCGCCGTGCGTCGACGTGTGGGAGTCGCCGCAGACGATCGTCATACCGGGCTGCGTGAGCCCCTGCTCCGGCCCGATGACGTGGACGATGCCTTGGTCGCCGGAGTCGGGGTCGGAGAAGTTGATGCCGGACCCCCGGAGGTTCTCCTCGAGCTCCGACATCATGGTCTCGGCCGCCTCGTCCTCGAACGGTCGGTCGCGGTTCCCGGTCGGTACGATGTGGTCGACCGTCGCGTGCGTGCGCTCCGGGAAGGCGACCTCCTGGCCGCGCTCCCGCAGCATCCCGAACGCCTGCGGACTGGTGACCTCGTGGACGAGGTGGAGCCCGACGAACAGCTGGTCCTGTCCGGTCGGCAGCTCCGTCACCTTGTGTCGGTCCCACACCTTGTCGTACAGAGTCCCCTCGCTCATCGGGGATCACCCGCGCGGGACGCGGTCACAGTGGCTCGGTTCGCGTCGCCGCGTACGCCCATCACGCGGTCACCTCCGCCGACTCTTCTTCCTCTTCCTCGCCCTCTTCCTGCCACGCGAACAGGCCGCGCAGCTCCTCGCCGACGGCCTCGATCTCGTGGTTCTTCTCGGCGTTACGCAGCTGGGTGTACGCCGGCCGCCCGGCCTGGTTCTCGGAGATCCACTCGCGGGCGAAGGTGCCGTTCTGAACGCCCTCGAGCACCTCCTCCATGTTCGCGCGGACCTGGTCGTCGATGATCTCGTCGCCGCGGGTGAGCCCGCCGTACTCCGCCGTGTGCGAGACGGAGTCCCACATGGCGCCGAGCCCGCCCTCGTACATCAGGTCGACGATGAGCTTCATCTCGTTCATGCACTCGAAGTACGCCATCTCGGGGGAGTACCCCGCCTCGACGAGCGTCTCGTACCCCTGCTTGATCAGCGAGGCGATGCCGCCGCAGAGGACGGCCTGCTCGCCGAACAGGTCGGTCTCGGTCTCCTCCCGGAAGCTCGTCTCGACGACGCCGGCGCGGGTACAGCCGATGGCGGCCGCGTACGCGAGCGCCTCGTCGTGGGCCTCGCCCGTGGCGTCCTGGTACACCGCCAGCAGTCCCGGCGTCCCCTGGTCGTTCTCGTAGTTCCGGCGGACGATGTGGCCCGGCGACTTCGGCGCGATCATCGTCACGTCGACGTCCTCGGGCGGCTGGATCTGGTTGTAGTGGATGTTGAACCCGTGCGCGAACTGGAGCGTGTCGCCGGGCTCGAGGTTCGGTTCGATCGACTCCTCGTAGACGTCCGCCTGGACCGTGTCGGGGAGGAGGACGCTCACGATGTCGGCCGCTTCGGCGGCCTCGGCGGGCGTCGCAACCTCGAGCCCGTCGCTCTCGGCGGCCTCCCGCGAGGAGCTGTCCTCGCGCAGGCCGACGATTACGTCGACGCCGCTCTCGTTCAGGTTCTGGGCGTGCGCGTGCCCCTGCGAGCCGTAGCCGAGGACGGCCACGACCTTCTGGGCGATCGCTTCGCCGTCCGCGTCTTCGTCGTAATATACGTTGGATTCGACCGTCTGCATGTCGTTGTCGCTCATTGTGTATCGTGTGTTGGAACTGCGTCAGCTGTCGTGCGTCGTCGGTTCACCGGCCGTTCCGGGTTTCTCTCCGGGCGCCGTCGGGGTATCGCCGCGCGCGAGCGCGGTCTGGCCCGTCCGGGCGATCTCGATGATGCCGAACTGGCGGAACGCGTCCAGCGCGTCGTCGATCCGCGCCTCGTCGCCGGTGAGCTGGACGGTGATCGTCCGCGGCCCGGCGTCGAGCGTCCGGCCGTCGTACATGTCGCAGACCGCGTGGACCGCGGCGGGGTCGTCGGCCTCGACCTTCAGCAGGACCAGCTCGGCCGTGACGGCGTCGCCGGACACCTCGCCGACGGAGATAACCGGTTTCAGCTTCGCCATCTGCTTTTCGATCTGGTCGATGCCGGGGTCCGTCTCCTCGACGACCATCGTGATCCGCGAGTGGCCCTCGACGGTCGTCGGGCCGACGGTGAGGCTCTCGATGTTGAACTGGCGGCGGGAGACGAGCCCGGAGACGCGCGCGAGCACGCCCGGCTCGTCCTCCACGAGCGCCGAGATGACGGCGCGCCGCGACTCGTGTTCCGCCTCGACGACGGGGTCGATCCGGATCCCCTCGAGGTTCCGACGCCCCTCCGGGTGGGGTCGCTCCTCGGGGCCGGGCTGCTCGCTCGGCGCGGGCCGGGAGTCGTCGTCGGGGGCATCGGCGGCGGAGCCGCCGTCGGTCGCGGGTCGGGAGTCGGACGAATCGCCGCTCATAGCTGGTCCTCCGCGGTGGCGAACTTGCCGTTCGCGCCCCCGCTCGGCACCATCGGCAGGACGTTCTCCTCGGGGTCGACGTGGAAGTCGATCACGGCGGGCCCGTCGTAGTCGAGGGCCTCCTCGACCGCCGGCGCGACCTCGTCGTAGTCGTCGACGCGGAGCCCGAGGGCGCCGAACGCCTCGGCGAGCTTGTCGAACTCGGGCATCCACGTGTAGTCGGAGGCCATGTGGCGCCCCTCGTAGAAGGCGTCCTGCCACTGGCGCACCATGCCGATGTACTCGTTGTTGAGCACGGCGAAGGTGATATCGAGGTCCTCGCGGACGGCCACCGAGAGCTCCTGCATCGTCATCAGGAAGGAGCCGTCACCGTCGAAACAGATCACGTCGCGGTCGGGCTCGCCCATGTTGTCGGCGGCGACGCGCGCGCCGACCGCGGCGGGCACGCCGTACCCCATCGTGCCCAGGCCGTGCGAGGAGACCCACGTCCGGGGCTCCGTGTACGTCCAGAACTGGGAGGCCCACATCTGGTGTTGGCCCACGCCGGTCGTCACGATGGTGTCGTCGTCAGTCGCCTCGTCGAACGCCTCGACGACGAACTGCGGCTTCAGCGGCTCGTCCTCGGGCGTCGCGTAGGTGAGCGGGTACGTCTCCTTCCACTCTGCGCACCGCTCGCGCCACGCCTCGGCGTCGGGCGCCTCGCGGACCGCCGCGGTCAGCTGGTCGAGGACGCGCTCCGCGTCGCCGATCAGCGGGTGGTCCGCGTAGACGTTCTTCGAGATCTCGGCCGGGTCGATGTCGACGTGAACGACCTCCGCCTCCGGGGCGAACGTGTCGATGCCGCCGGTGAGCCGGTCGTCGAATCGGGTGCCGACCGCGATCAGGCAGTCGGTGTGGGTGATCGCCATGTTCGCGTAGCCCGTGCCGTGCATCCCGGCCCACGAGAGGCTGAGCTCGTCGTCCTCGGGGAACGAGCCGATCCCCGGCATCGTCGTCGTCACCGGGATCCCGTACGTCCGCGCGAACGTCCGCGCGGCGTCGCTCGCCTCGGCCTTGATGACGCCGCCGCCGAACAGACAGAGGGGGCGCTCGGCCTCCTCGATGGCCCGCGCGGCCGCCTCGACCGCGTCGGCGTCGGCGTTCGGGTCGGGGTCGGTGCCGGCCGGCGGTGCGGCCGGCCCCGGCGTCTCGTCGGTCTCGTCCTGCGTGACGTCCTTCGGGAGGTCGACGAGCGTCGGTCCCGGGCGACCGGCCCGCGACAGCTCGAACGCCTCGCCGACGGTGTCGCCGACGGTGTCGGCGCCGCCCGCGAAGTAGTTGTGTTTCGTGATCGGTCGCGTGACGCCGATGGTGTCGGTCTCCTGGAACGCGTCGTTGCCGACGAACTCGGTCGGCACCTGCCCGGTCAACGCGAGCATCGCGTCGGAGTCCATGTCGGCGTCGGCGATCCCGGTGACGAGGTTCGTCGCCCCGGGGCCGGACGTCGCGAGGCAGAGCCCCGGTTCGCCGGACACGACGCCGTACGCGTCGGCGGCGTGGACGGCGCCCTGCTCGTGGGCCATGGTGACGTGGTCGATCGACGAACTGTACAAGGCGTCGTAGACGGGCATGATCGCGCCGCCCTGGACGCCGAAGGCGGTCTCCGCGCCGGCCGCCTCGAGGGCGGCGACGACCGACTCCGCGCCGGTCGAGACCGCCCCCGCGGCGGGCGTCTCGTCGGGGTCGGCGGCGGGGGCGTCGTCGGCTCCCTCCGCCGGCTCTTCGGCGCCCTCGGGGTCGTCCTCTCGTGGGTGTGCTGCTGTGTCGCTCATTGTCGTGGTGGTGTTCGGTGTGGCATCTCGTACGCGTCGAAGTTCGGTCCGAACGCCGGAACCGCGGGCGGACGGCCGCCCGTCCGCTGGCGTTCGTCGGTACGTCGGGTCGGTGAGGAAGGGGTAGTGTAGGGGCTTATACCCCTACAATAATCGGCGCGACGGCTCCGGCGACGTCGGCTGTCGTCGGGACCGCGGTGTGCCGTCGCATCTCGCCCTGACCAACGGAGCCGCGATATAAATCCCTGTCGGGACGCCGATCCGGTCGATCGGCCCGCGACGAACGGGACCGCGAGCGCCGCCGTCGACGCTGACGGCGGTCGCTCGGCGGGCTCCCCGGTCAGGGGGGCGGCCATCAGACCCGGACCTCCTCCTCGCGGTCGATGCCCGCCTCCTCGGCGAAGCGCTCGACGTCGCCGGCGGTCACCTGCCGCTTGCCGGAGCCGTACTCCTTGACGCGTTTGGTGATGCGCCGGACCTCTCCGTCGCTCGGGTCGAAGCCGGCCTCCACCAGGTGCTTGCGCACGCTGTGGGTGCCGGTGTGTTTCCCGAGCACGAACTCCCGTTCGGCCCCCACCATCTCGGGGGTCATCACGCCGGTCTCGAACGTGTCGGCGTTCTCGATGACGCCGGCCGCGTGGATGCCCGACTCGTGCGCGAACGCGTTGCGCCCGGTGACGGGCTTGTTCGCGGGCACGGGGATGTCGGACGCCTCCTCGACGATCCGCGCCAGCTTGGTGATCTGGGTCGTGTCGATGCCGGTGTCGACGCCGTACACCGACTCGACGGCCATCACGACCTCCTCGTAGGCGGCGTTGCCGGCGCGCTCGCCGATCCCGTTGACCGACACCTGCGCCTGCTCGGCGCCGTTCTCGAAGCCGGTGACGGCGTTCGCCGCGGCCATCCCGAAGTCGTCGTGCGTGTGCACGTCGACGCGGGCGTCGGTCGCCTCGACGACGGCCTTCACCGTCTTCCCGAAGCTCGTCGGCATCGCCACGCCGCACGTGTCCGGGATGTTGATCCAGTCCGTGCCGGCGTCCGAGACCGCCTCGACGATCTCCGTCAGGTAGTCCGGGTCCGTCCGGGTGGCGTCCATCGGCGAGAACATGCACTCGACGCCGGCGTCTTTCACCTGCTCGACGGCGTCGACCGCGCGTTCCTTCGCCTCGGCTCTGGTCGCGTGCATCGAGTCCTCCAGCTGCACGTCGCTGGTGGAGACGAACACGTGGACCATCTCGACGCCGGAGTCGATCGCGGCGTCGATGTCGCCCTCGACGACCCGCGCCAGCCCGCAGACGGTGGTGTCCGTCGCGGCGGCGATGTCGCTCACGGCCTCGAACTCCGCGTCCGAGTTCACCGGGAACCCAGCCTCGATGACGTGGGTGTTCATGTCGTCCAGCGTCGCCGCTATGCGGCGTTTCTCGTCATAGCTGAACGACGTCCGTGGTGACTGTTCTCCGTCTCGTAACGTCGTGTCGAAGATCCGTACAGGACCGATTTCGATGTTAGAAGCTATCGTGCCCTGGAAGAACTCGATCCGCCGGGGTGTCCGACGAAGCCTCCGTGATGTCTGTCATCGGTTCACGACAGTACGGTGGAGAACTTAACGCTTGTGCCGTTCGCAAAAACGACTCCGCGGCGACAGGGCTGCGGGGATCGCGGTCGGCGGAAAACCGCACGACACCAACGTCGTGGGTACTCCTTATATTATTTATATTCGTCCCGGCGCGATCTGGGACTGTGATTTCGGAACCCGGTTAATAAGGGGTATCGACGTTCGTTTCGTTTCGGCCGCGGCCGGGGCGCGCGAGCGGAGGCGAACCCGGTCCGAGTCGGCTCGATGCGGTCAGGTCCGTCCGGCTCAGAGCCCGAGCGCGTCGGTGATCTCGCGGCGCGCCGCCAGCAGTCCCCCGTCGGTCCGGTCGCGGGGGCGGTCGGCGTCGACGTCGATCACCGCCTCGACCGTCCCGGGCTGACCGCCGAGGACGACCACGCGGTCGGCGAGGTAGGCGGCCTCCTCGACGTCGTGCGTCACCAGCGCGACCGTGGTTCCCCGCTCCGCCCATACGTCGAGCAGGTGGTCCTGCTGCTCGTACTTCGTCAGCCGGTCGAGCGCCGAGAACGGCTCGTCGAGCAGCAACACCTCCGGATCGTAGGCGAGCCCCCGCGCCAGCGAGACCCGCTGGGCCATCCCCCCGGAGAGCTCGCCCGGGCGGCTCTCCGCGAACCCGTCGAGCCCCACCGTCTCGATCAGGTCGTCAACGCGGTCGCTGGCGGCGGGGTCGTCGCGGTCGACGTCCGCCGGGAGCCCGATCGCGACGTTCTCCCGGACGTCGGCCCACGCGAGGAGCCGCGGCTCCTGGAACACCATCCCGACGTGGTCGCTGCCGGCCCTCCGCACGTCGGTCCCGCCGACCGCGGCCTCGCCCTCGAAGCGCTCCTCCAGCCCGGAGAGCACGCGCAGCAGCGTCGACTTCCCGCAGCCGGAGGGGCCGACGACCGCCACGAACTCCCCCTCGTCGACCGCGAGGTCGACGCCGTCGAGCGCGACCGTCTCGCCGTAGCGCTTGGTGAGCCCGCGCACCGCGAGCGACGGGTCGGTCGTCGACTCCGGCCTCTCCTCGCTCGCGTCGCCGTCCGGGATCGCTCCCTCACCGACCGACGACACGGTTCTCCACCTCCTTGACGGCCAGGTCCGAGAGGTTCCCGAGGAAGGCGAAAAGCAGGATCGAACCGACGATGATGTCCGGCCGCGCGAGCACGCGACCGTCGCTCAGCAGGAACCCGATCCCCTCGCTGGCCGCGATCAGCTCCGCGGCCACGACGAACATCCACGCCAGTCCGACGCCGCCGCGGATCCCGACGAGCAGACTCGGTACCGCCGCCGGGAACACCACCCGTCGGAGCGACTCGATCCGGCCGAGGTCGTACACCTCGGCCACCTCCAGCAGGTCCTCGCTCACCTCGCCGATCCCCGCCGAGAGGTTGAGGTACACCGGGAAGAAGGCGCCGACGGCGATCAGCAGCACCTTCGCGCCCTCGCCGATCCCGAACCACAGCAGGAACAGCGGCACCCACGCCAGCGAGGGGATGTTCTTGAGACTCTGGAGCAGCGGATCGAGCAGGTCGGCGGCAAGCTCGGAGAGTCCGGTGAGCGTTCCGAGAGCGATCCCGACGCTCGCGCCGAGGAGCACCCCGAGGAACACGCGCTGGACCGTGATCGCGACGTGGCCCCACAGCTCGCCCGAGGCGCCGAGCCCGTAGAGCGTCTCGACCACCCGCAGCGGCGCCGGGAGCTGGTGGGCGGCGAAGACGCCGGTCGCGACCAGCAGGTGCCAGGCGACGACGATCGCCGCGGGCACGACGAACCCGATCAGCCACCGGAACCGGTCGGCGTCGGGGAGGGTCTCGGCGGCGGCGTCGGCGCTCGCCCGTCCCGTCTCTCGCGTCGTCGCCATCTCACTCGCCTCCGGAACCGGCGTCGCTCACGGTCTCGCTCGCGAACTCCGGGTCGAGCAGGTCGTCGATACTCCCCGCGGGGTCGGCGTCGTCGGTGACGAGTCCCTCGCGCTCTAGGATGGGCGCGAGGTCGGCGAGCAGGTCGCGGTGCGGGTCGCCCGGAATCGGCTCCGAGAGGTCGGTCCGCTTCGTGAACACGCGCTCGGCCACCGCCTCGGACATCTCCGACTCGCTCGCGAGGATCCCCGCGGTCGCCTCGGGGTTGTCGATCGCCCACCTGCGGCCGCGCTCGTAGGTCTCGAGGACGCGTCGGGCGTCCTCCGGGTGATCCGCGAGGAAGCCGTCGAGGAAATTGAGGAAGCCGTAGGTGTTGTACGCGGGCTCGCGGAAGAACAGCTCCGCGCCGTCGTGTTCCAGCTCCAGCTCGGCCATGTGGGGGTCGAGCCCGGCCCACGCGTCGACGTCGCCCCCCACCAGCGCCGACTGCCCCTCGGGGTGTTGGAGGTGGACGACCTCGACGTCGTCCTCGCTCAGGCCGGCGTCGTCGAGCGCCTGCAGCAAAAAGAAGTACGGGTCGGTGCCGCGGGTGGCGGCGACGCGCTTGCCCTCCAGGTCGGCGACCGACTCGATCCCCGTCTCCGCGAACGTGACGAGCGCGGTCCACTCGGGCTCGGAGTAGACGTACGGCGTCGTGATTGGCACGCCGTTCGACCGCGCCATCAGCGCCGCGATCCCGGCGGTCGAGGCGACCTCCGCCTCCCCGCCCTGCGAGTACTCGTTGGCCTGGTTGCTGCCGAGGCTCAGCACCCACTCCACGTCGACGTCCGTCTCCGCGAACGCCTCCGCCAGCCACCCCTTCTCGCGCAGGACGAGGCTGACCGGGTTGTAGTAGGCGTAGTCGACCGTCACGGTGCGTCCGTCGCTCCCGGCGCAGCCGGCGAGCAGCGAGCCGCCGATCGTCGCGCCGGTGCCGCGCAGGAACTGTCTTCGTTCCATCGTACCACCTCGTACCGGTGCCATTCATAAGGGCATATGCTTATAAAGAATATTTATCTGCAGCTATGATGTTTAACAGTAATCAATTGTGCGCCGTGAGAGACGAACACAGGGACGAACCCGGCGGTTCAGGTCGTGTAGCGTCGATCTGTCCCGATCACTCGGCTCGGCCCCGCTGAACCGCCGAGCGCCCGCCGTGTCCGATACCGGAGTCGATTGCCGTCAGGTGGTATCCGACCGACGCGCGACGGCCCGGCGACGAGAGCGCGACGCGCGGCGATCGGACGGTCGCATTTATAAACCGATCCGCGGCGACGCCGTCTCGATAGCCGAACGGCTCACCGCCCGCCGAGAGTCGGGTCGCGAGGGGCCGCCGACGCGGTCGAGTTATGTCGAGTCGAGGTCGCCGCCCGGGTCACGAACCGCGTCGAGCAGGTCGGCGTCGTCGACGTCGCGGTCGATCTCGATCGCCCGGTCGGCGGCCGCGAGGACCGCCGCGTTCGGGTCGGCCCGGTCCCCTTCGACCCGCGTTCCGTCGCCGCCCGCTCCGCCGCCGACCGCGATCGCCGCGTCGGCGTCGCTCGCGAGCGCGACCGCGGCCTCCCGGGCCTCCGCTCCCACCGGTTCGAACGCGGGCGCGGCGACGATTTCGGCGCCGGCGTCGCGGGCCGTCTCGGCGGCGGCGTCGCCCTCGGGCACCACGCCGACCGAGAGCTCGTGGCCCGCGGCCGCGAGGCGCGCGATGACCCGGGCGGCGTCCCGCCCGGACCCGACGACGTGGAGGCGTCGCGGCCCGGTCTCGTCGCGGTCCGCGTCGCGCTCGTTGGTCGCGCCCGACGTGCCGGCCGCACCGACCGCGTCGAAGGCGGTGACCGCGGGCGTCCCGGTCGCGGGGTTGCGCCCGACGAACGCCTCGGCGTTGAAGGCCGCTCGCAGCGCGTCGGCGGTCAGGACCTCGCCGGGCGGCCCGGCGGCGTGGACGCCGCCGTTCGCGAGGACGACGATCCGGTCGCAGTACCGGGCCGCCACGTCGAGGTCGTGGATCGCCGCGAGCGCGCCGCGCCCGTCGTCGACGAGGTCGCGGACGAGTTCGAGGGTGCGCACGGCGTGGTTCGCGTCGAGGCTCGCGGTCGGCTCGTCGAGCAGCAGCGCCGGAGTCCCCTGCGCCAGCGCTCGCGCGAGCAGGACGCGCTGACGCTCCCCGCCCGAGACCTCCGCGATCGATCGGTCGGCGAAGCGCGCCACGCCGGCCGCGTCCATCGCCTCTCGCACCGCCCGGTCGTCGTCGGCGCCGTGCCCGTCGAACCGCCCGAGGTGCGGGGTCCGTCCCATCTCCACCACGTGGCGCACCCGGAAGTCGAACGCGAGGCTCGTGTCCTGCGGGACGCTGGCGACCCGGCGGCCGGCCTCGCGCGCGGAGAGGTCGGCGGCGGCGGTCCCGTCCAGCCGGACCTCCCCCGAGTCGGGCGCGAGCGTTCCCTTGATCGCCCGGAGCACCGTCGTCTTCCCGGCGCCGTTCGGGCCGACGAGCCCGACTAACTCGCCGCGCTCGACCCGGAGGTCGACGCCGGCGACGACGGGCACGTCGCCGAACGACACGGTCAGGTCGGTGACTCCGACGAGGGGGCCGCCGCCGGCGTCGGTTGCCGACGGGCCGTCGCTCGCTTCGCCCTCGTTCCCCTCCGCGCGCTCGTCGGCGCTCACAGCTCGTGCACCTCCCGGTTCGAGAGCAGGTAGATGAAGAAGGGCGCGCCGACCGCGGCGGTGACGATGCCGACCGGCAGCTCCGTGCTCCCGGCGCGGGCGACCGTGTCGGCGGCGACGAGGAACGACCCGCCCGCGAGCGCCGCGGTCGGCAGCAGCACCCGGTGGTCGGGGCCCACGACCAGCCGGAGCATGTGCGGGACGATCAGCCCGACGAAGCCGATGACGCCGGCGAAGGCGACGCCCGCGGCCGTGATCAGCGCGGAGGCGCCCAGCAGGATCCGCTTGGTGCGCTCGACCGCGATGCCGAGCCCGCGCGCCTCCTCCTCGCCGAGGAGGAGGACGTTGAGGTCGCGGGCGTACACTAAGAGGAGGACGAACAGCGGCGGCACCACGACCGCCGTCGCGGCGACCTCGCTCCACGACGCGCCGGAGAGGTGGCCCATCAGCCACGCGACGATCCGCCGGAGCGACTCGCCGGCCTGCAGCTGGAGGTACGAGATGACCGCGCCGAGGAACGTCTGGACCGCGACGCCGGCGAGCAGCAGGGTCGCCACCGGCGTCCGCCCGTGACGGGTCGCGATGGCGTACACGCCGAAGGCGGCCGCGAGGGCTCCGACGAACGCGAAGAGGCTGACGCCCGCGCCGTACGAGAGCCCCACGTCGACCGCGCCGATCAGTGGGAGCGTCACGGTCGCCGACAGCGCCGTCGGGAAGACGATGAAGGCGACGGCGCCGACCGCCGCGCCGGAGGAGACGCCGATGATCGACGGGTCCGCCATCGGGTTCCGGAAGAACCCCTGCATGACGGTGCCGGCCGCCGCGAGCGCGAAGCCGACCAGCGCGGCCATCAAGATGCGGGGGAGCCGGACCCCGACAACGATCCGCGCGTGGACGTCGTCGACCGGGTACGCGAACGGCGAGGCGTACGCGAGGTCGACGCCGGGCAGCGTCAGCGGGCCCACGCCGGGGAGCCGTAGGGTACCGATCCCGGCGGCCGTCGTCTCGATCCCGGCCGGCACGACGATCGCGTTCAACACGGCCTTCACCGTCTCCGCGGGGGAGATGGGCGCGGGGCCGATCGCGGCGCTCACCGTTATCACGACGCCCAGCGCGGCCGCTAGGCCCGCCGACCAGACCGACGCCCGCCTCCAGGCACTCATTCGTTCTCCAACAAAACTTGTAGTAGGTAAATACTTATTGGACGAGGCGTCTCATCGATCCGATGCGACACAGGTACGTCATCGCGATGGCCCTGCTCGTGACGACCGCCTTGGTGGGCGGCGTCGCGGGCCCGGCCGCGGGCGCACAGCCGACGACGACGGCGTCGCCGACGATCGACCACTCGACCGACGGGCCGGGCGCCCAGCAGACGGACGCCGCGTGCGAGTTCCCGCTGGAGATCACGGACGCGACGGGGACGACGATCACGCTCGACGAGCGGCCCGAGCGGATCACGACGACGAACCCGTCGGCCGCCCAGACGCTCTGGGAGATCGGCGCCCGCGACCGCGTCGTCGGCGTGACCCAGTACGCCGCGTACCTCGACGGGGCGAGCGAGCGCGAGAACGTCTCGGCCGAGGGCTTCGGCGTCAGCGTCGAGCGCGTCGTGGACACCGAGCCGGACCTCGTGCTCGTCCCGAACGCCTCCTCGGCGAGCACGGCCGAGACCCTCCGCGCCCAGAACCTCACTGTGTACCACTACGCCGAGGCGACCTCGATCGAGGCCATCGCGGAGAAGACGGAGACGACCGGGCGGCTCGTCGGCAACTGCGAGGCCGCCGCCGAGACGAACGCGGAGATGAACGAGGCCGTCGCGGCCGCCGAGAACCGGACCGCCGGCCTCGACCGGCCGAACGCGCTGTACCCGCTCGGCGACGGCTACGTCGCCGCGGGCAACACGTTCATCAACTCCATCATGGAAGCCGGCGGCGTGACCAACGTCGCGGCCGCCGAGGGCGACGGCTACCCGCAGCTCTCCAACGAGGTCATCCTCCAGACCGACCCCGAACTGATCCTCGTGACGACCCCCGACGCGGTGATTTTAGAGGAGGAGCCGTACGCGAGCACGACCGCCGGGACGGAGGGGAACTACGTCGTGATGAACGTCAACTACCTCAACCAGCCCGCGCCGCGCAGCGTGATCGAGTCCACGACCACGCTCTCGACCGCCGTCGAGGAGCTCCAGACCGAGAGCGACGGCGCGACCGACGGTGAGGACGAGAGCGCCGACGGAGACGACGGCGGCGACGGAGACACCACGAGCGACGGCGACGACGGATCGACGGAGGACGGGAGCGACGGGTCGACCGGTGAGGGATCGACCGGTGACTCGGCGCCCGGGTTCGGCGTCGTCGCGGCGCTGATCGCCGCGATCGCGACGGCGCTGATTGCACGACGGCGTTGATCGCGCGCGGCGGCGCTGACCGCAGTGACGCCGACTGCGTGCTGACTGCCGACCGATCGTGCGGTGGCCGATCGGAGACGAATCCCGCCGCGCGGTCCGGGCGGAGTCTACCGCCCGCTTGACATCCTCCCGCGCCTGAAGACGCGGGAATCCCACGGTACCGCACCGCTGAGTTGGGATATTATGGTTCGCGGTTCACGACCTGTTCTCGTGGGGCGAAACGGCCCTCACTACGGTCGAACAGGTGAACCGCTGGCTGTGCCAACCAGCCGTTATCCCTATCGCCGCCATCCGTGGCGAGACTCGGGAGTACCTTTTGTCGAATATTCTCCGCACCGTTTACGTCCGCGTTCGCAACCGTGCCGCACTCCTCGCACACGTACAAGCCACGTTCGACCCGTTGGTTATCGTCTGTGTGGCCGCACGCCGAACAGGACTTCGACGTATCGCACTCCGACACCAACTCCACGTCGATGCCTTCGGCTTCTGCCTTGTAGTCGAGCAGCGTCGCGAAGCGGTCGAACGCCCAGCCGTGTAAGTCGAGGTTCCCGTGGTCGCCCCAGTTTCGAGACTCGCCGTTCTCGTCGCCCTCTCGGATCCCGCCGAGGTCGCCAACGACAAGCGTTCCAACACCTCGTTCAACGCACTCCTCGACAATCGCTTTCGAGAGTGCGTGCAAGAAGTGTGTCCGGCGACCCCTCCGCTTGCGGTCAAGACGGGCTGCCTCACGAGACGAGGAATCGTCGCACTTAGCCTTCTTCTTCGTGAAGTAGTATTCGTCCTCTTTGAGTGCGCCACCGGGATACAACACCGCTTCACCGCCGAACGAGACGGCGGCGAAGTTG
>NZ_MWTH01000015.1:707431-765679 GCF_059752395.1 Halorubrum sp. B53 | reverse complement strand
CTTGCTATCGACGGTTGATTGTGTAGGAGTTGTCGGATTCATCCTGACCCTAAAGGGTCAGGTATTCTCCTTGATTCTCTATAATACGCCGCGAGGGTTCCGATCCAGTCGTCGCGTTCGCCGTCGAGATACGCGGTCGCAACGTCGTAGTAGTCCTCGCCGGCGACCTGCTGTAAGCGGTACTCGAAGCTCTGCCGCATCTCGTCGAGCTCGTCCTCGTACACCTCCGTCAACGGGACATCCGGATCGTCGAGGAGCCTGCTTTTCCGCTCGCCGGCGTCCGCGATCCGCATCATGTTCTCGTGGAGGTCTCTCTCCGCGTTCACGTCCGGGAGCGGAATTCGAACCGCCTGTCGGCGCAGCATGTCCGTCCCGGAGCTCAATCTCTCGCGCCAATCCATGTCGGTACGCTCGTCTCAGATAGGTATTAAAATCCGAGGCCGATCGCCGTCGAGTCTCAGACCCGACCGACCGCTCCTTACGGATCGTCCCGCAGCCGGGGGCCGAGAAACGCCGCCGCGCTGTCACCCACGTCACCCGATCGCCCGACGAAGAAGTGGTCCGACTCGAACGCCTCCGTCTCGATCCCCAGCTCCTCGGCCCGCTCCACCACGGGCTCCCAGTCGGCCGTCGAGTCGCGGGTCGCGTACAGAATCCGGGCCGGTACGCCGAGGTCGACGAGGTCGTCGAGGGCGGCGACCGCGTCGGCGTCGGGATTCAGCCGCGAGGTCGGTGCGAGCGCGCAGACGCCGGCGAGGCCGGGGCGCGATGCGGCGGTCACGAGCGCGACCGTCCCCCCGAACGAGAAGCCGAACAGGCCGACGCGCTCGTAGCGCTCGACCGCCCACGCGACCGCGTTGTCGGCGTCCGTGCTCTCGCCGTACCCCTCGTCCCAGTCGCCGTAGTCGAAGCGGAGGCAGTCGATCCCCCGCCCGGTCAGCGCGTCGCTCGCGGCGGTCAGGCGCTCGTCGCCGCGGTGGCCGCCGTGCTGCGGGTGCGGCGGACAGGCGACGACGACGCTGTCGGCGCGGGAGCCGTCGTTCGCGTCGCCTCCCACCCCTCCGCCGTCGCCAGCGGCGGTGTCGAGCGTGGCCCGAACGTCGCGCCCGCCAGGGATCAGGACGGTCTCGCTCACGGTTTAAAGGGACACGTCGCCGCGTCAGGGAACCTGCGTCACGCGGTCGACGCCGTCGAGCGCGGCCAGGTCCTCGGCGAGCGCCTCCTGATCGACGTTCGCCTCGTAGTAGAACACTAGGTCGAAAGTGCCGTCGCGGAGGAGCTGCTGGCACTCCCAGACGAACTCCTCGCCGTCGAGGGTGAGCCCCTGAAACTGGTTCGAAGAGAAGTTCGTGTTGTCGTTGCCGGCCTCGATGTACGCTTCGCCCTTGCCGGCGCGGTCGGCGATGACATCGTTAGCGGCGACCGTGAGCTCGTGCATCTCTAAGTCCTCCTGCCCGCCGAGCGTCGTGTGGACGATACAGCCCACGAGTTCGATGTCGCCCGGCTCCAGCAGGGCCTTCGTCCGCGTGTAGAGGTCGGAGTCGACGGTCTCGCTCATGGGTAGTCGTTCCCGCTCCCGCGATAAACGGGTGACGGTTCACACGCGGGCGATATTTATCCGACCGTCGAGCCGGCACCGCACCGACTCAGTCCCCGAGGCGGACCACCGGTCCGTCGGACCGCTCGTCGATGTCGACCAGCCCGTCGTCGGCGAGGTCGTCGACGAGCCCGCGGAGCCACTCCCGCCCGTGCTCGCCGTCGGGCGCGTAGTCGACCCGGACACGGGGACCGAGCTCGTCAAGCGGCAGCTCGTCGTACTCGCCGAGCGCCCGGACGACCCGCCCGCGGAACTGCCGGCGGCTCCCCTCGAAGCTCGGCTGCTCCGGCACGTCGGGCGCGGTGAAATCCCCCGTCTCGTACGCGTGACACCGCCCGCGCCACGGGCAGCCCGCCTCGTCGCAGCGCGGGGTCGTCCCGCAGGCGACGCCCCCGAGCTCCATGATCGCGTTGTTCCAGACGCGGGACTCGCCGTCGGGCATGACACGGGAGGCGACTCGTTCGAACGCCGAATCGTCGTCGGGGACCGCGAACGCGCGGTGGAGCACGCGCTTCACGTTGGTGTCGACGACCGCGTCGCCGTTATTGAACGCGAACGACGCCACCGCGTCGGCGGTGTACGGGCCGACGCCCATCAGCTCCTCCAGTTCGTCGGGCGACTCGGGGAACTCGCCGCCGTAGTCGTCCTCGACCTGCCCGGCGGCCTCGTGGAGGTACTTCGCGCGGTTGTTGTAGCCGAGCGAGTGGTCGGACCAGAACGCGACCACGTCGCCGCGGTCGGCGGCGGCCAGGTCGGCCGTCGTCGGCCACTCGTCGATGAAGTCCTCCCACGCGGGGACCACCCGGTCGAGCTGCGTCTGCTGGCTCATCACCTCGCTGACGAGGATCTCGTAGGGGTCCTCCGTCCGACGCCACGGGAAGTCGCGGTGGTCCGCCTCGTACCACTCGATCAGCGCCTCGCGGACTGCGTCGAGATCGGCCGGCAGCTCGGGGGCGTCGCCGTCGGCGAGCCCTTCCGTGCCGCCGTCGGTGCGGAGGGCGCCGCCGGGGTCACCCCCCGTCGCGGTCGCGTCCGGATCGGTCATTACCCGTGGTCGGGCCGGCGCTCGTTTATCGGTGCTGGTCCTCGCCGCGTTCGACCGGGGTCATCGAGCGCGGGTCGCGGTCCGGCCCCGGATACTCGCCGCCGACGGCCTCGGGGTAGAGGTTCTCGGCGGAGAACACGGTCGCGAACGCCCGCGGCTCTCGGACGCTCACGGGCAGCCGGTCGCGGAGTCCGGCGGCGGCCCCTGCCCCCGTGAGCGACGGGTCGAGGCTCACGACCTGCATCGCGGCGCCGCGGTACGCCGACGCCAGCGCCGGGTGGTCGCCCGCGGGGTGCGCGACCGGCTCGCGCCACGCCTCGACCGCGTCGCGCCAGTCGGCCGCGAGGTCGGCGTCCGCGAGCGCGGCGATCACCGCCTCGGCGTCGTCGAGGAGGGCGTCGCTGGCGACGAGCGTCGTCCACGAGTGGGCGCGCAGCGGGTCGAGCGCCTCGCGGGCCGCGCCGCCGACGAGCAGGTCCGCCGCGAGGACGTCGGCGTCGGCGACGACGCGGGCCGGGCTCGGCTCGCGGTCGACCGGGGAGACGTCGGCGTCGGAGGCACCGCTGTCGTCGGAAGCATCGCTGTCGTCGGAGGCACCGCTGTCGTCGGAGGCATTATCAGTGGTGTCGCCCCCCCGAGCGGCGTCCTCGCCCTCGGGCTCCGATCGGCGATCCGCGAGCGCGACGCGCACTGCCTCCTCGGTCGCGTCGGACGCGGCGGCCCGCTCGAACAGGTCGGCGAAGGTCATGGTCGGACCGTGGTCGGCGACGGATTTCCGAGTTGCGACTGCGAGCGTGGCCGACCGTCCGCGACGCCCGCCAGCGCCCCTCGACCGTCCGCGACGCCCGCCAGCGCCCCTCGACCGGCCGGACTCGACGCCCTCACTCGAGGCGGTCCGCGAGGTCGTGGAACCCCTCGATTACGACGTCCGGGTCGGGACCTAGCTCCTCCGTCGGGAGCGTCTCCCCCGGGCGGGAGACCCACGCGGTCGACATGCCGGCGTGTTTCGCGCCCCAGACGTCGCGCATCCCGCCGCCGGAGGCGTGCAGTATCTCGCCGATCGGCGTGTTGGTCCGCTCGGCGGCGTGCTCGTAGATTCCCGCCTCCGGCTTGTACGTCTCGACCTCGTCGGCGCTGATCGCGTCCGTCACGACGTCGCCGAGGCCCGCGGCCGCGACCAGATGCTCTAACATCTCGGGCGACCCGTTCGAGACGATGTACACCTCGTAGCCCGCGTCGGTGATCCGGCCGATCCCGTCCCCGACGTCGTCGAAGATCGACAGCTCATCCTCGTAGACGGTGCGCCGGATCTCGTCGCGTGTCGCCTCCGGCACGTCGTACCCGTTCGCCTCGAGCGCGTATCGGAGGCCCTGTCCGATGAGCTCCCAGAACGGCTGGTAGGCGTCGATGTCGTTCGCGATCATCGAGTACTGGAGGTACTGCGCGCGCCACAGCTGCGAGACGCTCTCGGCGTCGTCGAGGCCGTCGACGTGCGCCTCCAGCACCGCCTCCTGCGAGCCGATGTCCACGAGCGTGCTGTACGAGTCGACGGTGACCGTCGAGACGGAATCGAAGTCCATAGTCATGGTACACCGACCCACGTCATAACCGTGGTGAATCCGGCGGCGACGGCGTCGTTTGACCGACTGACCGTCGCAGATCAGCGGAGTGCTCGACCAGTTATAACCAGGCGCGGCTCCGTGGAGCGCGCGGACCGCAGAAAGAGCCTAGGCCGGGATTTGAACCCGGGCTCTCGTCCTTACCAAGGACGCGCTTTACCGCTAAGCTACCCAGGCACGCAATCAGTCGTTGACCGGATTCGACTTTATGGGTTTCGATCCGCCGCCGAGTCGTCGCCCGATCCGGCTCCCCCGCGGTCGCGCGACCGGCCCCTCGCCGATCGGCCGCTCACCGGTCCGTCGCGCTCACGGCGCGGTCCGAGATGTCGGCGATCCGGTCGGCGGTCGCGTCCGGGAGCGCGCGCCCCGGCGGCGGGAACTCGCCGTCGTAATCGGCCGCGAGCTCGCGGGCGTACGTCAGCAGCTCCTCCGGCGGGTCGCCGCCGACGGCCGTGGTGCCGGCGACGACCGCCAGTTCGAGGGCGTCGACCTCCAGGTTCCGGTCGAGCGCGGCCGCCGCGGCGGGGTCGGTCCCATCGCGGTCGCGGAGCGTCTGGTCTCGGCCGAACGCGCGCACGACCTCGACCGCGGCGCCGGCGGCGTCGGTACACGCCAGCAGCGAGAAGCCGCGCGAGACGAGCACGTCGGCCGTGAGCACGTCCATGTCCGCGTCGATGTCGGTCTCGCTGGTGGGCGCGGTCACCCACGGCTCCTCGTGGGCCACCGTGCGGGTGAGCCGCAGTCCCTCGTAGATGAGCTGCACGCCCGCCGCCCGGTCGACGAGCTCGTCGAGGTTCACGTCGGGGTCGACCGCCCGGGCCGTGACCAGCGCCAGCACACCGGGCGTCACGGCGGCGTCCAGAATGCGGTTCTCGAGGGCCTTGCGCAGTTGCTCGGGCTCGACGTCCGCGAGCGCCTCGTGAGCGGCCTCACGCGCTCGCGCGGCATCGTCCATTACCACGAGATAGTCGAGCGAAGGGCAAAGACCTTTGGAAACGACCGGGATACCACGCCGTGATCCGCACCCAAACCGACGACCGCGTCCGCGTCGTCACGATCGACCGCCCCGAGCGGCGGAACGCGCTTCGCCCCGAGGACCTCGACGCGCTGCGGAGCGCCGTCGCCGACGCCGAGACGCCCGTCACCTACCTCCGCGGCGCCGGTGACGCCTTCTGTGCCGGCGCCGACCTCGACGTCGTCGCCGACCTCGACGCTGCCGACGACGCGGCCTCGTTCGCCCGGCGCGGGCAGCGCACCGCCGCGGCCGTCACGGACGCCGACACCGTCGTCGTCTGCGGGATCGACGGCGCGGCTCGCGGCGGCGGGGTCGAGCTCGCGCTCGCGGCCGACGTCCGGGTCGCCACGCCCGCGGCGACGTTCGCAGAGCCGGGCGTCGAGTTCGGGCTGTTCGGCGCGTGGGGCGGCACGGTCCGACTCCCGCGGGCGATGCGCGAAGGCGACGCCCTCGACTTCGCGCTCTCGGGGCGGGTCCTCGACGCCGACGAGGCGCTCCGGACCGGGCTCGTCTCCCGGGTCGTCGACGACCCGCGCGCGGTCGCCGACGAAATTGCGGCCGGCAAGCCGGACGCGCTTCGGACCGTCAAGCGTCGGGTGCGCGACCGGCGGGACGACGCCGCGCAGGCGGACGCGGAGGCCGAGGCGTTCGCTGCCCTCGTCCGGGCGCACGGGGCCGAGATCGCGGCGTCGCGGACCGAGTGAGTCCCCGAGCGAACCGGGACGACCCCGCCGCCGTCCCGATGTGACAGGTTTAAGTGGACCTCCGACCAATCATCGAGTGCGAAGCACGCACCGGTAGTGTAGTGGTATCACGCAACCTTGCCATGGTTGCAACCCGAGTTCAAATCTCGGCCGGTGCACTCCTTTCAGTCGTGTACCGCCCTGACCCCCCGCTCGTTTCACTCGCGGGGAGTCTCGGCCGGTGCATTTGTAACTGACTTCTGCGGTCGACGTTCGTCTCACTTCGTTCGACGAACTCCCTGCAGGCGGCGCACTTCTGACTGACTCCGACGGGAAGCGTCGCCGCCCGTCAAACCGGCGGTCGGGCCGCGAGCGCACCGGCCGTCGGCGCCGCAAACCTGTTCGTTTAACCGGCCGTGCGTTGTTGTTGCGAGTATATGGTCGAGGTCTTGCTTCTCGTCGGTTTCGTGGTTGCGGCGTTCGTCGGGTACAACATCGGGGGCGCCACGACCGGTCCCGCGTTCGGGCCGGCCGTCGGGTCGGGGGTGCTCTCGAAGGCGGGCGCGGCGGCGCTGATGTCGGTCTTCTTCTTCGTCGGCGCCGGGACGCTCGGACAGCGCGTCGTGACGACGCTCGGTGAGGACCTCGTCACCGGGGGGAGCGTGTTCACCCTGGAGACGAGCATCGTGGTCCTCTTTTTCATCGGCGGCGCGCTGTTCGTCGGGAACTTCGCCGGCGTCCCCGCGTCGACCTCGATGACGGCGGTCGGGGCGATCGCGGGGCTCGGCCTCGCCACCGGCACCCTCGACAGGGCGGTGATGGGGGAGATCGCCATCTGGTGGATCGTCGCGCCGATCATCGGCTTCTGGGTCTCCGGGGTCGTCGGGCGCTACTTCTACCCGGCCATCGACCGGTGGGTCGCGATAGACAGCACCGACGGAGCGCTGTTCGAGTTCGACCGCTCCGGGGCGATCCCGAAGCCGGTCGCGGGTCCGAACACGACCCGGCGCGAGCTCGTCGGCGGGTTCGTCGTCATCGCCATCGGCTGTCTGATGGCGTTCTCCTCGGGGACCTCGAACATCGCGAACGCGATCGCGCCGCTCGTCGCGCTCGACGGCGTCGAGATGACGCCGATGATCCTCCTCGGGAGCGCCGCGGTCGCGGTCGGCGCGTTCACGATCGCGCGGCGGACGCTCGACACGCTCGGCAACGACATCACCGACCTCCCGCTGACCGCGGCGATCGTCGTCGCCTGCGTCTCCTCCGGGATCGTGATCAGCCTCTCGGCGGTCGGGATCCCGGCGTCGTTCGTCATCATCGCGACGATGTCGATCGTCGGGCTCGGCTGGGGGCGCGCGACGCGGACCGTCACGGTGCGGCAGGGGATCAGCGGCGAGAAGGAGCCGAAGGTGTCCGTCGGCGCGCTGAAAGCGGACGAGACGGGACCGATCGGCGAGGGCGACCCGACCGACATCCCCTCGGCGTCCGACCTGTTCAACCCGAGCACGAGCGCGCGCGTCGTCCTGATGCAGAACGTGGTCCCGATCCTCTCGACGGTCGGAGCGCTCGTCACGTTCACGCTGCTGTTCCGGTTCGTCTGGTAAATTCGGACTCCTTTTTCCGAGCCGCCTCCCGCCGGAATCGCCTCCCGCCGGAACCGCCTACCGCCCGAACCGCCGCTGACGGTCCTGGAAGTCGAGGACCGCGCGCAGGTAGTCCCGCCGCCTGAAGTCGCGCCAGTTCACGTCGGTGAAGTAGAGCTCGGCGTACACCGACTGCCAGATTGCGAAGTCGGAGAGCCGCTCCGCGCCCGTCTTGATGACGAGGTCCGGCTCCTCCGGGAACACGAGCCGGTCGGCGACGTCGGCGGCGTCGATCGACGCCGGATCGAGTTCCCCGGCGTCGACGTCGCTCGCGATCTCGCGGACTGCGGCCGCGAACTCCGCCTTCCCGCCGAGCCCGACGGTGACCCTGATGGGCACGTCGTCGTCGGTCCCGGTATTGTCGGTCCCGGTACTGTCGGTCCGGGTGTCGTCGGTCCCGGTATTGTCGGTCCCGGTACTGTCGGTCCGGGTGTCGTCGGTCCCGGTGTCGGCGTCGCCGTCGGCGCCCGCCCCGATGGCCGCGTCGTCCGGACTCCGCACGACGAACCGGGCGGGCGCGTCCAGCCGGCGGAGCTCGCGCGTGAGTGTCGGGACCACGGACTCGTCGAGCACCGAGACCGAGACGGTGACGCGCTCGGCGCCGTACTCCAGCGCCCACCCGAGCGCCTCGGCGAGGGTGTCGAACGCCCCGTCCGCGAGGAGGTCCCGTTCGGTGATGACGATCGCGACGTGCTCCGGCGGGTCTCCCTCGTGCAGTCGGTGGCGGACGCCGAGGTACGTGTCGTACAGGCCCACGTTCTGTGGTTCTCCCGCGGGGAATAAAACGTCACGTCCGCCGGTGAGGGGGTCACCCCACGCCCGCCGACGAGGGGTTTAATTCGCCGTCGGCCGTAGCGGAGACGATGGCAGACAGCTACCGCGGGGTGTTCGGCGCGATCCCGTACGCGATCCGGCACACCGAGTCGTGGACCATGCGCGTGTACGGTGTCGTCGGCGCGCTCACGGCCGGGCTGATCGCGACCGTCGTCACTCTCGCGCTCGTCGTCTGGATGGCGGAGACGACCGACGTGCAGGGCGGCACCTTCCTGTTCTCGCGGTCCCTGTACGTGATCGCCGGGTTCGCCGCCGTCGCGCCGCTGCTCGCACCGCTCCTGTTCGTCGCGCGCCGCCACCGCCGCGGCGACCCGGTGAAGCCGGGGTACGACCGGAAGATGGCGTACGGCGGATTCCTGTTCCTCCTGTCGCTGTACGCCGGTCTGGTGATCTCCGCACCGGCGGAGCTCCGCGACCCGACCGAATCCGTGGTCGTCAACGCCCTCTACGCCCTCCCGCAGCTCGCCGGCGTCGTCCCGCCCGTCGCCGCCGCGCTCGTCGTGTTCGCGGTTCACTACCGGCTCCGCGTGACCGGCGGGGCGGTGCCGGACGATCCGGCGACCGACGACTGACGCGGCTCGAAACCCCGAAAAGGGTCCGTCGCCTATCGCGGGGTAATGACCGACGATCCGGCGCGTTCCGACGCGGAGAAGACGGAGGCCGACGACGGTGCCGAAACCGCCGACGGAAAGGAGAGCACGTTCCTCGTCACGCACGTCGAGAGCGACTCGGCGGTGCTGAAGGACGTCCACGACGGGCAGGTCCACACGCTCAGCACGAATCCGGGGCTCGAGGTCGACGACGCGGTCGAGGCGACCGTCGCCCCCGACCCCCCGATGGAGGTCACGTACCGGGTGATCGAGGTGGCGGAGCGCCGGCGCCTCTCGATCGAGGAGAGCGAGGAGCCGCCGACCGTCCACGAGCGCGAGCTCGCGGCCGAGGCCCCGGCGGGGGAGCTCGCCCGCGAGCCCCGCGCCGGCGAGGGCGAGGTCCACGTGTTGACGCCGCCCGAAAGCGACACCGCCGAGGCGGTCGCGGACGTAATCGAGGACCGCGAGGCGACGCTGTCGCGGGCCGCCCGGCTGGGCGTGAATCGCGTCGAGGTCCGGTCGGAGCCCGGGGTCGTCAGCGTTCGGTACATGCCCTGACGGCGTCGGGACCGCACCGGCGTCCGGCTCCCCGACTCAGTCCCGCTCCCCGGTCGCGCCCGACGGGCCGGCCGCGCTCTGGACCCGCCAGCCGCCGTCGACGTCGCCGGCTCGCGTCTCGTAGTCGACGGTCGTCTCCCCCGTCACGACCGCGGTGTCGACGGCGTCGCCGTCGACCTCGATCCGCTCCACGCGGAACGGCACGTCGAGGCTGTCCCCGCAGCAGCCGACGTCGACGAACTCCTCGCGGACGTCGTCGACCGCGGCCTCGCCCATCACCCGAGCGAAGTACCCTCGGTAGCGGTCCGTCTCGATCTGGTCGCGTCCCCAATCGCTGAGCCCGTCGGGATACGAGAGGACGACGCGGTCGGCCTCGGGCGCGTTCATGCGTCTTGGTACCGCGGCTGTCGGCTAGTTCGTTTCGGTGGTCCGCGACGCGTTCGCCGGAACGCGACGGAGTGAGAAGGCTTATTCGCGCCCGCGCAGGAACCGGTATTTATGGTAGCGATCGAGGTACCGGAGGTCAACTACACCGAGTACTCGAACCGGCAGCTCGTGGCGGTCCCGATCGCGGTCCTGGTTCTCGCGCTCGCGATCATCCTCGGCTGGTATCTCGTCACGGGTGCGCCGGCGAACCTCGGACTGGCGTTCACGGGCGGCGTCGAGCTCCGGGTCGCCGACGACGGTGGTAACGTTGAGGAACGCATCGAAACCGAGTTCGACCGACAGCCCGACTCGATCCGGTCGATCCCCGCGGACGACGTGTACGTCGTCACCTTCCGCGCGGCCGACGAGGACCCCGAGGGGCTGGCGGAGGAGCTCGGGCAACAGGCGGACGACGCAGGGCTCACCACGACGGCGATCGATCAGGTGTCGCCGAGCTTCGCCAGCGACACGGCCCGGACCGCGATCTTCGGCGTCGCGCTGGCGTTCCTCGGCATGAGCGTGCTCGTGTTCGCGATGTTCAGGTCGTTCGTCCCCTCCATCGCCGTGGTCGCCTCGGCGTTCTCCGACCTGGTCATCCCCGTCGCCGTGATGAACCTCCTCGGGATCCAGATGACGCTGGGGACGATCGCGGCGCTCCTGATGATCATCGGGTACAGCGTCGACTCCGACATCCTGTTGAACAACTCCGTGTTGCGCCGGACGGGAGACTTCTACGAGTCGGTGAGCCGCGCGATGCGAACTGGGATCACGATGACGCTCACGTCGATGGCCGCGATGATCGTGATGACCGTCGTCGCGACCGTCTTCGGCGTCGACCTCCTCCGGAACATCGGGATCATCCTCGCGGTCGGCCTCTGTGCCGACCTGATGAACACGTACCTGCTGAACGTCTCGCTGCTCCGCTGGTACAAGTTCGAGGGGGTGAAGCGCTAATGTTAGAGCCGATCAAGAACAACTGGCGGATCCTGCTCCTCGTCGCCGTCGTGGCCGGCGCGTCGATCGCGCTGTTCGCGCCGCAGTTCGCGCCCGAGACCGCCCCCGGCGAGAACCAGAGCGAGGCGAGCCAGGGAGTAACCAACCTCCAGTACGGGCTGGACCTGGAGGGCGGGACCCGCGTTCGGGCCCCGCTGCAGGGGTACACCGCCACCGGCGTCGACTTCGCCGGCGACGACCCGGCGACGGTCGAACGGGCCGTCGCCGACGAGCTCGACGACGTGCAGCTCCGCGACGTGGGATCGAGTGTCGGCGAGGACGTGCGGGCGGTCGAGGTCACCGACCCGTCCGTGAGCGAAGACGAGTTCCGGGCGGCGATGGACGCCTCGGGGTACTCCTACGAGAGCATCCGCCCCGGCGTGACGGCCGAGACCCGCGATCTCACCCAGAGCATCATCGAGGGCAAGATCAACGAGGCGGGGCTCTCGGGCGGGAGCGTCCAGCAGGTCCAGTCACTCAGCGGCGAATACTTCATGCTCGTCGAGGTGCCCGGCGAGAACCGTAGCGACGTCGTCTCGCTGCTCCAAGACCGGGGAACGGTCCAGATCGATATCGCGTACCCGAGCGAGAACGGCACCGCCGTCGAGGAGGGCGTGCTCGTCCAGGACGACTTCGAGAACATCGGGACGGCGTCGCAGCGGGACCGCGGCACGGGCTCGTACGTCCCGGTGACCGTCAGGAACACGGCCTCCGGCGGCCAGCAGTCTCCCGCCGAGGGGTTCCAACAGGCCGTCGTCGACCGCGGGTTCCCCTCGGCGTACCAGTCGGACGCGGACCGCTGCGAATACGACCCCGAGACGGGGGAGATCGGCAATTCGAACCCGTGTCTCCTCCTCACTGTCGACGGCGAGGTCGTCAACTCCTTCGGGATGGACCCGGGGCTCGCCGACAGCATGGAGAGCGGCTCGTGGGCCGACACCGCGAACTTCCAGCTGACCACGCCCGAGTTCTCGACGGCCCAGGAGATCTCGGTCAACCTACGCGCCGGCGCGCTGCCGGCGGAGCTCGACATCAGCGGACAGGGGACCTCCAGCACCATCTCGGCCGCGCAGGGCGAGAACTACAAGAACTACTCGCTGGTGACGGGGATCCTCGCGGTGTTCGCGGTCGCGGGCATGGTGTTCCTGCGCTATCGCGAGCCCGCGGTGGCGCTGCCGATGATCGTCACGGCGCTCGCGGAGGTGTACGCCCTGCTCGGCTTCGCCGCGCTGGTGAGCTACCCGATCGAGCTGGCGGTCATCGCCGGCTTCATCGCGGTCGTCGGGACCGGCGTCGACGACTTGGTGATCATCGCCGACGAGGTGATGAGCGAGGGCGAGGTGAACTCCCGGAAGGTGTTCAACTCCCGGTTCCGCCGGGCCTTCTGGGTGATCGGCGCCGCCGCGGCGACGACGATCGTCGCGATGTCGCCGCTGATGGTGCTCTCGCTCGGGGACCTTTCCGGGTTCGCGATCTTCACTATCCTCGGCGTCCTGATCGGCGTCCTCGTCACCCGGCCCGCCTACGGCGACATCCTGCGCCGGCTGCTGACGATCCGGTGAGACGGCGCCGGAGCGGCCGTCCGTCTCCCCACCCCGCAGCCCCGGTCGGCTCGCCGCCGCGAACGAGAAGACGACAAACTATTATTTTAGACGACTCTAATATAACTGTGATCACCGACGACCGCCCAGAGCCGGCCGGCCGGACCGACCCGCGAGCCGAGACGACGGCCGCCGGACGGGCGGACGCGTTCGGGCGGTCGGCCTCGATCGGTCAGCGTCGTGACGGAGGGAATGCATGACGGCCTACTTTGAGATCCTCATCGTCGCGTTCGTGGCCCAGTTGGCCGTGTTGCCGGGCGAGAAGGTGCAGTTCATGATCGCCGCGCTGTCGACGCGGTACGACCCGAGGGTCGTCGTCGCGGCCGCCGGGTCGGCGTTCGCCGGCTGGACCGCGGTCGAGATCGCCTTCGGGCAGGCGCTGCAGTCGGCGCTGCCGGGGGTCGTCCTCGACGCCGTGACCGCCTCGCTGTTCTTCGTGTTCGCGTACCTGCTGTACCGGTCGATGCCGGACCGCGAGACGAGGGAGGTCGCGTCCGGCGACGGCGGCGCGGAAGCGACGGCCGCCGGCGCCGAGGATCCCGACCCGGAGGCCGTCGACGCCGACTACGCCGACCTTGACTCAGTGACGCTCCCCGGCCCGCTCGCCCGGTACGAGGGGTCGTTCGGCGGCTTCCTTCCCATCTTCGTGCTCATGGCCACCGGCGAGTTCGGCGACAAGACGCAGCTGGTCACGATCGGACTGGCCGTGCAGTACGGGGTGACCTCCGCCATCTGGGTCGGCGAGATGCTCGCGATCATCCCGATCAGCATCGCGAACGCGTACTTCTTCCACACGTTCGCCCACCGGTTCAACGTGCGGCGCGCGCACCTGGCGTCCGCGGTGCTGTTCGCCTTTTTCGGCGCAGACACCGTCCTCTCGATCGTCGCCGGCTTCTCCGTCTGGGAGACGTTCATCGGCGCCGTGAGCGGGGCGGTCTCGACGCTCGTTTAAAACTCGTCCAGTCCCGACTGCTCCGCGGCCGCCAACACGTCGTCGCAGGTCGCCCACGACCGGCGCGCGCAGTCCGGGACGTCGCCGTTGTCGGCGACGTACGCTCGCAGGAACGACCGCGTCGTCGGGTCGCTCGGGTAGCCGCTCCCGACGCCGTCGTACGCCGGGTAGCGGTCGTCGAGCGCCGCCATCCGGGCGTCGCGAGCCACCTTGGCGACCACGCTCGCCGCGCCGACGACCGGGTCGTCCTCGTCGGCGCCGTGGAAGGCCTCGACGTCGACCGCGGGGAGGTCGTCACCCCCGCTCTCGTCGCCGGGGTCGTGGACCCCGCTCTCGTCGCCGGGGTCGTGGACCCCGCCCTCGACGAACTCGCTGAGCCGCCGCGCGAACCGCGCCTCGCTGGTGTCGCCGGCGTCGGCGACGACGCGGACCGGCTCGTCGCCGACCCTTTCCCCGCCCTCGGCGAGCGCGGCCCGCACCGCCCGCGCCTGTCCGCTGACGGTGAGCGTGTTCATATCGGTGTCTGGTCGGTCGATCTCCGCGGGCTCGACGAGCGCGACGCCGACGGCGACGCCGTCGGTCCCGCGGATAGCCTCGTCTATCGCCTCGCGTCGCTCCGGGGCGAGCCGCTTCGAATCGTCGACGTCGGCCGGGAGGCTCGACGGGGCCGCGAGCACGGCCGCGGCGACCATCGGCCCGAGCACGGGTCCTTTGCCGGCCTCGTCGACGCCGAGGTACACGCGTCGGTGGTCGTCGGCGAGGGGTAAATACGTTCAGAAAAGGCGCGGACTTACTCGACGAGGACCGCGTTGACGTGCCCGGACTGGCCGGGGCGCGAGGTGACGCGGGCGCGGCCGGCGGACGTGTCGATGATGGCGCCCTTGGTGACGATGTTCCGGCGGGCGTAGTTGACGTTCGAGGGGTTGTCGACGACGTTCTCGATCTCGGCCTCGCTCACGTCGCCGCCGTCGGCGACCTGCGCGACGTTCGTCGAGAGCGCGCGGACTTTCTTCTCCGTGCCGCGGGAGTCGATGTACTGGAGTCGCGTCTCGCCGACGGTGGTCTCGGCGGGCTCGCGGCCGAGCTGGTGGCGCTTCTTGTTCGAGGCGGGCTTGAGTCGGCCGCCCGTCCGCTTGCGCGTGGAGCGTCCCTGGTCTTTCATACAGGTACGAACAGCCAGCGAATACTTGAAGCGTTCGACTCGCCTCGGCGGCGAGGCGGCGCGTGACGGCCGCGACGGCCCGTCGCGGCGCTGCAATCCGGTCACAGGACCGGCGCACGCGCCGACGGAACCGGCGCGTGCGGTCACGCGAACCGGCGCTCGAACTCCCGGATCCCCTCGTCCGTGCCGACGACGACGAGCTCGTCGTCCCTGTCGATCCGCGTGTCGGGACCGATATCGGTCACCGTCTCGTCGTCGCGCTCGATTGCGATGACGGTGCAGCCGGTCGTCTCGCGCACGTTCGCCTCGCCGACCGTCCGCCCGGCGAGCCGCGGCACGCGGTTCCTGACGACCTCGATCTGCTGATCCAGCGAGAGCACGTCGCGGTCCTCGATGACGGTCGAGGCCGACAGCCGCCCGGTGACCGTCGCGAGCGAGAGGACGTAGTCGGCGCCCGCGCGGTGCATCTTTCGGACGCTCGCGGCCTCCTCGACGCGGGCGAGCACCTGCGTGTTCGGCGCCAGATCGCGGATCACGAGCGTCGTGAACTCAGTCGTGGTGTCGTCCGGCAGCGCGAGCACGACCGTTCGCGCCGACTCGACGCCCGCGGCGCGCAGCGTCTCCGGCTCGGTCGCGTCGCCGACCACGTCGACGCCCTCGGCGTCGTCCCGGTCGACGACCGTCACGGGCAGATCGGCGTCCGCCACCGTCTCGGCGACGCTCTGCCCGACCTGCCCGTAGCCGATGACGACGGTCTCGCCCGCGCCGAACCGCCGCGTGGCGGAGTTCGTCAGGTCGACGAGCCGCTCGAGCTGGTCGGACCGCCCGGAGACGAGCAGGACCGTCCCGGCCGACAGCGTCGCGTCAGGCGGGGGCGCCGCGTCGAACTCGCCGTTGAACCACGCCCCGATCACGTTGACGCCGGCCCGCTCGCGGATCCCGCTGTCGGCCAGCGTCGACCCCGCGAGCGGGCTCCCGTGCGGGACCGACACCTCCGCCAGCCGCAGCGAGTCGCCGATGGCGACCGCCTCGCCGAGGTCGGTCTGGAGCGCGGTCGTCACCTTCGCGGCGAGGCTCTCGCCGAGCAGCGACCGCGGCGAGAGCACCTCGTCCGCCCCGGCGAGCCGGTGGTACCGCTCGCGCTCCGGGTCCTCGAGGACGCTGACGACGCGAACCTCGGGCGCGAGCTCCTTCGCGGCGAGCACGATGCTCGCGTCGACCTGGTCGGAGACGTCCGTCACCAGCGCGCGCGCGCTGGCGAGGTTCGCGGCCGCCAGCCCCTCGGTCGACTCCGGGTCGGCGCGGATCACGGTCCGCCCCGCCTCGTGGAGCCGCACGGCTCTGTCGTCGTCGGGCTCGACGATCACGTAGGGGATCCCGTGGGAGTCGAACTCCGCGATGAGCGCCGCCGACCGCGAGGTGTCGGAGCAGACGACGACGTGACCGGACAGGTCGTCGTCCAGCGAGGTGGGCGCGGTCGTCGAGAACGCCTGCTCCAGCAGCGGCGTCACCACGACCGGCAGCGCGCCGATCAACAGCACCATGCCGACGAGGTCCATCACGGCGATGAACGCGTTCAGCTGCTGGCTCTCCCACGGGGAGTCCCCGCCGAACCCGGTGGTGGTGAACATCTCGACCGAGAAGCGCAGCGCCTCGATCATCGTGCGCGGGTCGCCCTCGTACACGCGCATCCCGTAACGGTAGGTGACCGCGGTGAAGATCAGCACGAAGAGGACGAATCCGAAGTATCCGACGACGCGGCGCTTCCACGAGTCCATCGCGTCGCTGTACACCGCCCACCCACAAAAACGGGGCGCGTCCGGCGGCGCCACGGGGGCGCGTGCGATCGCGTACTCTTGGCCGAGAGGAACTGATGGGCCGAGACGAAGTTCGATGGTTTAAGACACGGGGAGAGCCAACGGGAAGATATGGTGCGGGACCCGTCGCGCGAGGAGGATCCGCCGTCGGTCGACGACGTGCTGGACGCGCTGGCCGACGACGCCGCGCGCCGGATCGTGGCGGCGCTCACCGAGCCGAAGACGGCGAGCGACCTCTCCGAGGAGTGCGACATCCCCCTGTCGACGACGTATCGGAAACTGGAGAAGCTCACCGACGCCTCCCTGCTTCGGGAGTCGACGGACATCCGCCGCGACGGCCAGCACACGACGCGCTACGCCGTCTCCTTCGACTCCGTAACGGTCTCGATCGACGACCCGCGAGACGATGGAGACGGCCCCCGCGATCTCACCGTCGAGTTCTCCCGCCCGGATCGCACGCGGGACGAACGCTTGGCCGACCTCTGGTCGGAACTGCGAGAGGAAACATGACAACGCACATCGACCTCGCTATCATCGTGGCAAAGACCGCCATCCTCGCGCTCGGTGGCAGCATCACCTACTACGCGCTCCGCGCGTACGGCAGAACGGGGGACCCCTCGCTGCGCGCGCTCGGGGCCGGCTTCGGGATCGTGACTGTCGGCGCGCTGGTCGGCGGCGTCTCCCACCAGATCATCGGCGCCGACCTGGCGGTGGGGATCGCGATCGACAGCCTGCTGACCGCGGTCGGCTTCGGCGTCATCGTCTACTCGCTGTACGTGGAGTGACTTCGATCGTGTCTCTCCCCCGGTCCCGGCGGCGGGTCCGGCGGTTGTCGACGTCCGACGAACCCCGGTTTCGGTAGCCTTTTGCGGCGCTCCGCCATCGAATCTCATAATGAGCGACGCACGCGAGGAGCTCTCTCGCCGGATCGCCGGCGAGATAACGCTCAGCGACGACCCCGGGGCGACGCTCCGGAAGTGGCGGACCGACTTCGACGTCTCCCAGACCGAGCTCGCAGACCAGCTCGACGTCTCCTCGTCGGTGATCTCCGACTACGAGAGCGGGCGGCGCGAGAGCCCGGGGATCGGCGTCGTGCGCCGAATCGTCGACGGGCTCTTAGATATCGACGAGCGGCGCGGCGGCGGGCGGCTCCGCCAGTACGCCCGCGTGCTCTCGGCGGGGTTCGAGAGCGACATCGTCCACGACCTCCGCGAGTACTCCACCGCGGTGCCGGTCGAGGAGTTCTACGAGGCGATGGACGCGACGGAGATCGCCCGCGGCGACCAGGACCACGTCAACGGCCACACCGTCATCAACTCCATCGAGGCGATCACGCGGCTCTCCAGCGAGGAGTTCTACCGGCTGTACGGCCAGTCGACGAACCGCGCGCTCGTGTTCACCGGGGTGACCCGCGGCGAGTCGCCGCTGGTCGCGCTCCGGGTGGTGAGCCCGACGCCGAACGCGGTCGTCCTCCACGGGATCGAGGCCGAGGACCTCTGGGAGCACGCCGCCGACCTCGCGCGCGTCGACCAGTTCTCGCTGGCGACGTCGACGCGCGACCTCGACGACTGCCTGGCCGACCTACAGGCGCTGTGACCGAACCGCGGCCCTGAAACCGCCGGCGCCCCTTTCGCCGCGTATGACCGACGAGTACGCCGAGCGGCTCCGCGCCAACCGCCGCGAGAAGGACGAGTTCTTCGCCGAGCACCCGCAGTCGCCGATCCCGCCCGAGCACCGCGACGGGTTCGACGGCCTCGACTACTTCCCGCCCGACACCGACTACCGCGTCGAGGCGACCGTGACGGTCCACGACGACCCCGAGCCCGTCGAGATGGAGACGACCGCGAGCAACCCGGTCCGCTACCTCCGGGTCGTCACCTTCGCGTTCGAGGTCGACGGCGAGGAGCACAGACTCGCCGGCTACCGGCAAGAGGGCGAGGACGGCGAGATCTTCGTCCCCTTCCGCGACAAGACGACCGGTCAGCAGACGTACCACCAGGGCCGGTACATGGAGCTGGAGCCGGAGGGTGAGCTCGCCGACGGCGACGTCGTCGTCCTCGATCTCAACCTCGCGTACAACCCGTTCTGCGCGTACAGCGAGACGTTCGCCTGTCCGCTCCCTCCCGAGGAGAACTGGCTGGAGATCGTCGTTCCGGCCGGCGAGCGCGCGCCGGACCTCGAGTAGTCGCGCGCCGTCGCCCCCCGACCGCGGTTCGTCCCGGTCTCTCGCTCAGTGCTCACTCCCCGCGCTCCCGCCAGCGCTCACTCCTCCCGGTCGCGGATGACCATCGCCTTCACCCGGTTGACGGCGTCGAAGTCGCGGAGCCGGTAGCTCAAATCGCGGACGCGAGCCGCCTCACCGCGGCAGAACAGCGATTCGAGGCACCACTCTCCCTGGTGGGTGTGGCTGGTGTTGAGGATCACGTCCTGATACGCGTGCTGGACGCCGTGGAGCTCTCGGATCACGTCGTGGTGACGGTAGTCGAAGCCGACGAGCGCGACCACCTCGCCGGTCATCGATTCGAGCCGCGCGTGCGACTCGACGTACTCCCGCATCGCCTCCCGGACCGCCCGCGACCGGTTGTCGATCCCCTCCTCTCGCCAGACGCGATCGAACTCGTCGCGGAGGTCGGCCGGCACGTTGACGCTCGTTCGCATGGCTCCGGGTTCGTCGCGCCCCCACAAGAGTCCCGAGTATTACGATCCCCCCGATCCGGGAGTAACAACCGTTATCGGCGGCTCCCTCGGAGTCGACGGTAATGCTCCACGGCGACGCGACCGGGCTCCTCCTCGGGGCCGTCGCGCTCGGCGCCGTCCACGGCGTCGAGCCGGGCCATGGCTGGCCGGTCGCGGCCTCCTACGCCCTCGACCGGACGCACACCTGGACGTACGGGCTCGCCGCGAGCCTGATCATCGGTGTCGGCCACCTCGTGAGCAGTATTGCGATGGTGGGGGCCTTCTTCTACGCGAAGGGATACTTCGAGCTCGCGCGGGTCAACGAGCCGATCACGGTGTTCGGCGACCTGCAGATCGGCGGTCCCGTCAGCCTCGTGGCCGGCGTCCTGCTCATCGGCCTCGGGATCCGGGAGTACACTCACGGCCACGGGCACTCGCACGGAGGCGGGCACGGTCATTCTCACGGCGACGGCGGCCACTCGCACGATCACGACGAGCACTCTCACGACGGCCACCTGCATGACGACGACGAGCACTCGCACGACCACGACGGCCACATGCACTCCGGCGCGAACCCCGCCGACGCCGCCGACCGCGGGCTCCTGGGGATCGCGTGGTTCGCGTTCGTGCTCGGGTTCGCCCACGAGGAGGAGTTCGAGATCATCGCCCTCTGTGCGGGCTCCACGCACTGCCTCGAGCTGATGACCGCGTACGCGCTCACGGTGATCGCCGGCATCGTCGGCCTGACGCTGCTGCTGATCGCGGGCTACGAGCGCCACGAGGAGCGGGTCGAACGGTACGCCCCGTACCTCCCGGTCTTCTCCGCCGCGGTTCTCGTCGCCATGGGAATCGGGTTCATCACCGGCGTGTTCTAGCCGAACGCCCCCGCTATCAGGCCCGGTGAGTCGAAAGAAAGAGAGGGAGCGTGCCGCGCTATCGCTCTAACTCGACCGTCAGGTCCGTCGCGATCCACGCGTCCGTGTTCCCCTGCTCCGTGAAGACGGTCCGATCGGGCGAACAGCGACTCGCCGCGACGATCGGTCGTTCGTCCGTCGACTCCTCGGCGCCGTCTTCGATCCGGTCCTCGGCGCTGTGCCCGATCCGGTCCCCAGTGCTCATTACCAGTCCGTCGGAGACACGGGTGGTTATAGGTTTCGGTCGGCCTAAACCCTCGCCGCATTCCGGCGGCGCCGGCACCGGTGGAACCGTCGGCGACCCGCGCGGGGGATCGGAGCGCCTTACCCGACCCGGTCCCTCCGGCCTACCGATGACGGACTCGCTCTTCGAGCCGCTGACGCTGCGCGACACCGAGATCCGGAACCGCGTAATGTTGTCGCCCATGTGCCAGTACTCCGCGAACGACGGGTTCGCGAACGACTGGCACCGGATCCACCTCGGCTCGCGCGCGGTCGGCGGCGCCGGCGTCGTGATGACCGAGGCGACCGCGATCGAGGAGCGCGGTCGAATCACCCCGGGCTGTCTCGGGATCTGGTCCGACGAGCACGCCGAGGCGATCGAGCCGATCGTCGACTTCGTCCGGTCGCAGGGCGCGACGCCCGGGATCCAGCTGGCGCACGCCGGCCGCAAGGCCTCCCACCGGCCGCCGGCCGAGGGCGGCGATCCGATTCCCGCGGACGACCCGGCGGGCTGGGAGACGATATCGGCGACCGACGCGCCGTACCCCGACGGCGACGCCGCCGAGGGCGGCGAGCCCGCGGCGACCCGCCGGATGGACGGCGACGACGTCGACGCCGTGATCGAGTCGTTCGCCGACGCCGCGGCGCGCTCGCTCGACATCGGCTTCGAGGTCGCCGAGATCCACGCTGCGCACGGCTACCTCCTCCACCAGTTCCTGTCGCCGGTCGCCAACGACCGCGAGGACGAGTACGGCGGGAGCTTCGAGGACCGGACGCGGCTCCTCCGCGAGGTCGTCACGGACGTCCGCGACGTCTGGCCCGAGCACAAGCCCGTCTTCGTCCGGATCTCCGCGACGGACTGGCTGCCCGACCGCGACGCGTGGGACGTCGACGACTCCGTGCGGCTGGCCCCCCTGCTCGCCGAGGCCGGCGCCGACCTGATCGACGTCTCCGGCGGCGGGATTCACCCCGACCAGCGGCTGCCGGGCACCGGCCCCGGCTATCAGGTGCCGTACGCCGAGGCGATCCGCGAGGGGACCGACGTGCCGGTCGCCGCGGTCGGCGGGATCACGGAGCCGACCCACGCCGATGCGCTGGTCCGGAACGGCCGGGCCGACCTCGTCGCGCTCGGCCGCGAGCTGCTCCGCCACCCGTACTGGCCGCTGGAGGCCGCCCACGAGCTCGGCGCAGAGGTCGAGTGGCCGGTGCAGTACCGTCGCGGCCGGTTCGACTGAGGGTGCCGCGGGAGCGCCGGCCGGGCTTTTTATCCGCGCGCCGCGTACCTCACGCCATGAGTTCCCGCGACGACCGACGCGACGACGAGCTCGAGGAGCGGCTCGACGAGCTCGAGGACGTCCTGACTGAGCTGCGGCGCGACCTCGGCGAGAGCGAGCGGGACCGCCGGGGACCGCCGCGGCCGCCTCGGCTCTCGGAGCTGCTCCGATTCACCGAGCAGTACACGATCCCGACGATTATCGCCCTCCTCGAGACGACGATCAAGTCGCTCGAACTGCTCCGTGGGACCCTCCGACTCGCCGATCCCGGACGCAGCGTCACCGGCGACACCGGCGCGACCGCCGACCGCCTCGCAGACGTCCGCGACGGCGCGAGCGCCGGGCTCGCCCGGTCGCTCTCGGAGCTCCGAACGGCGCTCTCCGAGGCCGACCTCCCCGAGGAGGCCGCCTCGCGCTCGATCATCGCCGACGCCCGCGATCTCACCGCCGAGATCGAGTCGCGGATCGAGGAGGGCCGCCGGGAGGCCGACACCGCCCGACGGCAGACCCCGCGCGACGACTCTCGGGGCGGCCGGAGTGACCGGACCCCCGAGGCGGGGGGACGCGAAACGGACGACCGCGACGCGGGACGCGGCCGCGACGACGGGTCCCCCGGCGGCGACCGCGGGGTTCGGATCGACGTAACCGACCCCGACGCGGAACCGGAGGACGACGCGGGCAGCGAGGGTCACGACGAGCCGGAGGACGACCCGGCGCCCGAAGTCGACGTCGAGTCCGAACTGGAGTCGATCAAGCGTCAGATCGACGACGAGGCAGGGGACGCCGGCGAAGAGGCCACGGACACCGACGGAGAGGATTCGGACGACGGAGGAGAAGGCGACGACACCGACCCCGAATCGGCCTGACGGCCGCAACGTCGGTGGTTACACGACGGCCTGCACGCGGTTGTCGGTTTCTCGTTGGCGGGAAACACCGGAAGACATTCTCGCACACCGGACAATACAGAAGTATGACAATTGTCGTTCCATTCGATGGATCTGGACTGGCTGAAGCAGCGCTCGTCCGTGCCACCGAGTTCGGGAGCGTATTCGACGAAGACGTGCTGGCTGTGAGTGTCATCCCGAATGGGAATAGGGACTACGCCAGGGAACGCGACTGGATCGAACAGGACGAGGAGTTCGATCTGGAATCCGTCGTTTCGACCTTACATAAACAGGTAACTGATCTGTGTCCGAGCGCTGATTTTCGTCACAAGGTCGTCGATCGGTACGCTCCCTCCGGCACCATCTCGAAACGTCTGCGGAAGGTGGTGCGCGACGAAAACGCATCAATGGTGTTCCTCGGGAGCGAAAACGCCGGTCATCTCGTCACCGCAGTGAGCAGCGTCGCGGGAACCGTCGCAGCAGAGGACTCCTACGACGTTGTCATCGTCCGCGACCGAAGCCCAGCGAAGATCGCCAAACTCAGGGATGCCTCCACGCACAACAACCCAAAATCGGACTTTTATCTCCCCAACTGAACCCGAACCCGATTCGTAGCGAAGGGCCTCAACGAGGCCATCTCTAAAACTCTGCGCCCAGCCGCGCCGCGACGCGCTCCGCGGAGTCGACGAGCAGGGCGTCGTCGTCGGTGAACACCTCCAGCGCGACGGTGCCGTCGAACCCGTCGAGCTCGGCCGCGACGGCCCCGTAGTCCACCTCGCCGGCGCCGACCGGAAGATGGGTGTCGCCCCGGCGGCGAACGTCGTGACAGTGGAGGTGCGAGACGCGGTCCCCGTGGGCGCGGAGGAACCGCGCGATCGCTTTGTCGCCGCCCTCCATGTAGGCGTGGCCCACGTCGAAGCAGACCGGGGTGTCGGTCTCGCGGGCGATCTCGCCGAGGACGGAGAGCTGGAGCCCCGCGTGCTGGTGGCCGACGTTCTCGACGACGACCTCGACGCCCGCCTCGCGGCCGGCGTCGGCGACGCGGCGGAGCTGCTCGGCGGCGACCTCGCGGAACTCCACGTCGTCGCGGTCGGCGGAGGTCGCGTGGAGCACCGCCTTCTCGGCGCCCAAGTCGCCGGCCGCTTTTAAAAGCCGTCGCTGGTAGGCGACGATGGCGTCGTTGACCTCGGGGACGTACGTCGCCAGCCGCTGGCCGTACGGGAGGTGAACCACGAGATCGCGCCCGGCGAGCGCGGCGTCGAGCCGCTCCGGGCCGATCTCGCCAGGCACGAGCGTCGGCTCGCCGATCCCGAGCTCGCAGAAGTCGAACCGCGACGGCGACGCCGCGAGGCGGTCGACGTCGTCGCCGACGGTGAGACCTATTTCCATGTCGGCGGTGGGAACGGCGGCGTGTTATGTATCCCCCTTCGTTTCGGTGGATAGATATAAAAAATAACTCGTCATCGAGGGTGAACCGCCCCGACCGAGTTCGCGGTGTCGGCGCTCGAATCCCTCGGCCGGGAGTCCATCCCGGGCACGGTGCCCGCGGAGGACCGGAATCGGTCAGGCGCCGTTTCGCCCGGAATTCCGGTCGAGGAGCACGTAGACGAGATAGAGCGGGACGGCGATCAGCAGTCCCATCCAGAGGAGGCCCCAGAGTCCCATGAAACCGCCGAAGAGGCTCCACCCGCCAATCATGCCGCCGCCGTAGCTCCCGCTGCCGTAACTCCCGCCGCCGTGAGCGGCCACGGTGCCCGTCGCTGCGATCAGCGGCGGCACCGCGCGCGTCGCGATGCGACGAATCGTCCGTCCGACGCCGTTGGTGTGGTGTGTCATCGTGGTCGGTGGGTCAGCAGTTTGCGTCAGCCTGTGCCGGACGAGCGCCTCGAACGGGGGTCGCTAGCAGCCGTACCCCCGGCCGCTCGTCCTCACGGTTGTGTGATCGTCGTGGTCGTCGTCCGCCATGTCCCGGGCCATCTCGTCGACGGTCACGCCCGTGTACGTCTCCATCTGGTTCACGGCGTTCGGGCCCATGTGATCGGTCATGTGAGCCTCCATCCAGGTCGCCCACGCCGCCGCCTCGCCGTCGACCGGCGTCCCCGCAACCTCGTCACCGACGTGCGAGTCCGTCTGTCCGGTCATGTGACCGTCCGTCCACGTCGTCCGCTCCGCCGTCTCACCGTCGACCGGCATCCCGTCGGTCGCCGTCTCGTTCTCCTGGACCGGTGCGTCCCCGTGTGCGCTGACGGCCGGGACGGCGAACGCGAGTCCGACGATCGCGAGCGCTACGAGCAGCCATCGTGCGATGTTTCGATCGGTCATTGTGTCTCTCCTCAACTGTCCGTACGACGGGTTCCGAGTTATCTCCGTGGGTGTGAACGCAACCGAGAGATCGTTCGAAAATGTTTATAGCCGCTTCTAAACGTTTTGTTCTGCGAGGAACGTTCATGCCTGTCGAATTCGGGGGGAAGAGAGCCCGACAGTCCGTGGCTACCGTTCCGACTGTCGCTGCCGGAGGTCGTCGCTCGGATACACGCGATAGGTTCGTCCTTGCCGTTCCCGGTACAACAGTCCGCGCTCCTCGAGCGAACTCACGGTCTGACTCACTTTGCTCTTCGAGAAGTCGGACCGATCTCGGAGTTCGATCTGCGTGATCCCGGGAGAGATCAGGACGGGTTCGAGGACGCGTCGTTCGTCGTCCGGCAGGAGATCGAGAACGCGCGCCTGCGGGTCGGCCTCGGGATTGAGGGACGCCGCCTGCGGGTCGGATTCGGGGGAGGGGGGTGTCGCTTGCGACCCTCCGTCTTCTATCGAGGTAGGGGCCGCCACCGAGCTCTGGTCCGACTCTCGGTGTTCCACCGAGCCGGCCTCTCCCGATCGGGTGAGCTCGTCTCGGGTCAGGAGATAGACGCCGCCGATCACGCCCGCGATCAGCAGCGTTCCGACCGCGTACCAGAGCGGGTCCGGCCCGTGCATCGTCCCCATCGACGAATCCATCACCGACCCCATCGACTGCTCGAAGGCGCGGCGCTGTCGATAGGCCCGCCAGGTGAGCACCCCGCCGGCCAAGAGGACGAACCCGAGGAGCACACCGACGACGGCGTCCGCTCGGCGTCGGTTCATACGACGGCCCCCGATCGCGAGGTCTTTCTGCTCATACCGTCGCTTTGTCGGCGGGGGAGTGTGATGATTGCGGATCGCGACCGCGCCGGCGGGGTCCCCCGTCTCGGAGGGCATCCGTCGGCGTGTCCGACCGGCCGTCGCGGCGAACGCGGACCAGTCACCGCGGCGCGTCCGCCAGTCCTCGCGGTGTGTGCGGATCCTCTCGCCTCAGTCGTCCAGCGGGTTCTCGACGTCGATCTCGCCGGAATCGATCTCGGCTTCGACCTCGCGGACGGCGGTCACCATGTTCTCGGTCTTGCCGTACGCGATCTCGCGGGGCAGGAGCTTCAGCCCGCAGTCGGGCGAGATCGTGAGTTTCTCCGGCGGGACGACGCGGAGGCCCTGCCGGATGTTCTCTTTGATCTCCTCGACGGGCTCGACCTCGGCCGTGTGCGCGTCGACGACGCCGAGCGCGAGGTCGGGTTCGAACTCGGGCTCGGTGAACGTCGGGATCTGCTCGAAGTCGCCGTTACACAGCTCGACGTCGAACTCGTCGATCGGGTAGTCGTTGATCTCGGGGTAGATCCGCGAGTAGTCGCCGTAACAGACGTGGAGCCCGATGCGGACCTCCTCGTCGATGCCCGAGACGATGCGTTCGAGCGCCTCGCCGACGATGGCGTGGTCCTCCGGCGTCGTCGCCAGCGCGGGCTCGTCGATCTGGATGTAACGCGCCCCCGCCTCGACCAGCTTCTCGACCTCCTCGTTGACGAGGTCGGCGAGGTCGTAGACGAGCTCCTCGGTGGAGGGGTACGCCTCGTTGAACGCCCAGAATCCGAGCGTGTACGGCCCCGTGATGGGGACCTTCACCGGGCGCTCGGCGACGTTCGAGGTGAACTCGAACTCGTCGACGAGCCACGGCTCGTCGTACGCGACCTCCTCGACGACGGACGGCTTGTCGAAGTAGTTGTGGCCCCACACCTTCACGGGGCCGTTGAACTCGTAGCCGTCGATGCGGTCGGCGAAGAACTCCACCATCTCGTTGCGGCGCATCTCGCCGTCGACGACCGTGTCGAGCCCGGCGCGCTCGTGCTCGTGGGTGATGAGGCGACAGGCGTCGTCGTGGGCCTCCTCGAGGTCCGCGGCGTCGAACTTCGAGTCCGGGTCGTCGACGAGCTCGTCCGCGCGGTTCAGCCACTTCGGCTTCGGGTACGAGCCGACGACGGTCGTCAGCAGGAACGCGTCGTTGGGGTGGTCGGCGGGGCGGAACTGGTCGCGGTTGGCGTCGGGGTTTCGGACCATTAGTCGAGCACCTCCGTGGCGGCGGCCAGCGCGTTCAGCTTCGCGCGGTACTTATTGGCGGGCAGGTAGAACAGCTCGGTGTTCGGGGTCAGGTACGTCCGGTCGAACCCCTCGGCGGGGACCTGCGACTCGAACCACTCGACCCGCTCGGCGAGCGTCTCCGGCTCCTCGACAAGCGTGTTCTGGCCGTCGACGAGGCCGAGCGCGAGCGAGTCGGTGGCGCCGAACTCCTGCACGTTGTAGACGGTGTCGTCGCGGTCGCCGGCGACGAGGTCGAGCCCGAGCGCGTCCGCGCCCGCCTCGTCCACAAGGTGCGCGTACAGCTTCTCGCCGAGCGCGCCGTACGAGGTTTGCACGACCACGTCGGCGTCGGTCGCGTCGGCGACCGTCGCGATGGCGTCCGTCGCGGTCGACTCCGCGCCCTCGGCGGGCGGGTTCGTCACCAGCGACGGCTCGAGGAGGAACAGCGTCTCGTGGGCGGGGAACGCCTCGACCTCGCCGGCGAGGAACTCGGCGATCGCGGCCTGGAACGCCGCCTCGTCGCCGTAGTGCTCGTCGCTCGCGAGGTCGGCGAGCGAGTACGGGCCCGGCAGCGTCGCGGCGAGGGGGGCCTCGCCGTCGATCAGGTCGACCGCGGACTCCAGCTCGCGCGCCACGTCGCCGGAGAAGTCGAGGTCGGCGACGACCCGCGGGTCGCGGTAGAAGTTGTTGTTGTCGTAGTACCGGACGATCCCGCCGGTCTCGACGCTGTCGTGCACCGTCAGCGGATGCGCGATCATGTCGTCCCAGCGACCCTGCCCCTCGACCACGCGGTCGAGGCCGGCGTCCAGCTGGTCGTCGACGTACTCCGCGCGGACCTCGTCGTACTGCTCGACGATCGCCTCGCTCTCGTCGCCGCTCAGCAGGTCGCCCTTCTGGTGACCCTTGAGGTCCGAGAGCGTCTCTTTCGCCCAGTCCGGGAGCGGGTACAGCCCCGGCGTGGCCGCGACTCGTTCAGTCATCACCAGTAGTTCGATATGCCGTCGTATAATATTTGCTAATACATTTTATGCTCATAAGTTATTATTATAACCGGGGCGAACCGTTAAGCCGACCGTCGGGGATCGATCCCCATGACCGTCGTCTCCCTGTTCCCCTCCGCGACCGAGCTGGCGGCCGCGCTCGGCGCGACGCCCGCCGCGGTCTCGCATCAGTGCGACCACCCGCCCGCGGTCGAGGACCGGCCGACGCTCACCGGGCTCGTCCCCGACCTCGGCGCCGACCCCGCGGCGCTCGACCGGGTCGCCGCCCACGACGACACCTACTACCTCGACGGCGACCGGCTCGCCGCGGCCGATCCCGACGTGATCCTCACGCAGGGCGTCTGCGCCGTCTGCGCGCTCGACGCGGGGCTCGCGCGCCGGGCGGTCGAGCGGCTCGACCTCGACGCAGCGGTGCTCGACGTCCACGCCGACGACCTCGACGACGTCCTCGCGAACGTCGAGCGCGTCGGCGAAGCGGTCGGCCGTCCGGCGGTCGCGGCCGCGCTCCGCGACGACCTCGACGCCCGGATCGACGCCGTCGCCGAGGCGGTCCCCCCGGGCGACACGGCAAACTCGGCCGACGCCAGCCCGTCGGCCGACGCTGTCCCCGCGGCCGACTCCCGACCCCGCGTCGCCGTCCTCGACTGGACCGACCCGCTCCGCCACGCCGGGCTCTGGGTCCCCGACCTGATACGGATCGCCGGCGGGGGGCCCGGGCTCGTCGCAGCCGGCGAGCGCTCGCGAACGATCGATCCCGACGAACTGCGCGCCTTCGATCCGGAAGTGGTCGTCGTCGGTCCCTGTAGCGCCGACGTCGACGAGGCCGAGCGCGCGGCCGTCGACCTGCTGACCCGCGAGTCACTCGACGACGTGGCCGCGGTGCGCGACGGCCGCGTGTACGCGATGGACGGCACCGCTTACCTGAACCGCCACAGCCACCGCGTCGTCGACACGCTGGAGGCGCTGGCGGGCGTCGTCCACCCCGATCGGTTCGAGAGCGCCGACGAGAAGGTGCGGCGCGTCGACCCGGAAGCGGCGACCGAGCCGGCCGGAATCCCCGACGGCGCGTGATCCGACGGCCGACGGCCTCACTCCCGTCGGTCGAGCCGCAGCACGGTGAGCGTCTCGAACGGGAACGACTCCTCGACGGCGACCTCGTGGTCGAAGCCGGCGTCGTCGATCAGCGCGAGCACCTCGTCGTAGCCCGTCAGCGAGGAGACGAGCAGCAGGACGACGCCCCCCGGCGCGAGGACGCGCCCCACGTCGGCGAGGAACGGCTCTATCAGCTCCCGGCCCGACTCGCCGCCCGAGAGCGCGCGCTCCATCCAGTCGCCCCACTCGTTGTCGGGGTCGGTCGGGAGGTACGGCGGGTTGAAACAGACGGTGTCGAACGCGTCCTCCCGGAAGGGCGCGAGGAGGTCGGCGACGACGCCCTCAACGCCGCGCTCGCGCGCCTGTCGGGCCGCGTGCGGGTTGAGATCGCTGGCGACCACGTCGAGGTCGCGCTCCGCCGCGATCCGCGCCGCGACCCAGCCGGAGCCGGTTCCCACCTCCAGTACGCGACCGTGCGCGCTCTCGACCGCGGCCTCGGCGAGGAGCCCGGAGTCCTCGGCGGGCTGGTAGACGACCGCGTCGTCGACGCCGCGGCGCGCCGCGAGGTCGCCGGCGGTGTCTTTACTCTCCGCGGCAGCGTCGTCTCCCCCCTCTTTCGGAGCGTCGCTCACTCGTCTCCCCCCGCGTCGCCGTCGTCCCCGGTGCCCGCGTCGTCGCCCTCGTCGCCGCTTTCGTCGGTCTGTTCGCCGCCGTCGCTCCGGTTCCCGCCGCCGCGCGTCGCCGCCCGCCCCTCGACCGACGCGTCGAGCTGCGGGCCGGACGTGCCCTCCTCGCGCGCGGAGAGCGTCTGCTGCGGGAACGGGATGATGATCCCCGCCGCTTCCAGCGCGGACTTGATCTCGCCCATCGCGGCCGTCTGCGTGCGCCAGCGCTTCCGCATGCTCGGGTTTCGGATCCAGTACCGGGCGCCGAGCACGACCGCCGAGTCGTCGAACCGCTTCGTCACGACGTCCGGCTCGGGCATCGAGGCCACGTCCTCGACGCCGCCGATCGCCTCCTCGATCACCGCCGCCGCGCGCTCGATGTCGGCCGCGTAGTCGACGCCGACCTCGACCTCGATCCGAAGGCGGTTCCGGCGCGAGCGGTCGATGATCGACCCCGACCGCACGTCGTCGTTCGGGAGCGTGACGACCTCGCCGTCGAACGACCGGAGGCGGGTGCTCATGATCGAGATCTCCGTGACAGTTCCCTCGTGGTCGCCGACCTCGACCCAGTCGCCGACCTCGAACGGCCGGGAGAACATGAGTACGAACCCGGCGAGGATCGCGCCGAGCGTCTGGCGGGCCGCCATCCCGACCACGATCCCCAAGAAGCCCGCGCCGACGAGGAGGCCGCCGACGTTGTCGGTGAACAGCCCGACGACCACGAGCAGCGCGAAGGTGTACACCGTCAGCTGCGTGAGCCGCCGGACCACCTCCTCTTGGTGGTCGGTGAGGACGGTGCTATCGGCGGAGAGCTGGCGGATGACGCCGCCGAGGAAGTCGGTGACGGCGTAGGCGCTCGCCAACAGTACCACCGCGATCACGACGTTCGCCAGCTGGTCCGTGATCGCGGCCGCCTCGAACGCGTCGAGCAGCGCCCCGCTCCGGTCCCACACCACGAGCAGCGAGAGCGCGCCGACCGCGGTCGCGGCGCCGACGGACGCCGAGAGCAGCAGCCGCGTGGACGAGGTGAGATCGCCGTCCCGCCGCTTCGCCCACGCGGTGAGCAGCCGGACGCCGAGCACGCCCCCGACGATCAGCGCGGAGGCGAGGGTGCGCCTGACGTTCTCGGTCAGGGTCCCGTAGAGGTCGCCGACGGGGCCGGTGGCGTTGCCGCCGGCGGTCAGGAGTTCGGGGAGCGGACCCGCGAGGAGCGACGCGACGGAGAGCGGGGGAGCGGCGGACGGCGCGGCGGAGACCAGGGCGACGGCGGGCGACCCGGCCGCGACCGCGAGGACGACGTCTGCGAGCGTCATCCGCGCGATCACACCTCGGTCGGCGAGCCGTGCTCCCGGGCCAGCTCGGCGAGCGCGGCGAACGCGGCCGGGTCGAGCTTGCCGGGTCGCCGGCGGAGCAGCTCCTCGTCGGCGGCCTCGACGACGGCCTCGGGCTCGTCGAGCCCGGAGATGTGGCCGGTGTTCCGGATCGCGTTCCGCACCGTCTTGCGCCGCTGGGTGAACAGCGCCTTCACGAACCGGAGGAAGAACGCCTCGTCGCCGACCGCGTAGTCCGGGTCGCGGGGCGTGCACCGGACGACGGCGCTCTCGACGGCGGGCTGGGGGTCGAACGCCTCCTTCGGGACGCGCTCGACGATCTCGACGGCGGCGTAGTGCTGGGCCGACACCGAGAGGCGGCCGTACTCCGACTCGCCCGCGGACGCCACCATGCGCTCGGCGAACTCGGCCTGAAACATCAACACGAGCGGCTTCCCCTCGGGGAGCAGCCGGAAGGCGATCTCCGAGGAGACGCCGTACGGGAGGTTGGCGACGCAGGCGGTGAACGGCGGGAGATCGACGTCGAGCGCGTCGCCCTCGATCACGTCGAGGACCCCGTCGTCGACCGCGGTCGCGAACTCCTCGCGGAGGAAGTCAGCGAAGGTCCCGTCGCGCTCGATCACGGAGAGGCGGCCGGGGGCGTCCCGGTCGGCGTCACCGTCGCGATCGGCATCAGCGACGACCCTCGCCAGCAGTCGGTCGGTGAGCGCGCCCGCGCCGCCGCCGATCTCCAGCAGGTGGCTCGCGTCGGCGTCCGCCGGGAGGTACCCCGGAATCCGGTCGAGCACGCGGTCGTCGACGAGGAAGTGCTGGTCGCGGTCGGGGTTCGCGCGCTCCCCGGCGCGCCGCGCGAGGGCGTCGGGGTCGCGGTCCCCGTACGCCGCGGCCTCACCCGTCGATAGGTCGGTCATGCCCGGGATTGGCCGGCGTTCGGGGTAAAAGTCCCGTTTCGACTTACTCCTCGCGGCCCGCGAACGTCCGGTACTTCAGGTCGTCCTTCTGTACCTCCTCGACGATCCGCTCGACGATCACCTCTCGCGGGCGATGGAGCCCGGAGACGCGCTCGGACACCTCGGCGAAGCTCTCGAAGGGGCCGCGCTTGCGCTCGTCGAGGACGTTGTTCCGGAGCTGTTTGCCCACCCCGGGGAGGAGGTTGAGCTGGTGGAGCCGGAGGGTGATCGGGCCGGCCTCGTTGTAGAAGTCGACGAAGCGCTCCTCGTCGCCGTCGACGATCGCCTCGACGGCGTACTCCACCTCCGCGGCCGCGTTCCGGGTGAGGTCGTCGTACTCCACCTCGCGGTATCGACCGACTGCCGGCCCGTCGAGCGCGATCCGGTCGCTCACGGACGCCTCGGTCCCGTCGTCGAGCGCGAGCTCGTACAGCCGGAACGACTCGGTCCCGAGCCCGTACGCGACCGGCGTCTTCCGCGACGGCGGCCGGTCGTCGTCCGGTCGCCCGTTCGGCAGCACGTCCAACAGGACGGCGACGGGACCGTCGTCGGCGTCCGCCGCGTCGGGCGCGTCGGCGTCGGGATCGCTCATACTCGTTTTACGGTCCCGACCGGTGAAAAAACCGCTGCCGCGCCGACCTATCGAGAGAACTCGATCGCGGCGCCCTGCCCGAAGCCGACGCAGAGTGTCGCGAGCCCGCGGTCCGCGTCGCGTTTCTCCATCTCGTGGAGCAGCGTGACCGGGAGGCGCGCGCCGGAGGCGCCGAGCGGGTGGCCGATCGCGATGGCGCCGCCGTTGACGTTGAACCGCTCCTCGTCGACCCCGAGCTCGCGTCGCGAGTACTCGCACTGGGAGGCGAACGCCTCGTTGAGCTCGACGAGGTCGTAGTCGTCGATCGTCGTCCCGGCGCGGTCGAGCAGCCCGCGCGTCGCGGGCACCGGACCGATCCCCATCACGGTGGGGTCGACGCCGGCGACGTTGTTCGTGCCGACCTCCGCGAGCACGTCGAGCCCGTGGTCCTCGGCGAACGCCTTACTCGTGACCACCGTCAGCGACGCGCCGTCCGATATCTGCGAGGAGTTCCCCGCGGTCACCGTGCCGTCGCCCGTGAACGCGGGCGGCAGGTCGGCGAGCTTCTCGGCGGTCGTGTCCGGGCGGATCCCCTCGTCCGCCTCGACGAGCCCGTCGTCGGTCTCGACCGGAACGATCTCGTCGTCGAAGCGGCCCGACTCCGTCGCCTCCGCGGCGCGCTGGTGGCTCCGGGCCGCGTACTCGTCTTGCGCCTCGCGGCTCACCCCGTACTCCTCGGCCACCTTCTCGGCGGTCATCCCCATCTGGAGCTGGAAGACGTTGTACTCCTCCGACAGCTCCGGGTGGAGGTGCTGGTAGGAGTCGCCGTCCATCGGGACGCGGCTCATGTTCTCGACGCCGCCGGCGATAACGCAGTCGCGGTTCCCGGCCGCGATCGCGTCCGACGCGGAGATGATCGCCTGCATCGAGGAGGCGCACCAGCGGTTGATCGAGGTCGCCGGCACCGACTCGCCGAGCTCCGAGAGCAGCGCGATGACGCGGGCGACGTTGTTGTCCTGCTCGGTGCGCTGCTGGGCGACGCCCCACATCAGGTCGTCGACGTGGTCGCTCGTCAGCCCCGTCTCCGCGAGCGCGTGGTCGATGAGCGTCGTCGAGAGGTCCTCGCTGCGGACGTCGGCGTAGGCGCCCCCGTCTTTCCCCTGCGGCGTCCGGTAGGCGGCGGCGATCACCGGCGTGGTCTCGTCTGTCATGATCGTTTACAGACCGGTGACGCTCTTAAATGGCCGTGGAACCGCCGAAAATCAGACCCGAGTTTACTATTTATTCTCGAGGAGCGGCTCGCCGGTCATCTCCCCCGGGCGGTCGAGCCCGATCAGGTCCACGAGCGTCGGAGCGATGTCGCACAGCGACCCGTCCTCGCGGATCGCTCGCCCGCCGTCGTCGCCGTCGGGAGTCAGGTAGACGATCGGGACCGGGTTGAACGTGTGCGCGGTGTGCGGGTCCTCGAGCGTCCCCATGTCGTCGGCGTTGCCGTGGTCGGCCGTCACGACCGCGTGTCCGCCCGCGTCGGCGACCGCGTCGAGGAGCCGGCCGAGCTGCGCGTCGACCGCCTCGACCGCCTCGACGGCCGCGTCGAAGTCGCCGGTGTGGCCCACCATGTCCGGGTTCGCGTAGTTGAGCACCATCAGGTCGGGGTCCGCCTCCTCGATGATCCCGACCGCCTCGTCGGTGAGTTCCGGCGCGGACATCTCCGGCTGCTGGTCGTACGTGGAGACGTCCGGACTCTTCACGATCTCGCGCAGCTCGCCGTCGAACTTCACCTCGCGGCCGCCGTTGAGGAAGTAGGTGACGTGCGGGTACTTCTCCGACTCCGCGATCCGGAGCTGCGTGAGCCCCGCCTCGGAGACGACCTCGCCGATCGTGTTCTCGGGGATCTCCGGCGGGAACGCGACCGGGAAGTCGAACGTCTCGTCGTACTCGGTGGCCGTCGTCATCCGGATCTCCGGCTGGTCGACCTCGAACTCCCACTCGGGCCGGGTGTCCGTGAGCAGCCGGACGAGCTGGCGGGCGCGGTCCGCCCGGAAGTTGAAGAAGACCACGGCGTCGCCGTCGGCGAGCGCGGGCTCGTCGCCGACGAGCGTCGGCTCGATGAACTCGTCCGTCTCGCCGCGGGCGTGGGCCGCCGTCGCCGCCTCGACCGCCGTCTCGGCCTCGTGGGGCGCCTCGCGCTCGACGATGGCGTCGTACGCCTTCCGCGTGCGCTCCCAGTTCTCGTCGCGGTCCATCGCGTGGTAGCGCCCCGTGACGGTCGCGACGTGTCCGGTCCCGCGCTCGTCGGCCTTCGCCTCCACCTCGGCGAGGAAGCGGTCGGCGATCTCCGGGGCCGTGTCGCGGCCGTCCGTGAACGCGTGGCTGGTCGCCGGCACCCCGGCGTCGGCCGCGGCGTCGATCAGCGCGAGCAGGTGCTCGACGTCGGAGTGGACGCCGCCGTCGGAGACGAGCCCCATGAAGTGGACCCGGCCGCCGGTCGACTCCGCGTGTTCCAACGCGCCCGCGATGGCGTCGTTGTCGGAGAGCGAGCCCTCCTCGAGCGCGTCCGTGATCCGCGTGTACGCCTGCTTGACGACGCGCCCCGCGCCGATGTTCAGGTGGCCGACCTCCGAGTTCCCCATCTGGCCCTCGGGGAGCCCCACGCGCCGCCCGTGGACGACGAGCCGCCCGTCGGCGCCGCGCTCGGTCGCGTCGTCGAACGTCGGGGTGTCGGCGGCCGCGACCGCGTCCCGGCCGGCCGGCCGCCCCGAGGGGTCGACCGTCTCCCCGTCTCCACCTCCCGCACCGCTTCCGAGTCCCCAGCCGTCGAGGACGATGAGCGCCGTTTCCATACCCCTCGTTTCCCGTGACGGGGTAACTACCCTTCGCTCCGGACGATCGCGCGATTCCTCCCTTCGACGGCCGAAGCGCGTCCGACCGGCTCGCGCTCCGGAAGTCAGCCTTTTATATTCGTGACGCTAACTATACGTTAATGGACTCCGCGGTACTGCTCGATCTCCTCGGGAACGAGAACCGGCGGCGCATCCTCCGGCTGCTCGCGACCAAGCCCTGTTACGTCACGGAGATCTCGGAGTACCTCGACGTCAGTCCGAAGGCGGTCATCGACCACCTGCGGAAGTTAGAGGAGGCCGGCCTGATCGAGTCGACGACCGACGACCAGCGCCGGAAGTACTTCCGGATCACCCGCAGCCTCAGGCTAGAGGTGAGCGTCTCCCCGTACGGGTTCGGCGCGAAGAGCGCCTACCCTGCCAAGAACAGCCTCGACATGTCCGGGCGGTGTCCCCACCTCACCATCGAGGCGCCCGACGGCTCGGGGACGTCGAACGACATCGCCGACCTCGCAGGGGAGTACGCCCGCCTCCAAGACCTCGATCGCGAGCTGTCGCTGGCCCAGCGGTGGGTGCAGGGCCGGGTCGAGGACACGCTCGCGGAGATCGACGAGCGGCTCGGCACCGAGGCCGACAGCCGGTTTTACGCCGCGATCCTCGCCGCGGTGATCGAGACCGACGGCACGCCCGCGGCCGTGGCCGACGAGGTCGGCGCCCGCGAGGACACCGTCGCCGACGCCCTCGGGCGCCTCGCCGACGTCGGCGTCCTCGCCAGCGAGGTCGACGGCGACGCGGACAGCTACCGAGTCCGGTAGCGCGTCGGAATTCCGCGCTCTCCCAGCACGTCCGGCCGCTTCCGGAACCTTTTGAACCGCGCCCGGAGGAGGACGCGTGTGAGCCGAGCACGGGACCTCGCGTTGTTCCTCGTCCTCGCCGCTGTCTGGGGGTCCGCGTTCATGGCGATCAAGGCCGGGCTGGCGTACTTCCCGCCGGTGCTGTTCGCCGCGCTTCGGTACGACATCGCCGGGGTCGTCATGCTCGCGTACGCCGCCTACGCGGTCGACGACCCGATCCCCCGCGGGCGCGACGAGTGGGCCGTCGTCGCGGTCGGCGCGACGCTTATCATCGCCGCCTACCACGCGTTCCTCTTCGTCGGCGAGACCGACCCCGCCGTGACGAGCGCGGTCGCGGCCGTGATCGTCAGTCTCTCGCCGGTGCTGACGACCGTCTTCGCGCGCGCCTTCCTCCCTTCAGAGCGGCTGACCGTCGTCGGCGTGATCGGGCTCCTCGTCGGGCTCGTCGGCGCGGTCGTGCTGGCCGCGCCCGACCCGGCGAACCTGACCGGCGGCGGTACGGTCGCGAAGCTCCTCGTGTTGCTGGCGGCGGCCTCGTTCGCGCTCGGGTCGGTGCTCACCCGCGCGTCCGACGCCGACCTCCCGATCGAGACGATGGAGGCGTGGTCGATGATCGGCGGCGCGCTGCTGATGCACGTGGTCTCGACCGGACTCGGCGAGTCGGTCGCCGACGTCGCCTGGACGACCGAGGGGATCGCGGCGCTGGCGTACCTCTCGATCGCCGCCAGCGGGCTCGGGTTCCTCATCTACTTCGACCTGCTCGATCGGCTCGGCCCGATCGAGATCAACCTCGTCTCGTACGTCGCCCCGATCTTCGCCGCGCTCGCCGGGTGGATGTTCCTGAGCGAGGGGATCACTCTCAACACGGTCGCCGGCTTCCTGATCATCTGCCTCGGCTTCGCCCTCGTGAAGCGGGCGGCGATCCGATCGGCGCTCCGCGAGTACGGGACCGCCGGGTGAGGTCGTTGTCGCCGTCGCTGTCGCGGCCGTTGTCGCCGTCGCTGTCGCAGCCGTTGTCGCCGTCGCTGTCGCGGCCGTTGTCGCCATCGCCGTCGCCGCCGTTTCGTCGTTGGACGTGAACGACCCCCACGCCCGGCGATCCTTTTAGGCGATCCCCCGATACGGGCCGCCATGTTCCCCGAGACGATCGAGACGGAACGCCTTCGACTGGAGCCCCGCCGCCCGGAGACCGTCGACCTCGACGCGTGCTACCGGATCTGCTCGTCGGACCCCGGGATCGACGAGGTGACCGAGTACGTGACGTGGGACCCCCACGAGACGAAGAAAGAGACGCTGGAGTTCCTCGAACGCGGCCGCGAGCGGTGGGAGGACCGCGAGGCAGCGAGCTACGTCATCCGCCCGCGGGAGGGCGAGGACGGCGCCGGCGAGATAGCCGGCTTCGGCGGGTTCTCCGTCGACTGGGACCGGCGGACCGCCGAGCTCGGCACGTGGCTCCGGAAGCGGTTCTGGGGCCAGGGGTACTCCGGCGAGCGCGCCGCGGTCCTCGTCGAGGTCGCCTTCGACGACCTCGACCTGGAGGTCGTCGCCGTGAGCCACCACCCCGACAACGACAACTCGCGACGGGCGATCGAGAAGTACGTCGACCGTCTCGGCGGCCGCCGCGAGGGCCGCCTGCGGAACACGCTCACCTTCCTCGACGGGAGCGTGCACGACGAGGTGCGCTACACGATCTCGCAGTCGGAGTGGCGCGAGGCGACGAGCTGACGGGGTCGGGGCTAAACGGCCTTTTCTGTCTCTGAAACGATTTCTTTCGACGCTCATCGCGAGCCAACAGACACTTATCACGGCCGAAACGACTCCGGGTGCATGTCAGCCCCCGATCGAACGAACGGCCCGAACGCAACGAGCGGAATCGTCGGCGGCGCGGCCGCGGGCGCCGTCGCGTACGTCCTCGGCTACCTGTTCGCGTACGTCACCCAGCAGTCGGCGGTCGAGGAGCAGCTGGCGGGGTTCAACTTCTTCGCCGACCTGTTCGGCGGCGACCCCATCCCGACGTGGCAGGCGATCGGGTGGGTGTTCTACAACGGGCACTTCGTCGACACCCAGATCCCGTCGCTGGTCGGCGGGTCGCAGTCGACGAACCTCATCTCGCAGGCCGACGGCGGGTCGCTGACGCTGTTGTTCGTCGTCCCGCCCGTCCTGCTGGTCCTCGCCGGGCTCGTCGCGAGCCGGGTCGCCGGCGCGACGGAGCCGGCCGACGGCGCGAAGGCCGGCGCGTTCGTCCTCGTCGGATACCTCCCGCTGGCCGTGATCGGCGCCCTCCTCTTCCGGTACTCGGTCGGCGACGGGAGCGTCGCGCCCGACCTCGTCACGGCCGTCCTCCTCGCCGGCGCGGTGTACCCGGCGCTGTTCGGCGCGGTCGGCGGCGCGGGCGCGACGCTGCTGAGCGACTGAGAGAGCTATACCAGGACGGTTCGTTTCGGAGTTCAGTAGTCGGCCTCGTCGGGGTCGAACCGGTCGCCGTACTCCCGGACGGGGTCGACCGGCCGGCCGTCGTCGGTCTCCGGCGCGACGTAGTCGATGAACGACTCGACGTCGGGCTCGCGGACCCGGACGTCGACGTCGATCTCGCCGAGCTCGTCCGGCTCGCCCACCGCGAAGTTGACGACGCCCTCGAACGCGGCCTGCTTTTTCAACGAGAACGCGAACCCCTCGTCGGTGCTGTTCCGCAGGAACACCCGGCGGGCGGTGTCGAGGATCTCCTGCTCGTGGAGCACATCCGAGAAGGCGTCGAGGGTGTGCGCCTCGGCGACGAGGCGGCCGTCCTCGTGGACCGGCTCCGCGTCCGGGAACACGTTCCGCACCGCGTCGTCGACCCGATCGGTGGCCTCCGTGTCGCGGACCGGGACCTCTATCCGCACGTCGATGCTGTAGATCACGCCCCGCCACCTCCGGCGTTCGTGGCCGGCGTCGACTCCGCCTCTCCGTCCGCCTCGACGCCCAGCACGTCCCGGACGCGGGTCCGGAACTCGTCGAGCGTCCCCGTGTTGTCGATCTCGACGTCGGCGCGGTCGAGGGTGTCGCCGAGGCCGAGGTCGATCTCGCGCTCGTCGCGCTCGCGGAGGGCCTCCAGGTCGGAGTCGGAGTCGTCGCGGCCGCGGGCGTCGAGGCGCTCGGCGCGGAGCTCGAAGGGCGCCCGGACCGCCACGAGCGTGAAGTCGTCGCCGAACGCCTCGCGGAAGCGCTCCAGCTCGACCGTGGAGCGCAGGCCGTCGACGAGCACGGCGTCGCGGTCGCTCTCGGCGGCGGCCTCGCGGATCAGCGGGAGGGTCCGCGCCGCGATGGCGTCGTCGCCCTCCTCCTCGCGGAGCGCCTGCGCGATCCGGCCGTGGTGCTCGGCGGGGTCGAGCCCGCGGCGGCGGCATTCCGCCCGGATCACGTCGCCCATCACGACGACCGGGATGTCGGCCGCCTCGGCCACGTTCGCCGCCTCCCCCTTCCCGCTCCCGGGGAGCCCGACGGTTCCGATGACGTTCATTAGCGCGGAGTAGTCCCGTGCCGGACTTAGGTCTGCTGTTGCCGCCGTCCGCCGGCGCGAACCGTCGGCGTTTTTTATATCGGGCGGTAGAAGAGGAGGTGAGGGCACATAGCTCAGCTCGGATAGAGCGTCGGACTTCTAATCCGACGGTCGTGGGTTCGAATCCCACTGTGCCCGTACAGCGAGGAGCGGAGCGACGAGCGAACCGGCACGCAGGGGATTCGAACCCTATCAGTCGCGCGCAACGAGCGGCGGAGCCGCCGCCGGTCCGGCGATCAGGAGGAGATTCCTCGCAACCGCTCCCTGACCGCCGGCTCGACCTCGTTACCGATCCGCACGCGACTCGCTCCCTGATCGAACGTTACCTGCACGAACCGCGGGAGCCCGGAGCGGGGCGCTCCGGGATACGCCAGCACGGGCACGAGCGCGCTCCCGTCTCGGACAGCGTCCGCGGACGGCGCTCCCTCCCTGGCGAACAGCGATCGGCCGGACATGGCGGTGACCAGGGACTCGCGCCAGTCCCGGTTCCCGATCATCCTGTTCAGCTTTTCGACGTCCATCGACGTCTTCGCGCTGTCGTCCTTACACTCGACGAGCAGCAGCCGGCCGTCTTTGCAGTACACCAGGTCGTTTATCACCGCGTTCTTGTTTTTCGTCAGGCTCTGCGCGCCGCCGGGTTCCTTGATCTCCAATCGCGGGACGTCGGTGCCGCGCGGCGGGTCGCTCGCGAGGAGGTTCCAGTCGTCGGCTCTGAACAGCCGCTTGGTCCGGACGTACACCTGTTCCTCGGAGGTCATCGATACCCGTCCAGCCGGCCCTGGTCGCTCTGCCGGAACTGCGCGAAATCGGTCAGCGTGTCGTCGGACAAAACGAGGGCGTCGGCGCAGGCGTACCACAGCGACGTCTTGTTCCCCGGCTTGTACGGGTGGTAGTCGAACCACGTCTCCCGGTCGATCTTCGGCATGTGCAAGACTAGGTTGCGGTCCCTGTCCCGGACCGTCGGCCCCGTTCGGCAGTAGAGGTAATCGTACGCGAACTGCGACCCGATGTACGGGTCCGTGCGCCGAGTCTGGAACTTGAAGTCGCACACCACCGTCTCGCCGCGGTCCGTCCGGAACGACCCGTCTCCCGTCAGCCCGTCATACTGCGCCACCGCGGAGTCCGTCGACCGGATCGCGACTGAGTTCGGGGGGGTTTCGTACGGCGCGTACTCCGAGAGGATCCGCTTTGCCCCCTCCTCCGACTGCGCTCGGATCTCCTCCGCTGCCGGCACGGCCGGATCGCAGTCCGCCCGCAGGAACTCGTCCACGAACCGGGCGATCAGCTCGTCCTCGGAGCCGTCGTGAACGAGCTCGTAGTCGTCGTCCGTCGGCCAGGGCGGGATCAGCATCGGCGTCTCGTTGATCTCCTCGATCCGTCGAAGCGCCTGGATCGCTCGGTGGTTCAGATTCGTCTTACTGGCGTTCTCGCCGTGCTTCTTCGCGGCGTACGGAACGAAGAAGACGCCGGGAACCCCGAGTTCGGCGGCCTTCACCAGCCTCGCGACTCGCTGTAACGGATTCTTCCCCGTGGGAACGTGCCCCGTCTTTTCGACCACGAGAACGGGCGCTCCGTCTCGGAGCAGGATGATGTCGGGCCGATCGTAGCTGGCGATCTCTAAGACGGGCTCCGGCGAGTCGTCGTCCAGTCGGGAGATGCCGGCATCGGAGAGCCGCCCCGATAGGTTCTGAAACCAGTCCGCTTCCTGAATCGCGTCGTGAACGATCGTGTACTCACTCATTTTGCATTACTTTCTTCGACACTCTGTCTCCCACTTCCGTGAGCCTGTAAACCCGCCCGCGCTTCCGGTGTGGGTTGATACACGTAACGAGAGACTCGTCCGACAGCTCGGACAGCACGTTACTCACGTGGTTCAACCGGATGTCGGCGCTCTCGGCGACCTGTTTCGGCGTCATCGGGTTGTCCTTCAGCGCGGTGACAACGGACACCCGTCGTTTGCTGCTTGACACGTAGCCGTACAGGTCGAGCTCCTCGTCGGATAGCCCATTATCTTCGGCCTCTCCGGGCATCGTGTCGGAATAAATGAACACGAGATGGATAAGAAGTAGTTACGGTTTACACACGAGTTACCTATATATCACCTACAAAATACTAACTGAATACACACGAGTTACCTCACAAAAGCTAATATACCCGGGAACACAACCTCTCGGTAAGATGGCCGAGAAACGCGATTCTAACGATGTCGTTTCGAGCTATCCGTTCTCCGAGGACGACGGCTCGAACGGTTCCGACGACTCGGACGGCGAGGACTCGTTCGTCTGTTCGGACTGCGACCGGGAGTTCGAAACGAAGCGGGGGTTGAACATTCACCGGGGCCAACAGCACGACCGAGATGGGGAGTAGGATGGACGTCGTCGACCTGTTCTGCGGTGCCGGCGGGCTCTCTGCGGGGTTCGATCAGGCGGGGTACGACGTCGTGGGGGGCGTGGACTTCGAGGGCGCGTTCGCCGCGACCTTCGAACACAACCACGACGCGGAGTTCGTCGAGGCCGACCTGAGTGAGGTCACGGGGACCGGCGTGTTGGACCGGCTGGGGTACGACCCGGGCGACGTCGACGGCGTCATCGGCGGCCCGCCGTGTCAGGGATTCAGCCTGGCGGGCGCGAAGACCGACCCCGCGGACGAGCGCAACTTCCTCGTCACCAACTTCATCAAGTCGGTGTACGAGATGGAGCCGGACTGGTTCGTCATGGAGAACGTCCCCCGTATCACGACGATGGAGGACGGGAAGGTGTTGGAGTATATCCTCTCTCAGTTCGACAAGATCGGCTACCGCACCGGCTGGTCGGTGCTCAACGCGGCCGATTACGGGGTTCCGCAGAGCAGGAAGCGCGCGTTCTTCATCGGGCACAAAGCCGGCGAGAAGGTGGCGTTCCCCGAGGCGACGTTCCGGAACTCGACCGAGCAACAGACGCTGTCCGCCGACCGGCGCCCCCCGCGCACGGTCCGCGACGCGTTCGGCGACCTGCCGTCGCTGGACCCGGGAGAACAGAAGACCGCCTACGCGTCTGACCCGGACGGGGAGTACCAGCGGGAGATGCGGCGCAACGGCCCCGAACTGACGAATCACCGCGCACCGAACCACGGCGACACCGTCGTCGAGCGGATCGAAAAGGCCGCTCCCGGGGAGAAGATCCCGTACGACAGCTGGTCGCAGAAGCGACGACTCGCGGACGGGGAGCCCGCCCCGACGCTCCTGGCCGGACCGCGGCCGACGTACCACTTCGCACATCCGTCGGACGACAGGGGGCTCAGCGTTCGCGAGCGAGCGCGCCTCCAGTCGTTCCCGGACGACTACCTGTTTAAAGGCCCGATAGCGAAACAACGGCAGATGACCGGGAACGCCGTGCCGCCGCTCCTGAGCCGGGCGGTCGCGCGCGAGATCTCCGCGCAGATCGCGCCGGCGACGTAGCGGGGGCTCCACCGGGTCGGTTTTCTTCCTCGGCTCGCGTCCGACCGCTCGCTCGGAACCCCTCGTCCCCCAGGGTGTGAAACCGTCATCCGTTACCCGCTCGCGCCGCCGCAGCGGGCCCTCCTGCGGCCGGTTTCGTGCGGATGGCGCCACGGACGAGGGGCGTTCCGTCTCAGTCGTGTCCGCACGGGCCCGTCAGGCGCCGGCCGAACCGGTCGGCGCAGCCCCGACAGACGCCGATGTCGACACGGGCGCCAGCCTCATCCGCGGGACAGCTCTGGGCATAATGTAACCAATATCGGGATCTAACAACTGTTTTGTAACTGTTTGCGTTTGTTCTACCTGATGGATCGACGGCGATACGTGCAGCTCATCGGCGCCGGCGGAGCCCTCTCGCTTTCGGGCTGTGTCGGCGGCGCGTCGACCTCGGCGGAGCCCGGCCCCGAGGCCGAGACGAGCGGGGAGACGCTGACCGTCGCGACGGCGACGACGACCCGGGACAGCGGGCTCCTCGACGAGCTGGTTCCGGGGTTCGAACAGAGGTTCGGGTCGTCGGTGGACACGGTCGCCCGCGGCACCGGCGGGGCGCTCAGGACCGCCCGGAACGGCGACTGCGACGCGGTGCTCGTCCACGCTCGGTCGCTGGAGGACGAGTTCCTCCGGGCGGGACACGGCGTCAACCGGCGCGCGGTCATGGTGAACGACTTCCTGCTGGTCGGCCCTCCCGAGGACCCGGCCGGCGTCGCCGGCGCGGACCCGGTCGAGGCGGTCGCGGCGATCGCCGCGGCCGAGGCGTCGTTCCTGTCGCGGGGCGACCGCTCCGGCACCCACCTCCGGGAGCGCCGGCTGTGGAGCGAGGCGGGGATCGACCCCGCGGGCTCCTGGTACCGCGAGTCCGGACAGGGGATGGGAAACACGCTGGCGATGGCCGCGCAGTCCGGGTCGTACACCCTGACCGACCGCGGGACGTTCCTCAACGTCGGCGAGGGCGGGCTGACGGCTCACGTCGCGCGCGGCATCGCGGACCCGCCGCCGCTGCTCCGGAACGAGTACGCCGCCATCCCGGTCAACCCCGCCCGGCACGACGTGGCGTATCCGCTGGCCATGGCCTTCCTCGGCTACGTCACCGGCCCCGGACAGGCTCGGATCGAGGAGTTCCGCGTGGCCGGCGAGCGCGCGTTCCGACCGCTCGCCCGGTCGCCGGAGCCGCGGTTCGACCAGTACGTACCGAGCGGCTGGCCGGACGCCGACGACTCCTGACCCCTCCCCTCCGCTCTCCCTCTCCTCCGTCGTCCGCCGGCCATCGGAGGCGTCTCCGGCCGACGGTTCCGCGAGCCACACGCCCAAGTACTCGCTCCTCACAGCCACACGCGTGTACCGACGAGACCTCAGGGACACCGACTACGACGGCCTCCTCGCCGACGCGGCCGTCGCGGACCGCGTCGTGCAGGCCGCGGTCGGGCCGGACGGCCGGATCGCCTACGCGAAGAACCGCGAGCTGACCACCGACATCTGGCTCTCGACCGACGACGGCGACGCGCGGCTCACGAGCCGCGGGGCGTCCGCCATGCGCTACGGTCGCACCGACGCGCGGTGGCTCGACTGGAGCCCCGGCGGCGACCGGCTCGCCTTCGTCACCGCCGACGCCGAGCTGGCGACCGTCGACGTCGACACCGGCGCGGTCGAGGTGCTCACCGACCTGGAGGGCGGTATCGCCGGCCTCGCGTGGGGCCACCCCGGCATCGCGGTCGTCACTGACGGCTTCTCTCGCGCGAGCCTCGCGGTGGTCTCCCCCGACGGCGACCGCGTCGAGGCGATCGCGAACGACGAGTTCCTCTACGCCGACCCGCACTGGCAGGGCGAGACCGTCGTCGCGACCCGGTCGCGACACGCCGACCTGTTCGACTACGAGGCCGCGCTCGTCCGCGTCCCCCTCGACGACGAGGAGGTCACGGAGCTGTTCGCGGAGCCGGGCGTCCGGGCGGCCTGCCCGCGCCCGCGACCCGGCGACGACGAGGCGGTCGCGTTCGTCCACGACGGGAGCGGGTACGACGCGGTGTACGGGATCGACGCTGAGGGGGACGGACCCGCTCCGCTGTACGGCGTCCCGGAGACGGAGATCGCGGCGCCCGAGTGGAGCGAGGCGGGCGACCGTCTCGCCGCGACCGCCACGAAGGACGGCCGAACCGGGGTCCACGTCGTCGATGTCGGCGGCGCGCTCGCGGACGCCGACGCCGGGCCCGGCGTGGGCGCGGATCCCGAGTCGGCAGCCGACGCGACGGTGCTCGCGTCCGGCGACGCGATCCACGGCGCGCCGCGGTGGGACGGCGACCGGGTGATATCGGTCCGGGAGTCGCCGACCGAGCCCCCGGTCGTCGTCGACGCGGCGAGCGGGGAGCGGCTCACGCCGTCGGCGACGGCGGGGCTGGCGGCGCGGCTCCCCGCGCCCGAGGCGTTCACGTACGACTCGGCCGGGACGGAAATCCACGCGGTGGTCTATCCGCCCGATTCGGACGCCGAGGGGGGATCGGTTCCCCTCCTCGTGAAACCCCACGGCGGCCCCACCGCCTTCGACGGCTTCGGCTTCGACCACCGGGCCGCCTACTTCGCGGCGCTCGGCTACGCGGTCGTCCGCCCGAACTACCGCGGCTCCGACGGGTTCGGTCGGGCGTTCCGCATGGCGAACGACGGCGACTGGGGCGGCGGCGACCTCGACGACGTGGTCCGGGCCGCGGACGCGACGGCGGCGCGGTACGACGCCGTCGACGGCGACCGCGTCGGGATCTTCGGCGGCTCCGGCGGGGGGTTGATGACCGTGAACGCGCTCGGCAACAGCGACCGGTTCCGCGCCGGCGCCGCCTTCTACGGCGTGTACGACTACGAGTCGTTCGTCGACGACACCGACGACGTGGGGTGGCAGCTCCTCAAGCGGGAGCTCGGCGACTTCGTGCGGGACCTCGACGCCTACCGCGACGCGAGCCCGATCCGGACGGTCCCCGACATCGACGACCCGCTCATGGTGCTCCACGGCGAGGCGGACGCTCGCGTCCCGATCAGCCAGTCGGAGCAGCTCGTCGAGGAGCTGGAGCGACACGACGTCCGCCACGAGCTGCGCCGGTACGAGGGCGAGCCGCACGGCTTCGGGGAGCTGGAGCACGTCCTCGACGCGTACACGCGGGTCGCGGACCTATTCGCGAAGTACCTCCGGAAGCGACCCGACGACGGGAGCAGCCGGCCGTACGAGCCGCCGGAGTCAGTGACCCACGACTGAAGTCGTGGGCTTGTCAGTGGACTCGCCTTCTGCCGTCGAACTGACGGAGGCGGTAAATTCGCCGTTCAGGTTCAGCGTCCCTGACTTGAGCGCACACTGACAGGGTGCGCCTCCACCCGAAGACGTCTGCCCCGAGCGGAGACGTTTGAGAAGTTTCCGAGCAATGTTCTTGCTCGCATTGTAGTCCGCGTTCAGTTCGTACTCGCATTTCTGACACATGAACTGGTGTTTCGACCGCCGATTCGTTTCGTGTGTAAAGCCGCACTTCGAACACCGCTGGCTCGTGTACGCCGGACTCACCTGCTCCACCTCGACATCGAGCATCTCGGCTTTGTACTCCACGTACTCGTACAAGCGTCGGAACGCCCACGCGTGGAATCGCTTCGCACCAGCCATCCGATCGCGGATATCGGTCAGGTTCTCGAACGCGACGTGCGTACATTCGTGGTCGCGAGCATCGTCGATAATCTGGTTCGAGGCACGATGGAGTTCGTCCCGCATCCATCGGTGTTCGCGGTCGTCCACCGACTGTATCGACAGGTGCGCCGACCGTGTCCCTGCCTGTTGCATCGATCCGCGGGTCTTCTCGAACTCGCGGCGTCGATGGTTCATCTCGTCAGCGTTCCCAATAAACGCGCCTGTGGAAGTCACGGCGAGCGAGCCGTCCACGTTCAGATCGACGCCAAGGACTGTTCTGTGCTCGGCGCCAGAAGAAGCAGTCGTGGACTGCTCGTGTTCGTCTGTGTTGCGGCGCATTCGCGCGTGGAGGTAGAATGAGTCGGTCGAGCGGTCGTACTGAAGCGTGGACATCCGGAACTCGAAGTTCTCGTTCAGCAGGTACTCGCCGATCGGTGTCTCTCCCGGGTCATCGGGAATCACGTACGGACACTCGACGCGCCCGTTTGTCGTGGAAAGGGACACGTGGTCGCGGTGGAACGTCGCGCTGCGCTTGTCGTAAACGACACTCCACGCGTCGAAGTGCGGTTGACTGGTGTTGTCGTCTTTTTTGAGTCGGGCGACACCGCTTTTCGTGGCCTCGATAGCGCGTCGAATCCCCTTCTGAACGAGGTTCGCTGTCAGCGCTGTTTCGTCCCGAAGTCGGTCGTAAAGCACGTTCTCGGCTTGTTGTTTCGAGGTGACGCAGTGCTCGTCCGGGTATCTCCACGCCCATTCCGCAGTCGTGTTCGCACAGTGGAGGAACTGATCTTTCGTCTGATGGAGGTCGTCGCACCGCTCGTCGGGTACGTCAAGCTTGACTTTGACGGTGCGAATCACATCCTCCACCTGTATTTCACATTTTAATCTATTTATTTATAAATTCTACGGCTGGTGGTGGGGAGTCAGGTTGCTATCGCTCGTTGTCTGTTGCGGAGAGTGTCGGATTCCTCCCACGGCTGAAGCCGTGGGCTTCCTCCTTGTTACACTGTGAGCCGGCGAGAAATCGGTTGGCGGTCTCGGATCGACCTCAGTCCGCCACGCTCGGCGCGCCGAGGTACTCCTCGTTGATCTCGTACTCCCCCTCGTCGTTCTCGACGAGGTACTCGCCGTAGTAGGGGACGCGGTTGGCGACGACCGCCTCGAACGTCTCGGCGATCTCCTCGCGGGTCATCTCCCCCATCGACCGGAGGTCGTCGTTGCGGTTGAGACACCCTTTTAAATACCCCTCGTGGGTGACGCGGACGCGGCCGCAGTTGGCACAGAACTCCTCGTTCTCCACGGGGTCGACGATCTCGACCATCCCGCCGCCCTCGCCGTCGGCGTCCTCGCCGACGAAGTAGCGCTTCCGGTCGTGCATCTCGCGGTGCTCGACCCGGTCGGCCTCCTCGGCGAGCCAGTCGTGGACGCGCCCGATGTCGATGTTCCACTCCGGCTTCCCGGTGAGCTCCGGCATGTACTCGATGAGCTGGAGCTGGAGCCCCTCGTTGTCGGCGACGTGGTCGACCATCTCCTCGACGTAGCCCGCCGTGTGGGTGAACACGACCATGTTGAGCTTCACGGGGTCGAGGCCGGCGTCGACGGCGGCTCGCACGCCTTCCAGCACCTTCTCGTAGGCGCCGGACTTCGTCACCTCGGCGAAGTCGTCGGGGTCGAGCGCGTCCTGCGAGACGTTCACGCGGTCGAGTCCGGCCGCCTTCAGGTCCTCGGCGCGCCCGGGGAGGAACGTCCCGTTCGTCGTCATCGACACCTCCATCGAGTCGGGCGTGCGCTCGATGATCTCCTCGAGGTCCTGCCGGAGCATCGGCTCGCCGCCGGTGAACTTCACCGAGTCGACGCCGTACCCCTCAACGACCTCTAAGAAGCGGACCACGTCGTCGGCGCTCATCTCGTCCTCGCTCGGCTCCATCGGCCCCCGCGTGTCGCCTAACCCCTCGTTGTGACAGTAGACGCAGTCGAAGTTACAGCGGTCGGTGAGCGAGACCCGGACCCCCGTCACCTCCCGTCCGAAGTCGTCCGCGAGCGGCTCGGTCATGTCCGAACGGAGCGGCTATGATCGCTTAAACATCTGGGTCTATCACGGGTTCTGGTAATCGTAAACGGTTACGTCTCCGGCAGGAATACGGAGTCTCGGGGGCGGATCCGGGCCGAGGTCGGCTCAGAGATCGACGCGGAGCCCGTCGCTCGCGACCTCGACGTCGCCCTCGAAGCCCGCCTCGCGGACGCTCCGGGCCATCTCTCGCTCCCGACCGCCCGTGTGCGGGTAGAGGTGCGACAGGAGGAGCGTGTCGACGTCGACGCCCGCGAGCGACGCGCCCAGCTCGGTGGGGTTCGGGTGGTTCGACACGTCGGTGCCGTCCGGGAACGAGCAGTCGTGGACGAGGACGCCGCTCCCGTCGGCGAACGACGCCATCCCGGCGAACGCCTCGGTGTCGCCGGAGAGCGTGAGCGGGCCCTCGGCGGGATCCGCGTCGGAACCCGGCGGCGAGAACCGGTACGCCAGCCCGTCCATCGAGTGGCGGGTCTCGCGGGCGGCGACGTCGAAGCCGGCCGCCGCGAACGGGCGCGCCGCCGACACCTCCCGGACCGCCAGATCGACCCGGCCGTCGAGGTAGTCGTGGACGTCGAGGAGCCCGTCGACGAGCGACTTGGTCCCCGCCGGGCCGACCACTTCGAGGTGTTCCGCCCCGGCGAGCCACCGGGCCTTCAACAGGGGGAGCAGGGCCGCGACGTGGTCGAGGTGATGATGCGTCAGGAGGACGGTCGAGACCCCCTCGTAGCCGGTCTCGGTGGCGGCGAGCCGCTGGAGGACGCCGCTGCCGCAGTCGACGAGGAGGGAGCGGTCGCCGTCGTCGAGGAGGTACCCCGACTGCGCGCGGTCGGGCACCGGCATCGCGCTGCCGGAGCCGAGGACGGTGAGTTCCATCAGCGCCGACCCCCCGTATCGACGCCGGACCGCGGCGTCGCTCCGTCGGTCCCGGGTTCGCGTGGCGGTCTCACTCCGGTTCGGCGTCGGCGGTTTTCGCGCCACATCGTGGGTAACCGACTGTGACAGGCACGGTTAACGGTGTTGCGACGTCAACCCCAGATCAACGCGGAGCCGACCGGGGCCGACCAGTGTCGAGTGCGACCGACTGCGGCCGACCAGTGTCGAGTGCGACCGACCGCGGCCGACCGCATCCCCCGCCGGCCTCGCTCCGCGGAACGGTTATGTGGCCCGACCGAAAGGGTCGGGGTATGCCAACGCACGTCGCGGTCGTCGGCGCGTACGGGAGCGCCGGCGTCGCCGCCGCCGAGCGGCTCGCGGCCGACCCGGATATCGAGCTGACGCTGATCGACGACGGCGACCCGGGCGGGGGCCTCTGTATCCTCCGCGGCTGTATGCCCTCGAAGGAGGTGTTGTCGGCGGCCGAACACCGGTTTGCGGCGCGACACGACGACCGGCTCTCCGGGCCGCTCCCTGACGTCGACCTGGAGGCCGTCGTGGCGCGGAAGAACGAGCACACGTCGAGCTTCGCCGCCCACCGCCGCGCGGCCGTCGAGGAGCTCGCGGAGCGCGAGGGAGTCGAGTTCCTCCGCGAGACCGCGCAGTTCGCCGGCGACCGCCGGATCGCGGTCGGCGACCGCACGATAGAGCCGGACTACGTCGTGATCGCGACCGGCTCGACGGCCAACCTCCCGTCGCTCCCCGGGATCGAGGACGTGCCGGTGTCGACGAGCGCGGACGTGCTCGACGCGACCGCGTTCGGCGAGTCCGGCGTCGTCGTGGGGTTCGGCTACGTCGGCATGGAGCTGGTGCCGTACCTCAGCGAAGCGGCGGGGATGGACCTCACCGTGATCGAACACGACGCCCGGCCGCTCGACGAGGCCGACGCCCCCTTCGGCGACGCGCTGCTCGACTACTACCGGGACGCGTTCGACGTCGACGTGCTCACGCACGCGGCGGAGCGACGCGTCGAACCGACCGACTCCGGCGGTGTCAGGCTCCACGTCGACCACGATGGCGAGGAGACGGCGATCGAGGCCGACCGACTGTTCGCGTTCACCGGCCGTCGCCCGGCGCTCGACCGGCTCGGGCTCGAGGCGACGCGGCTCGACCCGGGACCGGGATGGGTCGACGACGCCATGCGGGCCCGCGGCGACGAGCGCGTCTTCGTCGTCGGCGACGCCAACGACAAGGAGCCGATCCTCCACGTGGCCAAGGAACAGGGGGCGACGGCGGCCGAGAACCTCCTCCGGCACCGCGACGGCGACCCGCTCGTCGACTACGAGAACGTCCACCACCACGTCGTCTTTTCCGGGCTCGGGGTGCTCCCGTTCGCCCGCGTCGGCCACTCGGCGGTGTCGGCCGAGGCCGCCGGCCTCGACCCCCACGTCGTCACCCGCGAGGCGGCGGACGACGGGGTATTTAAAACGAAGAACGTCCCGGAGGGGATCGCCCGGCTCGTCGTCGGCGCCGACGGCACGGTCCTCGGGTATCAGGGGCTCCACTACCACGCCGACGTGATGGCGAAGACGATGCAGGTGATCGTCGAGACCGAGATGGACGTTCGGGACCTGCCCGACCGCGCGTACCACCCCACCACGCCGGAGATCCTCGACGGGCTCTTCCGGGAGGCGGCGGCGGCGCTCGCGGAGTAGCGGTCGCGCCCCGACGAAACGCGGGGCCGCCTACTTGATCAGGAACACCGGGACGCTCGCGTCGTCGGCGACGCGGTCGGAGACGCTGCCGAGCGACTGGATCCGCTCGCGCGGCGACTTCCCCTCCGGGCTCATCACGATCACGTCGATCCCGCGCTCGTCGGCGTACGAGACGATCTCCGTGTCCGGCGTCCCCCGGACGATGCTCGTCTCCGCGTCGAGGCCCGCCTCCTCCGCGCGCTCGGCGACCGCGGCGACCGCCTCCTCTCCCTGCGTCTGTAAGTCCTCGACGATCTCGTCGTGGAGGTCGCCGGAGTTCGCGGTCGCGATCCGCTGGTCGACGACGTACAGCGCGTGAACGGTCGCGTCGTGGTCGCTCGCCAGTCGGACGGCGTGATCGAGCGCTCGGTCGACCGCCTCGCTCCCGTCGGTCGGCACCAGAATCTCGTCGTACATACGCGGGGGTTCGTCGGGCGGCACATTAACGATGGGGCATCCGGCTAGGGAGACGGAAACGCGGTCGGGTGAATCGAAAACGGCTCCGGCCGGCTCTATCGAAGTGTTCCGCCGATGTGATATTTAAATACGACGAGCGGCGACGACGCTGGGTCATAACTGAGCGATGCGGTCGGTGCGCCCCTCTGAGCGGCCGCCCTCGGCGGCCGCGAGGAGTCCGCGTGAGGTCGTCGGGCTTCGCCCGACTGCCAGAGGGACCGAAGGTCCCTCGCTGGACGCGGCGACCGAAGGGAGCCGCGAGGCTGGGGAGGCGTGAGGCTGCGGTCCCGCGAGCAACGCGAGCGGGAGCACGGAAGTCGCAGCCTGCGAGGCGAACGTAGTGAGCGAGCAGGACCGTCTTCCGGCGGTGCTGTGCAGTGCGGGGCGGGACTTTGGAGGTGTCCGCCGTCGGTCCCCGGTCGGACGAGTCTAACCAAGCGGCTGGGCTTTTGAAAGGATTCACCGCAGAGTAATCGGCTTCTTATAAATCGTCGACGGCAACACTCGGGTCGTTTATAAAAAAATCGGCTCTGCTGAAATCCTCGATCGGTGATATGTGCTCGGGGGCGTGTTGAATACAGAGCGCATATCGGTCACGGGACTACTGACGAATTCGAGTAGCTCAGATCGATACGTGCAGGTTGCGAATCGTCCGACCCGGACTATCACCCGCCCTCGCCGGCGCCACCATCCCCCTTGTCGCCGAACAGGATCAAAAACACGACACTGAGTCCGAACACCCCGGCGAACAGCGGGTGTTGCAGGGCAAGGTCGAGGAACGGCGACACCACCTGGTTCATCGCCTCTCGAACCGTAAGCGAGGAAAAGTAGAGGAAACCACCTGCGAAGAGACCTAATATGACGATCTTCCCGACGATCTCCAGCGGACTGTTCATGTCCATCGTGAATCAGTGGTGAAAATCTGATTTCAGGCTTAAATGTCTTCCGCCTAGGGTGAGCCCCACCATGGAGAGAAAGCAGTTACTGACCCCGAGCGGGCGTCGCTGGTCGCCCGTCTGGTCGGTCGTTCACTAGTGGGCCGCGATGTCTCCGTCGCCGGACGACCCCCCGCCGTTGCCGAACACGATCATGAGGTCGAACAGGAAGATTCCGAGGACGTAGGTCGTCGGGACTCCCACGACCGTCGCCGGTAGCCCTCTGGAGGCGAACTCCAGTCCGAGTGGCGCGGGCGGAATCTGGCCGGACTGGATCAGGTTGGGGATGGCCATGAACGCGACCACTGTCACGACGAGTGCAACGATCACGTTCACGACGAACTTATCAGACACTTCGACTCGTTCGACGTGAACGAAACCGACCCACCGTGATGAACCCATCCTCTGTATTCGGCAACCAGCATCTACCAGTCTCTAAGAATTTCAACGGAACCAACCAACCGCGAAAACCGATCCCCGTCACCGATCGGGAAGCATCGCTCAGCGACCGGGCGTTTCGGACGAGAACGTCTCCAACGAAGCGGATGGCGACAGACACCGCGTCCGAGATCTACTCCGCGCGCCACTCGCCGCCGAGTTCGTTGCGCCGCATCGACGTCGCCTCCCCGTCCCGAAAGACGCTCACGCGGCCCGACTCCTCGCTGAGGGTCACCGTCGCCACGATCTCCGGCCGGACCGAGGTCTCGATCGCGCTCATGTGTCGCGACCCCATCCAGGGCTCGTAGCTCACGTCGTCGACGAGGTCGGCCTCGTCGCTCCGGGTGCCCAAGTCTCGGAACCGCACCATCTGCTCCTCGATCTCGCCGTCGACCGCGACGACGATCCCGCCGTCCTGCTGGACGCTCACCGTCCCGGCGGCGCTTATAAAGGCGTCCTCGTCGAACACCGAGGCGCAGCCGTCCCGCGGCCAGCGGTTATCGCCCATCGGGTCGGCGTACGCGCCGTAGTCGCGGTCGGCGACGACCGCGAAGTACAGCCCCGGCCCCTTGACGTGGGGCTCCTCCCAGCCGTCGAACTCCACGCTGACGTGCTCGGCGCAGTAGGTCAGTCGGTCGACGACCTCCCGGACGCGCTCGTGGGCGCCGTACTCGATCGCTAGCCGACTCATTCCGCCTCCCCGCCACGCCGCGCGCGACTCGCCTGAACGCTCATACCTCGAAAAGGCGCCGGGCGTATATAAGGGGTGTCGAGTCGGCGCGGTCGGGCCTTCGTCTCCCGCGGGCGGAGCGCGGCCGTCTCACTCCCACGGCGTGAACAGCCGCGCGTCGAACCGGTCCGCCCGGACGAGTCCGACGCCGAACGCGGCGGCGACGGCGGCCGGCAGGAGGTTCCCGTACCAGAGATTGATCCCGCCCCAGAGGATCACGAAGCTCACCATGTCGTCGAGCATGAACTCGCAGTCGCGCAGCCGGTCGCGCAGCGCCGTCCCCGCGAACGCCCGGTCGAGCGTGACGACCGCGACGGTCGCCGAGACCACCCAGCCGGCGTAGTTCGAGAGCGGGACGCCGTAGAAGCTCCCGCCGCCGAAGCTCCAGAAGCCGAGCGCGACCGCGCCGGGGTCGAGCACCACGTCCATCGCGACGACCGCGGCGATCACGGTCGCCAGCCGGAGCCAGCCGTTCGACGCCCGCGACCCCAGGAGGAGGAGACACAGGAGATACGCGTTGACCACGAGCGGGATGAAGAAGACCGGGAGCGCGACGGGCACGCCGCCGAGCATCGGCCCGAGGTCCACGGTGTACTCGAAGGAGCCGTACGGCCACCCGGTGGCGACCCCGAGCAGCTCGATCGCGTAGGTGTACGCGATCAGGACGCCGATCCAGCCGAGCGCGCGCCGGTCGATCGCGGGGAGGGCCCCCACGACGAGCGGCGACCGCATCACCAGCACGCCGAACAGCACGAACCACGGGTGGAAGGCGAACGGCTCCGGCACCCACCCCTCCGCGCTGCCGACCAGCGCCAGCGCGCCGACGAGCGGGAACAGCACGGCGATGGTGAACCGGTTCTCGCGCACGGTCCGGTCGAGCAGCGCCTCCGCCCCGCGGCGCGTGTCGGGGAGCCGCGCGCGGAGGGCGTCGACGCCGGACGGCGCGGGCTCCGCGGTCCCCTCGGCCGAGCCCGCGGGGCCCGCCGACCCGGCCGACTCCGTCGATCCGGACTCGTCGCTCACGCGAGCACCTCCGTGATCGGGTAGACGCGCCACAGCCCGCCCATCGCCAGCAGGGTGCCGACGGCGGTGTTCAGCGCCGGGAACCACCAGTACGCGCGGTCGACCGACACCGACGACGCGGCGACCCACGCGACGAAGACCGGGTAGACGCCGAGCAGCGCGCCGAGCCGGAGGTCCACCGCGGCGAACGCGGCCGCGGCGGCGGCCCAGCACGCGAAGCAGTAGACGTACGTCCGTCCCTCGCCGAGCAGCGTCGCCGTCGTCCGGATCCCGGCCGCGCGGTCCGGCTCGATGTCGGGGATCGCGGAGAACGTGTGCATCCCCATCGTCCACAGCCACGCGCCCACGAGTGCCGCGAACGGCGGATGGACCCCCGCGACGGTCGCGTACGCGGCCGCGCCTGGGAGGACGTAGAGGCCGTTCGAGACGGAGTCGAGGAACGGCGTCGTCTTGAATCGCACCGGCGGGGCGCTGTAGCCCACCGACAGCAGGAGGAAGCCGGCGAGGTACGGCCACGCGACCCGCGGCGTGAGCGCGAAGGTGGCCAGCCCGGCGAGCGCGGAGCCGAGCACCGCGACCGTGACGAGCCGGCTCCCCCGCCAGCGCGCCTCGCGCTCCTCCTTCTTCGGGTTCAGCTCGTCGATGTCGGCGTCAAACGCGTCGTTGACGCCGTAGAGGAAGACGTTCGCCGGCACGAGGAAGTAGGCCGCCAGCGCGACGGTCGTCGGCGTGAACAGCCCGCTCACGTCGCCGATGCCGTACGTGACGCCGACCGCGACGGGCCCAGCGAGGTACAGCCAGAAGCGCGGCCGCGACAGCACCAGCAGGTACCGGAGGTCGTCGGCGAACGCTCGCCGGCCGGAGTCGGTCGCTGTGTCGGTCACGGCTTTCCTCACGCCGTCTTCGAGACCGCCTCGGCCGTTATCTGTCCGCTGATGAGACACATCGGGACGCCGATGCCGGGCGTCGTCGTCGACCCCGTGAAGTAGAGGCCGTCGACCGCGTCGGACTCGTGGGACGGCCGGAGCAGGGAGGTCTGCCGCAGCGTGTGCGCCAAGCCGAGCGCGCTCCCCCGGTAGCTGTTGTACCGGTCGGCGAAGTCGTCGACGCAGAACGTCTCCTCGAAGACGATCCGGTCGCGGAGCTCCGTGCCGGTGTTCTCCGCGATGTCGTCTAACACGAGGTCGCGGTACTCCTCGCGGAGCGCCGGGGTGTCCTCCAGTCCGGCCGCGATGGGGACCAAGGCGAAGAGGTTGCTGTGGCCCTCGGGTGCCACCGTGTCGTCGGTCTCGGAGGGGACACAGAGGTAGTAGGCGGGGTCGTCGGGCCACGAGGGGTCGTCGAAGATCTGCTTGAAGTGGCCGTCCCACGCCGTCGGCAGCACCAGCGTGTGGTGTTCGAGGTTCGGCACGCCGCCCTCGACGCCGAGGTACAGCAGGAACGCGGAGGGGGCGTACGTCCGCGACTCCCAGTACTCCTCCGTGTACTGGCGCTTGCGCGGCGGGAGCAGCTCCTGTTCGGTGTGCGCGTAGTCGGCGTCGGAGACGACCAGATCCGAGAGGTATCGCTCGCCGTCGGCGGTGTCGACCGCGAACCCGCCGCGGCGCCCCTCGATCCCCGTCACCTCGGCGTCGGTGACGTACTCCACGCCGAGGTCGCGGCCGAGTTCGACGATCCCGTCGACGACGGCGCCGATCCCGCCCTCGGGGTAGTAGACGCCCATGTTGTAGTCCACGTGGCTCATCAGGTTGTACAGCGCCGGCGTGTTGTACGGCGAGCCGCCGAGAAAGACGAGGGTGTACTGCATCAACTGCTGGAGCTTCGGGTGGTCGAAGTAGTCCTCCACGTGCCCCTGCATCTTGCCCAGAAGCGAGAGTCCCCACGAGTACCGGAGCACGTCCTTGTCCACGTAGTCGCGCAGTCGCGGGCGGTCCTCGTAGACGAAGTGCTCCATCCCGATGTTGTACGTCCGCTCCGACTCCTCCAGATAGGCCTCGAACGCCTCGCCCGCGCCGGGCTCGTACTCCTCGAACAGCTGTTTGTTATCCTCGCGGTCCGGGAGCACGTCGACCTTGTCGCCGTCCTTCCAGAACACGCGGTAGTGGGGGTCGAGCCGCTCCAGCTCGTAGAACTCGTCGGGCGACCGCCCGAAGTGGCCGAAGAACCGCTCGAACACGTCCGGCATCAGGTACCACGAGGGGCCCATGTCGAACCGGAAGCCGTCGGTCTCCAGCCGGCTCGCGCGTCCGCCGAGCTGCTCGTTCTTCTCTAAGAGGGTCACGTCCGCGCCGGCGTCCGCGAGGTAACACGCTGTCGAGAGACCGCCGAATCCGCCGCCGATCACGACGACGGACTCGCCGGCCACGGCGTCGATGTCCGGGGCCACGTCCATGGTAGATCGTAGGGTCGGAAGGGGTATAAATACCGGCCAGACGCGGCGAGTGGGTACGCCTAAGTCGCGGTCGCCCCTAGCGATCCCCACATGGATCCGACGGTCGCGATCACCGGCGCAACGAGCGGGATCGGGCGGGCGGTCGCCGAGGCGTTCGTCGACGAGGGGGCGTTCGTCGCCGTCTCCGGCCGCGACGGCGCCGCCGTCGACCGGACCGTCGCCGAGCTGAACGGCGCGGCGGGCGACGGGGACGGTCCCGAGGACGCCGACGGCGACGCTCCCGCCGGGGACGACGGGGCGGGACCGGCCGCCGGGACCGCGTGGGGCGAACGCGTCGACGTCCGCGACGAGTTCGACCTCGAACGCTTCTTCCAGCGGGCCGCCCGGGAGGGCGGGCCGATCGACTTCGTGTTCGCGAACGCCGCCGTCTTCCACGGGGCGCCCGGCGAGCGCCCGACGGACGAGCTCAGCTACGCCGACTACGACGACACGATGCGCACCAACGCCCGCGGCGTCTTCGCGACGATCGGCGAGGCGGTCCCGCACCTCGCGGACGACGCGCGGGTGATCGTCCCCTCCGGGTCGGTCGCCCACGAGTCGAAAGCCGGCATGGGCGCGTACGCGGTCTCGAAGGCCGCGGCGGAGGCGGTCGCGCGCGGGTTCGCGGCCGACCTCGACGCGGC